>JAJXWV010000033.1 GCA_021781455.1 Acidobacteriota bacterium | reverse complement strand
CGTGACCTCGTGACCTCGTGACCTCGTGACCTCGTGACCTCGTGACCTCGTGACCTCGTGACCTCGTGACCTCGTGACCTCGTGACCTCGTGACCTCGTGACCTCGTGACCTCGTGACCCACGCCTCGTCGCCAGATCCGCGGTTTTGCTAAACTCTTGCGCTCCAATCAGGACGAGCGCTCGGAGCCTATCGGTGATCACCGGCTTCAATACCGACATCAAACACGGCGAAAAGGTCTACCACATCCAGACCGAGGATAAAGGCCTGCAGAATCCGTACATAGAGTCGCTCGTGTACGTGGGTGGCGAAATCCTGGCGTCGAAGAAGACCTCCTACGGCGAGCAGCTCAAGACCGGCGTCGACGAGAAATGGATCGGCGCGCTGATGGAGCAGCAGCACCGCACGATGATCGCGGCGATCAAGCGGGGTCGCTTCGACCAGCCGGCCGACTCGACGAAAGCAGCGGTGCCGCGGCCGATGCCGGAAACGCTGAGCGACACGCCGTCGCCGGTGATCAGAATTCAGGAAGCGGGCGACGGCAGCGGCAGCGCGGACGAGAAGACGCTCGATCAGGTGATCATCGATTATCTCGCCTCCGAGGCCGAGAGCGAGCACCTCGAGCTGGCCCTGTTGAACCAGGTCGACTTCATCGCCGGATCACCGGTCGAGATGCGCGTCGCCGCCCGCAAGAGCCTGTCGCAGTCGCCGATCGCCGCGGCGGCCATCGAGGTCAGGGTCATCTCCACCATCGAGCCGCCTCGCGTGGTCTTTCGAGGAAAGACCGCGGCCGACGGCACCGCGGTCGTTCGCTGCACCATGCCGGCCTTCCGCGATGGAACGGCTGCCGTGATCATCTCCGCTCAGAGCCCGATCGGAAACGACGAAGTCAAACAGCTGATCAAGCGGCGGAAGTGAAACGAGTGCTGAGTACTGGGTGCTGAGTACTGAGTCGTCGAAGAACACCGAACACTCAGTACTCAGCACTCAGTACTCAGCACTACGATACGGGCGTCTGCAGTTTGCATGGTCGCTGCATAACGAGTGCGCATGCTCCGTTCACGATGGTTTCGCGTCCTGGCCCTGCTCGCCTGCATGGCGGGCCTGCTCTATCTGGTGGCGTCGCTGTACCTGCCGTCGTCGCGCAAGCTGATCGTCGGGGTGAACAAGCGCACCGGCGCGGTGGCCATCGTCGGTGCCCACGTGGCCTTTCTTCCGCCGTACGAGTACTACCGGCTGGCGTTCGACAAGCGCAATGGCTTCGCCCAGCGCGACGGTTTCATCCGGACACTCTCTCAGGACCAGGTGCCGGTCATGGTCAATTACCGGCTGCGCTTCAGCATCGCGCCGGGCCAGCGGCTTCCGGATGCGCGCACTCTCGTCAGCGAAGGATGGCGGACGTGGCTCGATCGCCGCGTGGCCGAGGCTGTCGACGCGGTCACGCAGCACGTCTCGATCGAGGAGCTGCTCGCGCCGACCTCGCAGTTCAACGAGCAGCGCGATCCTCTCCGGCGGACCGTGGCTGCGTATCTGGCGCGCAGCGGGCTGAATGTCACCGCGTTCGAGATTGCGCGCATGGACGCGGACCGTGACGCCCTGCTCCGCGTGAAACGCGCCGAGCTCCGTCGCAGAGCGCGGGGTGTGGCCGGCCGCGTGGCCATTTTCGCCATCGACGGCGCCGATTGGGACCTGATCTCCGAGCTTGCCAGCGACGATCGCCTTCCGAACCTGAAGGCCCTCTCACGCGGCGGCACCACCGCGTTCGTGCAGACCATTCAGCCCACGGTCTCGCCGATGCTGTGGACCACGGTGGCCACGGGGCTGTCGCCGGACCGGCACGGCGTCATCGACTTCGTTGACCACCGCCGCAACGTTCCCGTCGACTCGCAGACGCGGCATGCTCCCGCGCTCTGGGATATCGCGGAAGCCTTCGGCCGGCACTCCATGACGGTGAACTGGTGGACCGACTGGCCGCCGACCTCGGCGGGCTCGTTCGTCTTCGACGCCCCGGTGGAGTTGCTCCCCGACGCCATCTACCCGCCGTCCGCCGCTGCCCGAGCACACCAGCTGGAAGTGCCACTGCAGACGGTCGGATACGAGCAGGTGCGGCGCTTCCTCAACATCACGCCGGCCGAATACCAGGCCGCCGTCGACGCGAAAAATCCCCGCGATCCGGTGAACATCTTCCGCGCCATCCTGGCCAAGACGTGGAGCGATCACCGCGTGGCCATCAACTTCTACCGCGAACAGCAGCCGCTGCTCTTCATGATGTCGTATGACGGCACCGATGCCGTCAACCACCTGTTCGGGCCTTTTCACCCGCCGTATCGCGACGGCGTCAGCCAGGACGGCTATCGCCGCTACTGGCCGGCGGTCGCGAATTACTACTCGGAGATCGACCGGCTCATCGGCGAGTGGATGACAGTCCTGCCCGCCGATACGACGGTGATCATCATGTCCGCACACGGATTCCTCTGGGGTAAATCGCGGCCCACCAGGATGCCGAACGGCGGCGCCGCTCTGGCCGACCACTCGCGGCCCGGCATCTTCATCGCCTACGGCAATCACGCTTCGAACGACCACGGCTCGCGCACGCTCTCCGTGTACGACATCGCTCCGTCAGTGCTGGCAATCCTCGGACTGCCGCAGAGCGCGGAAATGCCTGGACAGCTGCCGGCCTGGGCCTTCCGCGACATCACTCCGGTGACGTCGGTCCACGTCGTCAGCTACGGGGAGTTCATCAACCTGCGGCCGCTGCCAGCGACCGCGGCGATCGCACCGAAGCTCTATCAGGCGGAGCTGCAGGCCATCGGCCACCTGAACGATCCTTCGCGGAACAATGCGCCGGTGCTGGAGGACTCCGACCAGCAGACTGCCGCGGTCAAGCCTCTTCCGCCGGAGCAGTGGGGCTCGTACGCGTACTACAACGACCTCGGCGTGACGCTGCGGAAACAGGGAAAGCTGAACGAGGCGATCGACGCGTTCAATGAGGCCATCCGGATCAATCCGCACCGCCCGACGCCGTACCTGAATCTGACGATGGCTCTGATGGAGGGGCAGCAGTACGCAACGGCCGAGGAGGCGTTCATGCAGGCGGTGGCCAACGGCCTGCCGAATGCCGATCGCTGGTTCGTGGATTTCGCAGCTCTCTACCGCGAGAGAGGCATGCCTTCACGGGCAATCGACCTGCTTTACAAAGGGAAGGGAGTGTTCCCGCAGTCGTATTGGATCGCCGCGAACCTCGGTTCGGCGCTGGCCGCCTCGAAGAGGTACACCGAGGGGCTGCCGGAGCTGGAACGTGCGCTCGGACTGCAGCCCTCGTCGACGCTGGCGCTGAACAACATCGGGATCTTCTACGCGAAGAAGAACGACTACGCGCGGGCGCTCGACTTCTGGAACCGTTCGCTGGCAATCGACCCGCATCAGCCGGAGATCCGCGCCGCCGCGGAGGCGGCGAAGTCGCGATTGTAGCTTACGATGGGCGAAGATCTTGACGGCGGGCGTCGCAGTTCGGTAATCTCTTGCCGGAGTCTGAGACTCAGTCGCAATTAACTTCCACGCTGCCGGCGTTCACCCCAGTGATGTAACTCAGCACTCAGGACTCAGCACTCAGGACTGAACATGCCACGCACTGAATCCGCCATCACCAACTTCCACGGTTTCCTCCAGGATCAGGGCCTCAAGCTCACCTCCGAGCGCGCCGCCCTGGTCCGGGAGATCTTTTCCATCCACTACCATTTCGAGGCCGACGAGCTCCTCTTCAAGATGAAGGAGAAGTCGGTCAAGATCTCCCGCGCCACCGTCTACCGCACCCTCGAGCTCCTGGTGAAATCCGGACTGGTCCGCCGCGTTCACCTCGGCGAGGACCACTACCACTACGAGCACGTCAGCGGCGACTCCCATCACGACCATCTGGTCTGCACCACCTGCGGCGGCGTCATCGAGTTCCTCGACGAGCCCCTGGAGAAGCGCGCCCTGGAGATCTGCGAGAAGAAGAAGTTCCGTCCCACGTTCCACAACCTCCAGATCCTCGGCATCTGCGACTCCTGCCGCCGCAAGGGCGAGGAGCCGGAAGCGCCCGATCGCGTGACGATGATCGCCGCCAGGGCCATGAAACTGCGCAAATGAACTGAACGGCGGCACCTTTGCCTGCCCGCAGGAAGCAAGGAAACCTCACTCCATGATCAGCGCCCTCATCATCATTTTTCGCGAAGGCTTCGAAGCCTTCTTGACCGTGGCGATCATCCTCGCCTTTCTCCGCAAGACCGGCCGCGACTGGCTGCGCCCCGGCGTCTACTGGGGCATCGGGGTCTCCATCGTGGCCAGCTTCGGCCTGGGATGGCTCCTGCGATCCGTCAATCAGCCGATGTGGGAAGGCATCCTCGGCATCGTCGCGGCGGTGCTCGTGGCCACCTTCGTCATCCACGTGTGGAGAACGGCGGCCACGCTGAAGAGCGACATGGAGGGCAAGCTCGACGACTACGCGTCGAACACATCACGCGTTCTCTCGTTCCTGGGAGTCTTCGCCTTCACCGTGCTCATGGTCACGCGGGAGGGGATGGAGACGGCGCTGATGCTCATGCAGGTGCGCGACCCGCACTTCATCATGGGATGCCTGCTCGGCATCGGAGCCGCAGCGGCCATGTCGTGGGCCTGGGCGCACTTCGGCCATCGCATCAACCTGAAGCGGTTTTTCCAGGTCACCGGCATGTTCCTGCTGCTGTTCACGGCGCAGATCATCTTCTACTCGATTCACGAGTTCTCCGAAGCGGACATGCTCGGGCCGCGCAGCGAGGCGATCCACAACGCCACCGAGCCCTTCTCTCCGGTGGGGATCTACGGCAAGTGGTTCACGGTGCTGATGGTGGGTGTCTGCGCCGTGTGGCTGATCGCTGTGTCGATCATGGATCGCCTGCGCCGTCAGACTGCGGCAGAAGCGCGGTAACCCTGCCGTCACTCAGGACGACGGGACACTCGCACTGGCCATGAGCGACGGCAGCGAGTCGATCAGCCGCTGCAGGCGCGCCAGCGTGCGCTGCCGACCTAACGCGACGGCCACGTCGAAGATCGGCGGAGACGCTCCGCGGCCGGTCAGGGCAAGGCGCAGGGGATGGATGTATTTTCCGGCGCCGAGGCCCTTCGACTCCGCCAGCGCACGCAGGGCCTGCTCGGTGCTGACCACGTCGAACGGTTCCACCCGCGCCAGCGCGTCGTGCAGCTCGCGCATGCGCGGCACCATGTCGTCTCCCTTGAGGTGCTTCTTCACCGCCTCGGGCTGGTATTCGAGCGAGTCGTCGGAGACGAGGAACGGATGCATGACCTCGGCGAGGTCCTTCAGCGTCCGCGCTCGCGACTTGTTGAGCTCGATCACGCCGCGCAGCGTCTCCAGCGGCGGCGGATTCTCACCGAGGAACGGGGTCACGCGCCGGTAAATCTCCTCCGCGCTCAGCCGCATCATGTACTGGCCGTTCATCCAGAGGAGCTTCTCCACGTCGAACACGGCTGGCGATTTGTTCACGTCGCGCAGGTCGAAGATCCGCGCGGCCTCCTCGCACGAGATCAGCTCGCGGTCGCCGCCGGGCGCCCATCCGAGAAGGACCAGAAAGTTGAACAGCGCCTCAGGCAGCACGCCCATGTCGCGATACTCCTCGGCGGACGTGGCGCCGCTGCGCTTGCTCAGGCGTTTCTTGTCGCTGCCGAGGATCAGGGGAAGGTGGGCGAATGTCGGCACCTCGGCCCGAAAGGCGCGGAAGAGCAGGATGTGCTTGGGGGTGTTGGACAGGTGATCGTCGCCGCGCGCCACAGTGGTAATGTCCATGTCGATGTCATCGACGACGACCGAGAGGTGATAGGTCGGGTGGCCGTCGGATCGCAAAAGGACGAAGTCGTCGATCAGCTCGGCCTCGAAATGGACGTCGCCGCGAATGAGGTCGTGGAACTCGATCGCGCCCGGCTCGACCTTGAAGCGCACCACGTGCTGCATGTCTGCGCGGGCGTCGAGGTCGGTGTCGGTGAGCGCCCGGCACTTGCCGGAATATCGATAGGCCTTGCCGGCGTGTTCGGCGGCCTGGCGATCGGCCTCGAGCTCCTCCACGGTGCAGTAGCAGCGATAGGCCTTGCCGGCGGCCACGAGCTCTTCGGCGCGCTCGCGATAGATCTCCAGGCGATCGCTCTGGTAGACGGGGCCCTCGTCCCAGTCGACGCCGAGCCACTGCAGCGAGCTGATGATCTGCTCGGCGTGGCGCTGCCGCGAACGCTCGACGTCGGTGTCCTCGATGCGCAGGAGCATCCGCCCTCCGTGGCGCCGAGCGTGGAGGAGATTGAAGATGGCCGTGCGAGCGCCCCCGACGTGCAGGAAGCCGGTCGGCGAGGGGGCGAAGCGGAGTTTCATCGGTCGTGCGGTCATACGGGCGGGAAAGTCTAGCGCGTCCCAAGCTTTATCCCGAGCGGAGCGAGGGATCAGCGGGCCCGAGCCGCTCGGGATAGACTGAAAGGCCCCATGCGCCGCCGCGGGTTCACTCTGGTCGAAGTCCTGGTGGCGCTCCTCATCCTCGGGTTGGTCATCACCACCACCCTGGCGGTGTTCGTCGAGCGCACGCGCCGTCTTCAGCAGGCCACCGAAACGACGCTCGTGTGGCAGGCCCTGGCCAACGAGACCGAGGTGCGGCGGCGGATCGACTTCGCGAACCTGGAGTCGTCGCCGACCTCCTTCATGAGCCAGACCACGATCCTCGAGCCTCTATTGCCGTACTCGACGTCGGTGACGGTGACGACCGCCTCGCCGGCGGTCAAGAACGTGGTGATGACGGTGCGCTGGCGCGGCGGACGGCGCGTGGCCACGCTGGCCATCAAGCGTGTGGACACGGGAGGAACGAACCTGTGGTGAGCCGGCGCGCGGCGGGTTTCACGCTGATGGAAGTGCTCGTGTCGCTGACGCTCTTCGGCGTGTTTCTCTACATCATGGCGCTGATGACGGCGCAGATGAACGGCTACGAAGCGCGCCTGCCGGTCGACTTTCTCTCGCGTCCGGAGAGCAGCGCGGTGGTGGCGAGGGTGCGCAGGGACGTCATGGACGCCACCAGCCCGTACTATCTCGAGTCCTACGACAAGTACTCGCAATCGCCGACGGTCCTCATTCTCTACTCGCTCCAGGAGAGCGGATTCGCCGAGACCATCGTCTGGGACTTCAGCATCAAGGGCGAAGCGCACCGCCGGGCCTTCAGCGTCGGCGCGCAGACTTCGGAATGGACCGCCCGTGGCGTTCCGCAGTTCCAGGTCACCGACTTTCCGATCGAAGATCACCCCGATTCGGTCCGCCTGCAGGCGACGGACGCCAAAGGACTGCTTGCCATCGATGAGATTCTCCAGCCGCGGGCGCACCAGTAGGCAGCGCGGATTCGTGCTCGGCGCAGCGCTGCTGCTGGCCGTGCTGTATTTCGCGCTCATGGAGCTGCTGCTGCTCGACTCGACCCTGTCGTTGCAGGAGGCCCAGCGTTTTCGCTCTCGCATCGTGGCGGCCACTCTCGCCGAGAGCGCCGCCGAGCTCGCCGCCGCCGGCATGGTCACCAAACCCGGCGGTGAGGTGCAGAGCGAGGACGCGCAGGGGACCATGACCGGGACATACGTGCGGAATGGCTGCTGCAGTTTCCAGTTGAGCGGACAGAGCACGAGCAAGGGTGTTCCGCCTGCCTCTGCGCGGGTGAGGCTGCAGGGCAGGATCGTGGGCAATCGGGTGACGATCGACTACTCGACGCACTCGCAATAGATGTGGCGCAGACGCTCTGGTCTGTGCCGGGCCCCGAGAAGAGACAGGAACGGGCTGTCGGTGCCACATCTCCTCTACATGACCCGCCGGCGGATCAGGCGCGCACCGATGACGGCGACGGCGATGCCGGTCAGGATCACGGCCGGCCTGCTGCGAGCGAACGACCTCAGCTGAGCGAGCCAGTCGCGGCCGTTCATGCTGCCGACTCGTTCCTTGAAATTGCGGAAGCGCGCCGGCTCCACGCCGAGTCTTTCGAGCACTCCCGGCAACCCCCGCTCGGGTTGCTCAGCGTGCGGTGTGACACCGGGCGGCTGATACGGGTGAAAGTTGCTGATCGGTACGACGTTGTCGACCATTCGGGTCTCCCCCTGCGCAGTCCTGAAAGTGCCATTCCGATGCCACTTGGCCGGCGCGGCCGTTGCCACTAGAATCGCCACACTTCAGCGAGCGGGACAAGAGCATGGCAGGCAATCCACGAGAGAACGTAAGAGGCAAGGGTTTCTGGGACGGGGGTGTGAACGGACATTCGGTCAACTCGCAATCGGCGGGACGGCCGAGCGGCTTTCCCGGACGGCGCACGAAGACGCGGCTGGGTGTCAGGACGGACATCGAGTTTCCTTCGGATCGCACCGAATCCGAGGACGAATCCCGGAAGCGTTAGGCGCGAGCGATGACCCACGACGAGTTTCAGACGATCGCCGCCGCAGGCGGACCGGCGACTCCCGAAGAGGAGGCGGTGGTTCGCGAGCACGTCGAGAGCTGTCCCGAGTGTCTGAGCGCGGCAGTGCAACCAGCCGCTGCGGATGGCCGCGGCTTCGGCTGGTGGTTCGGCATCCTGGCCATTCTTTTCCTGGCGTTGTGGATCTGGCGCGAGGCAGGAATGCGTGTCGCGCGTGAGCAGACGCGAAGCGAGCGCGCCGAAATCAAGGAGCTCACCAACGCCAATAGCGTCTTGAAGGAGCAGAAGGAGAAACTCGCCGACGAGCTCTCTGTCATCTCCGCTCCCGATGTGCAGACGATCGCACTGGTCGCACCGGCCGCGGGTGCCGCGCGCGGCAGGCTCTTCGTCGATCCTTCGGTCGAGCACGCCGTGCTCGTGACCACGGGGCTTCCAACGACCGGCAAAGAGGCCGACTACGAGCTGTGGCTGTACGGCCCGGACGGCTCACCGTCCAGCGGAGGTCTGTTCGGCGTGACGAACGGACACGCGACGGTGAACGTGCCGACCATGCCGAAGGCGATCACGAACGTAGTCGTGACCCTGGAGAAGAACGGCGGCAGCCCGCAGCCCGGCCCGAATGTCGTCCTGTCAGGCCGGCCGTAATGCGCTCACCGCGTAACCGCGCAACCTCGTAACCCGTTGTGCGCTGGCTCAGTTCACAGTCCCACGATGTTGTAGCCGCAGTCGACGAACATGATCTCGCCGGTGATGCCCGACGACATCGGGGAAAGAAGGAACAGGCCGGCGTTGCCGACCTCCTCGAGGGTGATGTTCCTGCGCAACGGCGCCTTCTCGGCGTGATGTTTGAGCATGCTGGTGAAGCCGGAGATCCCGCGCGCAGCGAGCGTGTTGACCGGGCCCGCGGAGAGGGCGTTCACCCGGATGTTCTTCGGCCCGAGGTTGGCGGCGAGGTAACGAACGGACGCCTGGAGCGAGGCCTTGGCCACCCCCATCACGTTGTAGCCTTCGACGGCTTTGTCGGCTCCGTAGTAGGTAAGAGCCAGGACGGAGCCTCCGCCCGATTTCTGGAACAGCGGCATCGCCGCGCGCGTGACCGCCACCAGGGAGTAGGCGGAAATGTCGTGGGCGGTCTTGAACCCTTCGCGGGAGGTCTTCACGAACTCGTTCTCGAGGTCCTCGCGCGGCGCGAAGGCGACCGAGTGGAGCATGGCGTCGAGCCGTCCGAGCTTCTCGCCCACCATGGCGAACACGGACTCCACCTCCGCATCGCTGCTCACGTCGCACGGGAGGAGAAGTGAGCCGGGAATCGTCGACGACAGCTCCTCCACGCTCCCCTTCAGCCGTTCGCCCTGGAAGGTGAAGGCCAGGCGCATCCCTTCCCGCGCCAGGGCCTGCGCGATGGCCCAGGCGATGGAGCGCTTGTTCGCCACCCCGAACACGATTCCGGTCTTTCCCTCGAGCATCCCCATCGCAGGACTCCTTTTGGCCGCGCATGATAACCAGAAGCGGGTGGCGTGCAGCGGGCAGGGGTCTGGATGCAGGATCAGGTCCTGATGTCTCCAGCTACCCGCTGCCGGCTGAAGCCCCACGGGATGTAGGGACGCGCAGCAGCGCCTCCGCCGCTCTCGTTCATGACTGAGGGGTATTCTCTGCCGCCACCACCACCACCGCGTGGTTGCGGACGCGCTGCTGCGCGTCCCTACGCATGGGTGCCTAACGCGACCGGAGCCGAATCGGCGGGAATGTATCTTGCCACTTCTTCGCTCATCCTCCCGGCCATCATCAGGAACACCATGCGGTAGTCAGCGAAGAGTGAATAGAAGGGATGGCCGAACGTGGCGGGCCTGTTGTGCTCGACGAAGAAGTGCGAGTACCAGGCGAAGCCGTAGCCGGTGATGGGGACGAGCACGAGGACCCAGAGATTGATCGACAGTGCCAGGATCAGCGACAGCACGGCCAGCGTCGAGCCAGTGGCGTGGAGCGCACGCGTCTTCGGGCGGGAGTGGGCCCGCACATAGTCTGGCCAGAAGTCAGCGAACCTTCCGCTTGCCATGGTTGTGTGCCGGCGATTCTCCCACACGTTTTCGTGGCACTTCAATTGATCGAATGATCGCGGCTCCGTCACTCTGAGCCGGCGTAGCCGCGGGGAAGGGCGGGTGGTGGAGCGGCGTAGCGCGGCGAAGAGTCTCACACCTGTCAATCGTCCCGGTAAGAGACTCTTCGCCGCGCTCCACCGCTCCCGCCCATCCACCGCACCCGCGGTTCCGCCGGCTCAGAGTGACGGGGGCGCGCTTCGCGGTTCAAGATGATGTTGGGCCAGGTCAGAACGCGTAACCCAGCGTGATGAAGTACGCGAAGGGCTTCTCGTACTGGGGTTCCCGATGAAGCTTGTAGCCGATGTCGAAGCGCAGCGGGCCGACCGGTGACAGATAGCGGATGCCGGCGCCGACGCCATAGCGCAGGTTGTTCAACTGGATGGTGCTGTCGGCGAACACGTTTCCAATGTCGGTGAACAGCGCGCCGCCCACGCTGGCAAAGATCGGGAAGCGCAGCTCGAGATTCGTGATGAACAGGCCGCGTCCGCCGATCGCGGCGACGTTGCCGGGCGAGCCGTCCGGGTTGACCAAACGCACGAGAGTCGACCGGCATCCCGGTCCGGGATTGTTTTCCTCTGAGCAGAGATCGCCGAGGAGGTCGAGCGAGTAGGCGCGGTGCGAAGACTCGCCCCCTCCGGTGAAACGCTCGGTGAGGGGTATGCAGGACTCGCCGCAGTTGTCCGAGGCGGTCGATCCGAGTGCCTGGATCAGCCCGAGGCGCGACGAGACTGCGAAAACCGTGCGCGCGCTGAGGGGCAGGTAGTACGACGCCTGCGCGTATTCCTTGAAGAACTGGGCATGCGCGGCGAACGCGTGGAACGCGTATTCGACCGAGGCGCTGGTGAAGAAGCCGCGGTGCGGATCGATGGGATCGTCGCGCTTGTCCCAGAAGAACGTCGGCGTGATGTCGGCGATGCTGACGTCGGAGATACTGCGATCGATCCCGGGGATGAGCGCCTGGGCGACCTGCGAACAAAGGTCACCGGGATTTTCGATCTTGCAGTCGGCGATGCGGTATTCGTATCGGAGCGACCATCGGGTCTCGAAGCGGGTGATCTTGGTCGCCTCGATGGAAAGGCCGCGCTGGACGATGTGCGCACTCGTCCGCTGCTCGTCGCTCTTGAAGATCGAAATCTGAACCGGCACGTTGTAAGGACCGATGAACGGTTCGCGATAGGTGAGGAAGGCCTCTCGCCGCTGGCCGTTGTTGCTTCCCACGAGATCCATTCCGAGGAAGCGTCCGGTGCCGAAGAGGTTGCGGTTGGCCAGAGATACGGAGCCTACGAGCGCATTGCCGACTCCCGTCTGTTTGGCGGCACCGAGGGAACCGGAGACAGTGAGGTCTTTTCCTTCCTCCACCTGCAGGACCACATTGCGCTCGTCCACGGCCGTGCCGGCCTGCTCGGGCTGCACCTCCGCTCGCTGGAAGATGCCGAGCCCGTAGAGATTCCGCTGCGCTTCGAGCAGCGAGGAGTAGGAGAACGGCTTCCCTTTCTTCAGCTCTGCCTCGCGCAGCACCACGCTCGATTTCGTGTAGGTATTGCCGCGAACGATGACGTCATCGATCTTGATCTTCGGCCCCTCGGCGATGACGTACGTTACGTTTGCGTTCGTCTTGTCGTCCGAGATGTCCATGCGCGGCGTGATCTGAACCTCGGCATTGCCGCGGTCTGCGTAGTAGCTCTGCAGGTTGACGATGTCCGTCCGCAGCAGTTGCGGATTGAACGGATGGCCGGCCTCGAGCTGCAGCGCCGGAAGGTCGCGCGCCGGGACCTGTTCATTCCCTTCGATCTTCAGGCTGGCGACCATCGTCTGCGGCCCTTCGGTGATCGGGAAGGTCACCGTCATGGTGCCGGCCGCGGCGTTCGTGCTCACCACCGACGTGGCGACGGTGGCCTCGGAGAACCCCTCGAGCCGGTACAGCGACTGGATGGCATCCTGATCGCTGGTCAGTTGGGCCTGCGTGACCCCGCCGCGGTGGAACAACCCCGCGAAGAACGAGCGGATACCTCCCTGCGGTGCGGTGGTGACGACCTGGCGCAGTTTCCTGGCTGCAATCTTCGTGTTCCCCGTGAAGTTGACCGCGGTCAGCCGGAAGTGTTCCCCCGGCTTGACGTTGAAAGTGGTCACCCAGGTGTCGTCCGGCTGGAGTCGTCCTTCGGTGTCGACGGCCACGTTGTAGTAACCGCGCTGTTGATAGAGCGTGATGATGTTCTGCGCAGCCGCTTCGATGGCGTCCTCGCTGTAGGCCTGGTTGCGCGAGAACGGCAGAACGCCGCGGACGGCGTGCCGCGGCACACCGACGACCTCGACACGCACCTTCGGTCCGGAGATCGCGCTGTAGCGGAGGGCCACGGTGGCAGTGGCTTTCTCGTACGTGTCGCCGAGGTAGCGAACTTCGGCCTTCCGGTAATCGCGGCGGAGCATGAAACGCCGCATCAGGTAAGCATCCGCGCGCGCCTGCTGTCGGTTGAACGTCTTGCCGGGACCGCGGCGCATCTGCTGGATCAGCGTGGCGGGAGTGAATGGCGCGACATTGCCGGCGACGAGGACCGTCCCGATCTTCGCCTGCGGCCCGGCGGTGACGTGGAAGATGATGACGGCCCGGCTGTGCGCGCGCTCGAACTGTGTCTCCGGGTCGACCGAGGCTTCCAGGTAGCCGATGTCGTTGAGTCCCTGCTGCACGGCCGTGGCACTGCGGTCGATGGCGTTGAGGGAGAGGACGTCGCCGATGTGCACGGTCAGGTCGTGATCGGCACGGTCCTTCAGTGAGCCGGAGATGCCGTCGAAGTGGATCTCCGCGATGCGGTAATTGAGCGACAGCACGAACGTGACTGCCACACCGGGCCCGTCGGGAGTGGTCTCAACCTGGATGTCGCGGAAGTCGCCGGTGGCGAAGATGCTCTTGATCGAGGCCTGCACCGCGCGTCTGGAAAGCGGTTGCCCGATTTTCACGGCGATGTACTGCTTGAGTACCGACGTGTCGAACGCCGCGTCGGCGCGGTAGGCAATGCGCGTGACCATCGGCCCGGTGCCCATCGGCGCGGGCGTCGCCGCCGGCGACTGCTGGGTGGCTCTGGCGCCGGCCAGCCTGCCGATCGAAGCCGACATGGTCACGGGCCGCCCGTGGCCACCCCAGGTCCAGTGTCCTTCGTAACGCCTGCGGAAGCGCGCCTCGACGCGGTACTCCTTGCGAATCTCGTCCTGGGTGAACTGCAGCGTCCAGTCGGGACTTACCTGCCACTCCAGAAGGCTCCGGGTGAGCGAGGTCTTGAGGTTGTAGATCACCAGAACGCGGAGGTTGCTCGAGATCTGGCGCTGGAACGTGACCTTAGGCCCGGGATCGTCGGTGACATCGAGATAGCCAGGGTCGTAGCTGAACGCGCTGGCGAACGGGATCGCGCGCAGAAGGCTCTGAGCCAGGATGGACTGGCCGACACCGAGGACCCCGGTATTGGGCGTTGCCTGAACGGTGCCGCCGGTGGTGCGGCCGGCCAGAGCGCCGAGGCCGAGAAGCGAAAAGAGGGTGATGTCGCTGGCCGGCGGATCACTGGTGATCGAGGGAGTGAAGCGGTCGATCGTGCCGGTGAGGTTGATGGTCACGTCGATCGGGCCGCCCCGGTCGAATTCCGAATACCCGACGCTCGACACGCGTCCTTCCAGGGTGATGTCGAAATACGGATCGATGCGGAACGGATTCTGAAAACTGATCGAGCCGCTGATGACGTGGTAGTCGACACTCTGCAGGCGCACGCGGCCGCCTTCGTCGAGTGTCACCGTGCCGATGACCGTCGGGTTGGCCAGAGTTCCCCGCACGTCCAGGTTTCCGGAGCCGGTGACGTCGGCGATGTTGTTTCGGATGGCCAGGGTGTCCCGAGCGTCGATGTGGACCTGGAGGCTGACCTTGTCCTGCCAGCTCGCGCCGACCACGGGAATGATGGTCCGGCGTGCCAGGACGACGTTGAGCAGCGCCGTTCCGAAGTCGAAATCGCGGCTGTACAGGGCACGGTTCACGGTCACGCTGCCCTGGAGGCGCATGCGCTCGAGGTCGCCCTGCAGGGTCAGGCCGAAGGTGCCGGCAATGGACAGCCCTTCGAAATACCGCAGAGTCACGTCCTTTCCCTCGAGACGGAGATTCACGTTCTGCGGCTTGATGCCGTTGACTGCGATCTCGCCCCCGGCGGTGACTTCGCCGCCGCCGACCGTGGCGTGAAGAGCCTCGATCCTTATGCGCTCGCCCTCGAAACGGATCGTGCCGGTGACCTGGTCGATGATCTGTGGGAATCCGGGGAAGCGGAACTGAGCGTTCTCGATTTCCGCCGTGCCGGTGATCCGCGGCGCAGCCAGGGTCCCGCCGAGAGCGGCCGCCACGTCGACCTGGCCGTCGGCACGCAGCCCGGTCACGAACAGCTGCGCCAGCGCTGCTTCCACGTTGCCCTTCAGGGTGAGGTTCAGCTGTTTCGCGCCGACGAGGTCCGCGGAGCCGGCCAGCGAAAACGAGGCGCCGGGATGCTGCAGCTGGAAATCGTCGATGGTGAGGCGGCCGCCGCGCAGGCCGAAGCGAATGGAGCGGGCGGGCGTGAACTCGTGGTCGGAGAGGTAGATGTCGAGGACCGGAACCGTGCCGTCGATGCGAATCCCTTCGATGGAGGACAGCGTGCCGCCGAGCTGAAGGTCGGTTTCGAGCTTCCCGGAAACCGACAGCGTCGCCGTGGAGGGGAAGAGGGCCGCGAAACGCGCCACGTCGCCGACGACGATCCTGACCAGGCCATTGACCGAGAGATTCGCGCCGATCGTACCGTTGCCGTCGACCGTCACGATGTCTGCGATGGAACCGCGGACGATCAGCTGTCCGTTGCGGATGGCGACGTAGAGCTGAGGTGGTGGAGTGCCGGCCGGAAGAGCGAGGCCGCGAAGCGTGGCGTCCGTGAGCGTCGCGGAGAGGACGAGCTCCGGCTGGTTGAACGTCCCGGCGCCGCTCGACGTGATGGTGACTTTGCCGCCTAACAGGCCGGCCAGCGACTGCAGGAGCTTGACCTTCGACAGGTCGATCGAGCTCGACTGGATCGTGTAGCTGAAGTTGTTCTGGTTGAGGTCCAGCTCCGCCTCACCGGTGATGTTCCCCGCCGGTGCCGTGACCTTCACGTTCGTCGCCCGAAGCTTGCCCTGCGTGAAGGCGATGTCCGCCGTGGCCTGCGTGACCGGCTCGCCGTAGATCGTGCCGTTGCGAACGGTGATCGCGCCGGCGCCCTGGGGGTTCGTCTTCGTCCCTTCGAGATGGAGCGTGCCGGTGAGCTGGCCGGTCACCGGCACCGTGCCGAGGTCGAGGAAGGTGACGATGTCGGCGACGGGAAAATCGCGCGCGGCGATGTCGAGATTGAACCGCGAGGTGCCTTTCCCCGGGAACCAGGAGATGTCGCCGTTGAGCTTGAGCTGGGAGGCCCCCTGCGCGATCGTCAGTCCCCCGAACGTGACCCGCCCCTGATCGGGCGTGCCGGTGATGACCATGTGTCCGGTGCCCGCTCCGCGGATGCCTTTGAACGGGAGTGTCACCACGGCGACGGCGCGATCGACAGGATAGCCGGTTGCATCCACCGCCAGGTCGAATCGAGGCGAGGGCCCCCGGTCCGGGAACTCGATCGTGCCGGTCATGGTCAGATGGCCGCCGCTCTCGCGGAAGAGCGCGCGATCGAACGTCAGCAGGCCCCTGACACCATCGTAGCGGAGGTCGATGTCGGAGTCGCCCAGCAGGGCGTCGTTGTATTTCGTGGCTGTGCCTGCGATGTGCGCGGCGACCTGCGGCGTCTTGAGCTTTCCCTTCACCGTGCCGGTGATGTCGCCTGCCCCGCCTAACCCGAGCAGCTCGTACTTGTTCTTTCCCGCAGACCGCGCGAAGTTGAATCCGAGGCGGTCGAGCTCGGAAAAATCGCCGCTGTGAATGCGGAGGGCCAGGTCGGTGTAGACGTCCTCGATGCGCAGCGAACCGGTGAAGTCGACGGACGTTGCCGCCGTCGTCAACGACGCCCGGCTGAACCTGACCACGCCGTTGTCGAGAGCGAAGTCCGCCGATCCTCCGAGCGGAATCGGGTACTTCGCATTGGAGAACGCCGTCGTCGTCCGCGAAAGCGTGGCGCTCCCACGTCCGGCACCTTCGAGGATCTTGTCCTTGCTCCAGTGATAGGCCAGCCGCCCCGTGGCTCCGCCGCGCAGCCCAGTGTCCTTGACGCCCCAGTCGGTGAATAGCTTCTCGAGCGAGACGCCGTTGTACCTGAGGTCCACCGACATCGGATAGGGCTCGGAGTACTGCGGCAGGACGTAGTGCGCGGAGATCGTGCCTCCGCCGTATCTGGCGGTGTTCACCTCGACGATGGTGCGGTCGCCGTTGACGTCGAGCCTTCCCTTTGCCGCGGTCAGGTCGTAGACGTCGGCTCTGATCTTCGGCGACGCCCATGCCCCGGTGAGCGAGAACGCGCCGCCGTTTCCGTGCAGAACGGAGTCGAGAATGAAATTGCCCTGCAGGACGCGGTTGACCCGGAAAATCTCGCGGACGCGGTCCAACGCGACGTTCGAGCGCACGTTCAGCGTGTAGATGCCTTCGCTGAGAGGCGCGACCCTCCCCGCCACATAGGCTTCGATGCCCCGGCCGTGCATGGCGATGGACTTGAGCGCCAGCGCACCGGGCATGTAGCGGAAGCCGCCGCGCAGGTCGACATCGAACGGCACGTAGTCCTGGATGCGCACGGTCATGCGCGGGCTGTTGGCGATGCCTTCGTACACTTCGCCTTTCGCCGCGACGTCGATCTCCGAGGCCAGGTCCATCGCCGTCGCGGCAATGTCGTGACGACGGTCGAGGAAGTCCATCGTCCCGCTCGTGACGAAGAGGCGGCCGATGGTGAGGTGGACCATCTCGAAGCGGCTCTTCGGGCCGGGGTTCCAGTGCGGGAAGTTGTGCACGAGCTTCGAGCCCGCCGGATAGATCTCGAAATTCAGGCGCGGGTCGCGGATGTCGACGCGGCTGACGGTGATGTTGCGTCCCCAGAACGACTCCACCCCGCCGGTGATCTCCACCTGCCGCACCGTCGCGAAATACCGGTTCACTGCACCCGGTGCATTGGCGATGCGCAGGTCGTTGATGATCACGTGCTGCGGCCGCGAGGTGACGATCTGCACGCTGCCGATCGACACCGCCCGCCCCAGCCGGCTCTCCAGGGTCTTCTGGATCCGCAGCCGGACCAGATCGGCAAAACTGGCCGATCCGAGATAGACGTAACCGCCGCCGATGATGACGATCAGCAGCGCGAAGAGGGCGATGCTGCCGATGACGATGGTCCTCAGGCAGCCCCACATCGGGCCACGGCGCTGCCGCTCGCGCGCGGAGCGATGATGCCCCTCGTGCGGATGCTCCGGCGCACTGTCGATCGGCCTTTCGTCCATTTCCTCGAAGTTGGCTCCTGGCTGTTGGCTCTTGGCTCTTGGGCAACCCCGGCCATCCCAAGAGCCAAGAGCCAACAACCAAGAGCCCGTGATGGCGAACTGCGCTGTTCCCGCGTGCTAACTACGAGCCAGCAGAAACAGATCACGCAGATTGTTGCCGGCGGGGGGAATCATAATCGCTCGGCCGAGTCCGGCTGCGAGCGGGAACGAGTCGGAATCCCGCAGAGCCTTTTCGACCGCCGCCCGGTCGACCTCCTCGGGAATGGCGTCGAATTCGATGCCGGCAGCACCGCTGTTGCCGTCCGCTCCGTCGCTGCTGCCGAACAGCGCCGACAGACCGGACAGGTGTGCGGCCGCGGCGGCGGCTGCGAACCGCAGGGCCAGCTCGCTGCAGCGTCCGCCCCGTCCCCGGCCGAGGCGGACGACGGTCGGTTCGCCGCCGGCTATGAGCAACTCCGTCTCCCGCAGATCGGCGGCGCGCCGGACCAGGGCGGTGGCGGCCTCTGAGACGTCCGACTCGATCTGGCTCGGCCAGCGGATGGCGCGCAGACCGCGTTCGGTGGCGATGTCGGCTGCCGCCGCGGTGAGCGTGTCGTTGTCGGCGATGAGGATCGTCTCCGCGCTGACGTGCCGCTTGATCGTTTCGGGCACGTCCTTCTGTCGCAGGATCGCGGCGACCGCATCGCATCCGCCAACGCGGTCGAGAATCGCGGCCGCGTCGCCGTTCGTGCTGGGGTCGGCGAGAGTCGGACCCGAAGCGACGTCACGCATCGCTCCGACCGAAACGTCGGAATAGACGAGCGTGACGACGCGGCCGCGTGCGCCTGCAGCAAGCCGGCCTCCCTTGATCGCCGAAAGGTGCTTGCGGACGATGTTGATCTGACCGATCGGAATCCCGCTGGCGGTCAGCCGCGCGTTCGTCGCCACGAGATCGGATTCCTTGAAACACGGCTGAAGGGGAACCTCGACGCAGGCCGACCCGCCGCCGGAGACGAGGCAGAGCAGATCTTCGCGCGCTTCGACGAACTCGGTCAGCTTCCGGCCCGCGGCGAAGCTTGCCGGGGTGAAGTCGGGATGCCCGCCGACGGCGAGCTCGCATTTCGTGGTCGGTTCCCGATAGCCGTGCGGAACGGCGACGAAAGCGTCGGCGATCTCGTGAACCGCGGCAACACCGTCGAGAAGCGATCCGGCGCATTTGCCGATCGCCACCACGTTGCGCGGCATGCCCGGCCTGATGACCGATCGGACCAGGCGCTGCGAGGCGCAGCGCTCGAGCGTCTCGAGATAGATCGAACGGAGGTCGACCATCGTCGCGATTCTAGTGCTGAGTCCTGAGTCCTGAGTGGGCGAGTGCTGAGGCGGCGGAGCCGCCGAAAGAATTTAGCGGCGGCCGTCAGGCCGCCGTCGGATCAGCCGACGCAGCGTCCGAGCGCGCAAAGCGTGCGACAGATCCTTGTGTTTCTCCCCAGTTTTCTGCCGGGCGCTTCGCGCCCTCTTACGCTCACACGACCGACCCTCCGGCGGCCTGACGGCCGCCGCTAAATTCTTTCGGCGGCTCCGCCGCCTCGGCGCTCAGCGCTCAGCACTCAGCACTCAGCACTCAGGACTCAGCACTCAGGACTCAGCACTCAGGACTCAGCACTCAGGACTCAGCACTCAGGACTCAGCACTTGTCTTATCCTGTCTGCATGCCGCGTCGCACGCATCTCCGCACCCGCGTGCTCCTGCTGACGGGCGCCTTCGCACTCGTGCTGTTCGCCATCACTCTTGGCCTCAGCTGGTGGGCTGGACGCTCGCAGGACCGGTGGAGCCGGCTGATCGGGGTGGAGACGAACGCCACCGCCTCGCTGGACAAGCTCATCGAGCAGCAGAACGCGTTTCGTGCGCAGCTTCCGCACAAGAGCGCCGGCGATTACCGGGTGGTCGAGCAGGTGGTCGACGACAAGGCGCTCGCGTCGCTTGACACGGGGCCGCTGCGGGCGAAGATACGCGCCTTCGCGGAGGTGGTCGCCGAGCCGCATCCTCGCACCGAGGATGTCGACGCGACTTCCAACGCCGTCGTGCTCGAGGCTGCGGCACTGTCCGGGCAGCGGAAGGCGATCGTCGCGCAGACCATCCCGGAGCTCGAGCGCGACGCGCCGGACATGATGGTGATCGGGTTGGCCGTGGCCTGGATCGTCGTCATTCTCAGTTTTGCGGCAGTGCAGACCACGTTGCGGAAGGTGGTGCAACCGATCGAGGAGCTTTCGCGAGCGGCTGACCGCATTGCCAGGGGTGACGTCAACGCCGAGGTGCCGGTGCGTGGGGATCTGGAGATCTCGAACCTCGGCAAAGCGGTTGCGGAGATGCGCGACAAGCTCCGCGACCACGCCCGCACCGACGACCTCACCGGCCTGCCGAACTTTCGCGCCTTCCGCGAGCGCATCGACGGGGAGATCAGCCGCGGGGCACGCTATCCGGCGCCCTTCGGCGTGCTGGTGCTCGATCTCGATCACTTCAAGAAATACAACGACACCTTCGGTCACCTCGCCGGAAACGACGCCCTGCAGCGGGTGGCGGCCGCGATCCGGGAGAACATCCGCACGCCCGATTTCGCGGCCCGCTACGGCGGCGAGGAGTTTGCCGTCATTCTTCCGGAGGCCGACGCCGTCTCAGCGGCCGCGGTTGCCGAGCGCGTCCGCGCCGGCATCGAGTCGCTGCCGGCGCCGCCGGACGGATCGTTCGTGACCGTGAGCATCGGCGCGGCCATGTTCCCGGAAGACGGACGGAATCCGGATGCGCTCTTCCACGCCGCAGACGAGAGGCTTTACACGGCGAAACACGAGGGGAGAAACCGCGTGGTGGTCGGGAGGAGCGAGAGCGCGGCGACCGCGTGAGTCAATCCTCGTCTGCTTCGATGGCGTCGATGAGCCGATTGACGCTGCGGGCCAGGCTCTGCAGATCGCGATGCGAGAGCTCGCCGCGACCGATCGACTCCAGCCATTGCTCGTAAGCAGGGAGCAGTTTTTCGACGACCGACCGTCCGCGCCGGGTCAGCTGCACGCGCGAGGAGCGGAGGTCGTTCGGATCGCCGCCGCGTTCGGTCAGTCCCAGCTGCTCCAGCCGGGCGATCATTCCGGTCATGTTCTGTTTCGAGACCAGCATCACCCGCGCCACGCCGGCCAGCGACATCGGCGCCGCCGATTCACCGATCACCGAGAGCACCGCCCACTGCTGAGGAGTGACGCCCGCCCGCTCGAACACCGGGGCGAGCTTCCGGGTCAGAAGGTTCGCCAGCTGAACCACGCCGGCCACCAGATCGCGCTCGGGCATGTCGTCAATGTATTGACGATTGGTAGTCCATGTCAAATGGGCGCGGCCCCCCCGTGTCATCCTGAGCCGGCGGCGCCGCGGGGGTGGTGGTCGGGTGGAGCGGCAAAGCGCGGCGAAGGACCCCTGCCCTTCTGTCCGGCCGGGCGGGGGCACGATCATCGCGAGACATTCGGGGGATTCTTCGCCGCGCTTCGCCGCTCCGCCGCCCTCCTTCCCCGCGGCGACGCCGGCTCAGAATGACACGACGACACCGCCGGCTCAGGATGACGGGGCGTTACAGCGTCCGGAAGATCCCCTTCCCGGCGAACAGCGCGGCATCGCCGAGCTCCTCTTCGATCCGCAGCAGCTGGTTGTACTTCGCGATGCGGTCGCTGCGCGATGCGGAGCCGGTCTTGATCTGGCCGACGTTGGTGGCCACGGCCAGATCGGCGATCGTCGAGTCTTCGGTCTCGCCGGAACGATGAGAGATCACCGATCGGTATCCGGCCCGCTTCGCCATCTCGATCGTCTGCAGCGTCTCGGTGAGCGTGCCGATCTGATTCAGCTTGATGAGAATCGCGTTGGCGATCCCGCGCTCGATGCCCTTCGCAAAGATCTCCGGGTTGGTCACGAAGATGTCGTCGCCGACGAGCTGCGTCGTCGACCCCATCGCCTTCGTCTGCGCTTCCCAACCATCCCAGTCTTCCTCGGCCATGCCATCCTCGATCGAGATGATCGGGTACTTCTTCTTCAGGCCCTGGTAATACTCGATCATCTCCGCGCTGGAGAGCTTCCGCCCTTCGCCTTCGAGGTCGTACTTGCCGCCTTTGTAGAATTCGGAGGCTGCCGGATCGAGGCCGAGAAAGATCTGCTCGCCCGCCTTGTAGCCGGCCTTTTCGATCGCCGTGACGATCAGATCGAGCGCCTCGGCGTTCGACTTCAGATTGGGAGCGAATCCGCCTTCGTCTCCGACCGACGTGGCCAGCTTCTTGTCGTGCAGCGTTGCCTTGAGGCTGTGGAACGTCTCCACGCCGGCTCGCAGCGCATCGCTGAAAGAGTCGAAGCCGGCCGGGATGATCATGAACTCCTGTATGTCGAGGTTGTTGTCCGCATGCGCGCCGCCATTGACGACGTTCATCATCGGAACCGGCAGCGTGCGCGCTCCGGAGCCGCCCAGATAGAGGAAGAGCGGCAGGCCGGCCGCTTCCGCCGCAGCGCGGGCGACGGCGAGAGACACGCCCAGTGTGGCGTTGGCGCCGAGCTTCGACTTGTTCTCGGTGCCGTCGAGCTGATTCATCACCAGATCGATCATGACCTGCTCGCGGGCGTCCATCCCCTCGACCGCGGAGGCGATCTTGGCGTTGACGTTGTCGACGGCCTGGGTCACGCCCTTGCCGAGGAAACGCTTCTTGTCGCCGTCGCGGAGCTCGAGGGCCTCGCGCGAGCCGGTCGAAGCGCCCGAGGGAACGGCGGCGCGGCCGGAGGCGCCGGCGTCGAGGAGGCAGTCGACTTCGATGGTGGGATTGCCGCGTGAATCGAGGATTTCGCGTGCGAAGAGCTCGACAATCTTGAACATGGCCCGGATTCTATGCGGCGCCGAATCAGGTGGGCAATGCGGCTGTCACTTCAGTTGATGCCGAGCCAGGTCCAATCCATTCAGGACTCAGGACTCAGCACTCAGGACTGAAGAAAAAGCCCGGCTTGCGCCGGGCTTCAGAGGAAATTGAAGTTCGAATTCTTTACTTTTTGGCCGGGGTCGTTTCGATCGGCTCTTTGGCTTCCACCCAGCCGTTCCACCCGCCGAGCAGGGCGGCCGTGTTCTTGATTCCATGAGCGTTGAGGTCGAGCACCGCACGGGCGCTCGTGTGTTCCTGCAGTCAGGCACAGTAGGTGATGATGAACTTCTTCGGCGGCAGTTCACGCAACCGCGCGATGAGCTCGCTCAACGGGATACTGATCGCTCCCTTGATGTGCCCGGCGTCGTAAGACTCTTTGGGCCGGACGTCGACGAAAATGGCTTTCTTCTCCTTGACCAGCTTGATCGCTTCGGCTCGCGGGATGCGGCGTGCGGACTCGAGTGAAGGTTCAGTCTGCGTCTGCAGGGCAGGCTGTATGACCACCGGCGAGCCGCTCTGCGGCGCCTGTGGAACCTTCATCTGAGCGCTTGCCACGCTCCCGAAGAGCATCGACGCGATCGCCACTGCAGCGAGATTTCGCATTCGGCAACTCTCCTTTTCGCGGGTGTAGAACGGGGAGGGAGGGTCGCATGTTCCAGCGGCGGGACATCGGGTCACCGGGTCACCAGGTCACCGGGTGGATCCGACCTCGCGACCTCGAGACCCGGCGACCTGGTGACCCGGTGACCGCGTACCCCACAGCCCCTCCGCGCCCCGTACGGAACGCTCCGACCACGAGGAACAAACCCGCCCGCCCGCGCGGTTGTATAAACCGTACCGCAGTGGTACTGTTTTGACCCCTCGACTGGGTGACGCCCGATGCTCAAGATCTCCCGCCTCACCGATTACGGCCTTCTTGCCACCGTTTACCTCTCGCGGCACCGCGGGCAGGTCGTGGCTGCACGCGAAATCGCGGAGTTCTACCACCTGCCGATTCCGATGGTCACGAAAGTCCTGAAGGCGCTCAATCAGGGCGGGCTCATCCATTCCCACCGGGGGATCGGCGGTGGGTATTCGTTCGACGATGACGCGAACCGCGTCACCCTTGGCGACCTGATCGAAGTGCTGGAGGGTCCCTGGGATCTCGTCGAGTGCGAGACCACCGACCCGGCGGGGCACGCCGTCTGCGCCATCCGCGTCGCCTGCCCGTCGCGCCGCTTCATGTTCGGGATCAATCGCGCCATCAAGGGTGCCTTCGAGCAGGTCACGCTCGACGATCTCGCGCACGGCATCATGCCTGTCACCGTCGTTGACAAGAGAAAACTGGAAGCGCGCCCGGAAGAGGCGTCGCGATGAAGCACTGCACGCGCTGAGAAGACCATGAGCAACACCATCGAACAGATTGCGAACCAGGAGTACAAGTACGGCTTCGTCACCGACATCGAATCCGATGTCGCTCCTCCCGGCCTCAACGAGGACATCGTCCGGCTCATCTCCGCGAAAAAGGACGAGCCGGAATGGCTGCTGCAGTGGCGGCTGCGATCCTTCCGGCAGTGGCTGACGATGAAGGAACCCACCTGGGCCAACGTCCACTATCCGCCGATCGACTACCAGGCCAGCCGCTACTACTCGGCGCCGAAACAGAAGAGGGCGCTCAATTCGCTCGACGAAGTGGATCCCGAGCTGCGCCGGACATTCGAAAAGCTCGGTATCTCGCTCGAAGAGCAGAAGCGCCTCAGCGGTGTGGCGGTCGACGCGGTGTTCGACAGCGTCTCGGTGGCCACGACATTCCGGGTCGAGCTGGCGAAGCTCGGCATCATCTTCTGCTCGTTCTCCGAGGCGGTGCGCGAACATCCGGATCTGGTGCGCAAATACCTCGGCAGCGTCGTTCCGTACACCGACAACTTTTTCGCGACGCTCAACAGCGCCGTCTTCAGCGACGGCTCGTTCTGCTACATCCCGAAGGGCGTCCGCTGTCCGATGGAGCTGTCGACCTACTTCCGCATCAACACGGCGGGAACCGGACAGTTCGAACGGACGCTGATCATCGCCGATGAAGGCGCCTACGTCAGCTACCTGGAGGGCTGCACCGCGCCGATGCGCGACGAGAACCAGCTGCATGCGGCGGTCGTCGAGCTGGTGGCGCTGGACGGCGCGACCATCAAGTACTCGACGGTCCAGAACTGGTATCCCGGCGACAAGGAAGGCAAGGGCGGGATCTACAACTTCGTGACCAAGCGCGGGAAGGCCTTCAAGGGCTCGAAGATCTCCTGGACGCAGGTCGAGACCGGCTCGGCGATCACGTGGAAATACCCGAGCTGCATCCTGCAGGGCGACGACTCGGTCGGCGAGTTCTACTCCGTGGCCCTGACGAACAACTACCAGCAGGCCGACACCGGCACGAAGATGATCCACATCGGGAAGAACACCCGCTCCACGATCGTGTCGAAGGGAATCTCCGCCGGGCATGGGCAGCAGACCTACCGCGGCGCGGTGAAGATCCTCAAGTCGGCGGTCGACGCCCGCAACTACTCGCAATGCGACTCGCTGCTGTTAGGCGACAAGTGCGGCGCGCACACGTTCCCGTACATCGAAGTGCGCAACCCTTCGGCGCGCATGGAGCACGAGGCCTCGACCTCGAAGATCGGCGAAGACCAGCTCTTTTACTGCCAGCAGCGGGGCATCTCTGCGGAAGACGCCGTGTCCATGATCGTCAACGGCTTCTGCCGCGAGGTCTTCCGCGAGCTGCCGATGGAGTTTGCCGTGGAAGCACAGAAGCTGCTCAGCGTGTCACTAGAGGGAAGTGTCGGATAAAGAAAGGCAGTACTGAGTGCTGAGTGCTGAGTACTGAGTGGGCAAGTCGGACACTCAGTACTCAGCACTCAGTACTCAGCACTTCAGATCAATGCTCGAAATCAAGAACCTCCACGCAGGCATCGACGGCAAAGAAATCCTTCACGGGCTGACCCTCAGCGTCGGCACGGGTGAAGTGCACGCCATCATGGGGCCGAACGGCTCGGGAAAATCGACGCTGGCCAACGTCCTGGCGGGACGGCCGCGCTACTCCGTCACCGCGGGATCGGTTACGTACGAGGGGAAGGACCTTCTCTCGATGCCGGTCGAGGAGCGGGCGCGCGAAGGCGTGTTCCTGGCCATGCAGTACCCTGTCGAGATCCCGGGCGTGAACAACATCTATTTCCTCAAGGCCGCGCTGAACTCCGTGCGCAAGCACCGCGGAGAGGAAGAGCTCGACGCGCTCGAGTTCCTGCAGCTGGCGCGTCAGAAGATGAAGGTGGTCGATCTCGACGAAGCCTTCATGAACCGAGCCGTGAACGAGGGGTTCTCGGGCGGCGAGAAGAAGCGCAACGAGATCTTCCAGATGGCCGTGCTCGACCCGAAGCTGGCCATCCTCGACGAGACTGACTCTGGACTCGACATCGACGCCCTGCGCATCGTGGCAGGCGGCGTCAACGCCCTGCGCAGCGAGAAGCACTCCGTCCTCGTCATCACGCATTACCAGCGGCTGCTCAGCTACCTCATTCCCGATTTCGTGCACGTGCTGGCGAACGGGAGGATCGTGAAGTCCGGTGGCAAGGAGCTGGCCGAAGAGCTCGAGCAGAAGGGCTACGAGTGGATCGAGCAGGAGGTCGCCGCAGGCGCGTGATGAAAGCAGCGGTGAACTCGGCGCCAGCCACGGAGGTCCTGCAGCGCATTCGCGAGCAGGCCGGGCAGCGCTTCGCGCAACTGGGCTGGCCGACCACGCACCTCGAGGAATGGCAGTACACGAACCTGCAGCCGCTGCAGAGTCGCTTCGAGGCCGGCGCGTTCCGCGAAGCTCCGTGTAGGACAGGCTTTCCAGCCTGTCCTGAGGAGGACAGGCTGGAAAGCCTGTCCTACACGGGGGGGACTCTCCGCGGCGCGCTGGCCGAGCTCGTATTCGTGAACGGCGTCTATGCGCCCGAAGCGAGCACGTTCGCGGGTTCCTCGGTTCCTCGGGTTCCTCGGGGTTCCTCGGGCAGAGCCGTCCCAGAAACCGAGGAACCCGAGGAACCGAGGAACCGTGGTCTCCGCATCTGGACGCTGCGCGAAGCGCCGCTCGAGATTCTGGAACAGCACTTCGCCCGCTATGCCGATTATGCGAATCACGCCATGACGGCACTGAACACCGCAAACGCCGAGGACGGAGCGGTGGTCGAGGTGACCGGCGTGGTGGAGGGCTTCGTCCACCTGCTCTTCGTCGGATCGGCGGGCTTTCAGTCGTATCCGCGCAATCTCGTGATCGCCGGCCGCGGCGCGCAGATCGCCGTCGTCGAGACGTACGCGGGCTCCGGCTCGTACTTCACCAACGCCGTGACCGAGATCGTGGCCGGTGACGGTGCGGTCGTCGACCACTACAAGCTCGAATCCGAATCGCTGGAGGCTTTCCACATCGGGACCGTGCACGTCCACCAGGAGCGGGCCAGCAGCGTCACCTCCCGGTCGATCTCGATCGGCGGAGGCGTGGTGCGCAATGACGTGTCGGTCTCACTGGCCGGCGAGGGAGCCTCGCTCGTGCTCGACGGCCTGTTCATCACGGCGGGAACGCAGCACGTGGACAACCACACCCTGATCGATCACGTGGTGCCGCACTGCGACAGTATCGAGCTCTACAAGGGCGTTCTCGACGGCAACTCCCGCGGCATCTTCGACGGCAGGATCATCGTCCGCCCCGACGCACAGAAGACCGTGTCGCGGCAGAACAACAAGAACCTTCTCCTTTCCGATACTGCGATCGTCGATTCGAAACCGACGCTCGAGATCTCCAACGACGACGTGAAGTGCAATCACGGCTCGACCATCGGGCAGCTCGAAGAGGAACCGCTCTTCTACCTGCGCTCGCGCGGCATCGGCGAAAGCGAGGCGCGGGACATGCTGGTCTACGCGTTCGCCAGCGAGATCGTCGACCGGATGAAGCTCGAACCAGTGCGCGAACAGATCCGCCGGGCCATGTCCCGGCAGATGCCCCGCGGGGGAGAACAGCGATGACCACCCGGACCGCAGACCGCGGACCGCAGACCACAGCGCACCGATCGCCGACCACCGACCGCCTCTCGGAAGCACAGCCGCTGCGGTCTGCGGTCCGCGGTCTGCGGTCCGACTACGACGTCGAGAGCATCCGCCGCGACTTCCCGATCCTGGCGCGCAGCGTCCACGGGCGGAAGCTCGTCTATCTCGACAACGCAGCCACCACCCAGAAACCGCAGGCGGTGATCGACCGCCTGGTTCGCTACTACAGCGAAGAAAACTCGAACGTTCATCGCGGCGTGCACTACCTGAGCGAAGTCGCCACCAGCGAGTACGAGGCGGCGCGCACGACCGTGAAGCGCTTCCTCAATGCCCGCGACGAGAAGGAGATCGTCTTCACGCGCGGCACGACCGAGTCGATCAACCTCGTCTCCCAGGCCTGGGGCCGCGCCAATGTGGGTGAGGGCGACGAGGTCCTGATCACGGCCATCGAGCATCACTCGAACATCGTCCCGTGGCAGCTGCTGTGCGGCGAGAAGCACGCCCAGCTGCGCATCGCGCCGGTCAACGACGCTGGCGAGGTCATGCTCGATCAATTCGCCAACCTCCTCACTCCGCGCACGAAGATCGTGGCCGTCGGCCACGCCTCCAACGCCCTCGGCACGATCAACCCGATCCGGCAGATGATCGCCCTGGCCCACGCCAACGGATCGCTGATCCTGATCGACGGCGCCCAGGGAGTGCCTCATCTGCCCATCGACGTGCAGGAGCTCGACTGCGATTTCTACGCATTCTCAGGACACAAGGTCTACGGGCCGACCGGCATCGGCGTCCTCTACGGCAAGCAGCCGATCCTCGACGCGATGCCTCCCTGGCAGGGCGGCGGCGACATGATCCTGTCGGTCACCTTCGAGAAGACCACCTACAACGCGCTGCCGTACAAGTTCGAAGCGGGAACGCCGAATATCTCCGGGGTGCTCGGCCTGGCTGCGGCACTCGACTACGTGAGCACGGCCGGAATCGAGAAAATCGGCGCTCACGAGCACGACCTGCTCGTCTACGCGACCGGGAGGCTCGTGGAGATTCCCGGATTGCGCATCATCGGCACGGCGGCCGAGAAGGCCAGTGTCATCTCCTTCACGCTGGAAGGCGTTCATCCGCACGACATCGGCACGATCCTCGACCAGGAAGGTGTGGCCATCCGCACCGGGCATCACTGCGCGCAACCGCTCATGATGCGCTTCAACGTTCCGGCGACGAGCCGGGCGTCGTTCGGCATGTACAACACTCGTGAAGAAGTCGATGCGCTGATCGCCGGTCTGAAGCGGGTGATCGAGGTGTTCCGGTGATCGCGAGACCGCAGACGACAGACCGCAGACCGGGTTCCTGGTTCCTCGGGTTCCTGGTTCCTCGGGTTCCTCGGGATTTTCTGGCGTGGATCGCGCCGCAGTGGATGCTGCGCGTGTCTGACGCGCGATCTGCGGTCTGCGGTCTGCGAACTGCGGTCCGGGCGGGGAGGGCGTGTAATGTCTGACCTTCGCGAGCTCTACCAGCAGGTCATCCTCGACCACAACAAGAACCCGCGGAATTTCCGCGAGCTGCCGGACGCAACGACGAAGGTCGAGGGCTTCAACCCGCTCTGCGGCGATCACTACACCGTCTTCCTGAAGATCGACGGCGACGTCATCCGTGACGTGAGCTTCATCGGAAGCGGCTGCGCGATCTCCAAGGCCTCCGCGTCGGTGATGAGCGCAACGGTCAAAGGGAAAACGCGGCAGGAAGCAGAAGTCCTCTTCGACACGTTTCACAAACTGGTCACCGGAGAAACCCATGTATCGGACGACCTCGGCCGTTTTGCTCCCTTCGCCGGTGTGGCCGAGTTCCCGACCCGCGTCAAATGCGCCATCCTCGCCTGGCATACGCTGCGGAGCGCGCTCGAGGGAGAAAAACAGGCGGTGAGCACCGAGTAAACACAGGTGTCATCCTGAGCCGGCGGAGCGCCAAAGGCGCGTAGCGCGGCGAAGGACCCCGATCATTTCGATTCCTGTTCCGGGGTCCTTCGCCGCGCTTCGCCGGCTCAGGATGACACGAGGAAACAATGCGAGAAGAAATCACCTTCAGCCGCAACGCAGAAGCGATCATGATCCCGAGCGGCGAGCGCGTGCTCGTACCGGAAGGGGCGCACGCGACGATCACGCAGTCGCTCGGCGGCGCCTACACCCTGATCACCGACCGTGGCCTCATGGTCCGCATCTCCGGCAACGACGTCGAGGCCATCGGCAAGACGCCGCAGGAAGTGCCGCAGACGGCCGAGTCGCAGGAAGTGACGGCCGAGACGGTCGAGCAGCTCGTGTGGGAGCAGCTCCGCACGTGTTACGACCCCGAGATCCCGGTCAACATCGTCGACCTCGGACTTGTCTATCTCTGCGACGTTCACCATACCGACAACGGCGCGTTCGACGTCAGGATCAAAATGACATTGACCGCTCCCGGCTGCGGCATGGGACCGGTCCTGGCGAGCGACGTGAAGATGAAGGTGGAGACGCTGCCGACCGTGCGCGAGGCCGAGGTCGAGGTGGTGTTCGACCCAGTGTGGGACCGCAGCATGATGTCGGATGCCGCGAAGCTTCAGCTGGGGATCTGGTAGAAGTTCCTCGGTTCCTCGGTTCCTCGGTTCCTCGGTTCCTCGGTTCCTCGGTTCCTCGGTTCCTCGGTTCCTCGGTTCCTCGGTTCCTCGGTTCCTCGGTTCCTCGGTTCCTCGGTTCCTCGGTATCATCATCAAAAGTGGTCCCCGAGGAACTCCGAGGAACCCCGAGGAACCCCGAGGAACCCCGAGGAACCCCGAGGAACCCCGAGGAACCGAGGAACTCCGAAAGTAACAAAAGGGCGCCGTTGCCGGCGCCCTTTCTCAATCCTTGATGAGAACAGACGATCAGCGGTGGTCGCTGAACCAGGTCCACTGCCCGACTGGATGGCCCTGCTGCAGTTGCTGGGCCTGCATGTAGCCGTCGATCGCGCCGAAGATGCCAACCAGACCGCTGACCACGCCGCAGGTGGCCAGGCCGAGGACCCAGACCACGATGGCCACGATGCCCTTGGTCTTCTGGCCGATGATGATGTAACCGACGCCGCCCAGCAGCAGCAGGTTCAGCACCAGCACGAGAATCGGGTCTTTCGGCGGCTGCGTCGGATAGACGAGATCGCCGCCGCCCGCGCCACCGCCCGCCGGTGGGGGAGGAGTGTACGAACTGCCCGGAGTACTCGATGACATTCAGGGCCTCCTTACATTTTTTCCGCGAAATCGGTGACGATCGGGATGCGGAAACGCTGCCCGCCTGCGCCCTTGACGATGCACATGATGCGCACCACGAGGAAAGCGATCCAGACAACGCACTCGATCGTAGCGAAGCCGCAGGCCATGAACTTCAGGAACATGCGCAGTACGAAGAACGCGATCCAGACGATGATCTCGACTCCGAGCAGCGCCGTGCCGTTCTTCGCGTGCCACTGCACTTCGGAATCGTCCTTCTTCGTCAGAAGAGGGATGAGGCAGAGGATCCACAGATACGACAAGACCACCATGAGCGTCCGGTCGGAGCTCCCTGACGGCGGAACGGAGCCCGGAGGTGGAGGCGGAGGCGGCGTATACGAACCACCCGGGGGCGTGTAAGAACCACCGGTAGGCGGAACCGTGGGCGGGGGAATCTCGCTCATTTCCTCTCCTTCATGACTGCTGGCAATTGATTGGTACTTCGATTCTACCAGAGCCGATTCAGATGCGACGCGCCAAGCGTCGCTCCGCAATGAGCAGAGGAAACACCATGAGAATCAGGGACAGCGTGACCGCAATCACGATGGGTACGGCGATGGAGATCCAACCGTGGTTGTGCCCGATCCCGAAAACACGCCAGAAGAAGTAGGCGATGATCGGCCGGGCCATGAGCAGCATGATCACGGCCACGTAGCTGAGGGCCACGGCCATGTACGCGAATCCGCCGAGTGATAGCCCGACCTGCAACGGGTTCTCGGCCGAGAAGTCAGGGGAGAAGGCCCCCAGTCCGACCCCGAGGCTCACCAGCGTCACCGCCAGGAGCGACGAGCCGACGAGCGTGAAGATCCAGACAGCCGGGCCGGCATGAAGGATGGCGTTTGCGAACGCCGTCAGCAGGACCGAGAGGAGCGTCAGCGGCGCTGCGTAGACGACGACCTTCACGCGCAGGAACTGCCGATAAGAGACGGGGGCGCTCTGCACCATCCAGAACGATTTCCCCTCCGCCGATACCGACGGGTACGCGAAACGAAGGCAGATTGCCGTGACCACGAATCCGGCCATTCCCACGTTGAAGTAGGCCAGGATCGTGGCCCGGGCGTCGCCGCCCAGGGGCAGCATGCGGATGTTGTAGAGGTAGATGAACAGCAGGGCTGCCATGAGGAAGACCTGCGACCACTGGGCGACGTCGCGGGCCAGCGTCCGGACCTCCTTGGCCACGAGGGCGCGCGTCTGCAGGTCGAAGGGCGCCAGGGCGCGATCGATGAGCCGGGTGGCCAGATCCGATCCGAGCGCCACAGGCGCCATCGTCTCGCGGGCCCGCACGAATGCAGCGAAGTAGAAGCCGCGAGCCACGGCTACGAAGAGGAGAAAAAGAGCGATGGCCGGAACGGCGATGCGCGGCGCAATCGCGGGCAGCGGCGAACGGCTGGCCCGCGCCACCATGAGGGACGCGATCGACGAGCTCGGGTACGACTCCATCGACGGCAGCTCGACGGTGCGCAGCACCTTCACCACGTCATCGGTCCTGATGTTGGCGAAGAACCGCTCCGGCCGGCTCATGCGGAAGGCCACTACCGCCAGCGTCAGCACGATCATGGCGATCGTGGCCACGATCTGGTGGACGTGACGCACCGGAAACCAGCGCACCAGCACGATGATCAGCGCGCTGGCCAGGCTCACCGGGATGGTGAGCAGCAGCAGCAGGTTCGCGCACGCCTCGACGTAGAACCACGGACCGATCGAGTACTGCCTGGCGAAGGCCACGAACAGCGGAATGAGAAAGGCGAAGACGATGGCGCCGCTCTGGATCAGCGTCTTGCCCCATCGCGCCATCGCCAGGCGGAGCTTCGATCGCGGGGCGGCGTGATAGATGTCGAGGTCGAGATCCGAGAAGAACGCGCCGATGGCGGCGGTCAGGGCCGAGGAAAAAAGAACAACCGTGGCCACGAGAAAGACCATCGCCAAGAGGTTGCGCAGCAGCCCCAGAGCGAAGAACGGAGTGGCGCTCTCGATGGTGGCGGTGGCGGCGAACAGGCGCCGAAACAGGGCGAAGTCGCCGTAGAGAAAAGCTGCCAGCACCGCCGCCACGATGAGCGCCCGCGCCGTGTTGGTCGCATTGAACGGCCGGAGCTTGGAGAGGGTGATGCGGAGCGACCACATGGGTGCAGTCTAAGCCGGAGCCGCGGCCTCCCGTCACTCTGAGCCGGCGGGCCCAGCGGCCCCGTCACTCTGAGCCGGGGGAAACGCGGGGGTGGTGGATGGGTGGGAGCGGTGGAGCGCGGCGAAGAGTCTCTTACCGGGACGATTCGTCGGTTTGAGACTCTTCGCCGCGCTACGCCGCTCCATCCGCCCACCCTTCCCCGCGGCTTCGCGGGCTCAGAGTCAGAGTGACGGGAACCGCGGCTTCGCCGGCTCAGAATCAGAGTGACGGGAGTCTCACCCCAGTGGTTTCGCGCTCTCCAGCCAGGCCATGGCGTCCTGACGGCGGGCGGCTCGCTGGCGGGAGTGCTCGAGGCCGAGCTCGATCAGGCGCTCGATCAGCCGTGCGTACTTGATCTCGGTCGCCTCCCACAGCTTCGGGTACATCGAGATCCTGGTGAAGCCCGGAATCGTATTGACCTCGTTCACGAAGACGCGGTTCGTGCCCCGCTCGAGGAAGAAGTCGGCGCGCACGTAACCGGATGCGCCGATGGCCTTGAAGGCAGTCACGGCCAGCCTGCGGAACTCGTCGCTTTTGTCCTTCGGAAGCTTAGCCGGGATGACCAGCTGCGATTTCTCGTCGATGTACTTGTCCTCGTAGTCGTAGAACTCGTGGCCGGCCATGATCTCGCCGGGTACGCTGGCCTGCGGCTGCTCATTGCCCAGGACGGACACTTCGATCTCGCGCGCGTCGATGCCGCGCTCCACGAGCACCTTCTCGTCGAAACGCAGCGCGAACTCGATGGCAGCGGTGAGGTCGGAATCGCTCTTGACCTTGGTCACGCCGACGGACGATCCGCTGTTGGCGGGCTTCACGAAATACGGCAGGCGCAGCGTGTTCACCACTGCGCGCGTGACCCGCTCGCGCTCGTTGCGCCACTCGCTCTCCAGCAGCGCGACGTAGTCGACCATCGGCAGCTTCGCCGCGGCGAAGGCCTGCTTCATGTGCACCTTGTCCATGCCCACGGCAGAGGCCGTGACGCCGCTGCCGACGTAGGCGACGCCAAGGGTTTCGAGATATCCCTGCAGCGCTCCGTCTTCTCCACCGGTTCCGTGGATCAGCGGAAAGACGATGTCGATCTTTGCCGTCCGCAGCCAGATCTCGAACGAGAATTCGTCGTCTCCACGCCCGCTCTTTTCCTCTCCGGCCAGAATCCGCGCGCTGCGTTCCGGAGCGACGAAGCGGCCGTCGCGGGCCATGCAGAGAGGGATGATCTCGATGCGGTCCTTCGCCGCCGCCCCTGCGACCGATCGCGCCGACAGAATCGACACGTCGTGCTCGGCCGAGCGGCCGCCGAAGATCAAAATCGTACGAATGACTCCATTAGGCATGTCCAACAGTCCTGTTCCGAAGTGCTGAGTACTGAGTGCTGAGTACTGAGTGGGAAAAACCGAGGCTTCAGTACTGACCACTCAGTACTCAGCACTCAGTACTCAGCACTCAGTACTCAGCACTCAGTACTCAGCACTCAGTACTCAGCACTCGTCTACTTTCCGATCGGCACGCTCCCGATCAGGTATTTGAGGTCGTCGTCGCGCCAGCGGATGCCGCCGCCGAACGTGACCGAGCGGCTGTGATTCAGCGGGTTGTCGTAGCCGGTGGAGAGGAAGATCTGCGGCGTGCGGGGTTTTTCCTTCCTCAGGACGTACTCGCCGAAGAGCCGCAGATGCGGCTTGGGGTCGACGCGGCCGCCGAAGTCGAAGGCTTCGCCGGTGAACCGCAGGCGGTCGTTCCAGCGGTAATCGAGACCGCCTCCTCCGGTGTTGTCGATGATGCCGAGCCGCAGGTCGAAGTCGCCGAGCATCCAGCCGGCCTGCGCGGAGAGGACGAAGTCGTGGCTGAACTTCGTCTGCTGGTCGATGATCGTGGTCGACTTGCCGGTGGCCGGATCGGTGAACGTCCGTTCGTAGGTCTGGTCCTGGCGCTTGCCACGCGGATCGTCGGCGAGGGTGAGGTTGTAGAAGCGGTTTCGCTCCGGGTTGGGGTTGACGCGCACCATGACTTCGGCGCGCGAGTGGCTGTTGCTCTCGGAGACCAGCGGCGTGTTGCTGTGGAAATTGCCGTAGTAGTCGTCCTTCATGCCGAGATCGAGCTGGATCCGGTTGGCCCGCCCGAGGGTGTTGCGCAGCTCGTTGACGCCGCTCTCCACCGAAGTGAGCGCGTCGGTGAGCTTGTCGTGAACGTCGTTGCTGTAGATCAGCTTGCCGACGGTGCCCTCGCCGCTCTTGACCTGTCCGGTGATGGAGTTGAGGTTGTCGGCAGTCGTGCGGAGCTCACCGGAGAGCCCTCGCAGGTTCTCGACGATCTGCCGGACGTCGGTGCGATTTTCGCCGACCGTTCCGCCGACGGTGTTGGCCACCTTGTCGAGCGAGGCGGCCAGCCGCGGGATCTCGACCTTGAGCTGGGCGGTGATGTCACGCGCATTAGCGAGCGTGGCGTCGACGTTGGTGCGGTTGGCGGCGACCAGGTCGCGCACCTCCGCGGTGATCGTGCGGACGTTCTCCACGATGTCGTCGAGCCGCTGCTGTCCCGCCGGACCGCCCATGACGTGGCGCAGCGATGCGGTGATGGCTTTGACGTCGGTGGCGATCGCCGAGATCTGGTTGGTGACGTCGTCGATGGTGGCCGGCTGGGTCCCGCGCAGGACGATGCTTTGCCGTGTGACCAGAGGTGTGTCAGGCGTTCCGGGATCGAGCTCGACGTATTTCTCGCCGAGCATGCCGAGGTTCGCGACCTTGGCGCTGGCGTTCTGATGAAGCAGCACGTTGGGGTCTTCGATGTCGAGGGTGGCCACGGCTTTCCCGTCCGAGGGGCGGATGGCGATCTTCTCGACCTTGCCGACGCGCACGCCCGCAACGCGGACGGCGGACTGCTTGTCCAGGCCCGCGGCGTTGTCGAACACGACGGTGACCTTGCGCGGTGGTCCTCCGCCGAAGCGGATGTCCTCGATCCTGAGGATCAGGTAGGCGAGGATCGCCAGGATCACCAGCATGAACACGCCCACTTTTGCTGCAGACGACATGTGCCCCCCAAGAAGACAGCGGGTAGCGGGTAGCGGGTAGCGTGTAGCGGGTAGCGTGTACCGGGTAGGCCGTGTTTCCTACCCGCTACCCGCTACCCGCTACCCGCTACCCGTCTCGATTCTACTGCGACAGCGGATCGAGCCCCGCTTTGCGCAGCATCTGAAAAAGCAGCGCCAGCGGCAAGCCGACCACGTTGGTATAGCTGCCGTGGATCGATTCGATGAACATGGCCCCGATGCCCTGCACGGCGTAGGCCCCAGCCTTGTCCAGCGGCTCGCTGGTGGCGACGTACCACTCGATGTCGCGGTCGCTCAACGGCAGCATGCGAACTTCGGATTCGGCCACACGCGTGTCGTGGTACGAGAGCTCCACGTTGAGCAGGGTCACGCCGGTGTAGACGACGTGGGTGCGGCCGGCGATCGCGCCGAGCATCCTCGCCGCATCCACTTTGTCGAGCGGTTTCTCGAGAAGCTGGTCCTCGAGCAGAACGGTCGTGTCCGCTGCGATGACCCAGCGCGCCGGATGCTGCTGGCCGATGGCGGCAGCCTTCTCGCGCGAGAGGCGGGCCACGTACTCCTCCGGCGATTCGCCTTCGGCCCGGACCTCGGGAATCGCGCTGGGGAGCACGTCGAACGGCAGCCGGATCGCCTCGAGCAGCTCGCGCCGTCGCGGCGAGGCTGAGGCCAGGATGAATTTCAACTCTTCTTCCCTTCCTCGACCCGCGAAATCGAAAGGATCACCACGAAGCGCGCCTCCGCCATGATGCGGTAGAGAATCCGCAGACCTCCGGCGCGATAGCTCCACAGGCCGGCCAGCGGATCGAACAGCGGCGCACCGGCAATCGGATCATCGTCGATGGTGCGCAGCGCGTTTCGTACCACGTCCCGCTCATCGGCAGCCAGGGCCTTCCACTCCGCTTCCACGGACTCTGCGATTCGAAGACGGTCGTTCCACATGACAGGTGGCGCGGTTGCGCGGTGATGACCAGGTTGCGCGTGTGAACTTTCTGACGACGAGGAAACCGCGGATCCGCGCAACCCCGGAACCGCGCAACCATCCATCAAGTCTCGAACAGGTCCTCCACCAACAGCATCGCGCCCCGCTTGACCTGTTCCTCGGCCGCCGTGACTTTCATCAGGAGCTGTCCGTCTCTCACGATCTCGACCGTCTCGCGCAACGCCAGATATTCGTCATGCGAGACCAGCACCGCGACGGGACGGCCGTTCCGCAGAAAGCGCGTGCGGGTGCCGGTCACCTCGCATTCTGCGATCAGAGCCCGGATGTCACCGGGCAGATCGAGGATCTCCAGCTCCTTCTCGCCGCTCACGTTCGTGCGCGCGGCGTGGATCGCGGCGCGGCTTCATCCGCTTTCCCGTTGCCGCCGAAAACCGCTTTCAGATAGGCGCGGAATTCCGGCCCGATCTGCGGGTGCTTGAGGGCGTAGTCGACCGTGGCCTTGAGATAGCCGAGCTTTTCGCCGGCGTCGTAGCGCTTCCCGTCGAAGACATAACCGTAGAAGTCGCCGGTGCGCACCAGCTCGCGCAGAGCATCGGTGAGCTGGATCTCGCCGCCCGAACCGCGTTCGGTCTTTTCGAGCACGGGAAAGATCTCCGGCGGAAGGATGTAGCGGCCGATGATCGCGTAGCGTGACGGGGGATTGATCTTCGGCTTCTCGACCATGTCGCGGATGCGGAAGCGGCGGTTGCCGAGTTGGTCGCCGCCGACGATTCCGTAGCGCGAGGTCTCCTCGGGCGGAACCTCCATCAACGCCACGACGGGACGTCCTGTCTCCTCGAAGACGTGGCGCATCTGCAGAAGGCATGGCTCATCGGCGAGGATCACGTCATCCGGAAGGATCACGGCGAACGGGTTCGGCCCCACCGCATCCCGTGCCATCAGCACTGCGTGACCGAGCCCCAGCGCTTCCTTCTGGCGCACCGAGATGAGGTCGACCATCGTGCTGACCGCTTCGACTTCCTCGAGCAGGTCGGTCTTCTTCCGCTCCTGCAGCGACCGCTCGAGCTCGGCCGTCCGGTCGAAGTGGTCGAGAATCGAGTCCTTTCCCTTCGAAGTGACGATGACGAGCTTGTCGAGCCCCGAAGCGACCGCCTCTTCGATCCCGTACTGGAGGATCGGTTTGTCGACGAGCGGAAGCATCTCCTTCGGGATCACTTTCGTCGCCGGAAAGAAGCGTGTGCCGAAGCCGGCACAAGGAAAGACGCAGGTACGGAGTTCGTTCATCTCGTTTGTAGGATAGCAGGCGAGCGGGCAGCGGGAAGTCCTGAGTCCTGAGTCCTGAGTCCTGAGTCGCGTTCTACTCAGCACTCAGGACTCAGCGCTGGCGGCCCGTTTGCTTCAGTTGGCGTGGTACATTCTCCTGTGATTGGTCGGGCATGCGTAAAGTCCTCATTCTTCTCGCGATTCTCCTCATCTCGGCTCCTGTGTTCGCACAGTGGCGGCGGGCCGCGCTCTATGGCGCCGACGTCCGCGCGCTGATCATCGACCCGGTCGAACCCGACACCTACTACCTCGGCACGAGCAGCGGCGAGCTCTATGTCTCGACCGACGGCGCGAAGAGCTGGCGCAATCCGTTCGGCAGTATTCCATTTCCCGGTTACGTCGTGGACAGCCTCGCTGTCGATCGGACGCACCGGCTGTGGGCGGCGTGCTGGGGTTTGTGGGGCGGTGGCGTCATCGCAGTCTCCGACGATCAGGGGAAGACGTGGACGCGCCGCGACTCGGGGCTCGAGGATTTTTCTGTGCGTGCCCTGGCTGTCGATCCGCATGACGCGAATTTCGTGGTTGCGGGTGGGTTGACGGGTGTCTATCGCAGTCGCGACGGCGGCGATTCGTGGCAGAAGATCTCGAACCAGATCAACGTCGAGTCGGTGGCCATCGACCCTCGCACGAACAACCGGATTTACGTCGGCACATGGCGCCAGGGGCAGCGCACGCTCGACGGCGGCAAGACGTGGAAGCTGATCAACAACGGGATGGTCCTCGACACGGACATGTTCTCGATTCTGATCGAGCCCAATGAGCCGGACAGCGTCTGGGTGGCCACGTGCGGCTGGGTTTACAACAGCACCAACGGCGGCGATAAGTGGACGCGCTATCGCGACGGATTCGACAACCGGCGCATCCACGCGATCGAAGTGAATCCCTGCAACCCCGACGAGCTGTACGCGGGATCGGTAGCCGGGCTGTATCGCTCCGACGATCGGGGCAAGTCGTGGTACGCGGTGTCGGATCCGGGCCTCGTGATCAACGAGATCGCGCTGCAACCGCAGCGGCCGAACCGGATCGTCATCGGAACCGAGGGCGACGGCGTTTACGTCTCCGAGGACAACGCGAAGACCTTTACGCGCTCCTCGACGGGTTTGTACGACCTGAAGATCACGACGGTCGTCGCGGACCCGGTGGTGAAGGGCCGGGCGTATGCCGCGGTCGCGTATGGCGGAGCAGCGTCCGGCATCTACCGCTCGGACGACGGCGGCCGGACCTGGGAGAAGACGAACTCGACCAAGCTGCCCGAGGTGCTCTCCCTTTCGATCGAGCCCGACCCCCACAGCGACGTGAAGTTCGTGGCCGGCACGGAACGCGGATTCTTCACGAGCAGCGACGACGTGACCTGGGCCCAGAGCGCTCCGTTCAATCTTCCACTGCGCGTGGACAAGATCCTGCGGTTTTCGGCCGTGCGATCTTTCGCGGCGACGTCGGAGGGCGTCTTCACCTCCCGTGACTCGGGAAAGACGTGGTACCGGCTTGCGGGGGAAGACGACCGAACGGTGGACCTGGCCGTCGGGATGTTAGGTCGCGGCCCGGCTCTTTACGCGCTGACGGACAGCGGACTGACCGTCTTCGACGGCCGGGAGTGGCTGACCATCGCCGATGCTCCTGCCCGCGGGCGCACTCTGGCCATCCGCGACGGCGATGGAGGCCAGGTGCTGTTCGTGGCCGGAGCTCAGGGCGTGAAGGCCGGCAGGATCAACCATGAGCGGCGGTGGATTCCCGTCGAAGCGCCCGACGCCCAGTACGCCTCGGTGTTCGGCGTGGCCCGAAGCTCGGAACATCTGCTCTACCTGACCTCGCGCGGCCAGCGCGACCTGCTCGTCGCCAACCCGCACGAGCCGGACTGGGTGACTCTCCCGCTCCCCGGTCGCAGCACCGAAGTGACTGCGATCGCGCCTGATCCTTTCGTCCCCGACCGCACCTACGTCGGGACCCTTGGCGAAGGCGTGTACGTGTACGAGGGGCCGACGGCGAAGTACATCGCCAGGAAGCCTGCCGTCGAGACGGGCGCAACCGCGACGATCAGCGGCGGTGCGCAGTAACGTGACCCGCCCGTCACTCTGAGCCGGTCGGTGTGGGGCAGGCTTTCCAGCCTGCCCTCCCTGGCGGGCACAAAAGCCCGCCCCGCAAGTGCGGTTGGGTGGAACGGCGAGCTCCGTCACTCTGAAGTGACGGGGGGCGCGGTTGCGCGGCCTCAGGATGACGTAGCGGTCGGGCGCGGCGTCACTTCGCCACGGGGTCGTAGTAACGGACCACCAGCACGCCGAGTCCTTTCCTGCCGTTGGACGACTTCGGATCGTCGTTGACCACGGCCATCACGTTCGGCAGGGTCGATTCGTAGATCAGCACCGATTTCGATTTCACGTGCTTCGGCTCGCCGAAGGTCTTCCGGAGATAGGCCTTCTCTTCCTCGAAGGCGCCGCCGATCTCGTGAAGAACGGTGAAGAGCTCGAAGCGAACGGAACGCAGCCGGTTGTTGTGGAACTCGAGCGTCAGCGACCGGGTGGTCGTGTAGTCGACGATGAGGTGTGCGGCGTCGTCACCCTTCTGCGGCTTCCATCCGGCTTTCTGCAGCGTCTGCACCGTCTCGTCACGGCTCATGCCGATGACCAGGTGGAACGACTCGGGACGCATCCATGAAGTCTGTGAATTGGACGGAAAGGCCGTGGCGAGGAACAGCGCGAGCAACGTCAGCATCGCCGGCAATTGTGCCATGGGCGCCAAGGAGGGACGCGCAGCAGCGCGTCCGCAACTCCGTTCATCTGCCCCGAAACGAGGGCTGCGGACGCGCAGCAGCGCGTCCCTGCACGCCTCAGTGCACGTACGGCGAGTCGGGGCGAGCCACGCTCTTGCGCGACTGGATGATGGAGGTGGCCAGCATGGCCCGCCGGCCGATCTCTTCCCATTGGCGCGTCGTCACGAGCTCGGGGACGGCAAGTGAAGCGCCGAGGTTGACGGCCACGCAGCCGGCATCGAGATAGGAGTCGATCATGTCCAGCGGAACGGGACCGCCGGCGAGCATGGGGATGTCGCGGATCGGGCCGCGAACGGCGCGGATGTAGTCGGGACCACCGAAGAACTGGGCGGGGAAGATTTTGACGATGTCGCAGCCGGCATCCCAGGCGTGAATGATCTCGGTGGAGGTCACGGCTCCTGCCACGACGAGCAGGTCGTTTTCCGCGGCGTAGTCGATGACGGCGAGGTCAGTGTGCGGCGAAACGATCATCTGGGCTCCGGCGCGCCGGGCCCGCGCGGCGTCGTTCGTGCTGCGAACCGTTCCGGCGGCGATGATGATGTTGTGCTCGGCATGGCGCTTGGCGAGTGTGCCGATCAACTCGATGGCGTCGGGAGTGGTCATCGTGATCTCGATGATCTTCACGCCGTTGGCGGCATAGGCCTCGGCGACCGCGGCTGCGGCCTCGAGGGTCTCTTCGCGGACGACTCCGACGATCTGCTCGGTACACACCTTGGTCAGGATTTCTTTGCGAGACATGGCGGACCGAAGGGTATCAAGTTTCCGCAGGCCTCGGGCGGCGGTCAGGTCACACAAAGGGCCAGCCTGTCCGCTGCTCGCTGCCCGCTCGCTCTCCCTGCTAATCTATCGGCTCTCACTCCATCGGAGGAACCCCAATGGTCCTGATCAACAAGGCGATCAACGAAGTCACGGTCAAGCTCGTGTACTACGGGCCCGGCCTGTGCGGGAAGACGACGAACCTGGAAAAGGTCTACGCCAATCCGAAGCTTGAGAACAAGGGCAAGATGATCTCGATGTCGACGGAGACGGACCGCACCCTCTTCTTCGACTTCATGCCGATGGAGCTCGGCACGATCGGCGGCCAGAAGGTCCGCGTGCAGCTGTACACGGTTCCCGGCCAGGTGTTCTACGACGCCACGCGCAAGCTGGTGCTTCGCGGCGCCGACGGCGTGGTCTTCGTCGCCGATTCGCAGGCGTCGATGCGCGAGTCGAACGTCGACAGCCTGCAGAACCTCAAGACCAACCTGCGCCTCAACCGGATCGATCCGGAGAAAGTGGCGCTGGTGTTCCAGTACAACAAGCGCGATCTGCCCAACACCGACAGCGTCGACGACATGACCGCCTATCTGGAGCCGGGCCCGGCGCCGGTGATCGAGGCGGCCGCGATCAACGGCGTGGGAGTCACGGCGACGCTGCGTGCGGCCGTGGGACGAATTCTCGACAACCTCAAGAACCACGTCGACACGACACTGGCCGAAGAGCCGGAGCTGACCGCCCCCGACATGTCGGCGAAGGCGGGAGCGACCTCCGCCTCGGCCGGCACGCCGAAGCTTTCCATGCGCGAGGGTGCGCCGAGACCTTCACCGGCGGGGCGTCCGGCAGTCGAGGTGCCGCCGGCGGCATTCGCACAGCCGGCCCCGGTGCCCGTTGCTGCGTTCGAAAGCGTCTTCGCGCCGGCGGCGCCGCCGCTCGAGGAAGACCCGTTCGGCGCGGCGCCGGTGATCGATCCTCCCGTTGCGGTTGCGGAGCCGTTCGCGGCCGCTGCGCCGGCCGATACCGCGGCCGAGCGCGCCGGCATCGAGTCGCTGCTCGCCAACACGCGCGCCATCGTCGCCGCGCTGGAATCGGCGCTGGAACACGCCAGAGAGAACGAGCGCGCCCTGCGGCAGCGCCTGAGCGAACTGTGATGAAAGCGAAGTGTTGAATGTTGAATATTGAGTGTTGGATGAAGAGGCGAACCGGAGACTCTGACAACATTGAATATTCAGGCGCTTCAGGATATTCAGTGGGTCCGGCGAAATTTCGAAGAGTGCACTCGCGCCGCGGAGCAGCGACTTTCAAGGCGGCCTAGCCGCCGCAAGAATTTAGCGGCGGCCGTCAGGCCGCCGGAGCAAGCGATCGCATCAGCGTACGAGGGCACGAAGTGCCCGACAGAAGGCCGGGAAACAGACCGAGGATCTGTCGCACGCTGCGCGCGCTCGGACGCTGGGTCGGGCCGATCGGACGGCGGCCTGACGGCCGCCGCTAAATGATGTCGACGGCTCCGCCGCCTCGACAAAGCTCCAATGGCAAATTCGACGTCAGACGTCCAGGGGTGAGGGCTTCTCCGCAAACCATCGGTAGCAATGAACCCAGCTGTCAATGCCAATTTTCATCTCACCCACGGAAATCCCTGTAGGGCCAACATTCAACATTCAACATTTTCTTTTTGGGTTGCATGAACCCCTCGGTCCCGGCTGCTTCCGGAGCCTCGCCGTCCCTCGCATAAACTGCCGCGTGATGACCTGGTACCGCGAGTGGTTCGGCGAGGAATACCTCGAGCTCTACTCCTATCGCGACGAGGAGGAGGCGCGACGGCAGGTGGAGTTCTTTCGAGACCAGTGCGGCCCCATCGCCGGACCGCTGCTCGATGTCGCCTGCGGAACGGGGCGGCATCTCTACGAGCTCGAGGAGTGCGGCTACCGCTCCGCCGGATGCGACCTGTCGTTCCTCCTGCTGCAGACCGGTCGCAGCGAGCACGGCCCCATCCGCGTGGCCCGGGCCGACATGCGCCAGCTCCCGTTCTGCACCGCCAGCATCGCCGGGCTGGTCAACTTCTTCACCAGCTTCGGGTATTTTGCGAGCGAAGAGGAGAACATGCAGGTGGTCCGGGAGATGTCGCGCGTTCTCGCGCATCGCGCACCGTTTCTGTTCGACTACCTGAACGTGCACCGCGAGCTCGAGCACCTGGTCAGGAAGGAGACGCGGGAGACTCCCAGGGGGCCGGTGATGATCGAGCGCTGGTTCGACAAATCAGACCGATCGTTCAACAAACGGATAACGATCGGTCAAAAACATTACCTGGAGCGCGTGCGAGGCTACGAACTCGGCGAGATTTCTGCGATGTTCACGGCTTGCGATCTGTCCATCCGCGCGGCATTCGGCGACTTCGACGGAGAGCCGTGGAACGGCGATTCGCCGCGCCTCATCCTGGTGGGGAGCAAGGGACTGTGAGCGAAGCAGGCTGTCTGCGCGTTCCGCTGGCGCGGTATCCGGGGATGAATCCCTTCGTCCTCGACTGGTTGGCGTCATCGGAGCGGGCCACGCAGTTCCTCCCGCGTGGCGAGCGGGGACCCGACGCCGATGCCACGCTTCGCCCGCGACGGCGCGGGCTCGATGAGGCCCTCATCGACGCGCTCGTCGAGTCGAACCGGCGCTGGGGCTCGTTCGTCGACGATGAGCTGCGGAGCTGGAATGAGGGTCGGACAGCCACCATCGTGGCCGGCCAGCAGGTCGGCTTCGCCGGCGGCCCGTTGTACACGATGGCCAAGATCGCCTCGATGATCCGCATGAAGCGCGACTTCGAGTCCCGCGGCATGCGCGCCACGATCTTCTTCTGGCTGGCGACCGAAGATCACGACTACGACGAGGCGGCCACTCTCGGACTGCCGGTCGCCTCCGTTCCGTCAGAACGCAGCGGCGTCAACCGGCAGGTCGATCTCGTGACTCTGAAGGCGACCCGTCCTGTGGCCTCGAAGCAGGTGGTCGGCCCGGCCGTGATTCCGGAGGCGCTCACCACCGCGCTGCTCGCGCTGTACGACCTGCCGCGTCCGAAGTGGCTGCGCGAAGGGATCTCGTTCGCCGACTCGTTCGCGGAGCTCGTGGCCACGGCCGTGAGCGAGAAGATCGTTTTCGTCGACGCGCTCCTGCCCGAGCTCCGGCGGGCCGGCGCGCGGCTGTTCGAGCAGATGCTCGCGAAGTGTGACGTCATGCAGGAGGCTCTGGCGGGCAGGTCGCGGGCGCTGGAGCTCTCCGGCTATCAGCCGCAGATCCTGCCGCGCGAAGGCAATCGATACACCCTTCTGTTCCGCCTCGACGCCAACGGAGTGCGGCACATCATCGACAACGCGGCCGAGGTCGACGACCCGACCACGATCTCCACTTCAGCGAATACGCGGCCGCTTCTGCAGGACGCGATCCTCCACCCGGACGTCTTCATCGGCGGTCCTTCGGAGGTGGCTTACTACGCGCAGATCGCTCCCCTGCACGAGCTCCTCGGCGTACCGCTGCCGCGCGTCGCTCTGCGCGGCCATGCCCTCGTGGCGCCGAAGCGCGTGGTGCGGCTCTTCTCACGGTTCGGCATCGATCCGGAAAGCGTCTTCGCCGCTCCGGACGAGATCCTGGCCTCGCACGAAGCGGCAGGCGTGGAAGAGGTGAAGTCGCTGGCTCGAGCGGCGCGGCGCGACCTCGCCGCCCGGATCACGCAGATCGGCGAGATCGCCCTCCCCGCCGAGCACGCGCTGGCGCGCGCCATCAACCGCTCCATCGGGCACATCGAATATCACTTCGACAAGCTGACCGAACGCGCCATCCGCGGCCTGGTGCGCAAGGATCGCGACCGCTACGCCGCGGCGCGGGAGCTCGTGTCGACCTTCTATCCCGACGGCCACGTCCAGGACCGTGTTGTCGCGTGGTTTGCATACTGGGTCCGCTTCGGCCAGCATCTCGTCGATACGCTCGTCGAGGAGATCGAGCCCGACGCGGACGTCTTCAAGATTCTCGGACTGTAAGGAAGTGCTGAGTACTGAGTGCTGAGTACTGAGTAAGACCCGTGAGTTCTCGGCACTCAGTACTCAGCACTCAGTACTCAGCACTTCACATGTGATCATGGAAAAAGTTGATCTTCTGTTCATCGGCGCTCATCCGGACGACGTGGAGCTCTCGTGCGGAGCGACCGTCGCGAAAAGCGTGAAGGACGGGCTGCGCGTGGGCATCGTCGACCTCACCCGCGGGGAGATGGGCACGCGCGGGACGCCGCAGATCCGCAAACGCGAGGCTCGGGCCTCCGCGAAGATCCTCGGCGCCTCGTTCCGCGAGCAGCTCGATTTCCATGATGGCGGCCTCCAGACCGGCCGCGAACAGGAGATGGCGCTCATCGACGTCATCCGCCGTGCTCGGCCGTCGGTCGTCTTCGCGCCGTACCCGCAGGACCGCCATCCCGACCACGAGCGCGCCGGCCGCGTCGTCGGCGATGCCGCGTTCTACGCCGGGCTGAAGGCCATCGACACGGGCCGGCGCGCGCATCGACCCCAGGCAGTGGTGTACTTCTTCCAGCATCACGTGCACATGCCGACGTTCATCGTCGACGTCACGGCGAGCTGGAAGACGAAGATGCGCGCCATCGCCGCATTCAAGTCGCAGTTCTACGATCCGAAGTCGAAAGAGCCGCTGACGGTGCTCTCGAGGCCCGATTTCATGGAGATGATCGAAGCGCGCGGCCGCCATTTCGGCGCGCAGATCGGCGCCCGCTACGGCGAGCCGTTCGTCACGCGCCAGCCTCCGCGCCTCGACGACATCGTGGCGGCCTACAAGGGAAGGGAACTCTGATGAAGATCGCAGATGGCAGATCGCGGATCGCAGGCGGATTCAAACCTGCGATCTGCCATCTGCCATCTGCCATCTGAGGTAAGCATGAAGATCGGCATCACCTGCTATCCCACTTTCGGCGGCTCGGGAGTCGTGGCCACCGAGCTCGGCATCGCGCTGGCGAGGCTCGGTGACGATGTGCACTTCATCAGCTACGCCATGCCCTCGCGTCTGGACATGTTCCACGAGCGTGTCCACTTTCACGAGGTCACGGTCACGTCATATCCGCTGTTTGATCCTTATCCGCCTTACACACTGGCGCTGGCCACGAAGCAGGCCGAGGTGGCGGCGTACGAGCAGCTGGACGTGCTGCACGTCCACTATGCGATTCCGCACGCCATCAGCGCGCACCTGGCGCAGCAGATCCTCCATTCGAGCACGCTGAAGCTCATCACCACACTGCACGGCACCGACATCACGCTGGTCGGCCGTGATGCCAGCTATCTCCCGATCACGAAATTCGGCATCGAGGTCTCGGACGGCGTGACGGCGGTCTCGCAATGGCTGAAGGAGCAGACCGTGGAGAACTTTTCCACGGACAAGGCGATCGAAGTGATCCCGAACTTCGTCGACACGCAGCGGTTTCGCCGTCATGGCGAAGCCTTTCAGCACCTCTTCGGCTGGACCGGCGAGAAGCTGGTCTGTCACGTCTCGAACTTCCGGCCGGTCAAGCGCGTGATCGACGTGCTGGAAGTTTTCGCGCGAGTGGCGCGCGTCATCCCAAGCCGCATGGTGATGATCGGCGACGGCCCGGACCGGTCGCGTGCCGAGGCCTTCTGCCGGCAGGAGGGAATTGCCAGCCGCGTGTTCTTCGTCGGCAATGTCCCGAACCTCGAGGAGATCCTCGGCGCCGCAGACCTCTTCCTGTTGCCTTCCGAGTCGGAGTCGTTCGGCATGGCCGCACTGGAAGCGATGGCCTGTGAAGTGCCGGTCATCAGCACCTCGACAGGCGGCGTGCCCGAGGTCGTCACCGACGGCGAGTCGGGGTTCCTCCTGCCGGTCGGCGACGTCGAATCGATGGCCGCGCGGGCCATCGAGATCCTCGGCGACGAGCGGCTGCAGCGCCGGATGGGTGCCGCCGGTCGCGCCATCGCCATCGAGAAATTCGACGTCGTGCGCGTCGTGCCGAGATACCGCGAAGTGTACGAGCGCGCGATTGCAGGGCAGCCGGTGGGGACGAAGTAACCGGTTCCGCCGGCTCAGAGTGACGGGGGGCCGCGAAACGTCTGCTCAACGATCCTCAGGCGCGAGCGTTCCGCTGAGAATGGCCTGCGGAGCCCGCCTGAGGACCTCATGTTTTGCAATCGCGTAGCCGAGGATGGCGTCGATGAGCATGCGTTGCCCGTCGCGCGAGAGCAGCACCAGCACGCTCCTGCGCAGCTCCCGGATCTCGATGATGTCCTCCCAGCGCATCCACCGGCCGCGCCTTCCGAGGAGCTTGAGCAGCCGGTTCTCGTACATCACGCCGTCGTCGCTGAGATAGATGTGATCGCCGTACTGCGCGATCGCGGCGGCCAGCGTGCCGAGAAAGAGCACGATGAAAAAACCAAACGAGAGGACGTCGATGTCGTTGCCGCTCTTGGCCAGATAGTTGAAGACCAGCGCCGCGGACGCGAACACGGCGGCACAGCTGACCAGCCGCGCTACGGGGGAGCGGTCGAAGACGAGAATCTCTTTGGTCACCGATCCCAAACTAGCAGAAATGGGGAAGGCCGCGAGGTTACGAGGTTGCTTCACGCGGTTGCGAGGTTACGAGGTTGCGCGGTTACGAGGTTGCGCGGTTACGAGGTTGCGCGGTTCCGCGGTTGCTTGGTGCGATCCCTGAGCTGTCCCACACAAATGTTCGAGCCGCATGCTGGCTCGAACGACAAATGAAAGATCGACCCGAGAGACACACCGCGCAACCGCGCAACCGGCAATCGCGCAGTCCCTCGACTGGTTTGCTAGAATTCGCCCCCTTCTATGCGCTGGAGCAATTACTTTCTCTACACCCTCCGTGAAGTTCCGTCCGACGCGGACGTCATCAGCCAGAAGCTGATGATGCGTGCCGGCCTCATCCGCAAGGTTGCCGCCGGCATCTACAACTATCTGCCGCTCGGCCTTCGATCCATCAAGAAGCTCGAACAGATCGTGCGCGAGGAGATGAACCGCGCCGGCGCCACCGAGCTGCTCATGCCGGCCATTCAGCCGGCCGAGCTTTGGATGGAGTCGGGCCGCTGGCAGAAGTACGGCCGCGAGCTCCTGCGCATCAAGGACCGTCACGACCGCGACTTCGTCTTCGGGCCCACCCACGAGGAAGTGATCACCGAGACGGTGCGCGACTCCATCAATTCCTACCGGCAGCTGCCGATCAACCTCTACCAGATCCAGACGAAGTTTCGCGATGAAGTCCGTCCGCGCTTCGGCCTGATGCGCGGCCGCGAGTTCATCATGAAGGACTCGTACTCCTTCCACACCACCCGCGAATCGCTCGACCAGACGTACGAAGCGATGCGCAAGGCCTACAGCCGCATCTTCAACCGTTGCGCGCTCGATCACGTCCCGGTCGAGGCGGATACCGGGAACATCGGCGGCAGCGCCTCACACGAGTTTATGGTCCTGGCCCAGTCGGGCGAAGACGCCGTGGTCAGCTGCCCGCACTGCAAGTACGGCGCGAACATCGAGAAGGCCACGTCGAAGTTCTTCGACGACGAGACCGAGCCCGCTCCTGCGGCGGCGGTCGAGGACATTCACACGCCGGGAACGAAGACCATCGACGACGTCGGACGCTTTCTGGGCAAGCCGACCTCCCAGCTCGTGAAGACGCTCGTCTTCGACACCGACCTCGGCCCGGTGATGGTGCTCGTGCGCGGCGACCGCGAAGGCAACGAGGTCAAGATCAAGAACCACCTCGGCGCGCAGTGGATGGAGATGCTGCCGGACACGCGATTCGAAGAGGCCACCGGCGCACCCATCGGCTACTGCGGCCCCGTCGGGACGAAGTGCGCCCGCGTCCTGGCCGACTACTCGCTGCGCGGCCGCTCCAACTGGATCGTCGGCGGCAACCGCCGCGACACGCACACGGCCAATGTCAATCCCGGCCGCGATTTCCCGGAACCGGAATACGGCGACTTCTCCACCGTCTTCGCCGGTGATCCCTGTCCGCGCTGCGGCACGCCGCTGGAGCTGTATCGCGGCATCGAGGTCGGCCATATCTTCAAGCTCGGCACGAAGTATTCGGAGTCGATGAACTGCGTCTTCCTCGACGAGGGGGGAGAGCGCAAGCCGATGATCATGGGCTGCTACGGACTCGGCATCGGCCGTACGGTGGCCGCGGCCATCGAGCAGAGCCACGACGACGACGGCATCATCTGGCCGATGCCGATCGCGCCGTACGAAGTCGTGGTGACCGTCGTCGGGAAGGACGAGAACGTCGTCCGCACGGCCAACGAGATCTACGAAAAGCTACTCGCAGCCGGGATCGAGGTACTTCTCGACGATCGCGACGAGCGGCCGGGCGTGAAGTTCAAGGACGCCGACCTGATCGGCTTCCCGCTCCGCATCGCCGTCGGCGCCAAGAGCCTGGCCGGTGGCAACGTGGAGTGGAGCTGGCGGCGCGACCGGGCCAAGCAGCTGGATGCCCCGGATGCCGTCACCGCACGCGTCATCGACGAAGTGAAGGCGGCGCGCAGCCAGGGGCTGTAGCTGCCCTGGTCGCTCGAGGTCGCCGGGGCGGTATCCCGGCGCGCGAAGTCTCGCTCCCGGCGGATCTCTGCCATTCGATAAAGATGGCTCTACGGGGATTTCCGTGGGTGAGATCAGAAACTGACAGCTGGGTTCATGGCTACTGAGTCAATCGTTTACGGAGAAGCCCTCACCCCTGGCCGTCAGACGTCGAAGTTGCCAGTAAGGCTTTGTCGAGGCGGCGGAGCCGCCGACATCATTTAGCGGCGGCCGTCAGGCCGCCGTCCGATCGGCCCGACCCAGCGTCCGAGCGCGCGCAGCGCGCGACAGATCGTCGGTCTGTTTCCCGGCCTTCTGTCGGGCACTTCGTGCCCTCGTACGCTGATGCGATCGCTTGTTCCGGCGGCCTGACGGCCGCCGCTAAATTCTTACGGCGGCTAAGCCGCCTTAAACCTCACGCCTCCACGGCTGGAGTGCCCTTCGAAACCTCGCCGGACCCACTGAATATCCTGAAGAGCCATAAAGATTGGTAGGGATTGGGTGTACGCCGTCACTCCGCAATTAGGGAGAGAGACAATGATGCGCAGCCTGCGTTACATGGTCGTCGTTTCGGAACGTCCGGTGCCGATTCACTTCACGTCGATGGCTCAGGCCCTCCGGCTCGCCGAGCGGCTCAGCCCGTCGGGATGGACGATCCGGGTCGCCACGGCCTGTACGCCGCGGGTGTGCGGAAATGTCTCGACGGACTGTGCCGAGGATCCGGGCTGCATAGCCGATCTGCGCCTGCCGACGATGCATTCGTGATATGTCCGGGCCGGCACTCGTCGCCGGTCCCGCTGTCGAGGGTTCTGCCGCGACCGCGTTTCGCGTTATCCTTCGTGCAAGTCATCCAAACCGGAGGATTTGCATGCGCAGACTGATCTTTCTGGTCGTCCTCTGCACGATCATCGCGCTGCCGCTGGCGGCGCAGAACACAGACATCGAGTCGCTCTCGGGCCTGCAGTTCAATTTCGGCAATCCGGGCGCCCGCTCGCTGGGCATGGGCGGCGCATTTCTCGGCCTCGCCGACGATGCATCGGCAGCCGAAGCCAATCCAGCCGGCCTGACCATCCTGCGCAAGACCGAGTTCTCGATCGAGGCGCGGAATTACGAAGAGTCGCAGATCTTCTCGACGACCGGGACCTTCCCCGACGTCACCCGGACCGCCTTTCAGCACTTCAGCCCGCGCGTCGATCCCACCTTCGCCAGCGTGATCGTCCCCATCAAGAACTTCCGCATCGGCGCCTATTACCACCAGCCGCTGAAGAACGCCGGAGTGGGGTTCGTGGCGCCGCAGCGAAACACGTTCACTGGCGCGGTTGAAGCCGACGTTCCGAACTTCTTCCTCCCGAGAGACGGCACTGGCCCGGTAAGCCAGGCCCAGTGCGAGGCCATCCGTCAGCAGGCCAATGATCCTTTTGCCTGCCTCGAGTACACCACCATCCCGTTCATCAGCAGCCTCGATCTCGAGGAGCGGACCTACGGTCTCGCCGGGGCCTGGCAGTTCGGGAAGCTCTCGCTCGGCGCCACCGCGCGCTACCAGCAGTTCAAGGAGTATGCGCAGACGCTGCGGCTCAGCAGCCAGCTGGAGACGCTCAGCCAGGTCGTGCAGGCCACCGGCAAGGTCAACTCCGCCGGCGTTGTCCAGGTCCAGGCACAGCACGACGTGACCTTCACGGTCGGATTCAAGTTCGACGCGACCGACAAGGTGAGCCTCGGCGGCGTCTACAAGAAAGGACCGAAGTTCACGGCCCCGACTTTCGTGGCCACGTTCGCCACGAACTTCGACTATGTGCCGCTCGCCGACACTACGTTCCACATGCCGGACGTGGCAGGCCTCGGCGTGTCCGTCCGCCCCATCCCCGTTTGGACGGTGAACCTCGACGCCGTGCACGTGAAGTACTCCAACCTGGTCGATGACTTCGTCTCCATCAACGACACCGTGCGGCAGCTGTCGAAGCCGTTCGCCGCCAGGGACGTCACGGAGCTGCACCTGGGTACCGAATACTTCTTCTCGACGAAGATCCCGTTCGCCCTGCGCGCCGGATTCTGGCGCGATCCGGCGCATGCGACCCAGTACGTCGGACCTCTCGACCAGCCCGACCGCGTGGCCGCGGCCATGCTGTTCCCGCAGGGGCGGAGTCAGAACCACAAGTCGATCGGCGCAGGCCTGGCCTGGCCGCGATTCGCAATCGACGCCGCCTATGACAGCTCGCCGAATTACAAGGTGGGGTCGATCTCGGTGGTGGCGCGGTACTGACGAGATCGCAGAGGGCAGATCGCAGATCGCGGGCTAACCCGTCACTCTGAGCCGGCGGAGCCGCCCCCGGCGGCGTAGCGCGGCGAAGAGTCTCTTACCGGGACGATTGTTAGGTCGGAAAAGATTGCGCAGGTGAGGAGGCTCACCGCGATCATGCAATCTGGAGACTCTTCGCCGCGCAACGCCGCTCCACCCAACCGCTCGTGCGGCGAGGGTTTTCCAGCACCCGAAAGAGGACAGGCTGGGAAGCCTGTCCCACACCGCGTGGCTCAGAATGACGGGTTGGCCTGCGCTCTGCCCTCTGCGATCTGGTGCGCGGCCAGCTCCTCGAGCGTCACGTCCATCAGCTCGAACTTCTGCCAGCTGTGGTAGTCGAAGTGCCACCACTCGGACGGCAGGGGGTCGAAGCCGTGGCGCACCATGACCTCGCGCAGCTTCGCGCGGTTGGCGATCACGTCCGCGGGCAGGTCGTTGAAGTCCTGGCGCGCACGCGGCGTGAAGTCGTCATACGGCGTGGGCATGGCGATCTCGTCGCCGGTGTGGAGATCGACGAGCGTGAGGTCGACGGCCGCTCCGCGGTTGTGGCGTGAGCCTTTCGACGGATCGGCGACGAAATCCGGATCCTTGATGGGCTCCCACATCGCTTCGGTGATCCGGTAAGGACGGTAACCGTCGAACACCTTCAGACCGAGGCCCTGCGGCGCGAGCTCGCGCTCGACGTCGGCGAGGGCCTGGGCGGCCGGCGCGCGGAGGAACACCTTCGCGATCGGGTACAGCGGCCGGTGCATGAAGTTGTTCGACGTGGCGTAGCGGACGTCGATGCCGATTCCGGGAACGGCGTGCTCGACGTCCACAAGCCGCATCGATGGATCGAGCCGCACCAGGCGCTGGTAGGTCGCATAGTCCGGCACGACCCGCAATCCGTACTGGTTCGGAACGATGACCGGCGCAGTCGCGCAGGCGGCAAGGAGGAAGAGCGCGAGGACGTGTGTGGTTCGTCGCATTTTCTCGGTTCTCTCGGTTCTGCAGTTCATGGTGGGCATTTTCTCGTGTGGGGCGGTTTTTCCGGCCCGCCACTTGTGCGGGGCAGGCTGGAAAGCCTGCCCTACACGAAGGGATAAACTCAAACAACATGGAATTCGGGGACGCTCGACGAGGAGAAAGTCCGGCGGGCCACCAACAACGCGCTGATCGGTGATGCCGCGGCCGTGGCGGCGCAGGTACGCGAGCGATTTCACCCCGAGGACCGGCTCATGCTCTGGTTCGACTTCAACAATCACGATTCCAGGCGGGTCATGCGGAACATGGAGGCCTTCATGCGCGACGTGGCCCCGAACTTTCTTCGGTGAGAGCCGGGAGCCTGCCCTTCGTGTGGGACAGGCTTTCCGGCCTGTCCTGGGCGCGCCCGTCACTCTGAGCCGGTGCTGTCACACGCGAGTTGCAGCCCAACAATCGTCCCGGTAAGAGACTCTTCGCCGCGCTCCGCCGCTCCGCCCAGCCGCCCACCCCCGCGGCTTCGCCGGCTCAGAGTGACGGGTTGGGCAATTCGCAATTCGCAATCGTCCTAGAATTGCGGCACATGCCTTTTGACGAGTCCCTTCCGCCGAACTTCGCGCGGCCGATGCCCAACTGGCAGCCGCTCGTCGAGTACCGGCGCAACGGCATCGCCGAGAACACCATTCACGGCGCCGTCTCGTGGGTATCGGGACGGAGCGTTCTCCATTCGTTCGGCGGCAATGTCGAGGTCTACGGCCGCTCCATGGTCAAGCCGGTCATGATGAAGGTATTCGCCGGCGAGCTCGCGAACGCGCTCAACAGTGAGCAGAAGGCCATTGCCGTCGCCTCGCACAACGGCGATACGGAACACGTGCGCGTGGCCCGCTCGATCCTTCTGGAAGGCGAATGGGGGCTCATGCAGACGCCCCACGACGTGCCGCTCGTGCAGTTCGGCCGCCAGGTGCGCCGGCCGCGGCGCTGGTACCACACCTGCTCCGGAGAGCACGCCGCGATCCTGCGCGGCTGCATGCTCAAGGGCTGGTCGCGCGTCGGGTACGTCTGGCCGCACCACCCGTTCTTCCTCGCCTACGTCGATTACCTGCGCCGGGTGCTCGGCGCCGAGTGGCCGATGGGCACGGTGGCCAAGGACGGCTGCGGCCTGCCGACCATTTCGATGACAGTAACGGATCTTGCTAAATTGTTCGCAAATTTAGTCATTGAAAACGATGACGATTGGATCTGGGAGGCGATGGTCGCGCATCCCGACCTGATTGGCGGCTTCAACCGCCTCGACTCGACGATCCTCAAGGCCTGTGGCGGCCGCGTCATCGCCAAGGAAGGCGCCGACGGCCTGCTCGGCCTGGCCGTCCAGCATCCCGATTATCCCGACGGTCTGGGCGTGGTCGTCAAGATCGCCCACGGCTGGAACCCGCAGGCCACCTGGTACGTGGCCCGTTACATTCTCGGCGTTCTCGGTTTCGAGTTTCGCAATCCTTACAAGCTCCGCCGCCAGAAAGCGTTCATCGTCCCGGAGGCAATCCCGCCGGCGTTGCGCGGCCGAATGGCCGCCATCATGCCGTGGGACTCCTGGGATCCGGATATCGACCGATGGGAGTTCGATCCTTCCGAGTTCATTCCGGGCGAAGCGAAGCAAGGATGATCTGTCATGACTGATGTGGACGAGAGCAGCAAAGCAGCGAAGAGAAACAGGTCGCAGTCTTCGGTCGCCGTTCGCAACTTCATCGGCGGTCGTTTCACAGCGGCTGCCTCGGGCACGACGATTCCGGACATCGAGCCGGGCACGGGCGAGGTCATGGCCTCCGTTCCGGACAGCGACGAGCGCGACATCGAGAACGCCGTCAGCGCCGCCCGCCAGGCGTTCAGGGCGTGGAGCAACACGCCCGCCGCGGAACGGTCGGCGATGCTGCTCCGCCTCGGCGATCTGATCGAAGGCAATCTCGAGGAGCTGGCGCGACTGGAGGCGCGCGACGGCGGGAAACCGATTTCGCTGGCGCGGCGCCTCGACATCCCGCGCGCCGCAGCGAACTTCCGCTTCTTCGCCACGGCGATCCTGCATCAGTCCACCGAGGCGCATTCCACGGATGGAACGGCGCTCAATTACACGCTGCGCCAGCCGGTCGGCGTGGCCGGCCTGATCTCGCCGTGGAACCTGCCGCTCTACCTGCTCTCCTGGAAGATCGCACCGGCCATCGCCGCGGGAAACACGTGCGTCGCCAAACCGAGCGAGTTCACTCCGCTCACGGCCCATCGCCTCGCGGAGCTTTCGCTCGAGGCGGAAATCCCGCCGGGCGTGATCAACATCGTCCACGGACACGGCCAGAAGGCAGGCCGTGCGCTGGTCAGGCATCCCGATGTGCCGCTGCTCTCGTTCACCGGCGGGACGGTGACCGGTGCGGGCGTGGCCGCGAACGCTGCCCCCATGTTCAAGAAGCTTTCGCTGGAGCTCGGCGGAAAGAACCCGAACATCCTCTTCGCCGATGCCGATCTCGAGGAGGCGATCGCCACCTCCATCCGCTCCAGCTTCTGGAACCAGGGCGAGATCTGCCTTTGCGGATCGCGCATCTTCGTGGAGAGGGCAGTCTTCGATGCCTTCCTCGACGGCTTTGTCGAAGCGACGAAGCGGCTTCGCGTCGGCGACCCGCTCGACGAGACGACCGACGTCGGCGCGTTGATCAGCGAAGCCCACCTGCAGAAGGTCTCCGGGTACTTGGAGATCGCGCAGAAGGAAGGCGGCACGATCCACACGGGCGGAAAGAGGGTCGACCGCCCGGGATTCTTCGTCGAGCCGACCGTCATCACCGGCCTGTCGTGCGACTCCGACGTCCTGCAGGACGAGATTTTCGGGCCCGTGGTGACGGTGACGCCGTTCGACAGCGAAGAGGAGGCGCTGGCGCTCGCCAACGGTACGCGCTATGGACTCTCCGCCACGGTGTGGACGCGCGACCTGCGGCGCGCCCATCGCGTCGCCGCCGCCCTCGACAGCGGAACGGTCTGGATCAACTGCTGGCTCCTGCGCGACCTGCGCGTCCCGTTCGGCGGCATGAAAGAAAGCGGCGTCGGCCGCGAGGGCGGATTCGAGTCGCTGAACTTCTTCACGGAACCGAAAAACGTCTGCGTGAAACTATGAAGACCCTCTGGGAAGACGCGGCCCGCCTCGAGATCCTCAATCGCGTAAAAAGCATCCGCGATGACATGGTTCCGAAATGGGGAAGGATGTCCGCCGGCGCGATGCTCTGCCATCTGGCGCAGAGCCTCAGGATGGGGCTCGAACGAAATTGAAAATTGAAAAATTGAAAAGACATGAGAGTGCGAGACCGCGAAGACGGAAAGGGCTCGGAGCTGCGCGAACGTGTGTTTGAATTCGCCTGTGCGGTCGTCGACTTGCACCGCTCCATCTACCACTCTGAACCCGCTTTACGCGGAACCAGTGCGCAGGGGAGCAATGCGGCGAGCTCTGTGGGAGCAAATCTCGAGGAAGCTGACGCGGCGCAAAGTCGCGCGGATTTCATCTCTAAATGCACAATCGCTCTCAAGGAAGCGCGTGAGGCGAGGTACTGGCTCAGAATTTTGAACCGATCGCTGTCTGAGCAGCACAAGAAGATTGAGCCGCTGATCGAAGAGTCAAGCGAATTGATTGCCATTCTGACGACGATCGTTCGACGCAGCCGAAACTGATTTCTCGTTTTTTTTCGTTTTCAATTTTCAATTTTCAATTTTCAATTCAAAGAGGGCGAGACGTGATCGAAACGCTCTACATTGCCGCGGGCCAGCCGCACATCCTGCTTGCGCCCGAGCGCAACTCTGGCTGGGCGTCGTTGAAAGCCAGCTACGAAGCCATCGGCCGCGAGATCGCCGCCAGCGGCGCAGAACTGCTGCTGCTGTACTCGACGCAGTGGTTCTCCGTGATCGGGCACCTGTTTCAGGTCGACCCGAATCCCAGGTGGCTGCTCGTCGACCAGAACTGGTACGAGTTCGGCGAGATCCCGTACGATTTCCGCATCGACCCGCAGTTCGGAAAGCTTTACTGCGAGATCGCCAGAGAGGCCGGCCTGCAGGCGGCCACGGTCGACTACCACGGATTTCCCATCGACACCGGCACGGTGACCGCGCTGAAGCTGCTCAATCCGGGCAACGCCATCCCCGCCTCGGTCGTCTCCTGCAACATCTACGCGGAACGGGACGAGACGCGCCTGTTAGGGCGGCTCGGGCGCGAAGCGATCGAGCGCTACGGCCGCAGGACCGCCGTGGTCCTGGTCTCGAATCTGTCCAACCGTTACGAGGTCGCCGAGATCGATCCGGCCTGCGACCATATCTCATCGCAGAAAGACGACGAGTGGAACCGCAAGATCCTGGAAATGTTAGGCGAGGGACGGCTCGAGGACGTGGCCCAGGTGGCGCGCGAGTTCGGCCGCGAAGCGAACGCGGACATGGGATTCAAGGGCATCTGGTGGCTGGCCGCACTGGCCGGCGAAAACAACCTCTACGACGGGCGCGTGGTCGACTACCAGCCCGTCTGGGGCACCGGATGTGCCCTCGTCGAGCTGACGCCGAATCCGCGCAAGGAGATCGCCTGGGAGAAGGAGTTCGACGAAGCCCCGGTGGGCGCGATGGAGCAGGGGGGCGGCCTCGAGACGCACAACGTGCTCGCCGAATCGCAACGCGTTCCCGCCTCCGGCGCCCTGGACTCGCATGACGAACATCCGCCCGAGCCGGAATGGCTCGTCGGACGCGTCGCGCCGGCGCTCCGTGCCGTGCCGGACCCGGAGACAGCACCGGCCAGAGTGTCTGTGCCCCAACACTCGAATGTCCTCGTCACGCCGCGCGCCGCGAAGCCGGTCGGTCCCTATCCGCACGCGCGAAGAGTCGGCGAATTCCTGTTCCTCTCCGGCATCGGGCCGCGGCAGCCCGGCCGCGGCGAGATTCCCGGCGTGGTTCGCGACGGCGCCGGCAGCATCATCGACCACGACATCGAGGTGCAGACGCGGGCGGCCATCGAGAACGTACGCGTCATCCTGGAGGATGCCGGAAGCTCGCTCGACAAGATCCTCGACGTGACGGTCTACCTGACCGACATGAAGCGCGACTTCGACCGCTTCAACCGCGCCTACGGCGAGCTCCTCGGCGCCATCCAGCCGACGCGCACGACCGTGGGAGTCGATTCGCTGCCGACTCCCATCGCCGTCGAGCTCAAGGTGATCGCTTCGGCATGAGCGACGACAGCGCACGGTTGATCGACATCTCGCCCGTCGTCGACTCTTCGATCGGCGTCTGGCCGGGCGATACCCCCTTCGAGCGCAACGTGAATCTGGACATGAGCGCCGGCGCGAACCTCACGCTGTCGGACATTCGCACCACCCTGCACGTCGGCGCGCATACCGACGCGCCGAGCCACTACCTCGCCGGCGGCGAGGACGTCGCGGCCAGGCCTCTCGATTTTTTCGTCGGGCGCTGCAACGTCTTCCGTGTCGACGTGGCCCGTTCCGCGCGCATCATGCCGCGGCACGTCGCTGGAAAGAGGATCGATGCTCCGCGTGTGCTGTTCCATACCGGCACGTTTCCCGATCCGCGTCGCTGGAACGACGACTTCGCCAGCCTCTCGCCGGAGCTCGTCGACGAGCTTCACGGACGCGGCGTGATCCTCGTCGGTATCGATACGCCTTCGGTCGATCCTTTCGAGTCGAAGGCGCTCGAGGCGCACCAGGCGCTGGCCCGCCACGACATGGCGAATCTGGAAGGGTTGGTGCTCGACGGCGTCGAAGAGGGTTCCTACGAGCTGATCGCGCTTCCGCTGCGGATCCGGGGAGGCGATGCCAGCCCCGTCCGTGCCGTGCTGCGAACACTGTAGGGACGCGCAGCAGCGCGTCCGCAGCTCTGGTCGTCGTGCGCCGACCGATCCGCCTTTTCGGAACGGGAGTCGCGGACGCGCTGCTGCGCGTCCCTACATCCCGGCGTCCCTACATGGCCGCGGCGTTCCTGGCGACGAGGAAGCGCTCCATGTCCTCCGACGCCAGGGGAGCGCTGAAGTAGAAGCCCTGAATTCGGTCGCAGCGCTGCTTATGCAGGAAGGCCAGCTGCTCCTCGGTCTCCACCCCTTCGGCGACGACCTCGAGGTCGAGGCTGTGGGCCATCGAGATCACCGCACTGACGATGGCCGCATCCGACGAATCGGTCAGAACACCCTGCACGAAGGACTGGTCGAGCTTGAGCGTGTCGATCGGGAAGCGCTTGAGGTAGTTGAGCGAGGAGTAGCCGGTACCGAAGTCGTCCATGGCGATGCGGACGCCGAGATTCTTCAGCTCCCGAAGGGTGCGGATCGTGTTCTCCGCGTTCTGCATGGCGTTGCTTTCGGTGATCTCGAGCTCGATGCTGGGCGCGGGAAGGCCGTGCCGGTTGAGGGCGGCGCGGATCTGCTCGACGAGGTCCTGCTGCTGGAACTGGCGCGCCGAAAGATTGATGGACATGCGCAGCTCCGGTCCCACGCGCCGGTGCCAGGCTTTCAACTGGCGCATGGCCGTGTCGATGATCCAGTCGCCGATGGGGATGATCAGTCCCGAAATCTCGGCCACGGAGATGAAGTGTGCCGGCGAGAGCAGCCCCAGCTCCGGATGATTCCAGCGCACCAGCGCTTCGGTGCCGATCATCGAGCGGCTGTTCGTGTCGATCAGCGGTTGATAGTGCAGGACGAGCTCGTCGTTGCTGATGGCCTTGCGCAGCATGTTTTCGAGCGCCAGGCGCTCGAGGGCGCGGGCGTTCATGGCCGGGGCGTAGAGGTGGTAGTTGTCCCGCCCTGAATCCTTGGCGCGGTACATGGCCGTGTCGGCGTTGCGCACCAGGGTCTCGGCATCGAGTCCATCGTTCGGGTAGATGCTCACGCCGATGCTGGCCGTGGCCACGAGCTCGCGGTCGTTGACGATCATCGGGATCTTCACCGTTTCCAGGATCTTGTTGGCGATCTTGGCAGCGTCCTCGATGGAGTCGATCTTCGGCACGAGAAGCGTGAACTCGTCGCCCCCGAAGCGGGCCACCGTGTCTCCCTCGCGGACACAGCGGCGTACCCGCTCGGCCGCAATTTTGATGAGCTGGTCGCCGACGGAGTGGCCGAGGGAATCGTTGACGTCTTTCAGCCGGTCGAGGTCGACGAACATCACCGCGATCTTGTGGCCGGAGCGTTGCGACTGAGCGATCGAGACGATGAGCCGGTCGATGAACAGCGGCCGGTTCGGCAGCCCGGTCAGCGCGTCGTGATAGGCCAGGTGCTCGATCTCCGCGCCGGCCAGCTCGGCGGCCTCACGCTCGTCTTCCAGCAGGCAGGCGATCACGCCCACGGCCAGTACCGACTGCAGAAGGAAATCCGCATAGCCGAGCGCGTTCAGGTAGCGCGGAATTTCGCCGGCCACAGCCCAGGAGACCGTCAGGAACGCGTACTGCAGCTGCTCGAGGGCGTAGAAGAAATAGGCGGTGCTCAGCACCGTGAAGCCGATACCGGTGCTTCGCTTGCGCGCTCGCCACAAGGCGATGGAAGCGATCAGGAATCCGATTCCACCGAGGAACGCGTGAACGCCGACCCGGGCCACGTTCCGGGTGATCGAGAACGAGCTGCGGTCGAGAAAGAGGACGGTCGTGATCAGGGAGAAGACGACCAGGCCGGCCAGGATGCGCCGCGCCGCGATCATCCTGATGGGGCGACGCCGCACGAGCTCGTACGGCGCGAAGAGAAACCATCCGATCTGCGCGTATCCGGCCACGGCCGCAAGAACGGCGGCGGTGATCCGTCTCGGATCGACGGCCGATGCACCGTATTGGGAGCTCAGCACAAGTCCGGCGAACGAGGCCAGGTGGTATACCGCCAGGGCCGTCCAGCCGGCGGTCCAGTGCTTGAGATACGACTTCCGGTATTGCCGCTGGAAACCGAAGAGCAGGAGCGCGACCACTGAGGCGCTGATGATCTGCGCCGCGAACGTGACCACGGTCATGAAGTCGAATGCCGGCATCGGAGAATGTTGGGACCCGGTCTCATTTTCCGCCCGGAGCAGAGGGCGCGCAATCAGGGTTCACGCCTTTTGCGATTGTTTTGCGATTTATGAACGCGCCATTGCACGTTCATAGGCGCTCGAGAGGCGCTCCGCGGATGCGCCGTAACCGAACTGCTGTGTGGCTGCAGCAAGCTCGGCGCCAGCGGGGCTGTTGCCGAGCAGGACCGCGATGGCCGTCCTGGCGATCGATTCGGGCACGCGTTCCGCGGCAACCAGTTGCCTCTCGAACGGACGGAGCAGCGCCTCGATTCCTGTGATCGGCGCCGCCACCGGAGGCACGCCGCAGGCCATGGCCTCGAGCACGGCGCGGTGCCCCTCGTCGGAGCCGCGCTCGGTGAACAGCAGAACGTTGGCGGCCCGATAGTGCGCCGCGAGATCGTCTTCGTGGTAGCCGGCCCACACGAGGTCGGCGGCGATGCCGAGCTCTGCCGCGAGCGCCTCCAGACGGGGGCGGTGCTCGCCGTGTCCGATGATCATCATTCGCGCCGCGGGGATCTGCGTCCGGATCCGCTGGAACGTTCGCAACGCGGTCTCGAAGCCGCGCCCGGCCGACAGCTTGCCGATGGCGGCGACCAGCGGCGCGGAACGTTCGATTCCGTATGCGGAGCGGACGTCGCCGCCGTCCGGGGTGAACTGGCGGTGGTCGACGGGCGGTGGCGTAAAGAGCGCTCCGCGCCGTCGGACCGGCGGTGCATCGATGAATGTGGCGTTTACGGCACAGAGGACCGCCGTCCGGGCGATGAGAGAGCGCGTGAATGGATCGGAGCGCAGCACCCGCCGCGAGTGGAACGTGCGCGCCAGGAGCGCGCCGCTGCGGCGGGCCAGAAAACGTCCCACCCAATGGTCCCAGGTCAGATGCGCGTGAACGATGTCGAACTTCCCCAGCGACGCCAGCGCGCGCAGCGTTCGCAGAAACGAGGCGGGGTTCTGCGCCTTCTCGATGAATGGATGGGCGAAGGCGACGTCGGCCAGCTTTCGCTCGAGCTTGTAGCCGCCGACGTACGCGTAGTGCGCGTCGACGCCCGCGGCGCGGAGCGCATCCACTTCCGCAAAGGCGGGAGCAGCCGCTCCTGTCCATCGGTTGCCGGCGGCGAGATGGAGGATTCTCACGTGCGGCGAATGATAGACGAGCGGGTAGCGGGTAGCGGGTAGCGGGTAGGGAGCAGGACGTCTGAGGAGACGAGCGGGCAGAGGCAGGACGATCCGGCGCTCTGGCCTTCGATCTTCATTCTGAATTCTGCGTTCTGAATTCAGGGCTCTTCCGGAACTTCAGCGGGTAGGCTGTTCGAGTGTCGGCGCCGGGGACGGGTTTTCTTAACCACAGAGAGCACAGAGAACACGGAGACGCCTGCGCGATGAACTCAGTGCTCTCTGTGTGCTCTGTGGTCAGAAAACATGCGAGCGATTAGCTGCATCTCGAACAATTCAGCTGACTCATGTGCGAACGCCTATCTTTGGCCGCTACCCGCTACCCGCTACCCGCTACCCGCTACCCGCTACCCGCTACCCGCTACCCGCTACCCGCTCGGACTGGCCAGTCGCGTATTCGATCTGTATAGTTCGCGCGAAATGGCGATCGACAACGAACTGCTCGAAATCCTCGCCTGCCCGCTCTGCAAGCAGGAAGTCAAGCTCGTGCCTCTTTCCGAGGCGAAGCGGACGGCCGTTCGCGACAAGTACCGCGACAAGTTCCGCGGCGAAGAACCGGTCGTCGAGCAGGGGCTGCAGTGTGTCAAATGCCACCGGGTTTACCCGATCGTCAGCGACATCCCGGTGATGCTCGTCGAAGAAGCGTTCGACGAAGCATGAAAGGCGCGGCGTAGGCGCCCAGGCGCGTGCTCGGCCCCAAGAGACTGCTTCGCCTTCCCGAGAACCTGCCGCCGCTGGTGCGCTGGTCGGCTTTCTTCTACCTCGCTCACCTCGTTTTCCAGGGGAAGATCGCGCTCTCCGAGATCACAGGCGGGCTGGCGCTGTTGCTTCTGGCGTGGGCGCTTGCCAGACGTCAGATCCGCCCCTCCGTTCACGTCCTCTACTATCCGCTGGCGCTCTACGGCATCGCTTCGACGATCTCCTCGTTCGTCGCGCCAAGGCACATCCATTCCTTCGGCGAGAACATGCTCTGGGTCAAGATGCTGATCTTCCCGACGGCGCTGATCCTCTTCCGCGAGCTCCCGCGGATGCGCGGACTGGCGTTGTATGCCCACGCGGTTTTCGTCACGTGGGCCGCGAGCGACGGCCTCGTCCAGTACGTCTTCGAGGGGCGGCACGATCTGGAGCATCGCATCACAGGGACGGCCCCCCACGTCATGACCTTCTCGGGCGAGCTGATGCCGCTGGCCATTCTCTTTGCCATCCTCTGGATTCACACGCGCAGGCACTGGATGTTGGTTCCGGCCGCGCTCTCCACGGTGGCGTTGCTGTTGACGTATACGCGGAGCGCGTGGCTGGCGTGGGTCCTGGCAATGGCGGTGGTGCTCCTGTTCACGCGGCCGCGCTGGATCGCCTACGCCGTACCGGTGGCGATCCTGTTCCTCACCTTTGCTCCGCTGCCGATTTTTGCGCGCTTCGCCTCGGTCTTCAGCACGAAGCAGGAGTCGAACTTCGACCGGATCCGCATGGTCCAGGCGGGCGTCGAGATCATCCGCGATTACCCGCTGTTCGGCGTCGGCCCGGCGAACATCAAGCAGCTCTATCCGCTCTACCGCATGCACGACGCGCCCCGCTACCGCGTGCCGCACCTCCACAACAACGTGGTCCAGATCTGGGCTGAGCGCGGCATCGTGGCCCTTGTCGCGTACGTTCTGCTGTTGTTCTTCTTCCTCCGCGAATGTGCACGAGCCTGGTCGGGGCCGGCACGCCGCTGGGCGCAGGCCGGAGCGGCGGTGGCGGTCGCGCTCGCCTGCGCCGGGTTGTTCGAGTTCAACTTCGGGGATACGGAGGTGTTCTACCTGATGCTGGACGTTTTCGCGCTCGTCATTGCTAGTATCGAGGTAGAGGATCCAGCAGCGGGGGGTTACGCGGTCGCGCAGTCACGCGGTTCCGCGGCGAGTGAGCCGACTGGTGGGCCCACTCCAGCCACCACGTAACCACGTAACCGCGTCCGGGCTCATCCGGAACGAATCAAACGTCCATCCGCGTTGTTGCGCATCGGGATCGTCCGTAACCTTTCTGCCATGCCGCCGTCGAAGGGGAGAGAACCAGGGGAGATGAAACACCTGAGCGATCAGGAGTTGATGAGGATCGTTCAGGGGGGTGACTTCTCCCCGGCATCCGAGATTTACGACCGCTACAGCGGCCGGATCTACAACTTCGCCCTCCGTTTTCTGAAGAGCGCCGAGGCGGCCGAGGATGCCACGCAGGAAGTGTTCGTGAAGATGATCAAGCACGCGAATCAGTTTCAGGGAGACGCCAAGCTGTCGACCTGGCTGTTTTCGATTACCGCCAACTGGTGCCGGGACTATCTCCGCAAGGCCGACAACAAGGTCAAGGAGAGCGAGGACGTCCTGGTGACGCTCCCCGCGCCGGCCGACCAGAGCCCCGACCGGACGCTCGAGCAGCGGGAGAACGCGCTGCGCATCCAGCGTGCGCTGCAGGAGCTCACGGCCGAGCAGCGCGAGGCCATTCTGCTGTCGCGCTACCAGGGGCTGTCGTATGCGGAGATCGCCCAGATCGCCGGCTGCAGCGAGGGTGCCGTCAAGACGCGCGTGTTCCGGGCCATGGAGACGCTCAAGAAGCTGCTGTCCGTGGACGCGCGCGGAGGTGACCGATGTCTGAATGCCATGTCGTGAGAGAGAGCCTGCCGCTTCTGTTGGCCGAGTCGCTCGACCCGGCCAGCCGCGAGACCGCGCACCGGCACATCGAGACCTGTGCAGCGTGCGGTGAAGAGTGGCTTTCGTTCAAGGATACCTGGCAGATCCTCGGCGCCCTGCCCGCCGTGGCAGTGCCGGCGCGCGCCCGTGAGCGCTTCCTCGACGAGGTCATGCCCCGGCAGCAGGCTGTGGTCGTCCCCTTCCACCGGCGTCCTGTGGTGAGGTGGGTGGCGCAGGCTGCGGGAGTGGTGCTCGTGGCCGGGGCGGCGTATTTCACCGGGCATCGCGCCGCACCGCTGCGCCTCTTTTCGCAGCCGGCCACCGTGGCCGCGCTGCGCCCGCTGGTCGGCGCGCAGCCGGTCTACTCGATTGCCGAGACCCGTGTGCTTCCGGCGACCGCGGTCAGTCCCAACATCGAAGGTCGTCCGGACATCCAGCATGTCCAGTTCGTCGATGCCGATCCGAGCGACGGTCAGATCGGGGTGGCTTTCGACCTCACCTCGCATGTGACCGTGACGGGCAGCCCGACCGACAAGAGCATGGTCCGCCTGCTGTCCTACGTGCTGCAGAACGAAGAAAAGACGTCTCCGGCGCGCTCGCAGGCGATCGACTGGGTCCGTCAGACCTACTCGCAGCCGCAGTATGCGAATACGGAGATCGCGCAGGCGCTGGCGGGGATTCTGCGCAACGAGCAGCGCGAAGGCGTGCGCATCCGCGCCGTCGACACGCTCCAGAAGCTGCCCGCCCGCGTCACCTCCAATGGTGAAGTGACCCGCGACGCGCTCATCGATGCGCTGAAGAACGATCCCAATCCGTCGGTCCGCATCAAGGCCGTGGAGGCTCTCTCGAAGATGGCCGGCAGCGGTCAGGCTCTCGACGCGGAGGCCGTCGACTCGCTGCGCCAGAAAGTGGCCCAGGGTGACGAAAACCTGTACGTGCGCGTCAAAGCAGCAGAGGCCCTGAGCAAGATCCACCAGCAATGAGATCCCCGAAACCATTCCTCTTCGCGGCCGCGGTGCTTTTCTGCGCAGTCGCAGCATGGCCTGCGACCTTCTCCAAAACGGAGCGGTACAGCAAGGATTTTCAAATCGAGCCGGACGGCACGCTCTGGATCGACAATCCCTTCGGCAACATCGAGATCATCGGCACTGACTCGCCGGTGATCACGCTCAGCGCGGAAATCGCTTTGAGGGGCGCCGATTCGGCTGCCGTGAAGGAAGCCCGCGACCAGACCCAGATCTACACGACCATCAACCGCCAGACGCTGGTGGTCAAGACGGCCACTCCGCTCGTCCACAACCCGCGCTGGTTCGCCTCGGTGGCCTTCACCGCCCGCGTGCCGCGGACGATGCAGGTGAGAATCCTGTCGCAGCTCAGCGATCGCATTCACATCACCGGCACCACCGGTGCGGTCTCGGTGAAGAACATCAACGGTGCGGTTGTACTCGACAACGTCACCGGCGCAGCCAGCGTGGACACGGCCAATGGAAGCATCTACTTCGATCCCAACGGACGGCTGGCCGCCAACACGCAACTGCAGACGGTGAACGGCGAGATTCAGGTGGCGGTTGCTCCTGATGCGGCCTTCCGCTGGAACGCGCAGACCCTCCGCGGCGAATTCAGGTCGAACCTGATGGTCCGCGGCAGCTACGACGGCGCGAACTTCCGCGGCTTCGTCAACTCGCCGCGCGGCCCGGTCCTCACTACCATCGCCATGATGGGGAACGTGGTGATTTTTCGGAAGGGGACGCCGATCGCGCAGGCGCAATCGGTGCGCACGCTGCTGGTCCCGCAGGGTGCCGCTGACTCGATCGGGCCGGTGGTGCCACGAGCGGTTCAGAGGCAGGTCGTGGACGGCAACTTCGAATTTACCAGCGGCCTGGGCGACGTTCAGATCGGACAGGTCCACGGCAACGTCAAGATCACCACGCGGGCCGGCCTGGTCCAGCTCGGCATGGTGACCGGGCAGTGCATCGTCTCCACTCGGGGCGGCCCGCTCACCTTCGGAGACATGTTCGGACCGATGAACGCGCGCACCGGCGCCGGCGACATCGTGGTCAACACCGCCCGTTCCGGAGGGACGCTCTGGACCGACGGGGGGATGATCCGGGTCATCTACGCCGCAGGGGGCCTGACGCTGCACTCCGGCGGCGGGGACATCACGGTCCGTTCCACGAGCGGCCCGGTCTACGCCGACACGCGATCGGGCGACGTGACGATCAGCCTCGACCCCGGCGTGAGGACGCAGACCGTCGTCGCCAAGTCGCTGGAGGGGAACGTGGTCCTCAACGTGACGCCGCACTTCGCGGCCGACATCGACGCGACGATCCTCACCTCCGACGCGGATGCCAACTCGATCCGCAGCGATTTCAACGGCCTTTCGATCCGGCGCGAGCCGGCCGGCAGCGGCAAGACCCGCATTCGCGCCACCGGCAAGGTGAACGGCGGCGGCGACCGCGTCGAGCTCTACGCCACCGACGGCGACATCCTGATCACGGGCGAAGTGCGCAACCCGCTGGTCTCGCCCATGATGCCCTGAGGAGCGGGCAGGAAGGCGGCAGCCGTTCTGGTGCCCGATGCTCGCTCGTCTCTCCTCGCTCTTCCTAGCCGCTACCCGCTACCCGCTGATAGGATCGCGCCTCCAAGGAGGACACCGTGAAGAACATGATCTTTGCCGCTCTGGCGCTCGCAGTGATCGCCTGCGGCGAGAAGCAGGCCCAGACGCAGACCACCACCACCGAGAGCTCGACGACGGCCACGACCGTCACCGAGACGACGGCCACGACGGCCGCCGCGACGGAGAGCACGAACACCGCGGCGGCGACGACGAGCGCGGACCAGGAGGAGAAACCGATGAGTGATTACAAGGACAAAGTCGCGGTGCTGCATACGACCGCCGGCGAGATCGACATCCGCTTCTTTCCCGACGTCGCGCCGAATCACGTGAAGAACTTCCTCGACCTGGCCCGGCAGGGCTTCTACAACGGCACGAAGTTCCACCGCGTGATCCCGGGATTCATGATCCAGGGCGGCGACCCGAACACGAAAACCGCCGACGTGAGCTCGTGGGGCCGGGGCGGCTCAGGCAAGTACCTGAAGGCCGAGTTCAACAGCGTCAAGCACAAGAGAGGCATCGTCTCGATGGCGCGCTCCTCTGATCCGGACAGTGCGTCGTCGCAGTTTTTCATCATGGTGGCGGACTACCCGTCGCTGGACGGCCAGTACACCGCCTTCGGCCAGGTTACGAAGGGAATGGACGTGGCCGACAAGATCGTGAACGCGCCGCGTGGCGAGAACGACCGGCCGAACAAGCCGACCACGATCGAGTCGATCACCATCCGCGACGCCACGGCCGACGAAAAGGGCCCGGCGCCGAAGTGAGCTCACCGCGAGCAGCGGGCAGGCCACGACCTGCCCGCCTGCCTGGCTCGCTTCGCATTCGCATTTGAAACCGAGAAACCCCGCGTGGCGCCGGGCCAGCCCCCCGGCAGCCGCTTTGCTGGACGCCTTTCTGTGACTCCTGGCAGTGCACTCCCCGACACCGCGACCGCGTCACTTCGCAAATGGCTCGGCGACGCATGGAACGCCGCGCAACTGACCGGCGACGCCTCCGTGCGCGTCTACTATCGCGTCACCACGGGCGACGGGCAGAGCTACGTCATGGCCTGGTATCCCGACGAGGTCCGCTCCGAGCTGCAGCGTTACCTGGCCGCCTACGATGCGGTGTCGAAGTACGCATACGTGCCGAAGGTGCTCGAGTTCAATGAGTGCGCGGCACTGCAGCAGGACATCGGCAACCAGACCCTTTTCGACCTCCTGCACCAGAGCCGCGAGGAGGGGGTGAAGTGGTACCGCAAGGCCGTCACCCTGCTGGTCTACTTCCAGCGCGGCGGAGCGGTGGACATCAACCCTCCATTCACGGCCGACTTCTTCGCCAACGAGCTGGAGATGTCGCGGGAGTTCTACGTGCATCAGCTCATGGGAGTGGAGGGGGAGAAGTCGCTGGAGCTGAATCCGCTGTTCCGGCGGCTGGCCCTGAACATTTCACGACATCCGTACGTGCTTTGTCATCGTGATTATCATGGCCAGAATATTCATATAGTAAATGATAAATTGTATGTGATCGATTTTCAGGATCTGAGGATGGGCCCCGACACGTACGACGTGGCCTCCCTGCTCCGCGACCGCGGAGTGGCCCGCCTCCTCGGTGAGGACACCGAGCTCGAGCTCGTCGACTACTACGCGGAATGGCGGTCCGTCGGCATGCCCGGCCGCAGCGAGCTCCCTCATGGCGAGCGCCGCTCCATCCGACGCCGCTATTTCGAAACTCTCCTGCAGCGCTCTCTGAAGATTCTCGGAACGTTCTCCAAGCAGCCCATCACCCGCGGCCGGATGTGGTATCTGGAGTTCATCCCGCCGACGCTCGAGAGCGTCCGGCGCTGTCTCCACGAGCTGCCGGAGTACGGGCCCATCGGCGAGCTGCTGCCCATGGACTTCTCGGCCGACGCGGCGCGCCAGCGCGCGGAAAGGATTTACAGCAATGGCAACGCACAAGATCACGCTCCTCCCCGGTGACGGAATCGGGCCGGAGGTCACGGCCTCGGTCGTGGCCATCCTGGACTGCTCGGGCGTCGACATCGAGTGGGAGAAGTACTCCGTCGGCTCCGAGGCCCTGTCCCTGTTCGGCGATCCGCTGCCTCAGGAAGTGCTCGACTCCATCCTGCGCAACAAGCTCGCCCTGAAGGGCCCGGTGACGACGCCGATCGGCACCGGCTTCCAGTCCATCAACGTCCGCCTGCGCAAGACGCTCGACCTCTACGCGAACCTGCGCCCGGTGCGCTCGATGCCCAACATCAAGACGCGCTACGAGGACATCGACCTGATCGTCGTCCGCGAAAACACCGAGGATCTCTACAGCGGCCTCGAGCACGAGATCGTTCCCGGCATCGTCGAGTCGCTCAAGATCATCACCGAACGCGCCTCCACACGGATCGCGCGCTTCGCCTTCGAATATGCCCGCACGCACGGCCGCAAGCGCATCACGGCGATCCACAAGGCCAACATCATGAAGCTGTCCGACGGCCTGTTCCTGCACTGCTTCCGGACCGTCGCCCAGGATTATCCGAACATTCAGGCGGACGACCGGATCGTGGACAACTGCTGCATGCAGCTGGTCATGAATCCCAATCAGTTCGACATGCTGCTGCTCGAGAATCTCTACGGCGACATCGTCTCCGACCTCACGGCCGGTCTCGTCGGCGGTCTCGGCGTAGTCGGTGGCGCGAACATCGGCGAGAACGGCGCCGTGTTCGAGGCCGTTCACGGGAGCGCGCCCGACATCGCCGGACAGAACAAGGCCAATCCGCTGGCGCTGCTCCAGTCGGCGGTGATGATGCTGCAGCACATCGGCGAGATGGAGCCAGCCCGCCGCATCCAGACGGCAATCGTCAGGGTTCTGGGGGCGGGTCCGGAGTTGCGGACGCACGACATCGGCGGAAGCGGCCACACCACCGATTTCACGGCCGCAGTCTGTGATGCGCTGCGGAAGGGAAGTCGCGCGCAGGGCTGATAACGAAGTGCTGAGTACTGAGTGCTGAATACTGAGTAACTGCGCAAGGTTGCGCACTCCGACTCAGTACTCACCCAGTACTCAGCAGTGCAGATCGGAGATCGCGGATCTCAGGTCGAGTTCGTTGGAGGGTGATGTCGAAACCCGAGTTCGTTCCGATTTTCCGCCGGGGCGTCGATCTGTTCAATGCCCGGAAGTTCTGGGAAGCCCATGAAGCGTGGGAAGAGCTCTGGCTGGCGGCGGAGTCGGATCTCGTGCAGTTTCTGCAGGGGCTCATCCAGCTGGCGGCGGCCTATCACCACGTTCAGCGGGGAACGTTGCGAGGCGGCGTGCGGCTGTTCGACGCGGCGCTGGGCCGGCTGGCAGCGTTCCCGCTGCGATTCTGCGGGCTGGACCGTAGCGAGGCGGAAGCGTCGGCGCGCCGGCACCGGGAATGGGCTGCATCCCGGATCGAGACGGAATCTTCCGCGACGCTGGAAGTGGACGCATATCCGAAGCTTGCCGTCGCGTCAACTGAAGAAGCGTTGAAACCGCCGCGGGAGCCATGGTGATTTTCGAGACCCGCAGTTCGAGATCACGCTACAATCCTGTCTACCTCATCGAACCCCACTGACCGAGGAATCTATGCAGGACATCGATCAACGGGACCGCGAGCTGTTGAGCGCTCTGCAGGGTGAGATTCCCCTCGCCTCGACCCCCTTTGCCATCATCGGACAGATGATCGACATGTCCGAGAAGGAAGTCATCAAGCGCACCGAGCGCCTGAAGCGAGAGGGGCTGGTCCGGCAGATCGCCGCGCAGTTCGACATGCACGCACTCGGTTACTGCTCGTCGCTCGTGGCGGCGCGCGTCTCTCCGGAACGCATCGATGAAGCCGCGGCCGTGGTCAATGCCCATCCCGGCGTGACCCAGAACTATCGCCGCAACCACGACTTCAATCTCTGGTTCACCATTGCCGTCGGTCCTTCGTCGAAGCTCGGTCTCGATAAAACGATCGAGATCCTGGGCGATGAAGCCGATTGCGAGGCGGTGCGGCCGCTCCCGACGTTGAAGGCTTTCAAGACTTCCTCGGGCGATCCGTCCGACAGCGAAAGCGGCTCCGCTCTTCCGCCGCTGAATGCTCAGGAGATCGAATGCGTCCGCCTTCTTCAGCGCGATCTGCCGCTGCAGCCGCGCCCCTTCGACACCCTCTCCCGCATCGCCGGCATTTCCGCGGACGAGATCACCGGAACCGGCCGGTCGATGCTCCAGCGCGGCATCATGCGCCGCTTTGGCGCGGTGGTGCAGCAGCGCAAGCCGGGATTCTCCGCGAGCGCCATGGGCGTGTGGATCGTTCCCGAGGAGCGAGTGGAGGAGCTGGCCGGAAAGATGACCCAGAACCGCGCCGTCTCGCACTGCTATCTGCGTCCGGTCTACCAGGATTGGCCGTACAACGTGTACACGATCGTGCACGGCCGTTCCATCGATGAGTGCGAGTCGATCATCAACGACATCGCCGTCGACACCGGCGTGAAGGAGAAGCGCGCCCTCTACCCGACCAAGGAGTACAAGAAGGCGCGACTCACCTTCTTTGCGCCCGAGGCGGAGGAGTGGGAGTCGACCCGCGGCGGGGCGCGCTCAGCCAGCGCGGCATCGTAGGCATCCGTTCAGGCCACGATCGAACCGATCCGAAGTTCCTCCGGCCCTGGCGGACGGCAGATTTTTTTGACGTCGCTGCGGCCGCCCCGGTCCTCCGAAGTGCCGCTTGATCAGCGGCTTGTGGTCGACGGCCGGGCAGGAACGCCTCTCGAACTCATCGCTGCCCGAAGGAGCAGCGATGGACGAACCGATCGAGGCGGATTTCATCATCGACCAGGAGGATGACTCGAATGATTACCCGGGCGGACAGCTGACCGGTTGGGAACTGGTCGTCTTCGAGCTCGATGATGAGCCCGAGATGCCATGGTGACCTGGCGTGCAGAAACGAGAAGGGCCGCTGTGAGGCGGCCCTTCGGCGTTGGTCGATCGTTGGACGATCGCTACTTCTGCTCTTCGGTCTTTTGCACCGCGGCGATGGCGCCCCGGAAGCCGATCTTCGAATGTGTGCCGTCGCAGAAGGGCTTGGTGGTGGATCCCCCGCAACGGCAAAGCGCCGTCTTCTGGAGCGGGATCTCGTTGCCAGCCATGTCCGTGAGCCGGAACTCGCCCTCGACGATATACGGGCCGTTGTCGCGGATCTTGATCGTGACGCTCATGTTTGCCGGCCCCGTCAGAATATGGGGTTCTCCGCGTGGTGATGGAAATGCCACTGGTAGACGTACCCGGGGAAGGCCACCGGGACGACGTAGTCGACGTCGACACGGATCAGGTTGGCGTTGCGCTGGACTTTGATGTCGTCTTGCGTGACGGGCAGGCCCTCCTCCTGGGCGCTGTCCAGGATGGCCTTGCGGATGCGGTCGTCATTGTGTGTGCCGGCCGATTTCGACTCGTCCTCGACCGTCTGCCGCAGATCGGCGGCTTTGACCTTGATCGGAATCAGTTTGTAGGCGACAAAGACAGCCAGCAGCAGCAGGATGATTCCGAACAGACAGCCGCCCTGGCCTTCACCGGCTTCGCGACGATTACGACGCATGACCTTCCTCCACTGCGGCTCAGAGTAGAGAAACGAACTCAGCGAGTCAACGTTCCGCGATGGGCAGGAGGAAGCGGATGGAATGGCTGGTGGAGGGCGGCGCGGGCGCCGCGGCGCTCGAGGCGAATGCGGCAGGGACGGAGCCGGTGCTGGCTGATGACCAGAGCACGAGCCGGGCGCGCCCGACGATCAGGTCGCCCGGAAGGACGCCCCAGCTGCGGCTGTCGAGCGAGTCGCGGCGGTTGTCGCCCATGACGAAGAAGCAGCCGCCGGGAACGATCTGCGGCGCAATCGGTCCGCTGTCTGAGCCGTTGGCGAGGTAAGGCTCGGGGATCAGTCGGCCGCAGATCGTCACCTGCCCGCGGCCGGTCGTGGCGACGACGTCGCCCGGAACGGCCACGATCCGCTTGACCACGAACAAGGCGGGATCGCGTGGAGAGCGGAAAACGACGACCTGGCCGCGTCGGGGCGCGGCACCGAACCGGTAGGGCGTCACGAGGATGTGGTCGCCGGCCCGCAGAGTTGGCTCCATCGAGTCGGAGGGAATGGCGTAGATTTCGATCAGACTGCGCGCCGCCAGGGCGAGCACGATTGCGATTGCCAGCGGCTCGATCATCAGGCGGAGAACGGATTTCTGCTGCATGGTGGCCGTTGGTAGAACGACTGAAGGGGCGCGAAAGTTCCGTTCACGTAGTCCTGAGTTCCTCAGTGCTGAGTCCTGAATGGAGAACGAAGCTCCTCAGGACTTAGGACTCAGGACTCAGCACTCAGGACTTGTCCGGGCAGGGTCGCTCAGTGCGCAGACGTGGCGTGCAGCGCGTCGGTCTTCGGCCGGGCTGACGGGCTCGACAGGACGGCGAAGGCCGGCATCTTCTGCTGCAGCCCTTTCAGCGCGAACTCTCCCAGCTCCTCGATGTTGAAGCTGCCGATGGTACGGTCGAGCGTGTTCTTGGAAATGACGAGCTGGCCGGGCTTGGCCACGCCGCTCTCCAGGCGGGAAGCAATGTTGACGGAGCTGCCGATGGCCGTGTAGTCGACGCGCTTTTCCGTCCCGACGTTGCCGACCACCGCGGGCCCGCTGTTGATTCCGATGCGGATCTTCACCACGGTTGCCCCCGCGGCGACGCGCTGGTCGTTCCATTCGCTGACCAGCCGCTGCATCATCAGCCCGGCCAGGATGGCGCGGTCGGCATGGTCCTCCTGCGGGATCGGCGCGCCGAAGAAAGCCATCACCGCATCCCCGATGAATTTGTCGAGCGTGCCGCCATAGGCGAAGATCGATTCCACGGCACACGAGAAGAAGTGCGAAAGGAACTCCGCGACTTCCTCCGGCTGCTTGGTCTCGGACACGGTCGTGAAGCCCGAGATGTCTGCGAAGAGGATCGAGATCTCCGTGCTCCGGATCTCGCTCTCGTCGGTGGACACGACTCCCCTCACGATCTCGTCGATGACCGCCGGCGAGTGGTAGCGCTCCATCTTCGAGCGGATCTTCCGCTCCTGCTCGATCTTCTCCCCGAGCTGTGCGCGCTCGATGGCCACGGCCGCGAAGTTCGCCAGGGCCGTGAGCAGGTCCAGGTCCTCTTCCGTGAAGCGGCCGATGTGGATCGGCGAGTCGACCTGTACCGCGCCGATGACGTGTTGCTTGTGCCACAGCGGGACGCACATCGCCGAGCGGATCCCGTGCATGGCGATCGACTTTCCGCCCAGAAGCCGGGCGTCCTCGAGAGCGTTCGAGGTCATGAGCGCGACCTGCTGCTCGGCCACCATCTTCAGGATCGTGCGCGAGATCGGGATGTCCTGAGCGTCGGCGCCCTCCGCAAATTTCGTGAGCTTCGGCACCGGCATGCCGGCCTCGTCGAAGAGGATGATCAGCCCGCGCTCCACCGGAAGGTACTTGAAGATCATGTCCATGACTGTCTGAAGCATGGACGTCAGATCCTCGGTCTGCATCAGGGCTTTGGCGACCTGCACGAGCACCTGGAAGATCTTTTCGCGTGTGACTGACGGCTCGGGCTTGCCGGCCTCCACGGGCGGCCGGGCCAGCGCCGGCTCGCGGGCCGCCTCGCCGATGTCGAGGCCGAATTCGGAGTTGAAGTCCGAGATGCGGCGGATGACTGTGCCGGAGGGATTGTCGAACATCGACTCGGCCGAGAAATCGACCGAAGGGAGCGCCTTCACATCCAGCTGCACGGAGCCGATGAAGATCTTGTCGCCGGCGTTGACCTGGGACTCGCTGATCAGGTTGCCGTTGACCTTCACCCCGTTGGTCGACTTCAGGTCGACGATCCACCAGTTGCCGCTCCGCTGCTCGACCCGAGCATGCTTGCGCGACACCGACGGGTGATTGAGGATCACGTCGTTGCCTTCGGTCCTGCCGATGGCCAGATCGCTCTTGAGATCAGCGACCCGGGGAACGCCGAGGTCGACGTAGTGGATCTGAAGCTGCTCCATGGAAGCCCGAATTATACCGGTTCGGTCCCGTTACCCCGGAGCGCGCCGACCCGCGGCCAGATCGATCGCGCTCCGATCAGATTCGCTGCCGCCGGCGGATCAGTGGCGAACCGACCTGTGGCGCGAGATCGTTTGAGTGAGCACTAGGGTGACTGCCGGAGGGGTTCCGCTCGACGGTACGACGATGACCGAAGCATTTGCCATGCTGGCGGCACCGTCGAAAAAGGAGTCGGGATACTGCCCGCTCGGATCGCGGGCGAGCAACTTGTACGTTCCCGGCAGGAGTGCGATCGAGAACGATCCGTCCTGGCCGGTGACGGAACTGCCGATGTGAGATCCGCCGACGTCGAGGGCGTGCACTTCGATGCCGCTGATGGGCTCGCGGGTGGTATTCATCACCTTTCCGGAGAGCACCACTCCCCGGTGCATGCTGAAACTCATCCACGTGACCTGGCTCGCGCTGATGGTCCGCGGAGCAGTCGCTTCGTACGTTTGGCTGCCGCCATCGAACGAATTCGCATAGGAGTGCTTGCCATCCCAAGCCAGGAGTCGATACGTTCCTGGGGTTGTTGCAAGGCTGAACTGTCCAAGGGTGTTGCTCACCACTGATGCAACCGGCAGGTCGGTTGCGTCGTACGCCGCGACCGTGATGCCGGCGAGGAGTGAATTCGTGGCTGCGTCCACCACTGTACCGGCGAAATGGCCTGCCCGCTGGAGCTGGAAATCAATGCCCGCCCCGGGTTGCCCAACGACTGCTTCGACCAGGGTCGCTCTGGCGAAGTCGGGATTGTCCTCAAAAAACTGAGTGGCGTAGACGGATCGGTCGTCAAACGCAGCGATTCGGTAGTTTCCGGGCGGAAGCAGCATCTGATACGCGCCGTTGCTGCTGGTCGTCGTCTGGAGGCGTGAGCTTCCGTCCCCGTTGTAGGCAGCTACGTCGATCGAGGAGATCCCGCCGCCGCTTGCGGCGTCGGTGATCTGGCCTCGGATCTGCCCGCCCCGTTGCATCGCAAACCTGATGTTAGAGGTTGTTTGTCCGGGGCCCAGAGTGAGCACGGCGGATTGATCGAAACTCGGCGCGTTGTCTGGAAATTCGGTGGCGTAATTGCCGTATTGATCGGCGGCAACGAGGCGATAAGAACCGGCGGTGAGGACGAGCCCGAAACTGCCGTTCGAATCGGTCATGGTCCAACGCACCTGGTTGCCGGCCGCGGTGTACGCATAAACGAGGATCGACGGTACGGGTGTGCCGGTTGTGCTATCGACCGCGGTTCCGCTGAGGGACGACATCGCGCCCAGCACGAAGCTCGCGTAGAAGATCTGTTGCGCGCTCAGCGTGACGGGCGACCCTTCGGCCCACACGAGGGCATTCGAAAAAAAGATCGGTCCGAGCGTGCGGGCGTCGTCATATGCGGCGAGCTTGTACTGGCCCGGCGGCAGCACCAGAGAGTACGTCCCCTTTCCGTCGGTGGTCGCGAAATCCCGGCGTGTGCCGCTGTCGAGGTTGTAAGCCGCAACGGTGACGTCGCCTGCCGGGCCACCGGCAGTCGTAACCGTGCCATTCACCTTGCCGCCGAGCTGCATCTGGAAATCGTTCGTGATTGTGCCGCCAGCCGCTACGCTCAGCTGTGGTGTGGTGTCGTAGGAATCCGCCCCGTTTGCGAACGCCATTGCATAGATTTGCGCCGGGTCGTAGGCGAGGAGCCGGTATTGTCCGGCGTTCAATCCGGAAAGGGAGTACGTGCCGTCGGGACCGGTATACGCCGCAGGCGGTTTGGAACTGCCCGAGAAGTCGTACGAGGAGTCGTACGCGGCAACCCAAATCCCCTCGAGAGGGGCACCGGTGCTCGCGTCGCGAACCGTCCCACTGATCGTCGTCTCTTTGGGCGGGGCCGCTGCGAACAGTGCTCCCGAGCCGAGCGCGCCTGCGATGACGATCGCCGCGCATGTCACCACCGACTTATGAAGTGCCGAGATCATTGGAGTCTTTCATCAGCACCCTGAGTCGAGATGCCATAACAGTTACGAGTTCATAAGTCTACTAGAATGGCGGGCCAGGGTCTAAACGGCTTCGCGTTTGTCCGCTTCCTCACGTTCTTTCCAGGCTGCTTCTGGCCTGGATTGCTGAGAGCGGGTTTGAAGGTCTTGCTGCCGATGGTGATCGGGCGTCTTTCCATTCGGACCAAACTCACTGCCGTGATGACGCTCCTGCTGGCCATCACGTCGGTGGCGGTGTACGTCTACTTTCCGTCGCGTTTCCGCGCGCAGGCCGTCGAATCGGTCGTGCAGAAAGCGGCAGCCTTGACGGAGATGACGTCCTTCAGCATCGCCAAAGGCGTTGCGACGCACGATCTGTCCGCCGTGGCCGAGGTGTTGACGGCGATGCGGCGCAATCCGGACCTCGTCTACATCGTCGTTCTCGATCAGGGCGGCACTACATTCGGCGGCTTCGACGAGATCGCCGCCAATCAGGAGTCATTTCGCTCCATTCCGATGCGCCGCCTGGTGGCCGGGTTACAGCTGCCGAGGGGTGCCGCCCCTTCCGGTGTGAGCGGACAAACGACTCCTCGCGAGATCGACGGCGGGGTGTCCTCCGATGGCGCGGTATACCAGACTCTTTCGCCGGTCCGCTATCACGGCCGCCTGGTCGGGACCGTCTACCTGGGAGTCTCGCTCGATCCGATCAGGGCGGACATCAATCGCAGCAAGGCCACGATCGCGCTCGTGACCGCCATCGCGTTCATGGTCGGCGTGCTGGCGGTTTTCGCGTTGAGCACGTTCATCACGGGACCGCTGCAGCGGATAGCCCGGACGGCCGAGCAGATCGCCGAAGGCGACATGTCGCAGCGCGCCGACGTTCAGAGCGGCGACGAAGTGGGCCAGATGGCGAAGGCGTTCAACCTGATGATCGATCGGGTGCACAGCGCCTGGCGCGAGCTCGAACAGTGGGGCAAGACGCTGGAGTTGCGCGTCGACGAGCGCACCCGTGAGCTGACTGCCGAGGTGGACGAGCGCCGGCGTGCCGAGGAAGCGCTGCGTGTTTCCGAAGAGCAATACCGCCTTCTCATCGAGCGCAATCTCGCCGGCGTCTATGTCGCCTCGGCCGACGGGACGATTGTCAGCTGTAACGAAGCCTGTGCGCGCATTTTCGGCTTCCCGTCGCGCGAAGAGTTTCTTGCGGGCACCGCCGCAGTGCCCTACATGTACCGGCACGACCGCGACTCGATCATGCGCCGCCTCGCCGAGAACGGCGCCGTCACGAACGAGGAGGTCGAGCTGGCGGGTCGCGACGGACGCTCGATCTGGGCGCTCGAGAACGTCCGCCTCATTCCCGGCAAGGATGACGCCACGCCGGCGTCGCTGGAGGGAATCGTCCTCGACGTGACGGACCGCAAGCGATCGGAAGAAGAGATTGCCTTCAAGGCCTATCACGATGCGCTGACGCGCCTTCCCAATCGCGCCCTCTTTCTCGACCGCCTGAGGATCGCCCTGGCCCAGGCGGAACGAAACGGGACCGAGCTGGCGGTGCTGTTCCTCGATCTCGACGACATGAAGATCATCAACGACACGCTCGGGCATGCCACGGGCGACGACCTGCTGCGCAAGCTCGGCGACCGCCTGGAGGCCACGCTGCGGCGTGGCGACACGGTGGCCCGCGTGGGTGGCGATGAGTTCCTTCTGCTGCTCGCACAGATCCATGGCGAGCGCGACGCGGAGCGCGTGGCCGGCAAGATCCACGAACGCCTCACGGAGCCTTTCCTCGTCGAGGATGACGAGATGCTGGTGACGACGAGCATCGGTGTGGCTGTTTATCCGGCCGACGGCGACACGGCAGAGGCTCTCATCCGGAGCGCCGATGGAGCCATGTACCGCGTCAAGGAGCGAGGCGGCAACGGGTTCGAGCTCTGCAGCCGCATCGGGCGCAGCGGCCTGGGCCGGCTGTCGCTGGAAGCGCAGATGCGCACCGCGCTGGAGCGGGACGAGTTCGAGGTCTATTACCAGCCGCAGCTCAACATCGCTACGCGGGCGCTCTCCGGAGCCGAGGCGCTGGTGCGCTGGAACCATCCGGATCGCTCGATCGTCGAGCCGGCGGCGTTCATCGCCGTGGCCGAGCAGACGGGATTGATCGCGTCCATCGGCGAGGCGGTGCTCAGGAAGGCCTGCTCGCAGATGGTGGCCTGGCAGGAGAGCGGCAGCGCGCCGCCGCGCATTGCCGTCAACGTCTCGGCCCGGCAGTTCTATCAACGCGATTTCATCGGGATGATCGAGCGAGTGCTCGCCGAGACCCGATACGAGCCGCGCAACCTCGAGCTCGAGATCACCGAGAGCGTGGCCGTCCAGAAAACGGATCGCAGCCTGCGCATGCTGCGTCGCCTGCGCGAGATGGGCATTACCATCGCCATCGACGACTTCGGAACGGGACAGTCTTCGCTGAGCTATCTGAAGCGATTTCCGGTCGATGCCGTGAAGATCGACAAGAGCTTTGTCTTCGACATCGAGAAGCACGCCAGCGACGAGTGGATCGTCACGGCGGTGCTGCTGCTGGCCACGCAGCTCGGCCTCCGTACGGTGGCCGAGGGGGTGGAGACCGAGGCGCAGTGCGCGTTCCTGGCCGAGCACGGCTGCCTCGACATGCAGGGTTACCTGATCAGCCGCCCGGTGCCCGCCTCCATCTTCGAGAAGCGCATGCTGGCGAAGAAGCCCGCGGAACCGCCGCCTGCGATCGACCAGCAACTCGGCCTGGTGTGATCCGCTTACATCGCCGACTTGCGCGCCAGCTCTCCCGCCGTCAGCTCCATGGCCCGCGGGCTCTGGAGAACGCTCCAGTTCAGCGGGAAGTTGGGCGAGATCGTGATGTCGTTGGTCTGGTTGAAGAAAATCACCGCCCGAACGCCGCGGCTGTAGGTGTGGTCGAGGTAGTAGAAGGCCTGGCGGTACCACTCGGCAGCGTCCCCGCCCGCGGATAGAGTGCCGAACTCGCTGATCATGATCGGCTTGTTCATCCGCAAAAGGCTGGGATAGGCCTTCTCCAGGATCTGGTTGAAGCTCCACCAGCGCGACCAGGAGGCGATGTTGCCGTAGTTCAGGACGCCGACGCCGATCCAGTCGACGTACTGGTCGCCGGGGTAGTAGTACTCGAACCAGGGCATCGATATGTGGGGCGACCAGACCCACAACACGTTCGTCGCGCCCATTTTCTGAAAGATCATGTGGACGCGTTTCCATGCGGCTACGAAATCCTCGGGCCGGTTGCCGTTCTGCGGGCCCCACGGGTAGCGGTAGGGGTCGTTCATCTCGTGGGCGAAGCGCAGAAAGATCGGCTTGCCGTACTCCGCAGCTCCTTTCGCCCACGGCACGATGTAGAAGTCGTAGTCCCCGCGTGCGATCGCCGCAAGGCTGGCATACTCGCGCTCCGCTTCGGGCGGCAGATTGGTGCGGACCTTCTCGTCGAAGTCGACCACCCACGGTTCCCAGGTGATCATCGGGACGGATCCCATGCGATTCACCGTCTCCGCCATGCGCATCGGGAACTGCTCGTTGGGCTTGTCTCCCCACGCCACGTAAAACGAGATCAGCGGGAACTTGTACTGCAGGGACGCCTCGAGCTGATCGAGTCCGGCGAACGTGTTCGGGAATCCCCCGTCGTAAACGCCGAAAAGCATCGTATTCGGATGGCGCAGCCCGTTGACCGAGTGAAGGAGCGGCTGAAGTGGCTCGAGGTACTCCGCGCGCGAGCCGTGTCGCGCCCGCCGCAACGCCCGTCCTTCGGCATCCGAGAAGAACTGCGCGACGCGGCTGAGGCGGTCGTTGATCGACGAGAAGAGCGCCTGGAATCCGCTTCCGATCCCGATCTGGAACAGCACGCCGACGGCGATCAGCCAACCCAGAGCGAAGAACGCCACCCGATAGCGGCTGCGCGAGGTCATCAGCTCTCACTCCGTTCGCGATCCACCCAGGCGGCGTAAATGCGTCCGCTCATCAGCACGATGTTGATGAGCAGGAACGCCAGCATGCCGAAGGTCACTTCGGTCGTGATCAGTACCTCCGGTTCGGGAACGACGTACAGCTGCATGAACACGGTCCAGATCACGGTAAGGCCAGAGAGCGCGATGAGGATCAGGGGCAGCCGCGCCAGTCTCCAGAAATTCGCTCGCCGGCGTTCTTTCACCGTGGGGATGTAGGGTACCGCGATGCCGAGCAACGCCAAAGCGAGCCCCTTGAGGTAAATGTTCCAGGCACCGATCTTCAACAGGGTCCCCCGCCAATGCAGGCCGCGCTCGCGCTTCGCGTCGCACACCCAGCGCTGCATGAACCAGTAGATCGCAATCCCGAGCATTCCCACCGGCGCAGCGTGCTGGATGTATTCCGCCAGCATCAGGTAGGCAGGCTGTTTTCCGAACCAGAGATAGATCAGCGGAATGGCCAGATAGATGAGAGTGGTCAGGCCGACGAGGTAGTAGCTGCCGATCATGAAGTAGGAGATGCGCTGATAGGCAGTCAGCGATCGGAAGGCGCGCGGATACTCGCGGAAGAGCACGTCGTGTACGCCGCGCGACCACTTCAGCTGCTGCTTCAGATAGGAATCGAGGTCGGCCGGGACCAGGCCGCGCGAGACTACCTCCGGAACATAGACCGACTTCCACCCCTTGGCGTGCAGACGGATCGAGGTGACGAGGTCTTCAGCCAGGCCGATGCCATGACCGCCCACCGATTCGAGCGCCGTCCGGCGAAACGTGCAATTCGCTCCGATCGCGACCGCCGTTCCGGTTCCGTTCATTCCCTGCATGATCGGGCCGTAGAAAGCGAAGGTCTGCTCCGCGGCGGCGCGGGCCACGAACGACTCACCCGGATTATGGTAGGCCTGCGAGACCTGAACGAACCCGACCTGCGGGTCTTCAAAGTATCCGAGGACGCGGTCGAGAAACTCGGGGAAGGGGATGTGGTCGGGGTCGAGGACGAGGATGAATTCTTCCTTCGTCAGCTCGAGCGCGGCGTTGATCTTTCCTGCTTTCGCACCCGGAATGTCGAGCAGCTCGAGGTGAACCACCCCCATTTCATTCGCCAGAGCCGCGAATCGCGGGTCGCGCGTGTCGTCGAGGAGGTACGTCGTGTGCGGATAGCGGATCTCGCGGGCGGCCGCGAGTGTCCGGACGAACATCTCGTACGGCTCGCCAGGTGACGACGTCGTGAAGATCGCCACGGAACGTCCTTCGGGTGCGGCGATCGGCTCCGGCTGGTCGATATGGAATCCGTTGTACCAGCCGACCATCATCCGGAAGACGCCGTACCACGTGGCGAGCGAGAGCAGGATGAACAGCGGCAGGTTGTTGACGTGCTCGAGGCGGAACCACCACAGACCGAAGTAAGCGACGCTCTGCACGCCAAGAAACAGAAGCACCCCCAGGACGACGCGTTCCCACGTCTTCACCTCCGGAGCGCGGCGGTGCCGGAAGATGTCAGCGGTGTCGGACCAGAAAGGCATGGAAGCTCTTTGCGCGATAGAAGACGGTGCTGAGCGACTCGACTCCGAGCTCGGCGGTGAGATCGCGACCGAGAGGAATCGCGGCGGTGAGGTCGGCATCGTATGGATGGAAGCGCCGCTGGAACGCGACCGGATAGATCGACGCCGGAAGGGGCGTCCTGCCCTGGTCCGGTCCGAACGCGATGGCGCGATCGCGCCCGACGCCGGCGTCGACATGCAGTTTGAGAGCGATCGAGCGGACCTTCGTCTGGGCCACGATCACGGCGCGCGCTTCACGAGATTGCTGCGGCGTCCAGTAAGGAGCGTAGGTGCCGCGGTATGCGTAGGCAAAATCGTTTGGGGCAATCCGCGTCGAGGAAACGGCGGCGAAGGAGAACCGGCTGCTGCGCGAATCGCGATAGGTCGCCGACGCTCCCGCGTAGAGCCGCGACTGGCCGTGGCTGTAGAACGGAACGAGCGCGTACGCGTACGCCTCCTTCCCGCGGTTGGCGTCGAAGTAACGGAGAATCGAAGCGTTCGCTGCGGCCAGCCAGCCGTCGGTCGATTCGCGCCGCCAGCCCGCGCTGAACGTCGCCACCGAGGGATGCGTCCTCATGCCGGTGGCGGTCGCGAGCAATTCGCGCTGTTCAGCGCGGACGATCAGGGCCCCGTTCGTGAACACGCGTCGTGTCAGCGTCAGCCCGCCGACAGGCCGCACCACGCCATCGGCATATTTCAGCACGCCGAGCGACGTGTCCACGGTCAGCCGAATACCGGGCAGCCCAATGCGGTTGCCGATTCGAATGAATGGCAGCGAAGCACGGCCATAGATCGGCGCGCTGCTCCGATATTCACCGGCTGCAGCGCTCCATCGCGTCAGCGGATCCGACGAGAACGCCGCGTGAAGCTCACTTCGAAGCAACCGGTAGGGCTGGTTGTCATCGACGTACCCGAACGAGACGCGCTCCTCCGGAACCGATGCTGCGGCGATCTCGGCGAGGCTGCGGCGCGGGAAATCGCGGCTCGGGTCGAGCGCCAGTGTCTGGCGAAATGCGGCAGCCGCGGATCGGAAGTCGCCGCTCCAGTACGCAGCTGTAGCGCTCCCTTCGAGCGCGTCGGCATCGCGCGGATTCTCCCGCAGCAACGCGCCGAACTGCCGCCGCGCGGCGGCGTACTCGCCCTTCCACAACAGCACGCGGGCCAGACCGAGGCGCGCGGCGCGGGATTGAGGCGTGCGGACCAGGAGATCGAGGTACGACCTCTCGGCTTCGGCGAACTGCTTGTTCCACGCGAGAGTCTCGGCCAGAAGGAGCTCGACGTCGGAGCGGCCGGGCGCCTGGGCGAGCGCATCGCGGAGCAGCCGTGAGGCAGTGCTGTACTCGCCGGCGGCGCGCGCCCGCAGCGCCTCCCGTACGGTCTGGTCAGTGTCCGCAGCGGACGCTGCTCCAGCCAGGGCCATCAGCAGCGCGACCATGCGCCACACCCTCCTCGCTCTCGCCATGCCTGCGGTAGGGTACGCGTTTCGCGCGAAGCGTGTACACAGGTCAAAGACGTCGGGAAACCATCCGAAACCAGGGGAAGAGGTCCTTGTGGGGCGTCGGCCGCCTGCCGTTGAACCGCACAGAGGCGTATGCCTCGGACGCACAGGGTGATGTGCCCGGTTCCCATCCGGCCAATCTAAGGGGTAACCGAGTTCCCGGCGGCGGTGCGATTACCGTCTATAATTGGTGTCTCGTTCCCGCAGAGAAGCGATCGACTTCGGCGCAACGAATTGCGCCTGGAGCCGTCATGAGCGAATCGACAGCCCTACCGCCCACGCCGTCCAAGTCCCTGGTGATCCGGGCCGTCTTGCGCACGGACGTGGGACGAGTCCGCTCCGAAAACCAGGACTTCGGCGTGCTATCGACGCGCGAAGAGGAGGGGCGGGACGGGCATCCCGGCGGCCGGCTGATGATCGTCGCCGATGGCATGGGCGGGCACCGCGGCGGTGCCACGGCGTCGCGTATTGCCACCGAGACCGTGAAGGCACAGTACCTCGGCAGCGAGACCGATGACGTGGCCAGCGCCCTTCGCGACGCACTGACTCGCGCCAATGCCCGCGTGTTCGCCGAGGCGCAGTCGAATCCCGATCTGCGGGGCATGGGCACGACCACCTCGGCGCTTGTCGTTCGCGATGACGAGGCATGGTTTGCACACGTCGGCGACTCGCGCATCTATCTGGTGCGCCACGACGAGATCCGTCAGCTTACCGATGATCACTCGCTCGTCGCTTCGATGGTTCGCGAAGGTCTCCTCACGGCACAGGAGGCGGAAAACCATCCCCGGCGCAACGTCCTTCAACGCTCGATCGGCGTCTCCGAAGAGGTGGAGATCGACATTCGCGGTCCCCTGAAGATCGAGATCGGAGACACGTTCATCATCTGCAGCGATGGGCTGCATGGCGTGGTCAAGGAACAGGAGATCCGTGACGTGGCGCGGCAATCGATCGAGGCGGCGGCTGACGAATTCATCCGTCGGGCCCTGGAGCGCGGCGCTCCCGACAACGTCACCGTCATCGTGGCGCGCGCCGAGCGCGGGGGAGAAGGCACGGCTCACCTCGAGGAGACTCTGGTCGAGCACTCCGATCGCGCTATGTTCGACGACACCGTCCGCGACGTGCCCGCCCCGATGCTGCAGCCCTCGTCCGCAACGACGTCCCCTGGACCAGCAGCGAGCCCCGGGGAGCCCGTCACCGCACCCGAACCCGCCCCATCCGAGAGCCGGCCCGGCGCACGGACGCGGAATCCTTTTCTGAAGTGGATGTTCATCGTCGTAATGGTGCTCGGCTTCACAGGCGCCTGGCTGTACTGGATCCACTGAAGACATGCTCCGCCGCCCCCTGGTCCTGCTCGCGAGTTCATTGGCCCTGGTCACAGGCTGCCATCGCACGGTCCGGCTCGATGAGGGCCGAAAGATGGCTTACAGCGTCAAGCCCGCGGTCGTGAGGATCAGCGCGTACGCCACGGCGCAATTCCGGTATCCGGCGGCGGCGATCAACAACGTAGCTAACGAGATTGCTCATGGGCGCGAAGGTTTGTCGGCGCCGCGAGGCCTGCCGGCCGGCGATGGCTTGATCCCGACGGGCGCCGGCGGTTCGGGCAGTGGATTCATCGTTCATCCGTCGGGCTTCATCCTCACGAGCGGACATGTCGTGGCACCGACACGCGACCGCGCTTCGCTCGACCGCGAGCTCAGGCGCAACGGAGCGATCGCAGCACTGGTGAAGCACTTTCCGGTCGATGAGCTGCGCTCGATCTACCGGACCGACGGCCTGGAGCGTTTCATCGGAGAGATTGCCGCGGCGGGGAGCGTGGAGAAGACCGCCATCGTGAACACGGTCGAGCTCTCCAACGGCGAGACGCTGCCGTTCACGACGCGCGTCTATTCTCCCGATCTGAGCGCGCGAGGCACTGACGTGGCGCTGCTGAAAGTGCAGCAGAACAATCTGCCGGTGCTGCACCTCGGCGACTCCGACACGGTGCGCGTTGGCGATTCGGTCCTGTCGGTCGGCTATCCGGCCGTGGCCAGCAGTTCCGACGAAGTCATCGGTGGATGGCTTTCGCGCGACAGCGACCTGGAAGCCACTTCCAATCCGGGCATGATCACGGCCATCAAGCGCAACGTCGCCAACATTCCGGTGCTGCAGTCGAACGTGGCGATTTATCCGGGGAATTCGGGCGGTCCGGCCGTCGACCGCGACGGGGATGTGGTGGCGATCTCGACGTGGGGGCACAGCGAGGCCGAGCAGATCAAGTTTCTCGTGCCGATCAACGTGGCCAGGGACATTCTCAACCGGGCCGGCGTCCCGATCAACGTCGACGGTGAGTTCAACCGCCGTTATCGCCAGGCTCTCGACGACGCGGCGGACGGCAAGTGGGTGGTTGCGCGGAAGGAGCTTTCCGCGGCCGCGGCGTTCTTCCCGAAGTCTCCGGACGTGCTCCGATTCGGCAACGACATCGACCGGGCAATGAAGAACCTGCCGGTGTGGACGCTTCATCCCGTGGCCACGACCGCAACGGCGACCGCCGCGGCCGCGGTGCTGATGTTCGGCTTGTTTGCCGGGATCCGCAGGAACCGCATTCCCCGCGACCTGACGAATGCAAAGACGGTCGAGACGATCGTCTCGCCGGACCGCGAAGGAATGCTGGGGTCGGCGCAGCGTCTCCTCGGCCGTTTCACGATTCTCAATGGTGCCCGCGCGGGTGAGCGTCTCGGGCTCGGCGGTTCGGGCATCCGCATCGGCCGCGAGCGCACGATTTGTGAGATCGTATTGGACAACCCCAAGGTCTCGCGGCTCCATGCCGAGGTGGTTTCCATCGACGGCAAAGTGCTGCTCATCGACCGGAACTCGTCCAACGGTACGTATGTCAATGACCAGAAGATCGATAAGCGTTACCTCAACGACGGCGACATCATTTATTTCGGCGGTCGCAATGCCGTAGCGGTTGCGTTTCACGCGTGAGGTTGAACGTGGCGGACAAGCGGTGCGAAAACGGACACTTCATCGACGAGTCGTGGGATCTCTGTCCGTACTGTCCGGCGGACAAGAGCGAGCCCGACATGCCCATCGTCCGGCCGGCGCGAGTTCAGCCGGAGCCACCTCGCGCGCCGCAGCCGCCGTCGCTGCCGCAGCGCGGTCCGGTCACTGCGGTTCCTGTTCCTCCGGCGCCTGCCCCGCCACCGCGCCGCGACGTTCCTCCAACGGTCCAGCCGCCGCCGATGGAACGCACGGTGGCAGTGCAGAAGATCGACGTCAACGGGCAGGCGAAGAGGTACGTGGTGGCCTGGCTGGTCGGGCTCAACGCCACTGCCCGCGGCGAGTCGTACACGGTCCGCATCGGTCGCAACGTTCTCGGCCGCGACCGCCGTTCGGATGTCGTCATCAACGACGACCAGGCCTCGGCGCATCATGCCGATCTGGTTTTTCGTCCCGAGGAGCGGCGCTACATCCTGATGGACCACAACTCCACCAACGGCACCTACGTCAACGAAGCGGAGATCGAGCCGCGCCGCGATCTGGTCTCAGGCGACGTCGTCCGTATCGGTTCACATCGGTTTCTCTTCGTACCGCTCTGCGGCGAAGGATTCATCTGGGACAGTGAGGGCGTTCTTCAATGAACGGCAGCGTCATCGGAAACTATCGGATAGACCGTGAAATCGGCGAGGGCGGCATGAGCCACGTCTTCGTCGGGCGCACCCTTTGCGCGACGGAGGTGCTCCCTCTCGACTATCCGGTCGTGCTCAAGGTCATGTCCGACGAACTGGCCGGAGAAGTCACGGCCCGCAAGCGTTTCGTCAAGGAAGCGCAGATCCTGGCCAAGCTCCGCCATCGGTACATCACCCGGTTTTACGAGTTCATCAACGACGCCCAACACGCTGTCCTGATCATGGAGTACGTGGAGGGAACGCCCGTCGACGTCCTCCTCGCGGAAAAGGGAGCGCTCCCTCTCCAGGATGCGATCGGCATCGCCCAGAACCTCCTCGAGGCGCTCGTCTACGCGCACGGCAAGGGGATCGTGCACCGCGACATCAAGCCCGCCAACCTGATTCGCGAAAAGTCCGGCAACGTCAAGGTGACGGACTTCGGGATCGCCAAGATCAGGGAGGGCGGCACCAGCCCGGGACAGACTGTGCTCACGAAGTCGGGCTTTCTGCTCGGCACACCGCACTACATGTCGCCGGAACAGATCCGCGAGCCGAAGGACGCCGGCGCCAGGGCGGACGTCTACTCGTCGGGAGTCGTGCTCTACGAGATGCTGACTGGCCAGCTGCCCTTCAACAGCCGGTCGCTGCCGAAGCTCATCGACGCGATCTACCGCGGCGAAAAGCAGCCGCCCAGTGCGCTGCGCCCGGAAGTGGACAAGGAGCTCGAGGCGATCGTTCTGAAATCCATGAGCCCGCGCATGGATCAGCGCTTTGAGAGCGCACGCGAATTCTACGAGGCGCTCGAGGAGTACGAGGCCCGTCAGCCCCTGCGGCCCGCGGCGAAGATGGCCCCCGTGGCCATGGCCACACGGGTCGATCTGCCGAACCCGGCGGAGAAGAAGAACCAGTGGGCCCTGGTCGGCGTGAAGAACGACTCGAACGAGAAATACTCGATCGACGGCGAGGTCATGGTGGGCCGCGACCGGACCTGCTCGATCGTGCTGACGCATCCGGCCGTGTCGCGGCGCCACGCGAAAATCACATTCAGCGGATCGTCATGCGTGCTGGAGGACCTGAAGTCCGCCAACGGAACATATGTGAACAACGCTCGCATCGAGCGCGCAAACCTGAAACCAGGCGACGTCGTGCGATTCGGCGCCGACCCGTCCTGCAGTTACGTGCTGAGAGACCATTGAACGAGTGCTGAGAGCTGAGTCCTGAGTGGCACCTTCTCAGGACTCAGCACTCAGGACTCAGGACTTAGAACCACGGAGCCCCAATGAGCCAAATCACCTGTCTTCGATGCCGGCAGTCGATCGATTCCGAGGTCGAGCAGTGCCCCAGCTGCGGCGAGCGCGTGACGCTGTTCCAGCGCACGTATTCGGCGCGCCTGATCGACGGCAAGTACCAGATCCTCGATCGCCTCGGCATCGGCGGGATGGGCGAGATTTTCCGCGTCCGGCACATCCACCTCAACGAGCTGCGCGTCATCAAGATCATGCGGCCGAACGTGGCTGCTGACGACCAGGGCATGCAGCGCTTCCTGCAGGAGGCGCGCACCTCCACGATGATCAAGCATCGCAATCTGGCGATGCTCTATGACTTCGCCCAGCTCGACGACGGCTCCTACTACATGGTCTGGGAGTTCATCGACGGCACCAACATTCAGAAGTGGATCGCCCAGAACGGTCCCGTGCCGCCGCGGCTGAGCGTGGAGATCGCCATCCAGGCCCTCACCGGGCTCGAGCACCTGCACTCGATGGGCCTCATCCACCGCGACATTTCCCCCGAAAACATCATGCTTTCGCAGGATCACCACGGAAAGCTCCTGGTCAAAGTGATCGACTTCGGCATCGCCAAGTCGCTCGCCGAAGGGGAGTCGGGCCACGGCCTCACGCAGACCGGCATGTTCCTGGGGAAACTCAAGTACGCCTCGCCCGAGCAGGCTGGATTTCTCAAGGAAGGGGAGCATCTCGATCCGCGATCCGACCTCTATTCGTTCGGCATCGTGATGTACGAGATGCTGGCCGGCCGGGCCCCCTTCCAGGCCACGAATCCACACGGGTACATCCTCAAGCACGTCACGGAAAAGCCGGCTCCGATCGTCGAGACGAACCCCGAGACGAAGGTTCCGCCGGCGCTCGAGGCGATCATCATGAGGTCGCTCGAGAAGAGCCGCGACAACCGCTATGCGGACGCCGGTGACTTCGTTGCCGCGCTGGAGGCCATCAGGAACGACGTCGCTCCCGACGCCAGGTACGGCCTCGGCGACAAGCTGGTCACGCTTTCGGGCGCGAAGACCCTGGCCGACCTGCCCGCCTTCACCGGCGGGACGATGCAGGGCGGCACGAAGCCGGCGCGCACCGTCGGACGACCGGCGGACGAGGCCACCGTCATCGAGCGCGGCGTTACGGGCGCCACAGCTTCGGGTGCGCCGACCGTCCTCGAGCGCAAGACGACCGGCAGCGACGAGGCCACGGTCATGGAGAGAGCCGGCGGCGCCGGCTCCGAGGCGACCCTTCTCGAGACGAAGGGAAAGTTCGGCTCGACCGCGGCAGCGGAGCCGACCGTTCTGGAGCGGCAGATGCAGCCCGCGCCCGCCCCTCCACCCAGGAAGAACGTGGCCGTCCTTGCCGCCATCGCCGCGGTTGTAGTCATCGCCGTGGGCATTGCGATTTTCGTGATGGTTCGACGCCCGAGTCCGCAGAGCGCGGCCACGTTGACCGCGGTGCCGGCCACGACCGCCGTGACCGCGACCGCGCCGGCCGCCAAGCCGATCAGCGGCGATCGCGGTGTCCTGCTGCTCTCGGCATCCCCGTGGGGCGACGTCGACAAGATCGTGAATGCCAGGGATCAGTCGAAGGTCGATCTACCCAGCGACGCCAGCTCGACGCCGGCGCGCATCGAGCTCGCACCGGGCAAGTACATCGTCACTCTCAGCGGCATGAACGGGACCAAGACCATCGACGTCGACATCAAGGCAGGCCAGCCGACCACGCAGAGGGTGGACATGGGTAACGTCGACATCGACAACCTCATCAAGGAAATGGGCCAATGATCCGGGTTCGAGTTCTGTCCATCGCGTTCTTCATCGCGCTGCTCACGGCCGGCGCGGCCCTGGCGTCGTGGTACGACGATTACGACGCCGGTCTCAACGCCGTGCGCAAGGGCCAGTGGTCCGTGGCCGTCCAGAAGATGACCGCGGCCATCAACGCTCACGACAAAGAGAGCAACAACGAGCGGACCTACGGCGCGATCTTCATCAACTATCACCCGCACTATTACCGTGGCGTCGCCTACCTGAACCTCGGTAAGTACGACCAGGCCATCAGCGAGTTCGAGAAGACCAGCGGCGCTGGCGAGGTGGACCTCGGCTCGCTGGACACGCTCATGCAGCGAGCCAAGACGAAGCTCGCCGCTGCCAGCGCACCGCCGCCGCAGGAACCTGCGACCGTTGCCCAGCAGCCGCCGCGGCCGGTCCCGGCGACGCCCGTTCCCGTGACTCCGGCAGCGCCGTCCATCGACCCGGCGCTCCGCGGGCGCGTCGCTTCGGCGGTCCAGAAGGCGAACACCAGCCTGGCCGGGGCGCGTGGTCGTAAGGCGGGCACCTCGCCGCAGTACGCGCAAGCCCTCCAGTCACTCACCGAAGCGAACACAAGACTGGCCACCGCGAAAAGCAACGACGATCTGAACGCCGCACTCGCCGCGGCCGAGAACGCGGCACTGCTCGCCGATTCCGCCGTGCCGCCGGGTGCCCCCGCTTCACCGCCCGTGCGTGCCGCGACGGTGACCCCACGCGCCGCTGCGGCCACTGAAGCGGCAATCGCGGATTACAAGTCGGTCCTGCGCACGGCGCTCAACAATTACTTCGCCGGCGAGTTCGCATCGGCTGCCCGCGGTTTCGAGCAGCTCTCCCGAACGATGCCGAACAACGGCTGGATCTGGGCTTTCCTCGGTGCGTCGCAGTATTCGCAGTACGCCTTCGAGGCCGACGAAACGTACAGGAAAGCGGCCATCGACTCGTTCACGAAAGCGAAGAAGACGCGCTCGTGGAAGAACGGCCTGCCGGAGCGCTACTTCTCCAGGCGCATCCGGAAGTTCTTCGAAACCGTCGGCGGCTGACGAGCCGGCAGGGGCGAAGATTCCAGGCTTGAAATGCTTCGCCCCTGAGGCGCGCTAGAAGTTCGGAGTGGTGCCGCCGGTCGGGGGCATGCCGCCGCCGCCCGACGTGCCGCTGTCGTACGAAGGCGTTTTTGGCGGCGAAGGCGGCTTGGGCGCCTCGGGCTGAGGCTGGCTCTGGCCCGGCAACATCGACGTCACGCTCTGGCCGACGTTCGAAGCCGTCTCGCGGACCTGATCGACCACACGGCTGATGACGCTCTTCTTCGGAGCAGCCATCTTCGGAGCGGCTTTTTTGGGAGCGGCTTTCTTCGGAGCAGCCTTCTTCGGGGCCGCTTTGGCCTTCGGAGCGCTCTTCTTCGGGGCGGCCTTCTTTGCTGCTGGCCGCTTGCCCGAACGGCTCGCCTTCTTGACCGGCTTGCTCGCTTTCCGCTTGCTCGACTTCTTCGCGGCGGATTTCCGGGCCGGTTTCTTCGCCGACTTCGCAGACTTGGAGGACTTCTTCGAGGATTTTCTGGACGCGGATTTCTTCGAGCTCTTCTTCGATTTCTTAGAGGCAGCCATTCGTTTCTCCTGTTCGCCAGAATCGGTTAGGGAGCCTTGCCCAGGGGTCAGGGATTCAAGCTGCGTGGCAATCTGGTTGCTAGAAGCGCAATTTAGACGAACATGCTGCGATTGTCACGCCTTCGCTGTCCGCGAGTGACGCTCGTCATCGCGATCGCGCTCTGGCTGGTGCTCGAAGCTGCGGCGGTCTACCTGCTGGTCCTCGATCTGCGTGTCACACGCCAGCTGGTGCGACACACGTGGCGCGAGCCGACCGTGATTGTCTCGGCCGCCGGAGGGACGAACGCCGAGGTGGCCCGCCTCTACGGAGTCGATTGGCGCCCCACCCCGCCTGCCTCCCTGGCCGGCCTTCCCCCGTATGTGGGCGATGCCTTCATGGCCGCCGAGGACGTGCGCTTCCGCCACCACTTCGGGATCGACCCGATCGGCATTTTGCGCGCCCTGGTTGCCGACATTCGCTTGCGCGGCATCGCGGAGGGAGGAAGCACGATCGACCAGCAGATCATCAGGGCGCGTTTCCTGACGCCGGAGCGCACCTGGCAGCGAAAGATCGTGGAGATGCTTCTGGCGGTGCTCCTCGACGCCCGAATGTCGAAAGACGAGATCCTGGAGATCTACCTCAACGACGTCTACCTCGGCCACAACGCCGGCAAGCCGGTGCTCGGCATCGACGAGGCGTCGCGTCTCTACTTCGGCAAGCCGCCTTCCCGGCTGCGGCTCGATCAGGCCGCGCTGCTGGCCAGCATCGTCCGGGCGCCTAACCGCGACACGCCGGGAAAGCGGCCGGAGGTCGTGCGCGCACGCCGCGACGCCATCCTGCAGGTGATGCGGAAGCATGGCTGGATCACCGACCAGCAATATCGCGATGCTGTTTTGCACGACGTGCAATTCACGACCGGCTCGATTCCGCGGGCGCCGTACCCGTTTTATCTTCGCGCTCTCCGTTCCGAGATCGTGCAGCAGATCGGTGTCGCGCCGGTCATCGAAGGCGGCCTGACCATCACCTGCGAAATCGATCCGAAAGCGCAGGTGGCAGCTGAGCAGGCCGCGCGCCGCGGGCCGCAGCAGCTCGAAGCGAAGTATTCGTGGATCCGCCGACAGTCCGAAGACGAGCCGCTGCAGGTGGCGATCCTTTCGGTTGACCCGCGAACGGGCGGAGTTCGCGCTCTGGTGGGAGGGTCTGACTTCGATCTCTCGCCCTTCGACAGGACCTCCCACATGCGTCGCCAGCCCGGGTCGGCCTTCAAGGCCTTTGCGTATGCCGCCGCCATCGCCTCGCGCCGCGTCACGACGGCGTCCCTGCTGCTCGACGCGCCCCTCTCCATCGACGTGAGCGGCGGACAGACCTGGCAGCCGCACAACTACGACATGCGCTACCGGGGGCGCGTGTCGGTCCGCGAGGCATTCGAGGATTCGCTGAACGTGCCGACGGTGCGGCTCAGCCAGCAGGTCGGGATCGAGCGCGTCGCCAGCACCGCCGAGAAGTTCGGATTCGGGGAGCGCTTCGGCGACATTCCGGCGCTCCCTCTCGGCGTCACCGAAGTGACGATGCGCGAGCTCACTGCTGCATACACCGCTTTCCCGACCCTCGGACTGCGGTCGGAGCCTTTCCTGGTCCGGGAAGTCCGCGACGCCGGCGGCAAGGTTCTGATGGCGCACCACGTGGATCAGAAGCGTGTGATCGGCGCCGACGTCGCGTACGTCATGCACACTCTGCTGCGCGGCGTCGTCGAGCGCGGAACGGCGTACCGCCTGAAGCGTTACGGACTCGGTTACGCCGCCGGAAAGACCGGTACCACGAGCGATTATCGCGACGCCTGGTTCGTCGGTTACACCGCCGACATGGTCACCACGGTATGGCTGGGCTTCGACCGCGGCGAGCCGCTGCGGCTCTCTTCCGGCGAGGCTGCCATCCCGATCTGGGGCTCGTACATGAGCGCGATCCCGCACAGCACGTCCCAGCCCGCGCCGCCAGCGGGCGTGACGTTCCGCGACATCGATCCCGAGACCGGCATGCTGTGGAGCGACGGCTGCCCGGGACCGTTCCATGAGGTTTTTCTCGACGGCACGGCGCCAACGCGCCACTGTCCGACAGGAATGCTCGGCCGAATCGTCCGGCGGATCTTTTTCGACCGTAAGCATTTCGACGAACCGCCGGCGATCACGTACGAACAGTTCCGCGAGTGGGCCGGACAGGTCGACCGCGAGCGCCAGCAGGTCGAAAAGGGCTGGGATCGGCTGAAACGGATCTTCGGCCAGTAAGACCGACTGGTTACGAGGTTACGCGGTTGCGCGGTGCGCGCTCTGGCTCGCTTCTCTTCCTTGTATTCGACGGGGAGAAGGGAAAGCACGGACGAAAGGCCGACCACCGCGCAACCCCGCAACCCCCCCCGGTAAAATTGACATCCCCAGATGGCAGGTTTACATTCGTCGCTCGCTGGACTGATTTGGGGCCGCTTGCAACCAGCCTAAAAAAAGCTAAATCGCCGCGGGATCCGAATTCGATTTCGACCCTGGCCCCACGTTAGACGGCGTGGGGCTTTTTTTTGGTCCTGAGTTCCCGAGTGCTGAGTCCTGAGTGGCCCCAAATCCACTCAGCACTCAGCACTCAGGACTCGGGACTCAGGACTCAGGACTGTGCAGGACTTCATTCAAGCGATCGCCGACGAGCATGTGTACCTCTTCGATGGTGCGATGGGGACGATGCTCTACGCCAAGGGTGTGTTCATCAACCAGTGCTACGACGCTCTGAATCTCCGCAGCCCCGACCTGGTGCTGGACGTCCATCGGCAGTACGTCAATGCCGGCGCGGAGATTCTCGAGACGAACACGTACGGTGCGAATCGCCTCAAGCTGCACACCTTCGGGATCGCAGAGGAGTTGCGCGACATCAACCTGGCCGCGGTGGAGCTCGCACGCAAGGCCGCGGGTGATTCCGTCTATGTGGCTGGAGCGATGGGGCCGCTGGGCATCCGCATCGAGCCGTACGGGCCGACGGCGCTCGAGGAAGCCCGCGCGTTCTTCCGCGAGCAGGCCGAGGCCCTGCGGGACGGCGGAGTCGACGTGATCATCATCGAGACGATCGCCAATGTGGCCGAGGCCGAACAGGCCATCCTGGCCGTGCGCGACGTCTGCACGCTGCCGGTGATCGCCCAGATGACGATCGGCAACGACCACCGCACTGCCTTTGGCGACACGCCGGTCACCATCGCCAAACGGCTGGACGCTGCCGGTGCCGATGTGATCGGGCTGAACTGCTCGGTCGGTCCTGACGTCATGCTCGATGCCGTCGAAGAGATGAGCGCCGTTACGGCGAAAAAGATCTCCTGCCAGCCGAACGCGGGTCTTCCCCGCGAAGTCGACGGACGGCAGATGTACATGGCCTCGCCCGAGTACATGGGCGAATACGGCAGGCGCCTCATTCAAAAGGGAGTGAAGTTCCTCGGCGGATGCTGCGGAACGACGCCGGCGCACATCAAGGTGATGCGCGACGCGGTGCGGCCGCTCTCGCCGCGGCGCTCCTTCGTGGTCATCGAGAGCGAAGCGAACGGGAAGAAGAACCCCGGAGTGGAGCCGGCGCCGCTGGAGACGCGCTCGCACTGGGGCGGGAAGATCGCCCGCGGCGAGTTCGTGACCACCATCGAGATCACGCCGCCGAAAGGACCGAACCCCGAGGCCATGCTCAAGTCGGCGCAGGCCATCAAGGACGCCGGCGTCGACGCGGTGAACGTTCCGGACGGACCGCGCGCGCAGAACCGCATGGGTGCCATCGCCGTGTCCGTGCTTCTTCATCAGCGCGTGCACATCGAGCCGGTTCTGCACTACTGCTGCCGGGACCGCAACCTCCTGGGCATGCACTCGGATCTCCTCGGATGCGCCGCCCTCGGCATCCGCAATCTCCTGCTGATCACGGGCGACCCTCCCAAGATGGGGCCTTATCCCGAGGCGACGGCCGTCTTCGACATCGACTCGATCGGCCTGACCAACATGGTCAGCCTGATGAACCGCGGCCTCGACCTCGGTGGCAATCCCTTCGGCGAGGCCACCCGATTCACGATCGGCGTGGGCGTCAACCCCGGGCACCTCGACCTGGACAAGGAGCTCGAGCGTCTGGAGTGGAAGATGAAGGCCGGCGCTGAATACGCGATCACTCAGCCCGTCTTCGACGTCCGCCAGCTGGAGAGCTTCCTGAAGCGCATCGAGGGTTGGAAGCTGCCGATCATTCCCGGCATCTGGCCGTTGCTCTCCTACCGCAATGCGCAGTTCATGAACAACGAAGTTCCCGGCGTGAACGTCCCCGACGAGGTCATGGAGCGGATGCGCATCGCCAGCGATCGCGGGAAAGAGTTCGGTCTTCGCGAAGGCGTGGCCATCGCACGCGAGACTCTGGCGCACGTGCGCGGCCGCGTGGCCGGCGTACAGGTCTCGGCGCCGTTAGGCCGGGTCGACCTGGCCCTGCAGGTGTTCGACGGGCTGGTGGAGACACGCGCACAAGCGACGACGTGATGGGACGCATGGGGCCATCGGGCCCCAGGGTCCCATCGTTCGCTCAACGCCGTTCGATCACGGCGATCGAAACGTCGTCCTCGGCCGCCCGCTTCACTGTGAACTTCCGCCACTCGTCGACAAGCGCCTGCACCAGCGACGAGGCCGGTGCGTTGGCATTCCAGCCGATGACCACTTCGATGTACGGATCACCGAATTCGCGATCATCCGCATTGCGGGACTCCGGCAGTCCGTCCGAATGCAACAGCAGGCTTTGCCCGCGCTGGAGAACACCAGTGGTCTCTTCCCATTGCAGGTCGGTCTTGATGCCGAGAGGGTAGGCGCCACGCCCGATCCGCTCGATGACCTTTCCGTTGCTGTCGATCTTCAGAATGGGTGGATGGCCGGCCAGTGTCGCCGAGTAGAAGCCGTCCGGCGAAAGAAGCACGTAGCAGGCTGCGAAGAAGGATCGCGAGGTCCCGGTGCGGCAGAGAATGCGATTGAGGCTGCTGATCACCGCCGACGGCGAGGCATCGATGTCGACCTGAGTGCGGAATCCCGCATGCGCGACAGCCATGACCAGCCCGGCGGCCATTCCGTGTCCTGAGGCATCGCCGAACAGAATCGCCAGGCGGCCATCGGCGAGCGGCGCGAAGTCATAAAGGTCGCCGCCGACCGTGTTGGCGATGTAGTTGAACGCGGCGATGTCGTAGACCTCGGAGCGTGGCGGGTACTTTGGGATGAGAGTGGCCTGCAGGTCGCGGGCAAGCGTCAGCTCGTCGCGGTACTTGAGCTTGTCGATCAGCTCCATCGCCAGCAGGATCGTCATCAGGAGGAACGTGCCGGAGAGTCCGACGAAGGTGCTCAGCGGAAACTCGTCATGCCGCGCAACGAAGCGGATGAACGTGACGAAGAACCAGACGAACGCGACCAGGAACACAACCCGCCGGATCGGCGACAGCCGTTTGGCGAGCCCGTGGAACATGGCGCTGGTCGTTCGAACGAACCGCCGCACCCGCCGCGGCTCCTGATCGAGCGAGCTCTGGTAGTCGGCGACGAGCGTCTTCCGCGTCTCCGTCCAGTCGCGGACGTAGAGGTTCGTGATCTCGTCGGTGCTAATCGATTTGATCGTGTTACGGCCGAGGTCTACCCAATCGCGGAGTCGCGCCACGTTCGGATTCTACGGCCACGAAGGAGGTTTGTTCTGGCGAGACCTGCGCCTCAGCTCCGTGATCCGCTCGGGTGCGCATCGCCAGGAGCCGCCGCGATCGTCACCGGACGTTCGACGTGCGTCTCGTCGTCCGCGACATGCACATCGCTGCCTGAGGCCTGCATCGTCATGGTCAGCACGCCGATTCCGATCAGGCCGAGGATGATCAGGAAGATCCCGCGCGTGGTCGCGCCCGAATCGACCATTTCGGCCTCGGCCAGCTTCGGCTGCGCCTCGATCTGCGGCTGCGGCTGTCGTGTGACCTTGCTCATGTCGCTCGCCTGCGCGTCAGCCGGAAGCGGCTCCGCCGGCTCGACGGCACCCGGCGCGGCCGTCCGCGCTGTGACCTTCGAAGACGGGGCATGTGGAGCGGCAGCGCTCGACGGCGCGGTCGTGATTGCCGCCTGCCCGCCAACCGGTGCGGCCGCGACAACGGGATCGTTGCCTTCGATCGCCTGCTGGAGCAGGAACGACCTCGTTTCCGCGCTCGGGTAGAAAGCCACTCCACGGCTGTCGGTGATCCGATAGTCGTCGATGAACTTCGTGTAGTCGGGGTACCTGGCCGCGAGGCGGTCGTGCATGGCCGCGCCGAAATACGCGCCGGTAGCGTTCGACTGGGCGAAGCTCCAGACCTCGTACAAGTCGGCAAACGCGCCTAACGCCTCGCCATTCGCTCTGGCCTTACGGACGAGTCTGTCGAACGATGCGAAATCGTCCGCCTCGGCGGCTTCGCGAAGTGTGCCGGGAGCTCTTACCGCCGGCGTGTGTACCGGCTCTGCGGGGACGTCGCCCACAAGGGCCGTGGCGGCCGTGGTCCGTGTCGCCGCTGGTACATTCGGCTTCACCGCGGTTGTCTGTGCGGTCGCAATGCTGCTGGAGACGATCACGGCCAGGAACGCGATCGTTGCACTTTGACCCACGCTGCCCTCCCTTCGGCACTGATTATGTTGAGCAGACGTAGTGTAGCGCGATCACGCCAAGAGGGCGTCGCGTGACGATTCATTGCAGCGACGGGATCGCCACAAACGCCGACGGCGGCCGAAGCGGCCGCCGCCTGCAGGCGCCTGACAGCGCCCCTGTCGTTGGACGTCGAAACGGCTATTTCTGGACGCGCCGGGTTTCCGCGCCGAGCAGTCGGGCGGTCTCGATCAGCTCCTGGATCGTGGTCTGATCTTTTCCACTCGCCTGCAGGAGGTAGATACGGACCGCACTGCCGATCGGAATGACTGTATTCGCCGGGTCGGAGTAGAACTTTTCCAGACCCGATACGAGCTCAAATCCGGAGACTTTGCCGAGCGTCGAGGTCTGGCGCTCAGTGCGATTAGCCAGTGCGGCGCACGGCGACGTCGGCCCTGCGGCGACGTCGATCTTGGTCAGCGCGTCCTGGTATCCCTGCGAGTAGCCGATGGCCCAGAACAGCTTCTCGGTGCTGCTGAGCTTGAGCCATTCGTCACCATTCGCGGGCGGCGTGATGTCGGGAGTGGCGGGGCGATCGGCCCCGAACACTGTAATTGCAGACAGAAACAGAGCGAGTCCGAGGACGAGCTTTCTCATGAACGCCACCTTCCGATTGGATCAGCTGAACCGCTTAACCGCGCGGGATTCTACCAAAAAAGCGGGAATAGCAAATTGACGCTGACAACAGTGATGGCGTGTGTGGTCGAGCGGCTTCGTGGTCGAGGCGAATCACGGGAAATCTGAGCTACCATGCCGTCACTCGTGGCCACCAATATTGTGATTGTCGGAGGCGGAATCGCGGGCCTGGCGGCCTCGATCTATCTGGCGCGAGAAGGGCGAGCGGTGACGATTTTCGAGCGGCGCCGCGACCTCGGTGGCCGCGCCGTGACGCACCTCCGCAAAGGTTTCCGCTTCAACCTCGGCCCGCACGCGCTTTATCGCGGAGGTTCCGCGGCCAGGATCTACCGCGAGCTTGGCATCCCAATTCGCGGCGGCCGGCCGTCGGGCCGCGGCCTGGCTCTGCTCAATGGAACCCGTCACCGTCTGCCCGCCGGTCTTCTGTCGCTTCTCCTGACCACGGCGCTGACGCCGAAGGCGAAGGCGGAAGCCGCCGCGCTGATGTTCCGCATCCGCAGTGCGGATCCGTCGCGATTCGCCGCCATGACCGTGCGCCAGTGGCTCGACGACAGCGTTCACGATTCGCAGCTCCGCCTCGTCGTCGAGGCGTTTGTCCGACTGGCCACGTATTCAGCGGCAGCGGATCAGCAGAGTGCCGCCGTGGCCGTCGATCAGCTGAAGATCGCCCGCCGTGGGGTGGTGTACATCGATGAAGGCTGGCAGAAGATCGTCGACGCCCTGCACAGCCACGCCGTCGCCATCGGCGTGAATTTCGTGACCAGCTCCCGGGTCGTGCGCGTCGATCACGACGGCGCGGTGCGAGGCGTCGAGCTCGGGGAGCTCGAGATGTCGCAACGCCGGGACACGCAGTCCGTGGCGCTGCCACAGCTGAGCGGCGAGGAAACGGGGACTCGGATTCCCGCCGAGGCCGTGCTGCTCGCCGTGGATCCGGCCAGCGCCCGGGCCATGACCAGAGGCATCGACTGGCCGGAACTCACGCCGGTGACTGCGACTTGTCTGGACGTGGCGCTGTCGCGGCTTCCAGTGGCGCGCAATACCTTCGCCGTCGGGATCGACCGGCCGACGTACTTCTCGGTTCACTCGCGGTGGGGACAACTATCGCCGCACGGGGGTGCGCTGATCCACGTGGCCAGGTACCGCAGCCGGCAGGCGGCCATGTCGGACGATGAATTCGATTCCAGCGCACCGCCTCAGGCGCTTGTGTCGGACGACGAGCGCGAGCTGGAATCGCTGCTCGACGATCTGCAGCCGGGATGGCGGGACGTCCTCGTGCACCGGCGCTTTCTGCCGTCGATGACGGTCTCGAACGCGCTCGTCACGCCGCAGACCAGGCGCCCCGACGTGCGGACTTCCGTGCGGGGCTTGTACGTGGCTGGCGACTGGGTCGGAAGCGAAGGCATCCTCTCCGATGCCGCTCTGGCCAGTGCACGCGCGGCAGCGCGAGCGATCATCGCCGAGACCCAGTCCTGAGTGCTGAGTCCTGAGTCCTGAGTGGACGGGCGGCACACAGCGAACGTGCCCGGCATCCGCAAGCGCACTCGCAAGCACACTCAGCACTCAGCACTCAGCACTCAGTACTCAGCACTCAGCACTCCGTTCTCAGTCGCCGTTGTAAACTCCGCGCCGCGGAGGAGAGCCGATGCCGGTCGATGACGCAGAGTTCAAGCTGGCGCTTTCGCATTTCGCCAGCGGAATCACGGTCGTGACGACCGAGTGGAACGGAAAGCCATACGGGATGACTGTGGCGTCGTTCGCATCGCTGTCGCTGCGGCCGCCTCTGGTGGTGGTCTGCATCGAGAAATCGGTGAAGACTCACGACGCCATCGCCTCGGCGAAGAAGTTCGCCGTGAACATCCTGGCCGCTCACCAGGGCGAACTCTCCACCCGTTTCGCCTCCCGGAGCGAGGACAAGTTCACCGGAGTGGAATGGGCGAACGGCACACTCGGCCTGCCGCTGATCGTGAACGCCCTGACCACGATCGAGTGCGCGCTTCACGACCAGCTGCCCGGCGGCGATCACTCGATCTTCGTCGGCGAGGTCGTTGCAACTGCCGTCCGGCAGGGCAAGCCGCTGCTGTATTTCCGCGGTGGTTATCACCCGATGCCGTAGGTTTTCGCGACCATAGCGTCCCTTCGACAGCGCACATGCAAGACATGCGTCGAACTCTTCGCTCGGCCTTCGAGCGAGTCATCAGGAAGGAGAACCGGCGCGCCGCCGTTCGCGCCGGCCGCCTCGACGTCCTTCCCGACTTCGAATCGCAGATCTTCGGGACTCGCCGCCAGGTCACCGTCTATCTGCCCCCCCGGTTACGGGGAGCGGCAGGACCGCCGGTATCCCGTGCTCTACATGCAGGACGGTCAGAACCTGTTCGATCCCGGCCGTGCCTTCATCAGAGGTCAGCACTGGAAACTGCAGGAGGCGGCGGATCACGCGATCGCCGCCCGCACCGCAGCTCCGGCCATCATCGTAGGGATCGACCATGCCGGAAGCGCTCGCATCGAGGAATACACGCCGGCCCGCGATGAGGCGCGCAACGAGGGAGGTCGAGGCGGCGATTACGGCCGGATGCTCGTCGAGGAGCTCAAGCCTCTCATCGACGCGCAGTACCGCACGAGGCCGGATCGGGCCGATACGGCGATCGGCGGCTCGTCGATGGGTGGCCTGATCGCTCTGCACCTGGCCCTGGCTCACCGCGACGTCTTCGGCAGCGCGGCGGTGATGTCTCCCTCGGTCTGGTGGAACGGCCGGGCCATCCTCCGGGAGGTCGATGAGTTCCGGGGTGCGAGGCGTCCGCGGATCTGGCTCGACGTTGGCGGCCGCGAGGGGCGCGAGGCGATCGAAGACGTGCGGGCCCTGCGCGAACACCTTCTCGCCAACGGCTGGAACGACTCGAACCTGACCTGGTACGAGGACCGTCGCGGGGACCACAGCGAGCGCGCCTGGGCCGGCCGAACGCGAAAAGTCATGGAGTTTTTGTTCCCGCCCGAGCCGTTCTCCTCGCCGTGACGGTGCAGGACACGCTCTCCCGCCCTCTGCGCGATCTGCGGATCTCCGTGACGGACCGCTGCAACTTCCGCTGCACGTACTGCATGCCGAAGGACGTCTTCGGCCCGGGCTTCGTCTTCCTGCGCCGCGCCGACCTGCTGACGTTCGAGGAGATCGCGCGTGCCGCCCGACTCTTCGTCCGCGAAGGCGTGGAGAAGATCCGGCTCACGGGCGGCGAGCCGCTCATCCGCCGTGACCTGGAGCGGCTCGTGGAGGCCCTCGCTTCCATCGACGGGCTGCGCGACCTGACGCTGACCACCAATGGATCGCTCCTCACGCCCGCCAAGGCGCGGTCGCTCCGCGATGCCGGGCTGCAGCGAATCACCATCAGCCTCGACTCTCTCGACGACGCCGTCTTCCGCTCGATGAACGACGTCGATTTTCCGGTGGGCCGCGTCCTCGAGGCCATCGAGGCCGCCGGCGCGGCAGGATTGCATCCGGTCAAGATCGACATGGTGGTCAAACGCGGCGTCAACGAAAGCGGCATCGTGGACATGGCGCGCCGTTTCCGTGGCACAGGCCACATCGTCCGCTTCATCGAGTACATGGACGTCGGAACGACGAATGGATGGCAACTGCGCGACGTCGTCCCGGCGCGCGCAATCATCGACGCCCTCGCCGCCCAGTGGCCGCTCCTTCCAGCGGACCCGAATTACTTCGGCGAGGTCGCCGGCCGCTGGCTTTATGCCGATGGCAACGGCGAAATCGGCGTGATCTCCTCGGTGTCGCAGCCGTTCTGCCGATCGTGCACGCGCGCCAGGCTGTCAGCGCAGGGTGAGCTCTTCACCTGCCTTTTTGCGGCGCGCGGCTTCGACCTGCGAGCGGTCATGCGCGGTGGAGCGTCGGACGACGAGATTGCCGCGGCCATCGCCCGCGTCTGGACCGCCCGGACCGACCGCTATTCGGAGATCCGATCCGAGGAAACGCGGCGCATGCAGAAGGTCGAGATGTATCACATCGGCGGGTAGCGGGTAGCGGGCCTCTCCTACCCGCTGCCCGCTGCCCGCTCACTTGTCCTTCCCGCCGTCGAACTTCTCTTTCGCGGAGCTCCCCACGGTCGACAGCCGCACGGCGTTCTTCGTCGGCAGCGGCGCCTTGGGGCCGAACGGCTGCAGGCGACCCGTGTACGTCCGGGTGCGCATGGCCTTGCCTTCCTTGATCTCCTGAATCTGGCTCTTCTTCATGGCTGTGAAGAGTGCGACAGCCGGGCCATTCCGTCAATGAATGTCTTCTTGCCTCCCATCGACGGGTGCCGCACTTTTTCGTGCTCGATGCCGAGCCTGGTCAGCGATGAGGCGGCCTGATTGCCGATGGCGACGACGTGCTCGATCGGGAAAAAACCGAGGATCGTGTGAATGAAGCGCGATCCGATCTCCAGCTCGGATGAGGAGGGGACGCGGTTCGACAGTGGCGAGGCCGGGTGAAAGGGATGGAAGGGAAAGGCGTTCCAGAGCAGAGGCAGCGGATCGAGGTGGCGGATGGTTCCCCACACCATCGTGGCGCTCGCTTCGGTGGAGAGTTGCTCGCCGGAAGTGGCCTTCCGGTATCCCGCAGGGGCGCCGAGGATGTGGTGCGGCGGAGAGGCGATGTCGACGCCGCGAAGCATCACGGTCTCGCTGACGAACGCGATTCCGGTGAGGCGGCCGCCGCGGTGGCTGACTGCTTCGCCGATCAGCAGCACGCGCGGGCCGATGGCCGCCATCTCGCCGAGGTAGAGCCGGAGATTGCGGCGCCGGACGGTGTTGCCGCGAAGGTCGCCGGTCGTGCGGGAGTACTGGTTGCAGGCCCGCTCGGAGAGCTCGGTCCGCGCCAGCGCAGCGATGAGGCGGTCGAAGCGCGTCGTCATGAGGCGCGGCATTGTAGAGAGGAGAAATCGAAAACGGGAAACCTGTCATCCCGAGCGTGAGGGATCCGGGTGAGAGGGGCGGCGCGAGATTTCACCTTCGCATGGTCGATCCGGGCGCCCCACCCACCCAGATCCCTTCGCTGACGCCCGGGATGACAAGATCGCCTTCTGCGTCTCCCGCAATTCTTCAATAGACTGCAGACGCTTTACGGAGGCACCCGATTCACTGGCGCATCGACGTCTGGGGCACTGCGTACCTGGTGGTCATCGCGATCGTCCTGCCGCTACTGGCCATCCGCACGCAGCAGTTGTTAGGCGGACGACGGCTGCCGATTCCCCGGCCCGTCTTTTACTGGCAGACCATCCTGCTGCAGGTCATCCTCTACGCTTTGGCTCTCGTCGCGGCGGCCACGAATCTCATCGTCCTGAACGTCGTGCCGAGAACACCGCGCGCGCTCTGGGCGCTGGCCCTCCTCGGCGTAGCGCTGCTCGCCCTTCGCGTCTTCTGGCCGACCCGCTCCGATCAGTCGAAGGACCGCCTCTGCGATCTGCTTCCCCACGACCGCAGCGAGCTCATGCCCTACCTGTTGCTCTGCCTGGTCGCGGCCATCGCCGAGGAGGTGGCCTACCGGGGCGTGGCCTACCGACTCCTGTTCCGCCTCTCGCATTCGATCGTCATTGCCGTGGCCGTCGCGGCATTCGTGTTTGCCCTCGGTCACATGGTGCAGGGATGGCGCAGCGCGGCCGTGATCTTCGTCTTCGCGGTCGGTTTTCACGCCGTCGTCATCGTCGGGCAGTCGCTCCTTCCCGCGATCGTCGTGCACTTTGCGTACGACGCCATTGCCGGCCTGGTCGTGCCCCGCTGGTGCGCGCGAGAAGGCATCTCGTAGGGATGTTCGCAGGGACGCGCAGCAGCGCGTCCGCAGCTCTCCTTTCGTTCGATAACGCCGAACTCGCCGCATGCTTTCGGGCGTGATTCTTGGAGTAGTCACCGTCGGAGGTGTCCATGAGACCCAACGAAGACGAAGTCCGCGGAAAGATCGACAAGGTCGCCGGCAAGGCGAAGCAGGCCATCGGACGCAAGAATGACGACCCCGACCTTGAGCAGGAAGGAATCGACCAGCAGAGCTCCGGTGACCTCGAGGAGGGCATCGGCAAGGCCCGGCGGAAGGTTGGCGACGCCGTCCGTGATGCAGGTAAAAAGATTGGGGGCTGACGACCAGCTTCGCAATAGAAAAGAGGCAATGGCCGGGCTCGTCCCGGCCATTCTTTTTGGAAATGGACGCCGAATCGGGTCGACAGCCGCGCCTGCTTTCTGGCACGTCATTCGCTCATTCAGCAGGCGAACATGCCTCAGTGCCGCGTCCTCATCGTCGAAGACGATCAGTCCATTCGAAACCTCCTCAGCGTCGCTGCCACGCGCTGGGGCTTTGCGACCGAGGCGTGCGGCACCGGCGCGGACGCTATCGCGCGGATCGGCGACGGCAGTGACTTCGACGTCGTCGTCCTCGACCTGATGATGCCCGTGACCAGTGGGTACGACGTCATCCTGTACATTCGCGAGAAGCAGCTGCCGGTACCGGTGATCGTGGTGACGGCGGTGGTGCGCAATCTCGAGCTCGATCGCCTCGATCCGGGGGTCGTTCGAGCCGTCCTGCGAAAGCCCTTCGACCTCGACCGGCTCTCCGAGGCGATCGCCTCTGCCTGCCGGGCGCGAAGGACCGCCGGCCGCTCGGACGCAGGGCCCCTCATCCCGGAACGAGGCCCGGAGCCGGAAGTCGAGACGAGCTGAGCGGATGGCGTTTGCGGCGCAGTGCGGCGACGTGCATGATTCGCCCGTGATCGCCCGGCGCAGCCTCGTGCTGTTGCTGCTCGTGTCCGCTCTGGCGTGCGGCCGAAAACCGGCTGCCAGCGGCCCGCCAGTGACCATCGCCCGCTCGGGCCCGGCCAAGGTCCGGATCACCGTGACCACGATCGGCACGGCGATCAGGGAGACCGGGCCTGCGGCGACGGTTCAGAAATTCGGCGAGGTGTACGCGTTCTCGCCGGACTTCTTCGCGGTGCGCCGCGACGAGCCCGCGCAGGTGACGTTCTGGAACCTGCAGCCCGACGACGAGCACGATTTCATGCTCACCGATCCGCACAACAAGGTTCTCCTGCAGACGAAGCTGCCGCCGTTGTCGAAGACGACGTTCGTGATGACGTTCCACGAGGAAGGGCTGTTTCCGTTCTATTGCACGGTTCATCAGCCGGCGATGTCGGGTCAGATCCTGGTCGTCGCTCCGGCGCGGTAAGCGCCGTTGGGAAGCCGGCACAAGAGTGTCTGTGCCTCCGCGGCTAAGATGGCATCGCCCGGAGCAACGATGCCGCACTCGCTGAACCTCATCACCACGATTGCCGCGAGCCTCGGTCTGGCGACGATTTTGGGGTTTGTGGCCGTCAGGCTGAAGATGCCTCCGCTGGTCGGCTATCTGCTGGCCGGCATCATCATCGGGCCGTACACCCGCGGGTTCGTGGCGGACGTCGCCCTTGCCAGCCAGCTCGCCGACATCGGTGTGATGCTGCTGATGTTCGGGGTCGGTCTGCACTTTTCGCTCGACGACCTGATCGCGGTCCGCAAACTGGTCGTGCCGGGCGCGCTGATCCAGATGACCGTCGCCACGGCTCTCGGGATCGGGACGGCCATCTTGTGGGGCTGGAGCTTCGAGGCGGCGCTCGTGTTCGGCGTTTCGCTGTCGGTGGCCAGCACCGTCGTCGTGCTTCGCGCGCTGGAGAGTCGCGGCGCCATGAAGTCGTTCAACGGCAGCGTTGCGGTGGGCTGGCTGATCGTTCAGGACCTGGTGATGGTGCTCGTTCTGGTTCTGCTTCCTCCTCTGGCGGGATCGCTCGGCGGAAAGGCGGAGCACGCCGGCCGGGGAGTGGGTGCGATGCTGGCCATCACCTTCGCGGAGGTGGCCGCGTTCGTCGTGCTGATGCTGGTGGTGGGCCGCCGCGTCATGCCGCGCTTGTTGTGGCTCGTGGCTAAGACCGGGTCGCGCGAGCTGTTCACACTCGCTGTGATCGCGGCGGCCGTCGGTGTGGCCTACGGCTCGGCGCACCTGTTCGGCGTGTCGTTCGCGCTGGGCGCGTTTTTTGCCGGGATAATGATGCGCGAATCGGCGCTCAGCCATCGAGCCGCCGAGGCCTCGCTGCCTCTACGCGATGCATTCGCGGTGCTCTTCTTCGTCTCGGTGGGCATGCTCTTCGATCCGATGGTCGTGGTTCGCCAGCCTCTGGCCGTGACCGCGGTGGTGGCGATCGTCGTGGTCGGCACGCCTCTGATCGCCATCGCCATCGTGCTGGCGTTTCGTTATCCGCTCAATACCGCGCTTACCGTAGGAGCAAGCCTGGCGCAGATCGGCGAGTTCTCGTTCATCGTGGCCGGACTGGGGCTATCGCTCGGTCTTCTTACGCCAGACGGCCGCGGCCTGATCCTCGCGGGAGCGCTCATCTCGATCGCGATCAACCCGGCCGTATTCGCGCTGCTCGAGCCAGCGCAGCGCTGGATCCGCCGTCGCTCTGCTGTTGCCCGGCAGCTCGAGCGAAGTACCGATCCTCTGGCCGAGCTGCCCATGAACGTCGATTCCTCGGTTCTGACAGATCACGTCGTGCTCGTCGGATACGGGCGGGTGGGGCGGCGGATCGCGCGGGCACTGTTGGAGAAGCGCGTGCCGTTCGTCGTCGTGGAGCAGAGCCGCGAGATCGTCGAGAAGCTCCGGCAGCGGCACGTTCCCGCGGTCTCGGGGAATGGCGCCGAGCCTTCGGTACTGATCCAGGGTCACGTGGCGCGCGCGCGGATGCTCGTCATCGCCACGCCCGAGCCGGTGCAGATGCGAAAGATGGTTGAGATCGCGCGCATGCTGAATCCGGGCATCGAGATCGTGCTCCGGACGCACAGTGACGAGGAGGAGGCGCTGCTTCGCAGGGAGAACGCGGGCGAGGTCTTCATGGGCGAGCACGAGCTTGCCCGCGGCATGATCCACCACGTGCTCGGGCGGATGGGGCCGCAGCGCGAAGAAATGCCGGTTTGATTGCGCTTTGCGCGCGCGATCGTGGTCGAAGACAGCGCGGCTGAAGCCGCGATTGCCGGACTGTCGTTCACCACAGAGAGCACTGAGAACACAGAGGTATTTACTAACCCCGGGTTTTGCGCGGCGTGCGAAGAATTGGGTGAGAAGAGCGGAACAACCTGGGTTGCGGACGAGTGCAGCGAGCCTGCGCTGTGTTCTCTGCGTTCTCTGTGGTGAAAGGTCTCCAGCGGACAGATCATCCCGGTAAGAGACTCTTCGCCGCGCTCCACCGCTCCCGCCCGTCCACCGCCCCCGCGGTTCCGCCGGCTCAGAGTGACGGGGCGTCAGCGCCGTGCAGCCGGCAACTTCTTCAGGACCTCGCGCGCCACCTCGGCGGCGCCGCGGTGGCGGCCGTCGATCTCGTAGTTGAGCCGGCGCATCGTCGCGGCGTCGAGCGTGTTTGCCAGCGAGGCCAGAGCGCCGGGCGCGGCGGCGCACTTGCGGCCGATGTCCTGGCGCTGGACGACAGCGGCGTCGTAAGGCGGGAAATAGCGCATGTCGTCCTCCAGCACTGCCAGGCCTAACGCGGCAATCAGCCCGTCGGTCGAGTTTCCGGCGATCAAATCGATCTGCCCGCTGGCCAGAGCCCGATAGGTGAGCCCGAGGTCCATCGTGCGCGGCGGCTCGGAAAACTGGAGCCCGTATCGCTTTGTCAGGCCGCTCCAGCCGTCCGGGCGCTCCACGAACTCGTAGCCGAAGCCGGGGCGGAACGTGCCGGTCACGCTGCGCAGATCCGAAATGCGCCGCAGCCCAAGCCGTTCCGCGTCGCTGCGGCGGACGATCATGGCAAACGTGTTCTCGAACCCCAGTGCCGGTCCCCAGTGAAGGCCGCGGCGGGCATAGGCATCGACGAGCTGGCGCATGACCGCCTGCCGGTCGAGGTTCGCCGGACGGTGGAGGATCGCCGTCAGCGCGGTCCCGGAGTATTCGGGATAGACGTCGATCGCACCGGCGGTGATGGCGCGGTCGCAGACCAGCGTGCCGCCGAGGTCGAGCTTCTTCTCGACGCGACAGCCGGCCTGCTCCAGACGCTGGGCGATGATCTCGCCGAGCAGCACGGACTCGGTGAAGTTCTTCGAACCGACGACGATCGGCTGCGGACCCTGGCGGCACGCAGTGACGAGAACGATCGCCAGCAGGAGAAGGCGTCGCATCATCCGGACGTCCCGAACCGCCGCGCCGCCACCCGCTCCAGCCCGGCGAAACCAAGATCCGCGATCAGGGCCAGTGCCGCCGCCGGAAGGGCGCCGGCCAGGATTCGCGTCGAGTCGACCATGGCCACGCCGCGGAAGATCAGCGTCCCCAGCCCTCCGCCGCCGACGGCCGCGCCGATCGTGGCCACGCCGATGGCGATCACCGTGGCGATGCGCAGGCCGCCGAAGATCGACGGCAGCGCCAGGGGAAGCTCCACGCCTAACAATCGCTGCCGGTCCGTCATCCCCACCACGATGGCTGCCTCGCGGATCAGCGGGTCGATGCCCGCAATTCCGGTGACCGTGTTCCTCACGATCGGCAGGAGTGAGTAGAGGATCAGCGCCACGATGGCCGTGCGGACGCCGATTCCTCCGATCAGCGGCAGCGGTATGAGAAATCCGAAAAGTGCGAGCGATGGAATCGTCTGCACGATGTCGACGATGCGCAGCGTGACCTTGCCGATACGGGCGTGCCGGATGCAGAGGATGCCCAAGGGGATCCCGGCCGCCGTGGCGATGAGCACCGAGATCGCCACGATCACCACGTGCTGTCCGGTCGCTCGCAGGATTTCGTCGGCCATCGGTCAGATCTCCGGCAGCCGCGAGGCCTCGATGAACTGCCGGACCAGCGGGTGATCCGAGCGGACGAACGCCTCGCGCGGCAGGTCGCAGACGATCTCCCCGCGATCGATCAGGACGATGCGGCGCCCCACGCGAAGAGCCTCGGCCAGATCGTGCGTCACGAAGAGCATCGTAACGTGTCCGCGGTCGCGCAGGCCCACGAACTCGTCCTGCAGATCGCGCCGGACGAGCGGATCGAGCGCGCTGAAGGGCTCGTCGCACAAAAGCAGCGCCGGTTGCGCGATCATGGCCCGGGCAATGCCGATGCGCTGCTGCTCGCCCCCGGAGAGCGATCGCGGGAAGCGCGGTCCGAAGCGGTCGAGCGGCATGCCCAGCCGGTCGAGCATCTCGCGCGCCGCTTCGCGAATCCGTTCCTCGGGCCAGTCCAGGAGCCGCGGCACCGTGGCCACGTTGTCGTACACGCTGCGATGCGGGAAGAGCGCCGGCGCCTGCAGGATCGTCCCGATGTGCCGGCGGCGCTCTGTGAGATCGCCGTTCATCTCCACGCCGTCGATCAGCACGCGGCCTGTCGACGGAGCGGTCAGGCCGTTGAGCAGTCGCAGGATGGTCGTCTTTCCCGCTCCGCTCCGGCCGGCCAGCGCCACCGAGTCGCCCGCCTCGATGCGCAGTGCGATCGCGTTCAGGATCGTCTCGCCCCGCGGCGAAACGACGGAGACGTCCTCGAGCGACACGCTCGACGCGGCGTTCACGGTCACGGCGCACATTGAAACACGGACGGTCTCAACACGCTCTGGAGAGGACGGTGGCTCGTTTTTCGGGGAATGCGAGTTGCACCGAAGGCAAACCAGAGCCACGTTTGCGGGAGAGTCATGCGGGTTGAACCGTTCTTCAATCGGGAAGAGGCCGGCCGCCTCCTCGGCGAGGAGGTCGCCAGGCGCATCGGCCGGCCTGCCGATGCCATCGTGCTGGCCCTGCCACGGGGCGGCGTTCCAGTCGGCTACGGCGTGGCTCAGGCTCTCGGCGTGCCACTCGACGTGTTCGTGGTTCGCAAACTCGGTGTCCCCGGCCACGAGGAGCTGGCCATGGGAGCGATCGCCAGCGGCGGCGTGCGCGTGCTCAACGACGAGGTGCTGGAGTACCTGCCGATTCCGCCGTCGGCGATTGAAGCGGTCGCCGAGCGCGAGGAGCGGGAGTTGCACCGGCGTGAAAAGTCGTACCGCGGCAAGCGCCCGCCCCTGAACGTGGAGGGACGAACCGTCGTCGTGGTCGACGACGGTCTGGCCACCGGATCGAGCATGCGTGCTGCGGTGCGGGCCCTCCGCGAGATGCATCCGCGGACGATCTGTCGTGGCCGTCCCGGTGGCGGCGCCGTCGACATGTGAAGACTTCCGTCAGGAGGCCGAGCCGTTGATCTGTCTGCGCACGCCCGAGCCGTTCGAAGCGGTCGGGCTGTGGTATCGCGACTTCGCGCAGACCACGGACGAGGAAGTGCACGCGCTGCTCGATCGTGCCGCGGAGCCGGAGGGGCGGAGGGCGCGGGCGTGAGGGGTTGCAAGGTTGCGAAGTTGCGAGGTCACGAGGTCACGAGGTTGTGAGGTTGTGAGGTCGAGAGCTCCACGCGATGTTCAATCATGGCCCTTCTCCCCGCGCCAGCGGGGAGAAGGTGGCCGAAGGCCGGATGAGGGGATTCATGTCACCCACAGCAGTCGATCGCAATGAAAACGGAGCGGTGCGCTCGTCGATCCCTGGCGCGCCCTCAACCGGGTGATTGTCGAATGCTGCGTACCTGTCTATTCTCTTCGTACCGTTGAGCTCGAAGAGGAAGCCGAATCTCATCCGCCGATTCTTCGGCGCGCTGGGGCCGGGTCTCATCACCGGCGCTGCGGATGACGATCCGTCGGGCATTGCCACCTACTCCATCACCGGAGCGCAGTTCGGGACCTCGCTGATCTGGACGTCGCTGCTGACCTGGCCTCTGATGGCTGCGGTCCAGCAGATGTGCGCGCGGATCGGCATGACTACCGGCTACGGGCTGGCTCGTGCCCTGCGGCGAAAGTTTCCGACCCCGGTCGTTGCCGCCGCGGCGCTGGCGCTCCTCGCGGCCAACATCATCAACATCGGTGCCGACTTTTCCGGCATGGCCGACGCGATGGAGATGCTCACCGGCCTGACCTCACATCTCTGGGTCATCGTGTTCGGCGTGGCGATCGGCGGAGCGACGGTATGGCTGCCGTACGGAAAGATCGCCGGCGTGCTGAAATGGCTGGCCCTCTTTCTCTTTGCGTACATCTTCACGGCCATCGTCGTCGAGCCGGACTGGCTGGCGGTCTTGAAGGACACGATCATCCCGACCTTGCCCAGGGGGAGGGATGCCTGGGCCACGCTCGTAGCGATCCTCGGCACGACGATCAGTCCCTACCTGTTCTTCTGGCAATCGTCGCAGGAAGTCGAGGAAGAGAAATTCCTCGGGCGGCACCAGACCATCGAGCGGATCGGCGCTTCGCCTTCCGAGCTCATGACGCGCAGGCTCGACATCGGCGTGGGCACGTTTTTCTCGAACATCGTGATGTTCTTCATCATCGTCACCACTGCGTTCACGCTGCACACGCACGGCGTCACCCACATCGAGACCACGCGGCAGGCAGCCGAGGCGCTGCGTCCGCTGGCGGGGCCGGGATGCTTTCTGCTGTTCACGGCGGGTGTGATCGGAACGGGGCTGCTGGCCATTCCGACGCTCTCGGGCTCGGCCGCTTACGCGCTGGCCGAGACGTTCGGGTGGAAACAGGGACTGGATGAAAAGCTCGAGAAGGCGCGTGCGTTCTACGCCGTGGTGCTCCTCTCCACGGCGATCGGCATCGGATTCGATTTCGCAGACATCAATCCCGTGCGTGCGTTGTACTGGAGCGCGGTCCTCAATGGCCTGATCGCGCCATTCCTGCTGGTGGGAATTCTGGTCGTGGCGCGCGATCCCTACATTATGTACAACCAGTGCAGCTCGCGGACGAGCCAGATCATCGTCGGGATCACGACCGCAGCGATGTTCGTCGCCGGTGTAGCGATGTTCGTCGTTTGAGCTGCCGCGCCGCTGCCTTCTCCGGCACCGGACGAAAGCCTGTGTTCATTGCGCGGGCACGTAGGTCGGATCCTGGCTCTGCTGGTCGATGATCGAGCCGTACGCTGTGATCCTTCCGTTGCCGCCTACGACACTGATACCGATTCGCGCGTTGTAGACGTTGCCCAGCCCCAGCTGCTGGATGATTGGAAACTGCCGGTACTCATAGGCGTTCAGCGGAATCTGCACCCGCGGCGCCACCTTCGAATCGGGCAGGTAGACCGTGACCTCGGCGGTCGCCGACTCTCCGGTGACTTCGGCGATTCCCAGGTTGGTCCGGTACCGCGGCGACTCCTCGACCTGCAGGATGTGCAGCGTGCGTTCTCCGCTGCCGACCGCGTCAGCCGAGGTCACCGCGGGGATGAACTGACCGTACGTCCCGCCGCCGTCCACTGCGTTGTAGGTGCGGCCGGTGACGACCAGGCTCGAGTCGCTTGCAGTCGTGACATGGAGCGCACCGCCGACGTTGGTGACGCCGAAGAGCGACTGCACGGCGCTGTCGAGCAGTCTGACCTCGCCCGGGTTGAGCGTCTCGGATGCGGTCAGAGGCGTGCCGCCGCCGAGCGGATAAAGCGTCAGCGTGGCTGCATGCGGCGCGGCGCCGCCGTTGAAGATTCGGATGTCGCTGCGCCAGCAGGTCTGACCGTTGTCGAAGTGCGCCACGCCCGGCAGCACGTAGCGGCTGGCCAGTGTCTGGTTCAGAGGTACGCCGGAGACCAGCAGCGGGTCGCCGGTGACATTGTCGACGACGGAGGCGTAGGCCGTGACCTTGCCGGTGCCGCTCGTGACCTGGACTTCGATGCGCCCGTCGTTGAGCGTGATGCCGTGTGAAGCGAGGAAGGAGTTGAGCTGGATCTGCTGGTACGCGCTGATCGTCAGCGGTACATCCTGGATGTTGCTGCCGGAAGCGTCAAAGACCCTCAGAGTGACGGCGGCCGGAGCGCCTGCCGCCTCGACAATGCCGACATTGGTGCGGAAGGCGTCCGACTGGGCGATGTGCTGCAGGCTCAGAACGGAAGGAAGCTGCCCGCTGGCAGGTGTTCCGATGAACGAGGAGAACGGAATCGCGGGGATGTACTGGCCACGGGTTCCCGAGCTCGAAACGCTGTAGGTGCGGCTGGAGGCTACGACGCCGGAGACGCTCGGCGTGCTGGCGTTCGAGTGGGCAGTTGCGAGGGGACGGATCATGAGGATTCCGTTTGCTGCCTCGCCGAGCGATCCGATGCCGAACCAGTTGCGGGCGATGTCGTCGAGAGCGACAGTCGCTCCGGCGTCGACGGTGACGGTGGTCTGCTTCATGCCGGTGGTGACGATGCTCGAGTCGCTCGAGGCCGGAACGAAAGTGAGGAGGAGCTGCTGCCGGGAGAAGCCAGGATTAGCGACGCGGACGTCGGACTGCCACTGCGAGTCGATGCCGTCGAGGTGGCCCACCGACGGGATGACCAGGGCGTTTGCCGGAGTCGTGCTCGGGCTCGCCGGTGTTACCGGAGTGACGAGGCTGATCGAGATTGGGACCGAGACGCTGGTCGTCGAGCTTGTGCGTGCGTTCGACGTCGTCATCGCAACGATGGTGACGATCAGAGTGCCGGTGGATGTGCCGTTGCTCAGCGATGAGGGATCGGCGCTGATCTGCAGGACGATCCCGGACGGCGGGAGGATGCCGCTCGACGGGCTGACCGACATCCACGGTTTGTCGACCGCCGCTGTGAACGCGTAGCTGTTGCCGTCGCCGATTCCGGCGATCGGCACGTCCTGAATGACGATCGTCGTGCTGCCGGAGGGGACGTTGGCGTTCGGGCTGAGGATTTCCGTGGGGATCGGCGCGATGACCACGCGGTCGATGCTCGAGTAGTCACTCTTCTGCTGCGGATCGCATGACGCAACGGACCGGACTCGATAGAAGAAGGGGCGCACCGTGCTCGTGGCGGCGTGGGTGAAGGAAAGCGACGTGCCGGTCACGGCCTGCGTCGTGGCATCCGTGAAGTCGACGCTGCCTGCTTCCTGAACCTCGTAGCTGCCCGCGCCGTCGACGGCAGCCCATTGCACCGAGTAGGTCTGTCCCGAAGCGGCGTTCGCAACCACGCTGGCCAGCGGCGTGTCGGGTCGGTTGCAGGCGCTCGGACTGACGCTGGCGGACGTCATCGGCCCGCAATCCGATGTCGTGGCGACGACGTACCAGGAGAAAGGACCATTGCCGACCGATCCGGTCAGCGATGTCCCGGAAGTCGTTCCCAGAGAGAGTGTCGTGCCCTGCGTGACGTAGACCTCATACGCCGTGGCGTTCGCGACCGCTGTCCAGGTGAACGTGACCGGCGAGCCGATGACTTCGCCCGTGAGGGGCGAGACGGGCGTCGGAGGTTGTGTCTTGCAGGCCAGCGACGTCGTGACCGAGGAGCTGTCGTTCGATGAGCTCGGATCGTTGTCGGCAAGCACGGAGGCCGTGTTCGTGATCAGCGCTGGAGCATCGCCGCCCGTGGCGACGGTGTACGTTGCGGAAATCGTCGCGTTGGCGCCTGCGTGCAGCGGGGAAATCAAGCAAGGGAGCAGAACGCACGCGCCCCTGACTGAAGCTGCCGTCAGACCCGCGGGCGTTGGATCGGTGAGGCTGATGGCCGTCGACGTCGAAGGGCCATCATTGCCGATGGTGATGGTGTAGGTGACGCTGTCTCCCGGCGACGCCGATACCGGTCCGCTCTTGCTCACCCATACATCAGCGCGCGTCAAGGCGATCGTCAGCGTCGATGAATTGTTGTTGCCGTTCGGATCGGTCTCACTCGCAGAGACGCTGGCGCTGTTCTGGATGTCAACGGTGCCAGCGCGCAGCGCGATTGTGACTTGGGCCGTCGCTCCCGGGGCGAGCGTGCCGATCGAGCAGTTGATCGTCGTCGATAGGCTACAGGTTCCCTGGCTGGTAGCGACCGATGCGGACGTCGATCCGGTGAACGAGTCCGTGAATTTCACGTCCGCAGCTGTCGACGGACCGAGATTCCTGATCGACGCGGTGATCGTCGTGTCACGAGCCGGGTCCACAGGATTCGGGGACGCGGTACAGCTGACCGCGAGATCAGCCGTGGCCGTGACCTTCACCGTCGCCGAAGAGTTGTTGTTCGCCGGATCGCCGTCGAAGATCGGCGAGGTCGCAGAGACGGTGTTGGACATTGTTCCGGGGACATTGGCGGTGAGCGTGAGCGTGATGGTCTCGGTCGCGCCGGCGGCGAGCGACGAAATCGAGCAGGCGACGGGGAGGGTGCCGCTGCACGAACTCCCGCCGGTCGACGACACCGATCCGAACGTGCCGCCGCTGTAGCTGTCGCTGATTCCGACGCTTGTTGCAGTCGAGGGGCCGTGGTTCGTGACGACGATCTTCAGGACAGCGTTCTGGCCGTCGAATAACGCAGCAGGGCCGGTCTGCGTGACGGAGAGGTCCGCGCTCGGGTTGACGGCGACCGCGAGCGGAGCCGGCGTGTTGTTGGAGGGCAGCGGATCGTGCTCGGCTGCCACGGCGCTGGCGCTGTTGGTCAGCGGCGAGGCGCCGGTCGCGGTGAAGACCAGGGTGACCGTGGCAGACGCGCCGGAGGCGAGCGTGCCGATCGCGCAGGTGACGGCCGTGGTGCCGGAGCACGTGCCTTGAGAGGCGGTCGCCGAGACGAATGAGCCGTTGGTGAACGCGTCGGTCAGGGTCACGTTCGTGGCCGTGGAAGGCCCGGTATTGCCGATGATCACCGTGACCGTGGCGTTCTGTCCGTGAAAGACGGAAGCGGGCGCGGATTGCGAAGCCGACACGTCCGCGCTCGGGTTGACGGCGACCGCGAGCGGAGCCGGCGTGTTGTTGGAGGGCAGCGGATCGTGCTCGGCTGCCATGGCGCTGGCGCTGTTGGTCAGCGGCGAGGCGCCGGTCGCGGTGAGGACCAGGGTGACCGTGGCAGACGCGCCGGAGGCGAGCGTGCCGATCGCGCAGGTGACGGCCGTGGTGCCGGAGCACGTGCCTTGAGAGGCGGTCGCCGAGACGAATGAGCCGTTGGTGAACGCGTCGGTCAGGGTCACGTTCGTGGCCGTGGAAGGCCCGGTATTGCCGATGATCACCGTGACCGTGGCGTTCTGTCCGTGAAAGACGGAAGCGGGCGCGGATTGCGAAGCCGACACGTCCGCGCTCGCGGTGATCGCAACGCTGGTCGAAACCGGTCCGTTGTTGGTCGCGTTTGGATCACTCGCCGCGGCGACGGTCCCTTCGATTGCGAGTGAGGCGCCGGCGTCCGCCGTTGCGACGATGCTCACCGTTGCGGTACCGCCTGCGGCGAGGCTGGAGCCGGAGCAGCCCGCGGAGGTCGCGGTCGTGGTGCACGTCATCGCGCCGGTGGCACTGACGATGGTTCCGCCTGTGATCGTGAGGCTCGCGTCATACGACGCCGCGGCGTCAGGACCGGCGTTGTAGATTGCGACGGAGAACGCGCCGTCCTTGCCTGCGTAGACCGAGGCCGGAGGTGTGACTGCGATACTGAGGTCCGACGCGGGATTCACCGTGATCGAGACAGGCACCGCCGAGTTGTTCGCCGGAATCGGATCGTGCTGGCTCAGCGGCGGAGTGGATGTCGGGACCGCTGGTGAGCTGGTGACTGTGCCGGATCCGGCTGCCAGAACGTCGATCGTGACGACGGCCGATGCGCCACTGGCGAGCGAAAGAATCGTGCAGGAGACCTTCGGACCTGTGATGAGGCACGTTCCATCCGCAGTCGTGGCGCCGCTGATCGTGACCGGTCCGCCGAACAAATCGGTCAGCGGGATGCTCGTCGCCGTCGACGGTCCGATGTTCGTCACGGTCACGGTGACGACGCTGCCCTTGCCGTTGAACAGCGTCGTCGGTGAGGCGCTCTGCGAGACGGCGAGGTCGGCCGCCGGCGTGATCGTCGTACGTTGAGAGGCGGCGTTATTGGCCGGGTTCGTGTCGTTTGCATCCGTTGCCGTGGCGTCGAGAGACATTTCCGCGGCAGTGCTGGCGGTCGCGACGATGGTCATCGACGCATTGCCACCAATCGGAATCGCGGGCATCTTACAGATCGCCTTCGTGGTGGTGTTCGAGCACGGGAAGGGGCTGGAGACGGAGACGATCGTGCCGTCGTTCAGGGTCAGCGTCAGCAGATCTTCCGTGGCGCTCGGGTCGAGGCCGCCATTTGCGACGTCGATCGTATAGGTGACATTCGCGCCGGCCAGGACCGGATCAGGCGTGTCGGTGAGGGTCACGCCGAGATCGACTGCCGGTGTGACTTCGACCGTTGCCGTCGATTCGTTGTTTGCGGTGTTCGGGTCGAACTCAGCGCCGTTCACGCCCGCCAGATTCGAGACGCTGCCGACGGCGCTCGTCGTCAGGGTCAGAGTGATCGTGTAAGTCGCGCCGGGAGCGAGCGACGCCACGGAGCACGTGATCCAGTTCGGATCGTTCGTAACGCAGGGCGAAGGGGAGACGGCTTTGAATGTTGCGGTGAACATGTTCGAGATCGACAGGTTCGTCGCCGTCAGCGTCGGATCGTTGTTGGTGACGTTGATCGTGTAGACGATGTCCTGGCCGTTGGCGACGCTCGTCGCAGCCGTATGCGCAATTGCCAGATCGGCCTGAGTCATGGCGATCTGCACGGCGTTCGCGGCGTAGGTCGTCTTCCACGCGGGCGATAGGTCGGGATAATGGATGACCGAGAACGTGCCGCTCACCGGATTCGCGCTCGTGAGCACGCTGTAGGCCTGGCCGTTGGGGGTCGTAAACGGCGAAATGTAGGTGATCCCCAGCGCTCCGCCGATCGTCGCGTTTCCGTCGACATTGAGAACGTCGTAGCCGGAACCGGGAACGGTGCCGCCGAGGTCGACCTGCAATGCGCCGCTCTGCACGTAGTCGCCGGTCACCCTGATACTGCCGGGTGAAAGCGGCGACCTGAGACCCGGCCACACGACACCTCCGGGGTACGTCGCCAATTTTCCCTGAATGGTTCCCGTGCCCTCGAGGTTACCGCTGTTCAGAGTGAAGGTGCCCGCTCCTCCGAGCATGGCCAGCGTGCCGCCGGCGAGGATCGTGGTCCCTCCGGATTGCGTGTAGGCGTTGGTGAAATCCAGCGTTCCCGTCTTCACGATCACGGTGCTCCCATTCGTGAACGCGGGCTGGATTGAGGACGTCAGTGAACCAGCGGTCTTTTCGAAGACGCCCCCGTCGTTCAGAATCGTTGCGGCCTGTGTCGCAGCAGTCAGCGACGTGTCGTTCTGCAGGTCGATGGTGCCGGACGGGTCGTTCCTGATCGCGAATCCGCTCACGTCGACGCTCGTTGCCGGCGGGAGAAACGCGATCGTGCCGGCGTTGTAGAGCCTCGAAGAACCTGGTGTTCCGACGAAGGCGACCGGTGCGTTCATGTTGTCGATCGTGAACACTCCGCCTGGACTGATGCAGAAAGCGCCCGGCCCCCGGAACGTCCCTGCGTGGACGAGAAAGGATCCGCCAAACGTGAATGTGTTGGTCAGGTCCGTGGTCGCAAACGTCCCGGAATTGATCGTTCCGCCGCCGCTGAAGGTGATGGCGCCGAAGTTGCCGAACACGATCGTCGGACTTCCGATCGTCACGGGTGCGCTGATGACGTTCGGGCTTCCGTTCACTGTGATCGTCGCGCCGAGGCCGAGCTCCAGAGCTCCCGGGCCGGCGACATTCGTCGACGTGCCGAGCGACAGCGAGCCCGACACATCCGCCGGAATGTGGATCGTCGTCCCGCTGCCGATCGCCAGCGCGGACCCGTCGAAGATGTTCGAAGTCAGGAGCGAGAGGGTGTTCCCGCCGCCGATCGTTCCGCCCGTCCAGTTCAGTCCGGGGATGTTCACGAAGCCGGTGTTGATGTTGAACTGCGAGGCGGCACCGTCGAACTGAAACGCAGGAGCACCTGTCGAGTTCGTGAACGAAGTCCCTCCCCCGAAATTGTGCGTGCCGGAAAAGAGGATCGAGCCCGCGTTGATGGCGTCGAACCGACCGAAATGGTTTCCGCCGCCCTTCAGCTGCAGCTGAGCATCCGACGTCACGGTTCCTTCGTTGTTGACCGTGGCATTGATCGTCGCAGGGCTGGCGTAGACGTAGAGGTTTGCTCCGGTGAGAACGTCAATCGACGAAAGAGCGTCGGCGTTGATCGTTCCGGTGCCGCTCAGCGACAGCTCTCCCGGGCCGATGACCCTGATGCGGCCGCCGCTGTTGATCGAGAGTGTGGTCGGACTCGTGGCCGAGTAGTCCGCGCTCCCCAGAACGTTGATCGTGGCGCCGCTGATCGTCATTGCGCCGACGCTTCCCGTGAACAGCATCCCGGATGCGATCGTCAGGTTTCCGGGGCCGCTGATCGTGCCGCCGTTGAACGCGAACGGAACTTCCGCGACTCCCAGCTCGAGATCCGAGTTCAGCGTCAGTGTGCCGCTGTCGAGAGTGATGCGTCCCTGAGTCTGCAGGAGCGCTCCGGTGTCGATGACCAGAGCTCCGCCCGCGATGTTGATGGAGTCGAGAGCGCCGATGGCGCTTCCCTCCCCGAGGGTGAGCGACCCGTTCGGCTGCAGGGCCAGGATTGCGCCCTGGCCGCCTGTGGAAAAAGTGACCGGAAACGGGGTCGGCGCGACGATGTTCGCCATGACGGGCAGATCCCCGGACATCGTTGCGATGTCGATGCCCTTCTCGCCGGGGTAGGTGCTGCCATTCGTCCCCGTGCACGACCACGCGGCCGGAGCGTTCCAGTCGAACCGGCCGCCCTGTGCGCTGCACGTATCCGCATGAAGCGGCGGTGCGATGAGGCAGGCGAGGACCGCCGCCACAAACATCCGTGCTGCGGACGATGAAGCCGCGAACACCCGCCGCGACCGCGACAGAGCGCTCGGGCGGACCATGGGCATGATCTCGCTATGCATCTTCTCAGCTCCCGATTCCGGACGCGCGGATGGACCCTTCCTGGATGGCGTCGGCTAGCTGGTATTTGTCGCCCCTTTGGCGCTCCGACCGTGCCCCGCACTACAACGCGGGGTTTGGCGGCTGCGACACGGAGTCGGACAGCGCTGAGAAGTTGTGGGAAAAGGCCGCTCGGATCTCTCGGCCAGCAGCGCCAGCTCGATCACAGCGCGCGAGCTCGCATCAGGAGCAACTGCGCCTCAAGGCTCGCCTGGAACGATTCGCTCGATCGCGGCGATCAGCGTTGGCAGTTCCGATTCCGCAACGCTCCACACGATGTCGTAATTGATGTTGCCGTAGTCGTGCACCAGACGGTGGCGCATTCCGATGAGGGCCGCCCACGGAACGGCGGAGGCTTCATCGCGCAGTTTGGGGCTGACGCGGTTCGCCGCCTCACCGATCACCTGAATGAGGTGAACGACAGCGAGCTGGAGATTGTCGTCAGCGCGGAAATCGTCGAGAGTTTTTCCCGCGATCTTTGCGGTGACGCGGCGCGCTGCATCGAGCATGTCGCCGAGGTAGACGAGATCAATTCGTTTCGACATATTCGACGACCGCTTCGCTCATGACGTCCTTGACCATCCAGCGGCTCAGTTCCGGCGGCGTGCGGAGATCGGCGCGACGGCCAAGGATGCGGCTGAGCTCCTGTTCCGCGATGACGATGTTCCAGCTGATCTTCGCGTCCGGTCGAAATTCGACGAGCACGTCGACGTCACTCTGGGGGCCGAAGTCGTCGCGGACGACTGATCCGAAAAACGACAGCTTTTGGATGCGCCATTTGCGGCAGAAGTCCGCGATCGCTTCGTGCGGGATCGGCATGGCGAGGTCCCGAGTAGACGGCATCGAGACGATTGTAACGAATGCCCGGCCGCACCCTGGGAGCATGGAAGAACCAGACGAACAAACGCGAGGAGAGATCCCGGCGTTTTCGCGGGCGGGGCTGCATCCGCCTCGTTGACGCGCCGCGATCTGAGGAATTACAGTTGGTCCACTCGGATTAGTCCACTCATGAACACCGTTAACATCCACGAGGCCAAGACGCAGCTCTCGCGGCTCGTCGATCGCGCGGCGAGAGGCGAGCCCTTTGTCATCGCCAGGGCGGGGAAGCCGCTGGTGAAAGTATCGCCAGTGGACGCGCCCGCCCAACCGAAGCGACTCGGGTTCCTCAAGGGCGAGATCGAGGTTCCGGACGACTTCGATCGAATGGGCGAGCGGGAGATCGCCGCCCTCTTCGGCATCGGCGCATGAAGCTCCTGCTCGACACGCAGCTCCTCCTCTGGGCCGCCGGTCAGCCGGAACGGCTTTCTCCGAGAGCCAGGCGCCGCCTCAACGATCCTGACAACGAGCTGCTCTTCAGCGCAGCCAGTCTCTGGGAGATCACCATCAAGGCGACGCTCGGGCGCGACGATTTTCGCGTCGAGCCGCGCGTCCTTCGCCGCGGTCTGCTCGACAACGGCTACGTCGAGCTACCGGTCACGAGCGAGCACGCGGTCAGCGTCGATACTCTGTCGCTTCTTCACAAAGATCCGTTCGACCGGCTGCTCCTTGCGCAGGCTCTCGTCGAGGGAATCACACTTCTCACGGCTGACGCGCAGCTCGCCCGCTATGGCGGTCCGGTTCGCAAGGTCTGAACTGATCGAGCCGGTCGGAAAAAGATCATCAACGAACAGGTCGTCTCCCCGGCGTTCTACGAAACGATGTCGCGGGTGCTCGAAGACATCATCGAACTGCGCGTTGATTGACCGAAAACACGAACGGCCGAGGATCGCTCCTCGGCCGTTCGTCTGTTCGTTGCTCGGACGAGCATCGGAGGTCGCGCACGCTACCCCCTGCTCGCTCGAAAATTTGGTGGAGGCGGCGGGAGTTGAACCCGCGTCCGAAAACAGTGGCAGCCTGGCTCCTACATGCTTAGTTTTCCTTTGATCTCGCTCGCTCCGGCCCGGAAAACGGGGACTGAAGTAAGCCAGCCTCTAAATTTTCGAGATCCGAGACGAGGCGGGCCCGGACCCTTAGCTCACCTTAATGACACTCGTCGCGCCGGCGTGAGCGACCAGCGGTAGAGCGTCGCGGTTTTTTAGGCCGCGAGTGCGAGTTCGCTGTTGTTCGCAGCTACTCAGGTTGATCGGATTTACGAGTCAATCAGCTCGGCATGCAACCGCGACCCCGACATGTCCCCGTCGAAGCCGTTGCGCCCCCAGATTGTCAACGAACTGTCTGGTGGAACGCGGGGGGGCGGTCAGAGATTTCGTTTTGGCTCTGGGCTCTTGGGTGTCGGGTGTCGGGTGTCGGGTATCGGGTCTCGGGTGGCTGACTTGCTGAAAGCGACGGGAAACTTCCGCTGAGGCTACGATTGCACGCGATGGCATCCCCGACCCCCGACCCCCGACCCCCGACACCCAAGGGAATCACCGACCTCGTCCGTCGCGCGCTCGATGAAGACCTCCCCGACATCACGAGCGAGGCCGTCTTTGGAGCAGGCGAGCGCGGCCGCGCCCGATTCATCGCCAAAGCGACGGGCATCGTGTCGGGCCTCGCTTTCGCGCGGGAAACTTTCGCGATGCTCGACGGCAGCAGCGTCTTCGCGGCGCGCATGTCGGAGGGGGCTGCAGTGGCGAACGGCGAAGTCATCGCCGAGGTCGGAGCGAGCGTGATCGCCCTGCTGTCCGGCGAGCGGACCGCCCTCAACTTCCTGCAGCGGGCCTCGGGCATTGCCACGATGACGCGCCGCTATGTCGACGCTGTGCGCGGCACGCGGGCGAAGATCTATGACACCCGCAAGACTGCGCCCGGGCTGCGCCTGCTCGACAAGGCTGCGGTGCGGGCCGGCGGCGGTGAGAATCACCGCTTCGGTCTCTTCGACATGTTCCTCGTCAAGAACAATCATGTCGACAAGGCGGGGTCGATCACGGCAGCGGTGGAGCGGATCCGCGCACGAAAGATGGCGCAGCCGATCATGGTGGAGGTGCGCGACCTCCGCGAGCTCGACGAGGCACTCGCCCTCCACCCCGATTTCATCCTCCTCGACAACATGAGCACCGCGGTCATGCGCGAGGCCGTGCAGCGGACCGCCGGTGCGGTGCCGCTGGAGGCGTCAGGTGGCGTCACGCTCGAGTCGGTGCGGGCGATTGCGGAGACGGGCGTCGATCGGATCTCGGTGGGGGCACTGACGCATTCGGCGATGGCGCTGGACATTTCGATGAGGATCGAGGGGTGAAGGTGGTGGCGTTTGCGGGGGATCCTTCGCCGCGCTCCACCGCTCCCGCCACCCGACCGGCCCCGCGGTTGCGCCGGCTCAGGATGACACCTGCGCTCCACCGCTCCCGCCCATCCACCGCCCCCGCGGTTCCGCCGGCTCAGGATGACACCTGACCTTCGCCGCCCTGATCTCATTCGCTACCCGCTACCCGCTAACCCGCTACCCGCTACCCGCTACCCGCTACCCGCTACCCGCTACCCCCGCTACCCGCTACTCCGCTACCCGCCACCCGTCACCCGCTCGTACTGGCGCGCTCTTTGCCGCTGACGAGATCAATGGCCGAGTCACGGTTCACCATCGCGATCGTCGACGACGATCCGGCGATCCGGCGTCTGGTCGGGCTGATTCTGGCGCGCGCCGGATATGAGACGTTTGTATGCACGACGGGCGAAGAAGCCCGACAGGCCCTGACGAGCCGCGACTGGGACCTGGCCGTTCTCGACCGAAAACTGCCCGACATGGACGGGGTCGTGCTCTGCCAGGAACTGAGGGCCGATCCGGTCTACCGCAGCCGCTACGTCATCATGCTCACCGGCGAGGACGACCAGGAGGCGAAGGTCGAAGGTCTCGAGCTCGGCGCCGACGACTACATCACCAAGCCTTTCCAGGTTCCGGAGTTCCTGGCGCGCATCCGCGCCGGCCAGCGCATCGCTGATCTGCAGAGGGAGCTGATGGAGACGAACCGGCGGCTGGAACTGCTGTCGATCACCGACGGCCTGACGAAGCTGTACAACCACCGTCATTTTCAGGACCAGCTGGCCCGTGCCTTCGAGGAATCGCAGCGCTATGAGCGGCCGCTGTCGCTGGCCATCATCGACATCGATTTCTTCAAGAGAGTCAACGACACGCACGGGCACGCGGTCGGTGACGAAGTGCTCCGGGAGCTGGCCAGGGTTTTCCACGAGAGCATCCGCAGCACCGATCTGGCGGCGCGTTACGGCGGCGAGGAATTCGCAGTGATGATGCCGGAAACCAACCTCGAGGACGGCCTCGTGTTCGCGGAGAAGATCCGCGACATGATCGAGCGCACGCCCGTGCGGACGCAGGCCGGTGAGCTGAAGACGACGGTCAGCATCGGCGTAGCCACGGTGCCGCACTCGAAACTGCACTCGGCCAAGGAGCTGATCGTGGCCGCAGACAAGGCGCTCTATCGCGCCAAGCGCAACGGCCGCAACCAGGTGCAGGCGGAGAAACGGCGCGACCTCGACCGCCGCAGAACCGCGGTGGCCGACGTGCGGAAATCTCAGCGGCGCCCCTCAGGCGTGAGCCGATGACAGCTCGCGCGCAGATGCTGCGATGTTTTCGCGCAGCCTCCGCACGGTTCTCTGCAGCGCCCCGCGAGCGCCGTCGAGCGATGCCTCGCCGGCCGCGACTTTCTCCGCCGTTCTCTCGATCTCGGCCGCATCAGCCGAGATCGAGGCATAGCCGTAGCTGCCACCGGAGCCCTTCAGCTGATGAGCGAGGTAGGCCAGTCGCTGCAGCCCGTCGCTGTTGCTGTTGAGCGCCGTTTCGATCTCCCGGGCCTTCTCTTCCGCTTCGGCCAGAAACTCGCGCTTGAGTGCGTTGAGCTCGTAGTCAACCATGATCGGTCCCGAGGAGCGCCTCGCTGCACAGGATGCGCCAGAGAGCCGAAGTCCTGAGTGCTGAGTGCTGAGTCCTGAGTGTTTCGCTGCATGAACCGCTCTCTGCCTTCTCAGGACTCAGGACTCAGGACTCAGGACTTATCATTGCCAGTCGATGGCGGAAACTTACGTCGTTCGACGGGCGGAGTTCTCGATCGAGGACCCGTGGGCCGTTCCGCCGCAGGGCGAACTGGTCCGTCTCCGGCGCGCCACCGACGGCACTCCACCGCGGCTGGCGACCGCCGTCGTCGCTTACTTCGACAACGATTTCCTGAACGTCCTTTTCTCCGCCGCCGACGACCTGGTCGTGGCCACGCACCTCGAGCACGACGCTCCGCTGTACGAAGAGGACGTGGTGGAAGTATTCCTCGCTCCGAAGGCGATTTCCGAGTACTTCGAGATCGAGGTCAGCCCGCGGGGCACGGCCTTCGACGCGCGGATCGAGTCGCCGGACGGTATCCGCTCGACGATGAACGCCGACCGTTCCTGGAACTGCAAGGGCCTCTTCGCGGCGGTGCGCAGGCGCCAAGAGTCGAGCGGGGTCACGAGCATCGACACCGTCGTGCGCGTTCCGTTCACGTCGCTGGGGGTGGGGATGCCCCGGAGCGGGGAGAGCTGGAGGGCGAATTTCTTCCGCATCGATCGTCATCCCAAGCTCGGCGACGAGTACTCGGCCTGGCATCCGACCTTGAAGCGCCCAGCCGATTTTCATGTCACGGCCGCGTTTGGCACCCTGCGTTTTGAGGGGTGAGGGCGCCGCTAACGCCTTTGATCACAGGAATTCATTCGACATTTTCTGATTTGTAATCTGTGCCTCCCGACGATCGACTACATTCGTTTGTCGCCAGAGGACCACAATTTCGATGAGTTCCAGGACTACCAGTTGGAGTGTCATCGCCGTGCTGATCACCGCAGCGGCCGTGTTCGCGCAGGATGCGCCTCGGTCCCAGGAGAATCAGCAGCGCTGTAACTCCACGCCGCGCGAGTGCGAGGAAGCGATCCGGAAGATGCTCTCCGGTCGGCGCTATCTCGGCGCGCAGATCATCGACGAGAATCCGGGACTCATCGTGAAGTCGACCAGCGCCGACGGACCCGCGGCGCGCGACCTCAGGCCGGGCGACCGGATCATTGCGGTCAATGGCAAGCAGATGATGACGGCGAGCGTCAAGCAGTTCAAGCAGTCGCTCGCCGACGCCAAGGAGACCGGGAAGATCTTCATGATCATCCAGCGGCGAGGCGCGTATAGGAAAGTCGAACTGCGATTGGAGCCGTATCCCAAGGCGCAAGTCGACAAGATCATCGCCGCGCATCTGGCCCAGAGTCACCCGGGGGCTGTCGCGGCATCGCAACCTTAGCGAGCCGAATGTTCCGCAATCTGCTGGCGAAGTACAACCGGTTCCCCCGTGAGGGAGAGCGACCGGATCGCGTTTCGATCCTGCTGCCGTTCCTGATCATTGCGGCGGGGATGGGAGTGCTGGCCTGGCGGTCGTATCAGCTGTCGGTGCGCATTCAGCGCGGGGCCAGCACGCTGGCCATTCAGTACGCCAGCTATGCCGGGGAGATCAGCGCGCGCAGGGCGGACGCGGCGATCCACACCGAGTTCGGACGCGCCTCAGACGAATGGCAGCAGGTGGAGCGCAGTACCACCCCGGATTTCGACATGCTCCGGCAGTGGATCAACCACTATGGCTGGGTGGTGTCGGCCATCTACATTCCGGACGCCGATCCGGGAGGGGCGATCTACGTCAGCGAGGTGGAGGGCAAGGATCATCGGCCGCACGCACTGACGCGCGAGTTCTACACGGCCAGCGGCACGGTGCGCTACACGTACGACCCGAAGCGCCTTCTGGCGCGCGTGGAGGGTGCCATCCGGCAGCAGCCCCTGATCCGAACGCCGGCTAACGCCCTGCAGTCGCCACAGGCCACGATCACGGTCATCAGCACGCCGAGGAAGACCGGACTGGTGAGCGCGAAAGAGGGTTTCGCCTTCGTGGCGCCGCTTGATGCGCCGCTGTCGGCGTATGCGATCCGCGCCGTTGTGCCGATGTCGTACATTGGGGCCGGCCTGGAGAACCAGCGCGTCATCAGCCTGGTGCTGGCATTCGTCGCGCTGGCACTGATGGGACTCGGCGGAGTCCTCACGATGCGTGGGCTGAACAGGGAAGCGGAGACGATGAACCTGCGCGGCGCGCTGATCGCCAACGTATCGCACGAGCTCCGCACGCCGTTGTCGATGATCCGCCTCGGCGCGGAGACCCTGCGCCGCGGCAGCGCCAAGCTGACCCACGACGAACGCGTGCAGATCGAGGAGCAGATCCTCCGGGAAGTGCTGCACCTGTCCCATCTGGTCGAGAATGTGCTCGACGTCGCCCGCATGCAGCACCGCCACGCCAAGGCCCTGGCCCTCACGCCGGTGTACCCGCGGGACCTGGTCGTGTCGCTGGTGTCCACCTACGACTCCTGGATCCGCAGCAAGGGCTTCGTGGTGACCCTGCAGATCGACGACACGGTCGGTGAGCAGTTGTGGGATCGTGAGGCCGTCTCGCGGGCGGTGCTCAACCTCATCGACAACGCCATCAAGTACTCGAGCGAGGAGAAGTCGATCATGGTCGTGTTGCGTCAGACTGCCGAGAATGTGGTGATCGAAGTCAACGATCATGGCCTGGGCATCGAGGCGAAGGACGTGGCCCGGATCTTCGACCCCTACTATCGGGCCGAGTTTTCGGATACGCAGACAAGGCGTGGGGCCGGGCTCGGGCTCACGCTGGTGCAGCAGATCGTGACGGCACACGGGGGGCGCGTGGAGGTCGATTCCCAGCTGGGCATCGGTTCGACCTTCCGGTTGTTGTTCCCGCGTGGGAAGGGCGTCGAGGCCAGCGCTGCGCCGACCCTGGTGCGCATACCCGAAGCTTTTTGAGAAACTGTGACGACTGCTGGAACGTACAACCGGTATCGCGAGGGGAGTGAGAAATGACCAAGATCCTGATCGTCGAGGATGAGGCGGGGCTGCGGCAGGGGCTCGAGATCAACCTCCGCCATGAAGGTTACGAAACGGCGGTGGCGGCCGACGGCGAGGAAGCCGTGCGTGTGTTCCACGCCGAAAATCCCGATCTCGTCCTGCTCGATTTGATGCTGCCGAAGCGGAGCGGCTTCGAAGTTCTCGACCACATCCGCAAGATCTCGAAAGTGCCGGTGATCCTGCTGACCGCGCGCGGACAGGAGACCGACAAGGTCCGCGGCCTGCGCGGCGGAGCCGACGACTACGTGACCAAGCCCTTCGGCGTGCAGGAGCTGTTTGCCCGCATCGACGCCGTCATGCGCAGGAGCGAGGTGGCCACGGCGACGCGCTCGATCTGCGAAGACCATCTGATCCGCCTCGATCCGGCCACCCGCGAGGCCAGCGCCAACAACCAGAAGCTGAAGCTCTCACCCAAAGAGTTCGACCTGCTGATGTACCTGTTCAAGAACAAGGAGCGGGTGGTTCCGCGTGACGAGTTGCTCTCGCGAGTGTGGAACTACCGTGTCGACCTGAACCTCAACAGCCGAACCGTGGATACCCATGTGACCCGTCTCCGGCGCAAGCTGCAGAAGGCCGTCGGCACCGACTCGGCGGTCATCGTGGCCGTGGCCAAGATCGGCTACCGCTATCTCGGCCAGGCGCCGGCGGTGTAGGATACCCGCCCATGATTTCGACGAACGGAGTGGCTCTTGCTTGTTGCTGTCCGAGCTACAGGTCTGTTCGATCGAAGCGCTGACCAGGCGCAACTCACATTTCGAATCGAATCGGACCCGAGCGAAAGCCGGGTCCTTTTTGTTTTTGTCCGACGGAAAAGGACGGAAGGGCAGGAGGCAACATGCACGGCAGGATCTACAACAACATCACCGAGACAATGGGAAACACGCCCCTGGTAAGGCTCAACCGCATCCCCGCCCAGGGATCGGCGGAGGTGGACGTCAAGATCGAGGCTTTCAATCCGCTTTCATCGGTGAAGGACCGCATTGCCGTCTCGATGATCAACGAGGCGGAGAAGTCGGGAGAGCTGAAGCCCGGCGGAACGGTCGTGGAAGCGACGAGCGGGAACACAGGCATCGGACTGGCCTTCGTGGCGGCGGCCAGGGGCTACAAGTGCGCGCTGTTCATGCCCGACACGATGTCGGTGGAGCGGCGCAAGCTGCTGCAGGCCCTCGGCGCGCTCCTGGCCCTCACGCCCGGTCCCATGGGCATCAAGGAAGCTCAGCGTCAGGCCGAGGAGTACGCAGCGAAGACACCGGGGGCGTGGCTCTCGAAGCAGTTCGACAATCCCGCAAACCTGAAGGTGCACCGCGAGACGACGGCGCGCGAGATCATCGCCGACACGGGCGGAAAGATCGACGCGTTCGTCGCCGGCGTCGGCACGGGCGGCACGGTGACCGGAACCGGCGAAGTGCTGAAGAAGGAGATAGGGAAATCGGTGCTCGTGGTGGCCGTCGAACCGGTCGAGTCGCAGGTGCTGAAGGGCGGCGCGCACGGTCCGCACAAACTGCAGGGGATCGGCGCAGGCATCGTTCCTTCGATCTACAACGCCAAGGTCGTCGACCGCGTCTTCGACGTGACCTACGATCAGGCGGTGGAGACGGCGCGCGGGCTGGCCAAGCGAGAAGGGATCTTCGTGGGGATTTCCTCCGGCGCAGTCGCCTATGCCGCGCTGCAGATCGCGAAGGAGCTCGGGCCCGGCAAACGAGTGGTGGCCGTTCTTCCCGATACCGGTGAGCGCTATCTGTCGACGCCGCTCTTCGAGTTCACGGATGTGGTGACGCAGCCGGCGGCGCCGGCGCCGGCTGCTGCGGCGACCCAGGCCGCTCCGCGCCCGGCCCCGTAAGCGGCGGATGGGAAGGCCTGCTGCCCGGCCCGAAGCCACGCATGTGGTCGCGCCGTGGCAGCAGGTACATCTTCATGTTCTGAAACTTCACGCGCTGCTCCGGGGTGAGGATCTTCTCGATCTCGGCATTGCCCTCGTCGATCTCGCGGCGGATCTGCGGACGCACGGCCGCCGTGATGGCCTCGATGTGCTGGCGTCGCGTCTCGAAAATGCGCGTGATCGCATCGTGCTGCTGCGGCGTGAGCTGCAGCTGGCGATCGAGCCGAGCCACGATGCGCTGCGTGATGGATCGCATGCCCCGCATGCCCCCGTGCTCCCGGAACCGGAACACGTAGACCCGGTCTCCAACGATGCCGATGAGCAGGCCGGCGATGAAGGCCAGCACCACCACGACCGCGGCAATGGTCGTGGCTCGCGCACTGCCGGACCGCGGCAGCGGCTCATTCGTTGTTGACACTGTAAACGTCTCCTGCCACCGAGATCTCAACGGGATTGTTGGCTGCAATCGATTCCACGGAGGGGGCGGTCGTCTGCGCAGATCGCTCCATCCAGGCCAGTCCCAGGCTGGCGGCGAGAACAAGGGCGGCCATGGACGCGGCCAGCGGACGGAACCACCGCGCCAGCATTCCGCTCACGCTGGTGGGCACGGAGATGCGCTCCTGCACACGGGCGGTGATGCGGGTGACCATGAAGTCATCCGGCTCGTAACGGAGCGGCTGCGCGTCTTCGCGCAATTTCTCGAAAAACCGGTCGTCACTCATCGTTTTCCCCGTACAGGTCGGCCAGCTTGGCCCTCAGTTTCTTACGAGCGAGGGAAAGATGCGAGCGCACCGTTCCTTCGCTCAGCTTCATCATGCGCGCAATCTCGGCATGATCGAACTGTTCCACCAGATGCAGCCGCGCGACCACACGCTGCATCTCGGGGAGCGATTCGATGGCGGCATCGATCCTCGCCGCGAGCTCGTTTCTATGCGCCGGCAGGTCGGCGTCGTCGCGCCTGTCGGCCGGCTCGGCCATGGTCAGCTCCTCGTGGCGGAAGCGCGTGCGGTGCTTGGCCACGTCGAGCGACAGGTTCGTGACGATGCGGTAGATCCACGGTCCGAACGGCTCCTCGGAGCGGAATCGTGGCAGATGTTCGTACGCTCTCACGAAAGCTTCCTGCGCCAGGTCTTCAGCGTCATGCGCGTTCCGGACGATCCCCCAGGCGATGGAGACCACCCGCTTCATGTACTTCGATACCAGGTAGTCGTAGGCGCCGGGATCGCCCTGGCGAACCGCCGCGATCGCGCGGCGCTCCAGTGGATCATCACCGCGTGTCGCCCCGGCCGACCGCTCCGTCGTCACCCCTCCGATTAGATCACTGCTTAGATCACTGCTGCCGGGGAAGGCCATCGGGCCTTCCCCGGCAGCGGCGGCTGTTCTCGACGACACTGCTAATGATCGTGCTGCTGCATCCACTGCTGCTGTCTGGCCATGCGCTGCTGCAACAGCTGGCCGAGTTTTGTGCGCTGGTCGGGCGTCAGCACGTTGAGCGCCTTGGAAGCGGCGTTGAGGGTGTTGACCTGCATCGCCTTTCTGGCAGTCGCCTGCTGATCGATCAAGGCCTGGGCGCCGGGCACGTCATTCGGATTGGTGATCAGCGTCTGGGCCACGGCCGCGAAGCCGCCCTTGAGCTGAGCGCGGTAAGGTGCGTTCTCGGTCCGCAGATCAGCGGCAATGGCCTTCAGATCGGTGACCTGCTGATCCGTAAGGCCAAGAGCGGACTGGATCTTCGCCAGATGGCCGAACATGCCGAAGCCAGCGGCGCGATGGCGCGCCTGTGCGTAGGCCAGCGGCACCGCTGCCAGGACGAGGATCGCCACTGCTGCGGTGAGCACTGCTGTGCGTTTCTTCATTGGATTCTCCTTGGTTTGTCGAACGGGGTACGAACCACGGCAGGGAACGTTGAAGCCGTATAATCGCGGCACGTCCGCAATGAAACCGGTCCGGCTGCTTCTGACGATGGGAGTTCTCCTGGCGAGCGCAGCGTCGGGGCAATTGCTCGACTGCCCCTCATCTGCTTCGCGCACGACGGAGCCGTTTCATTTCCATGTGCAGATGTACAGGCCGGACACGCGCGGCTTTCTCGATGTCTGGGGCATCAACGATTTCGCTTCTCAGAGCGCGTGCGAACGGGCCCGCGAAGCGGCCATGAAGCGCAACCTCGCCGTGGTCGACTACTTCAAGCAGGTGCGCGGCCAAAACCAGTACGAGCCGGATCGCTTCGGGACCTGCCATGCGGACATGTCCATCGACAAGGCCAACCCGCGGTACTTGACCGATCTCCAGCGTACCGCGCAAGTCCGGGCGGCTGAGGACGTGCGGGAGCGCGTCCGGGAACAAATGCTCCGCGCTGAATTGCCCACCGATTCGGAAGTCTTTCGTGACGTCGGACTCCCCGTCTCCGCGCCGTCGACGCTCATCAGCGGCCCCAAGCTCGTGCCGATCCCGCAGAGTGCAGTCGTGCAGACGACTTACTCCCCGTCCGACCTGAAGTCGACCCGGGCCATCGAAACGGGCAAGCCTGCCATCGCCAATCTCGATCTGCCGCTGGTCGACGCCGTTTCCGGCGGCGGGACCGCGCCGCTCGCGACGTCGACCGCGACGCCCCCACCGGTTCAATCGGCTGCCGAAGTTCCCGTTGCCGCCGAGCCGAAAGCGGCGGAGACCGTACCGCAGCCGGTCCCGAGTCCCGCGCCCGCCGTGGCCCCGGCAGAAACGGCTGCGGCCGCCACCGTTGCGACTGCTCCCGCGGTGTTACCCGCACCGGCCGCCGAACCCGCACCCGCTCCACCCGCCTCTGCCGCCGCGCCGGCGTCCACCCAGTCCGTAGAATCTGCCGAAGACGTGGCCGATAGCTTCGTGGCTTACGAGACGCAGCGGATTCAAAGCGTGCTCAAGGCCAGCAGCGTCATCGCCGACGAAGCGGTGAAGTCCAAGATCTATGACGCCTGCATGCAGCGCATCCAGCTGCTGTCGAATCTCCGTGCTCTCATCGAGGTGTCGGGCGCCAAGAGCCGCCTGGCGGCCAACGCCCGCGCGGCGCACAGTGAGGAGGAGCGCCTTCAATTCGTCTCCAGGCTGTTTGGTGACGGTATGAAGAGCCACTGGGCACCGAAAGACGCCACTGACGTGATCCTCCCGCCGGACCCTGCAGTCGACGAGGACGTCGAGCACGTCCTTCGCGACGCGGCGGGCAAGTACAGCGAGCAGCAGAAGCGGCGGGCGCTCTACGTGCTGCTATCGAGCGGCCAACCGACCGAGGACCAGCAGTTGTGGCTCACGACCATCGTCGATTCCTTCCTGCAATGAAGACACGAACCGTTGCCCTCGCCCTGTTCCTCACCGCCGCCGCGGCGGTGGCCCAACAGATTCCGCTTTCGCCGGACAAGCAGCCTCTCGCCAGTCCGGCGCCGGCCCAGGTGTCGGCGGCGGTCGCGCAGACGCCGGTTGCGCCGGTTGCTGCTGCGCCTGCCGGTCCTTCGAATGCGGAAGAGTTCACGAAGGCGGTTTTCTTCGGCAGGAAGTTCTTCGAGATGCAGGACTACGCCTCGGCATACGACCAGTTCGCAAAAGCCGACGCGCTGCAACCGGACAATCCCGGCGTGCTGTATGACATGGCCGTCCTGCTGGCGAAGTCGGGCCGGTATTCCGAGGCTCAGACCAAGGTCGACCGCTATCTGCAGTTGTTTCCCGTCGGAACGGAAAGGCCGCTCGTGTCGAAGCTGGAGCTCGAGCTCGAGTTTCAGCGCGAGCTGCAGAAGAAGCGCCAGGCCGACGAGAACTATCTCGAGTTCTTCAATCGCGGAAGGTTCCTGTACGGGAAGAACGATCTGGAAGGGGCGCTCAGGCAATTCCAGCAGGCGGAGCAGCAACGCCCGACCGATCCTGCCGCCGTGTACAACGAGGCGGTCGTTCTCGAGGCCATGGGCGACCTGGAAAAAGCCTCCGAGCGGTATCACCACTACGGCGAGATGGAGACCGACCCGGGCGCCAAAGCCGGCTTCGACCAGCGCATGCTGGTGCTGGAATCCGAGATCGACGACATGAAGACGAAGATCGTCTGCCCCTTCTGCGGACTTCGCCTTCCGATCGGTTCGACATGGTGCCCGCGCTGCTGGCATGGCCCGTATCTCACGGGCTCGCCGATCTGGAACAGCCGGCCGTGCGTCGACGGCGCCTCCGCGACACGGGCGACGTACTACGCCGACGGCCGCTTCGCTAAGAACGATTCCCTTCCGTGCCTGTTCCCCGGCACGATGCTGGACGCGCTTCGCTACACGCCCAGGCGCCAGCGGACGATCCAGGACGCGCGTAAGGCGGAGGGTTGGAGCTACGCCGGCGAGATCATCCAGGGCTGGAGCGACAAGCAGGGGAACCAGATCCGCTACGTGCAGGGAACCGGTTACCTGGAAAAGATCCTTGCGCCTAACACCGGCGAGATCCTGAGCTACAGCGCGCACTCGGCGACGGACGGCACGTGGCTGCTGGATCGGGAAGACTTGTTCCTGGACGGGCAACGCTACGCGTCGCACTACACCTTCGATTCGGGCAACCGCATCGTGCAGCAGCAGGTCGATTACCAGAACACTGCAGCCTGCAATCATCTGATCTCGATGAATGCCACCTACTCGTACGCGAACGACGTTCTGACGGCGGTGGCCATCCGCGGCGGCTACGACGGCTATCAGCCGGAAGGAGCGCCGCACGTGGAGTGGAACGTGGCCATCGCGTACACCTACGATGCGAGCGGCCGGCTGGCCAAAGAAGATCTGTCCATTCCGTCGTTCACGAAGACGTACACGCAGAAGCCGCAGGGTGCGTGGCGCGACGAGATCTCTCGCGTTTACGTTTCCATGCGGCCCCGCCGTCCGATCGAGAACGTGATCCGCAACGGCGATCTCTGCGGGACTTCCGGGAACATCCTGCTCGGCAACATGATCGACCTGCGACCCTTCTACGTCATGACGCCGAATCTCACGATGCAGATTCCGTACGGCGTGGCGAAAGCGACGGTGACGTTCACTTATCCGGAGTCGTACAAGGTGCGGTAGGGCGCCACCGTCATCCTGAGCCGGCGGAACCGCGGGGGTGGTGAGTGGGCGGGAGCGGTGAAGCGCGGCGCAGGATCTTTTACCGGGACGATGGTTGGGCGGAAGCAGATCGTGGGTGATGGCAGGCTCACCGCGATCGTGCAATCTGGAGACTCTTCGCCGCGCTCCGCCGCTCCACCCAGCCACCCACCCCGCGGCTGCGCCGGCTCAGAGTCAGAGTGACGGGAGACCTCTTCCGCCGGCTACAACCTGTGATTCATCTCCCGCTCGACCGGGACACAGTGCGGGTCTTCGTCGCGGCACTCGGCGAACTCGAACTGCACGGTCGAATGGACGATGCGATAGCGCTCCTGCAGCATCGTCGTCAGCTCATCGAGGAGATGAGCGGTGCTTCGAACCGGAACGTCGCCGACCATGAGATGACAGGAAAGGGCCGGCCGCGAAGGGGCGAGCGCCCAGATGTGCAGGTGATGCACTCCTTCCACGCCGTCGATCGCTGCAATGGCGCGCGTGACCTCTGCGGGATCGATGCTCGCAGGTGTGCCTTCCAGGAGCAGGTTGATGGTCTCTTTCAAGATGCCCCAGCTGCTCCAGAGAATCAGCGCAGCGATCACGATGGAGATGGCAGGGTCCCATCGCGAAGAGCCCGTGATGTCGATCAGGGCGGCCGCGACGATGATGCCCGCGGAGGAAACGGCGTCGCCGAGCATGTGCAGGACGGCACTGCGGATGTTGACGTCGTCGCGGCCGTCGCTCCGCAGGGCAATCGTGATGGCAGCATTGAGCACGACGGCCACGGCTGCCGTGATCATCATCGTGAAGCTGTTGACCGGACGAGGCTCGCGGAAACGAACGATGGCCTCGCGGAAGATGAAGACCGTCAGGGCGATGAGGATGCCGCTGTTGATGAAGGCGGCAAGGATTCCGGCGCGCTGATAGCCGAACGACTTCTCGTACGTCGGCGGACGTCTTTCCAGGTGAATGGCAAACAGCGCGATCCCCAGAGCGATGGCGTCCGTGAAATTGTGAAAGGCGTCGCCGACGAGCGCGAGAGAGTTCGCATACACGCCCACCGTCAGTTCCGCGAACACGAACAGGATCGTGGCGATCGCCGCTGCGATCAGCTTTCGCGAGACCTGACTGCCCGGCGAGTGGTGGCCGTGGTGGTGCATGGTCACGTCAACGCGTCGAACGCGCGACTTTCTTCGCCTTCTCCATCACCGCACCGGCCATGCCCGCCCGCTTCTGTCTGAGCCGCTCCGCCAGCGCCGAGTCAGCTGTGGCGATGATCTGGGAGGCGAGAATCCCGGCGTTCCGCGCGCCGCCGATGGCGACCGACGCCACCGGAATTCCCGGCGGCATCTGCACGATCGCGTAAAGGGCGTCCACCCCCTGCAGCGCTCCCGACGCGAGCGGCACGCCGATCACCGGCCGTGTCGTGAACGAGGCTACGACGCCCGGCAGATGGGCAGCCATTCCCGCGCCGGCGATGAAGACGGCAGCGCCGTCGCGCTCCGCGTTCGTGACCACTTCCTTCGTTCGCTCCGGGGTGCGATGAGCCGAGGCCACCGTCATTTCGTACGGCACGCCTAACTCGTCCAGTGCCGCCGCTGCCTGCGACATCACCTCGGCATCGGAATCGCTGCCCATGACGATGCATACCCACGGTTTTGACATGGCGGCGATTCTAGCGCGGGGGGGTGGGGAACGATGGGACGGATGGGACTCCTGAGACAGATGGGACCGCCTCCGTCTGATCGGTCCTGGCCTATTCCGCGGCGGCCTGCTTGCGCTGCTCGAGGGCGCGCCAGCCGATGTCGTGGCGATAGCGAGCGCCGGCAAAGCGGATCTTCGGGACGGCTTCGTACACTTTCGCGAGTGCTTCGGACAACGTCGCCGCCCGGGCGCAGACGTTGATGACCCGGCCTGCCACGTTGATGATCTTGGCGCCGCGGCGAACCGTCCCCGCATGGAACACCACCACGGCGTCGTCGCTGATCGGGTCGATCTCGACTTCCTGTCCCTTCGGATACTCGTCGGGGTAGCCGTCCACCGCGACTACGACGCACGCCGCGGCTTCCTTGCGCCAGGTCAGCTTGGTGTCGCCGAGGTTTCCCTGGGCCACTTTCAGGCAGACGTCCGCGAGATCGTCTTCGAGCCGGAGCATCTGCACCTGGGTCTCCGGATCGCCGAAGCGGCAGTTGTACTCGAGCACCTTCGGACCGTCGGCGGTCAGCATCAGGCCGATGTACAGGACCCCGCTGTACATTCGACCCTCGGACGCCATGCCCTGGATCGTCGGCATGACGATCGACTTCATCACCACCGCGGCCGTCTCGCCGCTCAGCACCACCGCCGGCGAATGCGCTCCCATTCCCCCCGTGTTCGGACCCGTCTCGCCGTCGAGCGCCTTCTTGTAGTCCTTCGCGGGGGCGAGAGGCGCCACCCGCTTTCCGTCGCTGAGTACCAGGAACGAGACCTCCTCACCGGTGAGGAATTCCTCGATCAGGATCCGATCGGCCGCGTTGCCGAACTTCTTGTCGTCGAACACCATCTGCAGGTACTCGTCCGCTTCGGCCTTCGACTGCACGATGACGACGCCCTTGCCGGCGGCCAGTCCGTCGACCTTGATGACGGCTGGATACTTCATCCGCTTCAGCGCGTCACGCGCTTCGTCGGCGGAGGTACAGGCGATCGCCTCGGCGGTCGGGACGTTGTACTTCCGCATGAACTCCTTCGAGAACACCTTCGATCCCTCGAGCTCTGCGGCGAGGCGGGTCGGTCCGAAAATACAAAGGCCGCGCTTCTGGAATTCGTCCACGATTCCCAGGGTAAGCGGCAGCTCCGGGCCCACAATCGTGAGGTCGATCTTGAGCTTGTCGGCGAAATCGGCCAATTCGATGATGTCGGCGACGCCGATCGGGACGCAGTCGGCGATGGAGGCGATTCCAGCATTGCCCGGTGCCGCGTAGATCTCCCGGACGAGGGGTGACTGCTTGAGCTTCCAGCAGAGGGCGTGCTCGCGACCACCCTGGCCGACTACCAGAACGCGCATGTACGCGGAATTCTAACAGAGACCAAGACTTCCCCGGTGGAGGCACCGGGCCGGAACCCGTCCCGGGGGAAGCACGTCCTCAGACTAGACGTTCTTCAAACGCCTCTCGTACATATGTCACGATGCCCGCGGAACTTCGTCTGATGATCCCGACTCAATCAGCTGAGCCTGACGACCGCGAACTGGTCCAGACGATCCGGCAGGGGGACGACCGCGCCTTCGAGCTGCTCGTCCGCCGGAAGACCTCGAAGGTCTACGCGGTCTGCTACCGGATCATCGGAAACGCCGAGGACGCCAAGGACATCTCGCAGCTGGTGTTCCTCAAGCTGTGGGAGAACCTCGAGAAATACGATCCGCAATACGCGTTCGATACGTGGTTGTACCGCATGGTCACGAACGTGGCCATCGATTACATGAGGAACAAGCAGTCCCGCGAGAACGCCGTGAACTCGAACCTGCGCCTCGTCAAGACCTCTTCTGACGCCGAGCAGTCCGTGATCGTGCAGCGAAAGGAAGTCGAGGCCGTCTTCGAGGCCGTCTCGGTGGTCCTCTCGCCGAAGCAGAAGACGATCTTCGTCATGAACCAGATGGAAGACCTGCCATCCGCCGAGATCGCGAAGATCCTCGGCTGCCGTGAGTCGACCGTTCGCAATCACCTGTTCAACGCGCGCAAGCTGATGCAGCAGCAGTTGCAGAAGCGCTATCCCGAATATGCGCAGCTGTGGAGGGCCGAATGAGCTGCACCGAATTTCGAGCCGCATTCCACGCCGGGACCAGTGATCCCGAGCTGTTGCAGCACGTGAGGACGTGCGATGCCTGCCTCGATTTCGCGGCACACATCGACGCCGACGTGATCTTCCGGGCTCTGGGCGGCGAGGAGATGGTGCCACCGGGCGGCGTCGATGCCTTTGTCGCCGACGTCATGCACGTGGTTCATCTGCGGGATGCCGCGGGAACCGTGGCCGGCCACACGGAGATGGCGTGGTCGCGCAAGCTCGCGATCGCGGCGACGCTGGCGCTCGGGATCACCGGTGCCGGCATCGTCTACCAGATCGAGCGTAGCCAGGCGACGCATCCATCGCAGATGGCGGCCATGAGCCGACCCGTCCGTCGCGCGATCATTCGGACTCCGCTGACGACGAAGCCCGTCGTTCAGTCGTATTCCTCAGCAAATGCAACGATCGTCGAGATGCCGAACGAAGGGGCCAGCGACACGCAGGTCGTCTTGATCGTCGACGAGAACCTGCCGGCGGACTTATGAAACGACTTCTTCTCCTGATGCTCCTCGCGACGCTGACTACGGGTGCGGCGGTTGCGGAACCGGCTGCCGAGGCCGCGAAAGCGCTTCCGGCCCGGACGTTCCAGGTCAAGTACAAAGCGGTCGACCGAGCCGCTGCGGTCATCAAGCCGCTGCTAAGCCCCGAAGGCTCGGTGTCGATGCAGCCATCCAACAATGCGCTGACAGTGACGGACAGGCCCGCCAATCTGGCGGCAGTGGCTGCAGCGCTCGGCGAGTTCGATACGGCCCCGCGGCCGTTGAAGCTCTCGATCAGACTGGTCATGGCCGGACATGGAACAGCACGAGTACCCGAGGAAGTGCGCGATCTCGCTCCGAAGCTGGCCATGATCGGCTTCACTGCGGCGGAAAGCCTGGGACAGGTCGAGATCGAAGGACACGAAGGCGAATCAGCGGCGGTGGAGATGGCCAACGGCTATCGCGCTGACTTCAAGTTCGGTGATTACGATCCGGCGTCGAAGACCATCAGCGTGAACGACCTGCGGGTCAGCCGCCTCGATCCGGCGAAGAAGGATCGGCCACCGAAGGATCTGTACAAAACCACGCTCAATCTCAAAGTCGGTCAAACCTACATCTTCGTGACGACGAAGAAAGGCGAGAACGCTCTCGTCATCGTCCTGGCGGCGCGCAAGTAACGCTCCGTCTTCTCCTCCACACAGCAAACAGCGCGGCGCGTCGCCGCGCTGTTTGTTTATGGGGACTTTTTGGATTTTCTGCGACACCCGGAAGTACTGAGTGCTGAGTACTGAGTGCGCAGGCCCCCCACTCAGCACTCAGCACTCAGTACTCTTTCCATTGCCTTCTGCCGGCGCTTTTCGAGATAGTCCGCGACCTCATCGACCGGACGTGTGTTGAAGATGTGCTTCGCAGAGAGGCCGGCCTTTCGGGCCAGCCACACGCCGCTGATGACGTGCGACAGCTCGGCGATGGAGTGGGCGTCGGGGTTGATGCAGAGCAGCACACCACGATCGATGGCGCGTCCGGCCAGCCTCCAGTCGAGCTCGAGACGGTGGGGATTGCCGTTGATCTCGATCATGACGCCGCGCTCGGCGGCGCGGTCGAAGACGCGGTCGAAATCGATCGCATAGCCGGTGCGACCGAGGAGGAGACGTCCGGTGAGGTGGCCGAGAATGGTCACGAAGGGGTCGTCGAGAGCGCGAAGCATGCGCGCCGTCATGGCCTCACGATCCATGGCGAATCGCGAATGGATCGAGGCGACGACGAAGTCGAACCTCGGCAGCGTGGCGTGGCCGTAGTCGATCGTGCCGTCGTCGAGGATGTCGGCTTCGGTTCCGCGGAAGACGCGCATCGGCGCGACGAGGGCGCGCTGAGCGTCGATCTCGGCGTGCTGTCCCGTCAGATCGTCGACGGTCACACCGTTTGCGTAGAACGCGTTCGGCGAGTGATCGGAGATGCCGACGTAGTCGAAACCGCGGTCGCGCGCGGCCGAGAGCATCTCCGCAACCGAGTTGCGGCCGTCGGAAAACGTGGTGTGCACATGGAAGGTGCCCTTCAGGTCCGCGGGCTCGACGAGCCGGACTCTCTTCTTTCGCCTCAGCACATCCCCGCTTTCCCGCAGCTCGGGATCGACGAACGGAACTGCCACGCGTTCGAACAGGGCGCTCTCGTTCTCACTCCTGATGTGACGTCCGTTGTGGAAAAGCTCTCGATGTCGGAGCTCGAATCCGTTCTTCGCGATCGTGGAGGCGAAGGCTTCGACGAAGTCTGCGGAACCGGTCGTGACGACCAGAGCCGCGCCGCAATCGGCGGGCGCAGTCAGGTGGAGTGAGACCGGAATCTCATCGCGGCCGAAGCCGCGCAGCATAGTCCAGCCATCCTGTTCGAGACGGTCCAGGAGCCCGCGTTTCTCCACTTCTGCGATTGCGCGTACGGAATCGCCGGTCGCCACCACGATATCAACTGAATCGACGATCTCCAGCCGTCGCCGCACGCTGCCGGAAACGATCGCGTCCTCGATGGCGTCAATCTGCGCCAGGCGCCCGCGAAGTGATTCACCGACCTCGAGGCCGAAGGAAAGGAGGAACTGCGAAGAGCGGCGGCGCGCGGTCGCGATGCCGTCGAGAATCTTCTTCTGCGTCTTCGCGCCGAATCCCGCCAGTCCGGCCACACGGCCCGCCTGTGCCGCGGCCTCGAGCTCATCGAGGCTGGCGATGCCGAGCTCCGAATAGAGGACTCCGATCTTCTTCAGCCCCAGAGCGGGAACGCGAAGCAGCTCGAAGATGCCGGGCGGGTACCGCGATCGGAGCTCGTCGAGGTACGCGGAGTGTCCCTTCGTCACCAGGTCGGCCACGATCGGGCCGATCGACCTGCCGATCCCGGGAGTGGAATGGAGACCGCCCGTGGCGACAAGATCGTCGACGGAGCGATCGAGCGACTCGATTCGCCGCGCCGCGCTTTCGAATGCCCGCGCCTTGAAGGGATTCGGCTCACTCAGCTCGATGTAGCTCGCGATTTCCCGGAGCGCACGTGCGACTGTCCACTTGTCCATAGTCCATAGTCCTGAGTCCTGAGTGCTGAGCCTGAGTGCTGAGGCTTGTAACTCAGGGCTCAGGACTCAGCACTCAGGACTCGTCTCCACATGTCCTATCATGGAGGAAATGCAAGCGCGTGACCGCCTGGTGGTCGCGGTCGACCTCTCCTCCCGCGAGGAGATCCTGAAACTCATCGACGAGCTGCGGGGCGCGGCCGGAATTTTCAAGATCGGGCTGCAGGCCTTCGTCGCGCAAGGGCCGGGGATCGTGAGGGAAATCGTCGGCCGCGGCGAGCGCGTCTTCCTCGACCTGAAAATCCACGACATTCCCAATACGGCCGGCCGCGCGGTGGCCGAAGGAGTCTCCCACGGCGCCTCGATGCTGACCGTGCACGCGTCGGGCGGAGAGGCCATGCTTCGGGCCGCGGCGCAATCGGCCGGGACTTCGGTGGTCCTCGGCGTGACGATCCTGACCAGTCTCGACGCAGCAGAGATCGAACAGATCGGATGGGCGCACTCCCCGCTCGAGAGCGCAGTCCGGCTGGCGCTGCTGGCACGCGCAGCCGGGTTGCGAGGCGTGGTGAGCTCGCCCCGCGAAATCCGTGCGATTCGTGAGGCATGCGGCGGGGATTTCGTGATCATCACCCCGGGAATCCGCCCCGCCGGTTCCGGCGCCGACGACCAGAAGCGCACGCTCACGCCGGCCGAGGCCATTGCCGCCGGAGCCGACTATGTCGTGGTCGGGCGCCCGATCACCGCTGCCGCATCACGCCGGGATGCCGCGATGCGAATCGTGGAGGAAATGGAAAGGGCCGGCTGATCGCCGGCCCCTTTCGAGATTTCCGTTTCGTGATCCCTAGAAGTGGATCGCCGACTGCCGGCGTCGCTGCGTGCAGTTCTGGCCCGGTCCCGGGAAGAAGACGCGCTGGCTGGCGAACTGCCGCCGGTTTCCGAGAGAGTCGGTGCCCACCGCACGGAGTGTGTGATCACCGCGCGCGGTCTGGTCGAGGTTGACGTTGATGCGCCACGTCAGGGCAGGGGTCCGCGAGCTGACGTCGGTTCGGGGCACGCCCGAGAGCGATGCCGAGCCGAGCGATCCGGCGTCGAGGAACAGCTCCACATTGGCGATCTTCTCCGTTCCCGTCACCCAGCCGTGGATCTCGGCGCCGTTGCAGCTGAGCTGCGTTACCGAATTGAGCTCGATCTTTCCGGCAATCTGCTCGCAGGCGCCCCAGCTCTGGAGACCGGTGAGCTCACCCACGGTGTAGACATACGGCCCGACGGACGTTGGATCCCATTTCACTTCGTCGCCGGTCGTCATCGAAACGCTCTCATACAGGCGTGGATCGGTGCCTTCGTACATCGGCGTGCTGAAGTCGAAGACGTCGAAGGCGATGGTCCGCGCCGGCTGCAGGGTGAGCGGGTTGATCTCGTCGACCATGGTGACGAGCCGGCTGCCCGATTCGTCGAAGGAGGCCTCAGGATGGAATGCAATCGCGTTCGAGCGGCCGATCGTCAGCGACTGCGAGATCGTGTAGAGGAACACCGGCGTGAACCGTCCGTCGGTGCCGAAGTTGTAGACGAGGACGGAATCGCGGTTGCCGACTCCGACCAGGTTGGTCCCGTTGCTGACCAGGAATGTCCCCGCCCGCGAGACGATGCCGATGCGGAACGGCAGCGCCGGGTTCGACACGTTGAACGACGCCCAGCCGTTGGTTCCGACCGCCACCAGATAACCGAAGTTGAAGGCGATGTCGTTGAAGCCGCCTAGATCCCGAGCGAGGTCGGTCGCCGTGCTGATCGACCCGACGCGCACGGGTGCGGCCAGGTTGGTGATGTCGAAGAGGTCGATGCTCGTGACGCAGCTGAAGCTGTTCGGATAACAGGGAAGATCGCTCGCCGGGTAGAGCGCGGCCAGGATGTTCCCGTTGACGGCGAGCCGGCGGTAATGCAGGTCGGCGGTGCGCGAGACGAGCAACGGCGCGTTGCCGCCCGGGCGAACGCCGCGCAGATCGTAGATCTCCAGACCGGCCTCGCTGCTCAGGAAGAGGTATCCGGCGCTGAAGGCAACTCCGCCGTTGGTTTCCCGTGCTCCGAGCGAGCCGATGAAGTCCTGTCTCGCGACTTGAAGATCACCAACGTCGTTCAGGGCGTAGGTGGTCAGCGTCTGTCCGCGCAAGGCAAACACCTGTGAGCCCGAGCGGAAGATGCCGTGCGGCGAGAGCGCGAAATTCGACGCAGGCGGGTCGGTCGCCACAAGAGTGAGCGGACAGTCCGACTGGAAGTGATTCGCCAGCAGCATGGGCGCGGTCAGCAGAACGATGACCGCGAGAGCGACCCGAGGAAACACGCGCATAAAGCCTCCCAATAACCACACCCGTTAACGCCCGCCGGCTCCCCTTTTGCGTCGGATCCGTCGCGCGCAGCGTCTTCTGAGTTTCGATCGGACACTGCCGGGTTCGCTCCCGTGCAGAGCCGCTCTAAAGAGCAGATTCGGATTCGTCTTGCCGCTAACTATGTATCAAATGAGGTGTTTTTGCAAGATTGGACGCCCTTGGAGCGAGTCGTATCATGTGCTCACTGGGCTCGGAAGCACGCGGCCGTGGAAACACCAACGCGCTCTTCCGTGTTTGGGCGAGGGAATATGCTCGACGGTCATGTTCTCGTTCTGAATCGCGTGTTCCAGGCCGTCCAGATCACGTCTGTCCGGCGTGCGTTCACGCTCCTCTACAAGGGGCAGGTCCGGGCCGTCGATTCGGAGTACCGCACCTACGACTTCGAAAACTGGGCTGACATCCCTGTCCAGCCGAGCGACCTCTATGTCAGGACGCCGACCCGCAACATCCTCATCCCGCACGTCGTGCAGCTTCTGTCCTTTGACCGGCTGCCGCGGCAGGAGGTGAAGTTCTCCCGGGGAAACATCTACCTGCGCGACCACAACCGTTGCCAGTACTGCGGTCGGAAGTTCCCGGTCTCGGAGCTCTCGCTCGACCACGTCGTGCCGATATCGCGCGGCGGCAAATCGACCTGGGAGAACGTGGTCTGCGCCTGTCTGCCGTGCAACGTGCGCAAGGGCAACAAGCTGCTGCACGAAGCCAGCATCCGCCTCATCCGCCAGCCCGTCCGGCCGAAGTGGCATCCGCTGCACCGGATTCAGGGCCGCAATTTCCCGGACATCTGGAAGAACTTCCTCGACGAGGCTTACTGGAACGTCGAACTGCGGTCGTGACGGGCGGGTGCCGAGTTACCGCCTGGCCACGTCCTCGAGCTCTTCACCGGGATTGATGAAGCGGTTCACCGCGATCCCGTACTGCTTCTCGTAGAGCGCGCGATAGCGTCCGCCCAGAAGCATCAGCTCGGCGTGCGTGCCACGTTCGGTGATCCGGCCGCCGTCGATGACCAGAATCTGATCGGCCTTCCGGATCGTCGACAGTCGGTGCGCGATGACGAAAGTCGTGCGGCCTCTCATCAGCGAGTTCAGGCCGTCCTGAATGAGGGATTCGCTCTCGCTGTCGAGCGAGGAGGTGGCCTCGTCGAGGATGAGGATGCGCGGATCGGCGACGATGGCCCTGGCGATGGCCACTCTCTGTTTCTGCCCGCCGGAGAGTTTCACGCCACGCTCTCCGACCACCGTGTCGTAACCGTCCACGAACGAATCCGCGAATTCGTCGACGTGGGCGATGTGCGCCGCGCGAATCACGTCCTCGCGCCCGGCGTGGGGATTCCCGAGCGCGATGTTCGCGTAGATCGTGTCGGCGAAGAGGAACGAATCCTGCGGCACGATCCCCAGATGGCTGCGGTAGTCGGCCAGGCGCAGCGTGGCCATGTCGCGTCCGTCGACGTAGATGGTTCCACTCGTCGGCTTGTGGAAGGCCGCGACGAGAGAGACCAGCGTGCTCTTGCCCGAGCCCGACGGACCGACGAGTGCGATCGATTGTCCGGCGGCCGCCGTGAGGCTGACCTCGTGCAGGACCGGAATCCCGGCACTGTATTCGAACGTGACATCGCGGAATTCGACATCGCCGTGAATCGTCTCGACCTTCGCCCGCGATGCGTCTGCGGCATCCTCGGTCGGCTCCGAAAGGATCTCGCGCATCCGCTCCAACCCGGCGAACGCTTCCGACAACTGCGTGCCGATCGACACGATCTGCACGATCGGCACGACGACGAATCCGAGGAATAGCGTGAAGGAGACGAGGCTGCCGAGCGTCATCCGGCCGGCGATGACCTCGCGGCCGCCGACGATCAGCACGGCGATGCCGACGATGCCGGTGAGCAGCGAGGTCAGCGCACCGACTCCCGAGATCGTGCGCATCGTGGCCATGACGTTGCGGAAAAGATCGTGCGCGCTGTGGGCGAATACGCGGGACTCCCGCCGCTCCGCACGATAGGCTTTCACCACACGGATTCCCGAGAAGTTCTCGTTGAGCCGTCCGGTGATGGCCGCATTGAGCTCGCTGCGTTTCTTGAAGATCGGCCGCACGGTATTGAAGGCGTAGTAGAGGATGACCATGAAGACCACCACCACGCCGAGGATGATCGAGGCCAGCCGGGCGCTGAAGTAGAAGAGGATGGAGATGGCGATGCTGGCCGTCACCACTCCGCCGAACATCTGCACGAGACCGGTGCCGACCAGATTGCGGATGCCTTCGGCGTCGTTCATGACGCGCGCCACCAGCACGCCGGTCTTCGTCGAGTCGAAATAGGAAACGGGAAGACGCTGCACGTGCCGCTGGAGCCGGATGCGTAGATTGGTAATCGAGCGCTGGGCGGCGATGCCGAGGATCTGGGCGAGTGAGTAGTCAGTGGAGGAAGAGACGACTGCTGCGGCGCCGCCGGCAGCGACGAGCTTCCACAACATCTGCTGGTTGCCCCTGGCGATGACGTCGTCGATCAGGTACTTGGTGACCCAGGGGAGCACGAGACCGGAGAGGCGGTTCACCAGCATCAGAGGGAGACCGAGGAGGAGGCGAGAGCGCGCACGCCAGATGATGGCCACCGCTTCGCGGAACACGGTGCGTGTGCGGGAGGGCTTTTCCGGCTGCGCTTCGGCCATTTGAGGATTGTAGTGCGAGGCTGTCAGTGACGCCGATGCGGAACTGAGTCAAAGGAGGCGTCGGCTGTGCGGCGTTCCCGGTTCTCCAATCCAGGACTTCGGCGCGGCTGAGCGCCGCCGCAAACCACTCCACTGAAAGGACGTGCTCGGCACGCGCACAGAATTTGCTTCGGAGGTTCGTCGGATGGGTGTGCAAATGACAGTTACAGGCATCCTGGAGTTGCCGCGATGACGTTGGTGAACTCTTTGTGCGCGGAGATCAGCATCTTCGACGGAGTTGGCGAATCGACCGGTGTCGTCGTGGAGCGAAGGGCGATCCGCGGCAAAAAGGGACTGTGCAAGAGCATGCGCGACCTGGCCATCAAGTCGCGCGTCCTCGGCGACGGCTATTACTACATTCCCATCGACCTCTGGCCCAAAGCGAAGGAGCCGGTCACCGTGCACAAGCACGACTGGACGGTGATCAGTTCGATACCACGCACGTCTCGCTCCGCCAAGAACAAGGGGCGAGCGCGGAATTAGGGGAAATCCTGCCTCAGCCGTGGTATGCCGCGTGCAGTGGCGGCCCCCAATTGAAGCTCCTGGCGGTGCGCTCTTGGCTCCCGGGACTCACGAAGTCCAGGAGCCAACAGCTGACATCCGGGAACCTCAAGAAAAGAGGAGTTTGTGCTCATGAAGCGTTGGATGTCTGTTCTGGTGGCGTTGTCTCTTGCCGTGTCGATTCCCGTGTTCGGGCAGGAGGAAGAGGGGACGGGAACGGCCAAGGGCGCGTCGGTCGACACCACAGGGAAGGGATATACCGCTGCGTTCGTCCTGGAGCCGAACGCCAAGCGCGTGCTCTTCGCCGAGAACTCGAACCTGATGCTTCCCACGGCCTCCATGGCCAAGATGATGACCTGCCTCATCGCCATGGAAGAGATCCGCGACGGCCGTCTGAAGCTGGATACGCCGGTGACCGTGTCGGCCTTCGTCAGCCACATGGGTGGGTCGCGCATCTACCTCAAAGAAGGGCAGGTCTGGCCGGTGCAGACACTGCTGGCAGCGACGATGATCCAGTCGGCCAACGACGCCGCCACGGCCATCGCCGAGAAGATCGCGGGATCCGAGCAGAACTTCGCCGAGATCATGAATGTCCGCGCGAAGCAGATGGGCCTGACGCAATCGCATTTCTACGATCCGCACGGCCTGCCGAATTCGAAAGACCCCAAAGCGATCGACATGCAGAGCGCCCACGATCTCGCCATCGTGGGGATGGAGCTGATGAAGTACCCGCTCATGCGGCAGTACGCGGCGACGCCGTGGATGGCCTTCTCCAACGGAACATTCACGTCGGGCATCACGAATCCGAATCACCTGATCAATCCGAAGAAGAGGGACTACTACCCAGCGGCCACGGGCATCAAGACCGGTTACTCCACGCCGGCCGGATACTGCGTGACCGCATCCGCCAAGCAGGGCGACATGGAGCTCATTGCCGTCGTGATGGGGGCGAAGACTGCCGTCGGTCCGCAGAGCTCGTTCGGGATCGCCTCGCGCCTGATGTCGAATGCCTTCGCCAGTTACATCTTCACGCCCGTGGTGAAGAAAGGCACGGCGGTCGGGCAGGCTGCGGTCAACAACGGCCGTGAGGCCACCGTTCGGGCGGTCGCGGCGGGCGATGCCCGAGCGCTGGTCAAGCGTGGCGAGCAGAGCTCGGTCAAAGTCGTTTTCCGGGGCGGCTCCGTCACCGCTCCGGTGCGCGTCGGCCAACCGGTCGGGACGATCCTGGTGGAGCAGAACGGCCAGACCATTGCCAAGGTGCTGGCCGTGGCCGGAGCGGCCGTCGAGGAGACTCCCTGGTGGAGGAAGTTCTGGCCGTTTTGAGGCGCCGGCGCTACCCGCTGAAGATCACGCGCCGTCCTTCGACGCGGTATCCGCCACGCGAGAGTCTGACGAGCGCTTCGACATAGGCGATGTGCTCCTCGTGAAGAATCCGTGCGGCCAGAGAGTCCGCCGTGTCGGCGTCGTGAACGTCGACGGTGCGCTGCACGAGGATCGGCCCGGCATCGAGATTTTCGTCGACCAGGTGAACCGTGCACCCCGACACCTTCACTCCGTAGGCGAGGGCTTGAGCCTGTGCGTCGACACCCGGAAATGAAGGCAGAAGTGACGGATGGATGTTCACGATCCGATTCCGGAAGCGCGCCACGAAGTCGGGGCTGAGCAGCCGCATGTAGCCTGCCAGGGCGATGAAGTCGGGTCGGGCATCATCGAGAACACGCAGCACCGCTTCTTCGTGTGCGGCGCGGCTCGGGAAGGCGCGATGGTCGATCACGTGCGCCGCGTGGCCCCACTGCCGGGCGCGCTCGATCCCTGGTGCGTTCGGCCGGTTGGAGATCACGCAGACGATCTCCGCGTCGAGAACGCCACCGTCGACGGCTTCGTGGATTGCGGCGAAATTCGAGCCGCGGCCCGAGAGCAGGATCGCTAGTCGCATTTACAAAGTCCTGAGTGCTGAGTCCTGACACCTGAGTCCTGAGGACCTGGTCCCCGGTTGGGTACTCAGGACTCAGCACTCAGCACTCAGGACTTATCCGGCGGTCATTCGATCCACGATGCGTAGCCGCTGGGGGGCACGTCATACCGCACTTTGCCCGTTCCCTTCACGACGTTTCCGATGAAGAAGAACTTCTGGCCGATCCGCACGAAATGCTTCGAGATCGCATCCACCTTCTCCGGCGCTGCGATCAGGACCATTCCGATTCCCATGTTGAAGACTCGGAGCATCTCCGCAGCCTCCACCTCTCCGTGCTCGAAGAGGTACTTGAAGATCGGCAGCACCGGCCACGAACCGAGCTTGACCACCGCGTCGAGTGAGTCGGGAAGAACGCGCGGGACATTGTCGGTCAGCCCGCCGCCGGTGATGTGAGCCAGCGCGTGGAAGGCGTGGTCGTCGACGAGCGGCATGAGCGGTGCGAGGTACGAGATGTGAGGCGCGAGCAGCACCTCGCCGATCTTTCCGCCGATCCGCGGCAGGATGGTCTGATGGTCGTGCCCGAGCTTCTCGAACAGGATGCGCCGCGCCAGCGAATAGCCGTTGGTGTGCAGTCCGACCGAAGGAAGCCCCAGAAGGACGTCCCCTTCGCGCACCTGCTTGCCGTCGATGAGTTTCGGCTCGTCGACGACGCCGACGATGAATCCGGCGATGTCGTAATCGTCGTCGCCGTAGAAGCCCGGCATCTCCGCGGTCTCGCCGCCGATGAGCGCGCAGCCGTTCTCGCTGCAGGCGCGGCCCATGCCCCGCACGACGTCGGTCATGACCGGAGGCTTGAGCTTTCCGGTGGCGTAGTAGTCGAGAAAGAAGAGCGGCCGCGCACCCTGCACGAGGATGTCGTTGACGCAGTGGCAGACCAGGTCGTAGCCGACCGTATCGTGAATCCGCATCGCCTGCGCGACGCGGATCTTGGTTCCCACGCCGTCAGTCGAGGAGACCAGCACCGGCTTGTCGACCCCTTCGAACGAGGCACGGAACAGGCCGCCGAACAGGCCGATCTCGGAGATCACGTTGGGTGTGAACGTGCCGCGGGCGATGCGCCGCACCTCGCGCAGCGCCTCGTCCTGCGCATCGATGTTGACGCCCGAATCGCGATAACTGCTCTTTCCGGCCACGGCGCGGGAGTGTAGCAGAGGTGTGGACCGCAGACCGCGGACCGCAGATCGCCGCTTTGAAGTGGAACGAAGTGGCAATCGGCCGCTCAATTCCTTTCGATGTTGCGAGATCGAACCTCTCCGCAAGAAATCCTCTGCGGTCTGCGGTCTGCGGTCTGCGGTCTGCGGTCTGCGGTCTGCGGTCTGCGGTCTGCGGTCTGCGGTCTGCAGTCTGCGGTCTGCGGTCTGCGGTCTGCGGTCTGCAGTCTGCGGTCTGCAGTCTGCGGTCCTGTCCGTATAATCCCGCCGTGGCCCAGTTCCTCCTCATCACGACGCTGCTGACGATCGCCGGTCTCATCGCCACGATCACGATGGGTTTTCTGGCCTCGCCGGCTCATGCGGCCCAGCACGTCCTGGCAGCGCTGGTCACGATGCTCGTCGGTCTGTTCTCGCAATCGATGACGATGTTCTTCTTCATCGGCTCGGGAAAAGAGATCAAGGAGAAGGTGAAAGGCGCGGCGGACGAGGCGGCGGTCGTTCAGCGGACGCGCGTCTTCAAGTCGCGCGTCTTTCCCGCGGCCATGTACTCGATCCTCATCCTGATGGTCACCTTCATCACCGGCGGCGGCGTGGCTCTCGGCAAGACGCCGCGCTGGATGCACCTCATCCTGGCCTTCACCACCCTGGTGATGTACGGCCGCGCCTATTGGGTGGAGATCCGGGCGATGAGTGAAAACGCGCGGCTCATGGAGAAGTACCTGGCGGACTGAGCGCGACCGGTCAGGCCCGGTAGAGCGACGCGCCCCAGTGCAGCCCCGATCCGAGAGCCGTGAAGCAGACCAGCATGCCGGGCCGAATGCGGCCGTCGCCCACGCACTCGTGAAAGAGAATCGGCAGCGTTCCGGCGGTCGTGTTCCCGTACCGCTCGATGTTGTGCGGGACCTTTTCCGGAGCGAAACCGAGCTGCCTGGCGACGGCCTCCACGATGCGCAGATTGGCCTGATGAATCAGGAGCACGTCGATGTCGTCGACGTCGACGCTCGCTGCGGCGCAGACGGCCCGCACTGCCATCGGCATGCGTAAAACGGCTTCCTTGAAGACCGAGCGGCCTTCCATCTTCGGAATCGAGAGCGATTCTTCGATCTGCCGGGCCGTGACATAGGGCCGATGGCGGAAGCCGACGCCGGGGACGTAAAGCGCTTCGATGTTCGATCCATCGGTGAAGAGTTTCGCGCCGAGATACCCGCGCTCACCGTCCTCCACGGCTTCGACGACTGCCGCTCCCGCACCATCTCCGAACAGGACCGTCCGGTCGCGAATGGCTGTGTTCGCGGCGTACTCCTCGGCCGTGACGCGCCGGTCGGAAAGCCCGATGGTCGCGTCCCAGCCGTTCTGCCACGGCATGAACGGCGTGTGCACCTCCGCGCCGACCAGCAGGATGCGTCTGTACTTGCCGCTCTTCAGGAGCGAGTCGGCCAGATCGAGGCCATAGAGGAACCCGGAGCACTGCTGGCGGATGTCGTAGGTCGGAATCTCACCGAATCCCATCTTGGCCTGCAGCACAGGGCCGTTCCCGGGAAAGAAGTAGTTGGGCGTCATCGTGGCGAAGATGATCGCTTCGATGTCGGAGGTGGTTCGCTCGGCAACGCCGAGCGCGTTCGCGGCGGCAATCGCGCCGAGCTCCGCCGATCCCTGGCCCGGATCCGCATAACATCGCTGCTCGACTCCGCTGCGCGTCCGTATCCACTCGTCGGTGGTGTCCATCAACTCCGTCAGCGCGTCGTTTTTCACGACGTTCCGCGGGATGCCGATGCCTGTACCGGTGATGACGCTCTTCATGGGGACGCAAAAGGATACGCGATGTCGGCGCGGGAGACGATTCAGGCCTCGTGGGTCGCGGTCAGGGTCAGCAGGTCCTCGCGGCTGAACGTGTACCTGCGGCCGCAGAATTCGCACTTCACTTCGGAGCCGCCCTCGTCGATCATTTCCTGCAGCTCCTCCCGTGAGAAGAGAACCAGCGGAGCAAGAGCGCGTTCCCGGCTGCACGAGCAGCGATACTCCAGCGGCACGTCGAAGCTCGAATCGATCTGCTTGTAGTCCATTCCCCGGAGGACCTGGGCCACGACGTCCTCGATCGGCAGCTTCTCGAGAAGCGTGCTCAGTGGCGGCGCTTCCCGGATCCGTTTTTCGACCGCGGCAATGGCCGCTTCCTCGGTATGCGGAAAAGCCTGGATGACGATTCCGCCCGCCGCAGCCACGCCGTCGCGGCGGTTCATGACACCCAGCAGGACGGCCGAGGCGATCTGCTCGGAACGCATCAGATAACGCGTGAGCTCCTGGGCTACGCCGCTGCCGGTGAGCGTGACCTGTGACGTGTACGGCTTGCCCGCGGGCAGCATGCCGCGGACCACGGTCAGCATGCCCCGGCCGATGGCCTGTCCGACTTTGAGGCTCGGATCCGGCGGCACCGGATTGGCTACGTAGCCGCGCGCGCCGCCGGCCACCGTGCCTTCGGCGATCATCGTGCCCAGCGGCCCGTCACCGTCGAATCGAAGGGTGACGTACTGGTTCCGAGCGTCCTTGTTGAGCAGCCGCGCCAGAAGAAGCGATCCCGTCAGGGCACGGCCAAGGGCGTCCGCAGCGACGGGAGCGAGGTCGAGAATCTCGCGAGCGGTCTCGACGGTCAGCGTCGTCTGGGCGGCGATGATCCGGAAATCGCCCGTTCCGGCCATTCCCTGGATCAGTCGATCCGGTTGTTCCATGGTTCCTGAAGAACACGCTTGCCGCCGCAAATCTTTCGGACGGGCTCGTCAATTGCTAGGTCATGGCGGGCAGGCTCGCAGCCTGCCAATCGAGCACAGGCTCTCAGCCTGTCGGAGGTTCACGATGAAGCGTCTGCTCGTCCTCGCCTGCATGGTCGTGCTCTGCTCGTGCAAGGTCGAGAAAACCGGGAAGGACACGTACAAGGTCGTCGCGCCGACGCCGCAGGCGAAAGCCGCCGCCGAGAAGGCGAAAGTCCAGGCAGCGGCAGCAGCGCAGAAGTTCAAGCGGGAAGCAGGGGAGGCGGCGCAGCGTGCGGGCAGTGCCTTGAAGAACGCCGGACGGGAAGTGGAATCCCACACTGGCACGACGACGTCGTCGGAAACGACTCAGACGACCTCGACGGCCGAGGCGCCTGGCACCGCCACGACGGCCACTGCGACACACGTTCACGTGTCCCGCCGCCACTGACCGGCCGCTGGTCTTCACTAAAATCACGCGCTCGGCGGACGTGGACTCTGCCGAAGTAATTTCGAGGGGCGAAGGGAGATCGATCCATGGTTTCTTTCGGACGAACATCCACTGCGGATCGCACCCAGACGCTCAAAGTCGGAGACAAGGCTCCCGATTTCGAGCTTCCGGGCCACCGCAATGACGAGAAGTTCAGGCTCAGTGAGGTCAAGGGAAAGAAGAACGTCGTCCTGGTCTTCTATCCACTCGACTGGACACCGGTGTGAACCGTTCAAATGCCGGGCTACGAAGCGGAGTATGCCGACTTCGACCGGTATGATGCCCAGGTCGTGGGCATTTCAGTCGACAGCGTTCCGAGTCACACAGCATTTGCGAAATCGATCGGGGGAATCACGAGATATCCGCTCCTTGCGGACTTCCATCCGAAGGGAGAGGTCTCGAAGAAGTACGGAGTCTGGAAAGAGGACAAGGGCATCTGCGAGCGCGCCATCGTGATCGTCGATAAGCAGGGCATCGTCCGCTACATCGACGTACACGACATCGGCGAGGCGCCCGAAAACGCGCAGTTGATCGAGGTCCTTCGCGATCTTCAGTGAGTCACGGCGGAGACGGGCCGTCCACGGGCCCGTATTTTTCGGTTGCGCGGCTGCGGGGTTGCGAGTTCCGCGGTGCTTGTCCGGAACATGCGCAACCGCGTAACCGGATCGGACTCTCCGCTCGCGATAGACTTCCAACAATGTTGACCATCGCCCGCCGCTGTGTTCCGTTCACGCCGTACGATCGCGATCTGGCCTCGGCCGTCGTGGCACTCGTCTCCGCCGCCGGTGTCTTTCTGCCGGAACACGAGCCCTTTCCGACCGAAGATCCCGGCGACATCACCTATCGCCTGATTCCCGGGAGCACCGAGGCGTCGTCGCTCCGCATTGCCCACCATCATTACGACCACGGCGAAGCAGACGCGGACCCGAACATCGTCTTTCCGATCGACACGCTGCGCGAGCTCGCCGGGGAAGGGTTCATCGGCGGGGTCAACGACAACAACTTCAGCTACGGGTTTACGACACGCCTGCGCGAGCTGTACGAGACGACCTTCCCTGAGATCGCCGACAAGGTCGAGCGCTCGAAGGCCAAACTGGTCCTGCTCACCGCGGGATGTCCGGAGACGTGCCACCGCTCGATCGCGAACCTGGCCCGTGAGATCGAGGCTCGCGGAATCCCGACCCTGATCATCTCGGCGTCGCCGGCCGCGACGGAGTCGGTCCGTCCGCCCCGGGCCATGACCTGGGACGGCACCGCCATCGGTCGCGTGGTGGGTCGCGCCGGCGATCGCGCCTTCCATCGCAAGGTCGTCCGCGCCGCGCTGGAGATGTTCACGCACGACACGCCGCCGGGCCGCGTGGTGACCAAGCAGATCCGGTGACCGGACGGCAGACCGCAGACCGCGGACCGCAGACCGCAGCGAGGTCCGGTCTGCCATCTGTCATCCGGCCGGGAGCTCGATTCGCCAGTACCCGGGGGACGATGTTGTTCTATTCTTCTCGCCAGGAGGCGCAAAGCCCGAGTTGACCACGCCAGCCGAGGAGATCGTCGCTCAGCAGCAACAGCAGGAATGGGGCCTCGAAGACGCGATCGCGCTCTACATGATCGACCGCTGGGGAGCGGGATTCTTTGATATCAATGCACATGGAGATATGACGGTTTCGCCGCTGCAGGAGCGGGCTATCCCGGTGCCCATCATCGACGTCCTGCGCGAAGCCCAGGCTCTCAATCTGGCCGCACCTCTGCTGATCCGCTTCCAGGACCTGCTCCGCCATCGCGTGGAGACCCTCAACAACGCCTTCAATCGCGCCATCGCCGACAACAACTACCGCGGCGTCTACCGCGGCGTCTTTCCCATCAAGGTCAACCAGCTGCGCGAGGTCGTCGAGGAGATCCTCGACGCCGGCAAGCCGTTCAACTATGGCCTGGAGGTTGGATCGAAGCCGGAGATCTTCGCCGGTCTGGCCATGCATAGCGACCCCGAATCGCTGATCATCTGCAACGGCTACAAGGACGACACCTACATCCGCATGGCCATGCTCGGCCGCAAGCTGGGCAAGAAGGTCATCGTCGTTGCGGAGAAGCTCTCCGAGCTGCGCTCCATCGCCCGCATCGCCACGGAGATGAACGTGCAGCCGCTGATCGGCATCCGGGTGAGGCTGCTCTCCAAGGGCTCGGGCAAGTGGGCCACCTCCGGCGGTGAGCACGCCAAGTTCGGCCTCTCCACCGCCGAGATCCTCGAGGGCATCGCCATCCTCCGCGAAGCGAACATGGAGTCGGCCTTCAAGCTGCTCCATTTCCACATCGGATCCCAGATCCCCGACATCCTCACCATCAAACGCGCCGTGCGCGAAGCGGCGATGTACTACGCCAAGCTCTACAAGGAGGGGCACCCGCTGGAGTACCTCGACGTCGGCGGCGGGCTGGCCATCGACTACGACGGCTCGCGCTCCACGTTCCATTCCTCGATGAACTACTCGGTCGAGGAGTACGCCGCGGACGTCGTTTACAACATCCTCGACGTCTGCGAGGACGAGAAGGTGCCGCACCCGAACATCGTTTCGGAATCGGGCCGGGCCATCGTCGCTCACCACTCCGTACTGGTCGTACAGGCCTTCGGCGCCATCGAGAAAACGCCGCTCGAGCCACGCGAGATCAAGTCCACCGACCACAAGCTGATCCGCGAGGCCATCGAGATCGACCAGCGCCTCAACGAAGAGAATCTGGCCGAGGCCTGGCACGACCTGCAGCAGATCAAGGAGCAGGCCCAGACGATGTTCGAGTACGGCCTGCTGACGCTCGACGTCAAGGCGCGCGTGGAGTCGCTCTACTGGGAAATCGCGGAGCGCATCGCGCTCGTCTCACAGCGCATCGACCCGGAAGAAGTCCCCGAGGACCTCAAGAACCTCAAGATCGAACTGGCCGATCAGCACATCTGCAATTTCTCGGTGTTCCAGTCGCTGCTCGATCACTGGTCGCTGGGCCAGCTGTTCCCCATCGCGCCGATCCACCGCCTCAACGAGCGCCCGCAGCTCGAGTCCACCCTCGTCGACATCACCTGCGACTCCGACGGAAAGGTCTCGAAGTACATCGACCTCAATGACGTGCGCGACACGCTTCCCCTCCACGAGATCCGCAACGACGAGCCCTACTACCTCGGCATCTTCCTCACCGGCGCCTATCAGGACATCATGGGCGACATCCACAACCTCTTCGGCCGCGTCAACGAGGTTCACGTCTTCATCGACGAAGATGAGGAGAGCGGCTTCTACATCGAGGAGGAGATCCCCGGTCAGTCGATCGGCGAAGTGCTGGCCATGACCCAGTACGACTGGCGCGATCTCGAGAAGCGCATGAAGGCGCAGATCGATCCGGCCATCAAGGAGGATCGCCTCAAACCGAGCGAAGGGATGCGCCTGCTGCAGGACTACGAGCGCGGGCTGAAGGACCAGACGTACCTCAGTTTCGGCCAGAGTGAGGGGCGTCACAACGGCTCGTGATCCGCGTGCTTTAGCCCGCTGTCGCTGCGATTGACGATGGGTGAGATTCGGAATGACGGCCTGCGCCGTTCCGTTTACGGAGTCAGACTTTACAGACAACAGGAGACTACGATGCGGAGATCCCTCGCGCTATCGCTGTTGCTCTGCGCCGCCGTCGCGACGAACCTTTTCGCGGTCGGCGAAGCGCGGATCACAGGCAAGATTCTCGATTCAGTGACCAAAGCCCCCCTGACAGATGCGACCATCCTGGTCGTCTCCGCAGCCGGCAGCGGGAAGAACTTCAAGCAGGAATACAAGTCCGACAAGGAAGGCGGCTACGCGATCTTCCTGCTCGACGGGACCATCAAGTACGTGTTCACGGTCTCCGCTCCGGGTCATGCTCCGTACGAAGAGACGATGAAGCTGAAGCTCGCACCCGAGCCCAACGTCCGTGATTTCGAGCTCTCGCCCGGGACATCAACGCCTTCCGGCGAGGCTCTGAAAGCGGCGGCCGACCCCGCCGTCGTCGCCTATAACGAGGGCGCCGCCCTCGCAAACGGGGGGAAGGACGCCGAGGCCATCGCCAAGCTGGAAGAGGCCGTCAAGATGAAGCCCGATCTCGCGGCCGGCTGGTCGGCGCTGGCGCGGCTCTACCTTCGTGCCAAGGACTATGCGAAGGCGATCGACGCCGCGAACAAGACTTTGGCCATCGATTCCGAAGACATGGACATGAACGCCGTGCTCTACGAGTCCTACAAGGCGACCGGCGACCAGGCCAAGGCCGCGGAGTTCAAGGCCAAGCTGCCCGCTGACTCGCATTCGCTGTTCAACGACGCTGCCAGGCTCATCAATGCCGGCAAGGATGGCGAAGCGGAACCACTGCTGAAGCAGGCCATCGCCGTGGACCCGAAGTTCGGACAGGCCTATTACGAGCTGGGCATGGTCTATGTGCGCACCGGCAAGAACGACCAGGCCAAGGCCACACTGCAGAAGTACCTCGAGGTCGAGCCGAACGGTAAAGATGCTGCAACAGCCAAGGAGATGATGAAGTACCTGAAGTAACACTCCTCATCGGCGCTGTTGTACTTTGGGAGCGGGCGACCGCTCCCATTTTCATTTGGAGAAACGTATGAAAGCGACCATGGCCATTGTCTCAATGTTGCTCGTCGGCGCGTGTGCCTCGCAGAACAACAACAGGAAGGTGGATATCGCCCAGCCGGAGGTCGCGATCGAACAGCTGTCGTCGGTGCCCCTGGTGGCCGAGCAGGTCACCGGTGGGATGCCGGTGCAGTACCGGATGACCGTCACGAATACGGCGCAGATCCCGATCACGTTGAAGCGCGTGGACATCAGGTCGATGGGCACCGGCGCCTACAACGTCCAGCCGACTTCGAAGCCCTATGACCTGGTGGTCGCACCGGGAGCGACCGAGGCGTTCGACCTGTGGATTCCCGCGTTCGCCACGACGTCGGTTGCCGGCGCAAACGGCGCGGTGGCCCTGCAGCTCCGCACTCAGTTTGCCACGGCCTCGGGTGCGTTCCAGAACGTGACCGTATCGCAGGTGATGGGGCGCATCCAGTAGCTGTCATCCAGCTGTCATTCCGAGCGGACGAAGCGCGCACCACTATCCTGAGGCGCACCACTCCCCGTCACTCTGAGCGCAACCGCAGTCCCCGTCACTCTGAGCCGGCGCAACCGCGGGGGCGGTGGACGGGCGGTAGCGGTGGAGCGCGGCGAAGAGTCTCTTACCGGGACGATTTGTCAGACTGGAGACTCTTCGCCGCGCTACGCACCCGACCGCGCGTGTGTGGCGGGCTTTCCAGCCCGCCAAGGAGGGCAGGCTGGAAAGCCTGCCCCACACCGGCCGGCTCAGAGCGACGAGCCCTACGCCTTCACCGCGCCGGCATGCTCTCTCCCGCATGCGCACCGGTCGCCACTCGTCCCCTCGGGCTCGTACGCCAGGTTTGGTCCGAGCCATCGTTCGACGATCGGCAGCGGCATGTCCTTGCGCACGTGGTAATCGGCGACCTGGTCCTTCCCGATCTTGCCGACGGCGAAGTAATGCGCTTCGGGATGGGCGAAGTAGAGCCCGCTGACCGACGCGGCCGGCAGCATGGCGCACGATTCGGTGAGCTCGATCCCGACCTTCTCTGCGCCTAACAACTCGAACAGCGTCCGCTTCTCCGTATGATCCGGGCTGGCCGGGTACCCCGCTGCGGGGCGGATGCCGCGATACTTCTCGGCCACCAGCTCGTCGTGTGAGAGGTTCTCTTCCGGCGCGTACCAGGCCAGGCGGGTCTCGCGGTGAATCATCTCTGCAAGCGCCTCGGCCAGCCGGTCGGCGAGGGCTTTCGCGGTGATGGAGTTGTAGTCGTCGTGGTCGCGCTGGAAACGCGCCACGACCTCGTCCACGCCGATCCCCGCGGTCACGGCGAAACCGCCGACGTAATCGGCGATCCCGCTCTCCTTCGGGGCGACGAAATCGGCGAGGGCCAGGTTCCTGCCGGTCGTAGTCTGCTGCTGCTGACGCAGGGTGCGGAACCGAGCCAGCACTTCGCGCCGGCTCTCGTCGCGATAGATCTCGATGTCGTCGCCGGTGCTGTTCGCGGGCCAGATCGCGCACACGGCCCGGGCCCGAAGCAGCCGGTTGTCGATGATCTCCGCGAGCAGCTTGCGGGCATCGTCGTAAAGCGCCTTCGCCCGCGGATCACCGAGAATTTCGGGAAAGCGTCCGCGCAGCTCCCATGTGGAGAAGAACGGGCTCCAGTCGATGAAGGGCTCGATCTTCTCCAGGGGAACGTCCTGGAACGTGCGCACGCCGATGAACGAGGGGCGAGGCGGCGCATAGTCCAGCGCCGGCTTGCGGCGGCGGGCCTCCTCGATCGTCAGCAGCACGCGATCGTCGGCGCGCGCTTTCTGCGACTGGCGGAGAGAGTCGTATTCATTCCGGACGCGAGCCGCAAACTCGTCGCGCTTTTCGCTGCTCAGGAGCGATGACACGACACCGACCGCGCGCGAGGCGTCGAGCACGTGCACGGTCGGCTTCGAATAGGCCGGCGCGATTTTCACCGCCGTGTGCAGCTTCGAAGTCGTGGCCCCCCCGATCATCAGCGGCTTGTGGATCCCCCGCCGCTCCATCTCCCGCGCCACGTGGACCATCTCGTCGAGCGATGGCGTGATCAGTCCCGACAGCCCGATGATGTCCGCGTTTTCCCGTACCGCGGTATCGATGATCTTGTCGGCCGGAACCATGACGCCGAGATCGATGACGTCGTAGTTGTTGCAGCCCAGGACCACGCCGACGATGTTCTTGCCGATGTCGTGGACGTCGCCTTTGACGGTCGCCATCAGGATCTTCCCGCGCTTCGACTGATCGCCTGCCAGCGCCTTTTCCGCCTCCATGAACGGCAGCAGCCAGGCCACGGCCTTCTTCATCACCCGAGCGCTCTTGACGACCTGAGGCAGGAACATCTTTCCGGAGCCGAAGAGGTTCCCGACCACGTTCATCCCGTCCATCAGCGGGCCTTCGATGATCGACAGGGCGCTCGGATACTGCGTGCGCGCCTCTTCGAGATCGCGCTCGAGGTGATCGACGATTCCCTTGACCAGCGAATGCGACAGCCTCTCCTGGACCGTGCCGCTCCGCCAGGCCTCTTCTTCCTTCTCGATCTTTGGCCCCTGTTTCACCGAATCGGCGAAATTGAGCAGGCGCTCGGTGGCGTCCGGACGGTGGTTGAGGAGAACGTCTTCGACGAGCCCGAGAAGGTCCTTCGGAATCTCTTCGTAGATCGCCAGCTGTCCGGCGTTGACGATGCCCATCGTCAGTCCGGCATGAATGGCGTGGTACAGAAACGCGGCGTGCATGGCCTCGCGGACGACCTTGTTGCCGCGAAAGGAGAAGGAGACGTTGCTCACGCCACCCGAGGCGTTGGCCAATGGAAACTTCTGACGCAGCTGGCGTACCGCCTCGATGAAAGCCACACCGTAGTTGCTGTGCTCCTCGATGCCCGTAGCCACGGTGAGGACGTTCGGATCGAAGATGATGTCGGTCGGGTCGAAGCCGACCTCCTCGACCAGGATGCGGTAAGCCCGCGAGGCGACGGCGACCTTTCGCTCGACGCTCTCGGCCTGCCCCTGTTCGTCGAAGGCCATGACCACCACCGCGGCGCCGTAGCGCTTCGCCAGCCGGGCATGGTCGCGGAACTGGGCCTCACCCTCCTTCAGCGAGATCGAGTTCACCACCGCCTTGCCCTGGACGCACTTCAGCCCCGCTTCGAGCACCGACCATTTCGAGCTGTCGATCATGAGCGGTACCTTCGAGATCTCGGGCTCCGAAGCGACCAGGTTGAGGAACTCGGTCATGACCCTTTCCGAGTCGAGAAGGCCCTCGTCCATGTTGACGTCGAGGATGTTCGCGCCCCCTTCGATCTGCTGGCGGGCCACCCTCAGCGCGCCCTCCAGGTCGCCGGCCTTCACCAGCTGCGCAAACTTCGGCGAACCGGTGACGTTGGTTCGCTCGCCGACCATGATGAAGTTCGAGTCGGGCCTGACCACGAGCGGCTCGAGGCCGCTGAGGCGCAGGTGCGGCTCGATCTGTGGCGGAACGCGCGGAGGAAGCTGGGCCACGGTCTGTGCGATGGCACGGATGTGATCGGGTGTGGTGCCGCAGCAGCCGCCCACGATGTTGATCCAGTTGTTCGACGCGAACTCGCGGAGAAGCGTGGACATCGCCAGCGGCGTCTCGTCGTACTCGCCGAGTGCGTTGGGCAGGCCGGCGTTCGGATAGCAGGAGATGAACACGGGCGCGAGCGAGGCCAGCTCCTCGATGTGCGGCCGCATCTCGCGTGCGCCGAGAGCGCAGTTGATGCCCACTGCCAGAAGCGGAGCGTGGGCGACCGAGATCCAGCAGGCCTCCACCGTCTGCCCCGACAGAGTCCGCCCCGAGGCGTCGGTGATCGTGATCGAGGCGAACACCGGCAGCGTCGTGCCGCTGTCAGCGAAATACTTTTCAATGGCGAAGAGTGCGGCCTTGAGGTTCAGGGTGTCGAAGGTCGTCTCCGGCATCAGGATGTCGGCGCCGCCGTCGACGAGGCCGCGCACCTGCTCGTAATAGGCGTCGACGAGCTGGTCGAACGCAACCGCGCGGAAGGCGGGATTGTTGACGTCGGGAGAGAGCGATGCGGTGCGATTGGTCGGACCGAGGGAGCCGGCCACGAAGCGCGGGCGGTCCGGCGTGGAGCGGGTGTCCGCGGCGCGACGCGCCAGCCGTGCCGCCGCGGCGTTGACCTCGTAGACCCATGGCTCCAGCGCGTAGTCGGCAAACGAGATCGCCTGCGCGTTGAAGGTGTTGGTCTCGATAATGTCCGCCCCGGCGTCGAGGTACTGGCGGTGGATCTCTTCGATGACCTCGGGGCGCGTCAGGCAGAGGATGTCGTTCGCTCCCTTCAGATCGCGGGGATGATTCGCGAATTGCGCGCCGCGATAGGCCGCTTCGTCCAGCTTGTACCGCTGGATCATGGTGCCCATCGCCCCGTCCAGCACCAGGATGCGGCGGCCGAGAATCTCCTTGAGCTCGTTCGTACGGTCCGTCTGCGCCATCCGTTTCTCCTGGTCCTGAGTCCTGAGTCCTGAGTGCGGTGCGGTTACTCAGGACTCGGGACTCGGCACTCAGGACTACTCGCTCATCGTCGGTCTCGGTACAAAAAGAAAAGCCCCGCGAATTGCGGGGCTGGTCGAGTCGAAAGTTCGCGACTGTCCGGCTCTTTAGCTTTTTTTATCCTGGTTGCAAGCAGCCCCAAATCAATCCAGGTCCGCCGAGACTACGCAGCAGAATCCGCTTTGTCAAACGGCCTCAGCCGCGGAATCCAGCGCGATACATGACGGCAATACTCGGAGTAATCGTCTCCGAACGTCCGCCGCAAGGCCGGTTCTTCATGCTTGACCACCATCAGCGTCACGGCAATCCAGAGGACCGCGATCAGGGCCACCATCTCCCGTGCGATCTGCGGGATCAGCAGTGCCTCACCGATCAGCATCACGCCCATGCCGACGTACATGGGATTCCGCACCCAGCGGTACAGCCCCGTGACGACGAGCCGCCGCGGCGGATCGAACGGGGCCGGCGTGCCGCGGCCGCGGAGCGCGAACTCCATCGCGCACCAGAAGGTGAGCGCGAAACCGACGGCGACGATCGGCCACGCCCAGTGGTTCCGGGGCTCGAGCGGCACTCCTTCGAGACGGGCGAACCAGAGCGGCAGCCAAAAGAACCAGATCGAGAGAAAAACGCTCCCCACGACCAGGGTTCGAACGACAACGAACGTACGAGTCATGACCGTATCCTGCGGCGAATTGTGGCTGTTTTCGGCCGGTGATCGCAGCGCATCCTCGGCAAATGACGCCTGCTCGAAATGGTACGCTTTCGCCCATGCCGCCCAGCACGGAAACGCCCATTGCCCACACCGATCCGGTCAACGCGAAGATTCTGGCGGTCTCGGAGGATCGCATCTCCGGCTTCGTCCGAGACCCATTTGGTGAGATCGCGAAATTGTCCGGTGTCGACGTAGAGACGGTCATGGAGCGCATACGGATCATGCTTCGCGCCGGCACGATCCGCCGCGTCCGCCAGACGCTCATGGCCACGAATCTGGCGGAAGGTGCGCTCGTCGCCTGGCAGGTGCCGAACGAGAAGCTCGAAGCGGCGTTCGAGTTCATGTTCAACGACGACCCGTTCTCCGGCCACATCGTCATCCGTTCCGCGGACCCCGCCACACAGGGCGCGAGCTACCGCCTCTGGACGACCGTGAAAGTGCCGCAGGGCTACTCGGTCGGGAAGCATTGTGAGCTCCTGGCCAGGATCGTCGGCTCCGGCCACTTCCGCGTCATGCCGGCGAACCGCATCTTCGCCCTCGGTGTCGGCCACGTTCGCCGCAAGAGCATCGAGCCGGGAAGCAAGTCCGACGAGCTGGCGGAGATCAAGGACACGGCCAAAGTCGAGCTCTCCGATCTCGACTGGCGCGTCCTGACGGCACTGAAGCGCGAGCTCACGGCCGACGAGGTGGGGCGCGACCTCTGGAGCGACCGCGCAAAGGAAGCCGGCGTCTCGCTGGAAACCTTCTACGAAGTGGCGGAATCGCTGAACAAGCGCGGTGTCATCGGCCGCTTCTCGACGTTTCTCGAGCACGTGAAACCGCTGCAGACCGGCGATCGCGTCACGCGCTTCAACGCGCTTTTCCACTGGGCTGTGCCGAAGGGACGGGAGATCGAGGCCGGACAGCAGGTCGGAAGGTTCCGCATCCTCACGCACTGCTACTGGCGCGAGGGCGGCCAGGAGTTCCGCAACGTGAACATCATGGCCGTCGCCCACGGGACCGAGAAGGAAACGATCCTCGCGCACAAGCGCGCCATCGACGAGCACCTCGAGAGCGTGGGGATCCCGGTGCAGTACACGAACGTGTTCTGGGGTGGCCGAAGCGAGATCAAGCCCTCCGAGATCTCGCCGATCGCCTATCGCGAATGGTGCGTGAAGATGGGCGTCGATCCGGAGACCATGCGCGAGTGAACGGCGCGGAGGTGGCGGCCGCGGAGGAGCAGCGCTGGAATCGGTTCGATGCCGGCGCGATCGCGATCGCCGCCGTCATCGCCGCCGTCGCGCTGATGCAGTCGTGGAACCGCTGGTTCGATCCGATCGTCGACGCCGGTCGCGACCTCTACATCTCCGAACGAATCGTCCACGGCGCGACCCTCTACCGCGATATTCGCTACCAGTACCCGCCGCTGACACCGTATCTGCTCGCCGGCATCGTCCGCGTTTTCGGCAGCTCCCTGCGGATGTTCACCCTCGTCGGCATCGCGCAGTCTCTTGCCGTGGGGGCTCTTTTGCTCGTCACGGCGCGCCGGGTGGCCGGCCGATGGGCAGCGCTGGCGATCGTGGTGATGTTCTTCTCGATGAACTTCACGGGAGCGACGACGTTCGGATCGAACTTCGTGATCCCTTACAGCTACGCCGCCACGATCGGCATGGTGTTCCTGCTGCTCTTTTTCGCAGCGGCAGCGGGACGCGAAGATCGACCGGCCGCGGAAGGCCTCAGGAGCGCCGTGGCCGTGGCTGCGGCGCTGATCGCGTCGTGGTGCAAGGTGGAATATGCAATCGCCGTCGTGATCACCATGGCGGTCCTGGTTGCGGCGAAACGCTTCCGCATCCGCGACGCGGTGGGATTCGTCATGGCCGCCGTGCTGACGATGGCGGCCGCGCTGCTGTACTTCGGCGGCACGCGGTGGCTGTGGGACGACGTTCTTTCCGCGTCCCTGACCCGGGGAGCCGCGGCGCAGCACTTCTTCGCCACCGTGGCCGGCACGGCCAGCTGGCCCGCGCGTCTCGGCGATGTCGGAGTCGGGTGCGTCGCCATCGCCGCCATCGTGGTGCTGCTGCGGATTCGGAGCTTCCGCTGGATCGCGCTGGGCATCGCCATCGTGGTGGGAGTGGGGATCCCGATCAATTCGTTCTTCCGAGCCTGGGGTCTGCTTCAGTGGATTGCGCTCGTGTGGGCGCTGCTGCGCGATCGACGCGACCTGCTCCTGCCTCTCGCCGTTTTTTCGATCGCCTCGACGCTGCGCATCCCGCTGAACGTGGCGCCGTGGTGGTACGGATTCGTGCTCGTCGTCCCTGCGTACCTTCTGATCGTGTATGTGCTGTTCTCGTATCTGCCGGCGAGAGGCGTCTATGCCCGGAACGCCGCCGCAGTCTGGCTGGCTGTCTTCGCACTCTTCGGATGGCGGTCGATGGTGGATCAGCGCCTCCGTTACTCGGTGAAGGCCTTTCCGGTGACGACGATCCGCGGGACGTTCTACGACGCCAACGACGGACGGGCGGCAGTGCTGCGGGAGTTTCTGCCACGCGTCGAGGGCGCCACGCTCGCCGTCATGCCCGAGGGCATCGGTCTGAACTATCTGGCAGGGGCGCCGACGACGCTGACGTACTACACGTTCATTCCGCCTGAGACGGCTGATCCGCGTGTCGAGCAGGCGATCATCAGCGAGCTCGAGCGCCGCCCTCCGCAACACATCGCGCTCGTTCGGCGAAGCGTGGCGGAATTCGGCTACCGCGGCTTCGGCATCGACTACGACCGGCGCCTAACCGGCTGGATCCGTGCGCATTACTCGATGGAAAAGACGTGGTCGGAGCCACGGTTCGAGCTGGTGCTGCTGCGCCGGAATCCCACTTAGTCGGCGGATTTCCTGGCCGCTCCGGTCGAGAACAGCGCGCGAACGGAGGCGCTGACGCGTTTCGGATGGCCGCTCTGCGCGTCGACCGGGCACCAGAGCGTGCGCGCCTTTGCCAGCAGCGTCCCGCCGGCCGCGCGCCGCACCTCGGTCAGTCGCTCGAATGACAGACCCTCGGCCTCTCCGACCCAGGTCCGCACCAGAAGCTCGTCATCGAGGAACGCCGGCGCGAGGTAGTCGATCTCATGGCGAAGAGCGACCCAGGCAACCTCCGCCTGGGCGGCAGGTGAGGCGAGGAACCGCCAGTGCGCGATGGCGATGTCCTGCACCCATCGCAGGTAGACGACGTTGTTGACGTGCCGGCGCTCGTCGAGATCGGTCCGCTGGACGATGACGCGCTGCTCGAACATCGCCGTGAGTGTAGCGCCCGCATCGTCGCAGGGGAGGGTCGCGAGGTCGCGAGGTGAGCATCGTTCCGGGAGGAACGTCGTCGCCAGCGCGGTGCAGGAGATCGTGTCCGCTACGAATGCAGCTCGAACTCCACACCCGGATTGTCCTTCTGGGCAAGCTCGAGCTCCCATGCCGAAGTGAAGAGAACGACGGGCCGGCCTGCCGTGTCGACCGCGAGGCGGGTTTTGCTGGGCAGCGACAGTTTCGCTGCCGACTGCGCGTCGATGTCCACCCAGCGCGCGATCTTGTACGGGAGCTGCTGGATGGTGGTCTCCACGTTGTACTCGGCTTCGAGCCGCGAGCGGAGGACGTCGAACTGGAGCTCGCCCACGACCGCCAGGATCGGTTCGCTTCGGAGGCCTTCGTGCACAGTCAGCACCTGCATGACGCCTTCTTCCTCGAGTTGCGCGAGCCCCTTCTGGAACTGCTTCTGGCGGGTCACTTCCTTCGCCCGCAGCGTGGCGAAGAACTCGGGGGCGAAGCGCGGGATGGGCTCGAACTCGAGCGGTGCTCCCGACGAAACGGCATCGCCGATGCGGAACAGGCCCGGATTCACGAAGCCGATCACGTCACCCGGGAATGCTCGCTCGATCGTCTCCCGGTCGCGTGCGAAAAGCCGGTGGGGCCGCGTCATCCGTACCTCGCGGCCGAGGCGCGAGTGGTGGACGAGCATGTCCTTTTCGAAAACGCCGGAGCAGACGCGCATGAAAGCCAGCCGATCGCGATGGCGCTTGTCCATGTTCGCCTGGATCTTGAAGACGAAGCCGCTGAAGGTGTCGGAGACTGGATCGATCGCTTCGCTGTTTCCGTCGGTGTCGCGCGCCGTGCGAGCCAGAGGTGGCGGCGCCAGCTCGAGCACCGCCCTGAGAAAAGGCTCCACGCCGAAGTTGTTGATGGCGCTGCCGAAGAACACCGGGATCAAGTCGCCTCGCGCGAACGCCTCGGCGTCGAACGAGGCGCCGGCGCCACTGAGCAGCTCCGCCCCGTCACGCAACTCGCTCCAGGCCTGCGGCCCTACCGCATCCTCGAGCGCAGGATCGTCGAGACCGCTCACCACGACCGGCGCAATCGAGGCGCCGTGCTCCGTCCGTTCGAATCGCAGCACCTGCCGGTTGCGCAGGTCGAAGACCCCCTGGAACGTCGGCCCATTGCCGATCGGCCAGTTCATCGGAACCGCACCGACCTTCAGCTCGCGCTCGATCTCGTCGACGAGGTCGAACGGGTCGCGGCCGGGATGGTCGAGCTTGTTCACGAAGCAGAGGATCGGAATGTGCCGCATGCGGCAGACGTCGAAAAGCTTCCTCGTCTGAGGCTCGATCCCCTTGGCGCTGTCGAGCACCATCACTGCGCTGTCGGTCGCCGCGAGGGTCCTGTACGTGTCCTCGCTGAAGTCCTCGTGCCCGGGCGTGTCGAGAAGGTTCAGGCAGTAGCCGTCGTATTCGAACTGCAGCACAGTCGAGGTGATCGAGATCCCGCGGCTCTGCTCGATCGCCATCCAGTCTGAGGTGGCGTGGCGTTGCTGGCGCCGTGTTCTGACGGCGCCCGCGACGTCGATCGCGCCGCCGTAGAGAAGGAGCTTTTCGGTCAGGGTGGTCTTGCCGGCGTCGGGATGGGAAATGATCGCAAACGTTCGGCGTCGGGCGACCTCGCGGGTCAGCTCGCTCTCGTCAACCGGCGCAACTGCAGTCATGTCGTGTAGCAAGAGACGTTTACAACAGGGACGGCGCGCCAAGATTCCAGGTCCGCCCTTTCTGATATCTTAGTGTTATAGGCGCAGGAATATTAAAAATGGGTACGAAGTTCACGAATATGAGCTTGAAGTGCTCATATTTAATACAGGAGGATCACAATGACTTTCCTCACCCGCAACAATGCTCTCGAAGATCTCCGCAACCTTCAGGCGCGCTTTTTCGAGCCGTTCTTCGGACGGTTCGAGTTCATCGACGACGCGATGAAGAGCGGCACCTGGGCCCCTCCGGTCGATGTGGCCGAAGAGGGCGATAAGATCCTGGTGAAGGTCGAAGTGCCGGGAGTCGACCAGAAGGACCTCAAGGTCAGCTTCGAGGATGGTCTTCTGACCATCAGCGGAGAGCGCCAGTTCGAGCGGAAGGACGACCGTAACTACCACCGCATCGAGCGGGCCTATGGCACGTTCGTGCGCACGTTCAACCTTCCCCGCAGCGTAGACGCCTCCGCGATCAAGGCCAACTACGTGAATGGTGTTCTGGAGGTCGAGATTCCGAAGCGCGAAGAGGCCAAGCCGCGCCAGATCCAGGTCAACATCGGGGGGAAGCAGATCAGCGGCTGACGCCGTGGTGGTGCGCCCGCTGTCGAAGCCGCCGGCCCTCTCCGGCGGCTATCTTTTTTCCTGTTCGCTCCGGCGACGGAACATGGCCAGCTCGGAGCGATAAAGCGGGTTCGAAGGAGCGAGCCTTTGCGCGGCGAGATAGTGAACGCGGGCCGCGGCGGTGTCGCCGAGCGCTTCGCAGACGGCGGCCAGGTCGAAATGCAGCGCCGCCGAGGAGCCATTGGTGCGCAGCGCCGCTTCCCATAAAGCCCGCACGTCGGAGTATCGTTCGGCGGCCAGCAGCGGACGGGAGTCGTCGAAGGCCGGCGCGCTCTCGTCGAGCTCGATCGACTCGCGGAGCTGCCGCGGAGTGACCAGCTCCGCGGCGCTGATGGCGGCGAAGCGGGCGGCCTGACGCGCCGCGATCTGGCGATCGTCGGTGGTCACTTCGCTCACTCGCTGCGAAGTTCCTTCGCCCTGCACCTCGAAGCTCATCAGCCGGGCCAGCATGGCGTCGAGCACGTCGACGCGGGCCCGGCAGAGCATGTCCACCCAGACCTGATGACGCTTGATACGCACGCCGTCGACGTTGTACGAGCTGACGTCGCCAGCATGTTCGGTCGACTCGCAGGTGAAGTGGTTGATGCCCAGATAGACGTCGGCGGGGTGCTCCCGCCGGATTCTCCGGACGATTTGCCTGTCGGGATGGTCACCGACCATGTGATTGCCATGCTCGGTGGCGTCTTCGATCTGCAGGGCACGATCGCGGTTGGTGCGCTCGACGAACACGTCGACGAACGTGCGCACCACTTCGTTGTCGCCGATGGCGTAGATGACCGTGACGCGCTCGCCCGGAAGCTGGTGAGCCGGTGGGATGGTCCGCATGAAGGAGACGCGAGTCGAGCCGGCTGCGCCCGTGGCCAATGCCAGCGAGAAGATCATCGCAGTGGTGAAGCGCCGGGTCATGGAGCAGTCTTCGAATTGTAGTACGCCCGGCAGCGTCACATCGTCTTCTGCCCGTCATCAGTTGCTTCCGACCCGTCGGATAGAATGCGCCGCGCATGAAGCTCAACGTGACGAGCGAAATCGGCAGGTTGAAGAGCGTGCTCGTCCATCTTCCCGGTCGCGAAATCGACCTCATGGTCCCGCCGATGATGGCGCAGCTGCTATTCGACGACATCCTTTACGGACAGGTGGCGCGCGAGGAACATCGCCGTTTCCAGCAACTCATCCGCTTCGTGGCGGACGAGGTCATCGAGATCGAGGATCTGCTCGAGGAAATCTTCGAAGACGATGACGCCAAGCGCGTGATCGTGCGCGACTTCGGCAGGCGCACCAAGCTCAGCCGGCGCCTGATCGCGACACTGCTCGAGCTTCCGCCTGCAGCCCTGGCCGAAGTGCTGATCAGCGGCATTCCCATCGAGCGCAAACGGAGTGGCGATCTGCCGTCCTTCGACCTCTTTCCGGTGCCGAACTACTTCTTCATGCGCGACCCGCAGGTGGTCTGCGGCAGCGGAGTCGTCATCTGCGGAATGGCCACCCAGGCGCGGAGGCGCGAAGCGCTTCTGTCCAAGTACGTCTTCGAGCACCACAGCGCCTTGCGCGGCACCATCAACGTCGACTTCATGGATTCCGCGCCCGAGCGGCCGATCCGGCGGGGTGCTCCCACCCTGGAAGGGGGAGACGTGCTGGTGGCGCGACGCGACCTCATCCTGGTCGGAGTCACCGAGCGCACCAGCAAGGCCGGCGTGGAGCTCCTCGCCGAATCCCTGAAAGCCTCCACGTCCCAGGTGCGCACCATGGTCGTGGTGCAGCTGCCGAAGCAGCGTTCGTTCATGCACCTGGACACGGTCTTCACGATCATCAACCGCGACGAATGCCTGATTTACCCGCCGTGCATCCTGCCCCGCGGCGATCAGGCTGCCACCGTCACCACGATCGACCTGACCAAAAGGCAGATTCACTACGCTGCGCAGCCTTCACTCCTCAGAGCGCTGAAGAAGAAGGGCATGGATCTCGAGCCGATCTTCTGCGGCGGCGACAAGGCCGTCGACCAGCAACGCGAGCAGTGGACCGACGGCGCCAACGCTTTTGCCCTCGCGCCGGGTGTCATCCTGTTGTACGAGCGCAATGTCCGCACGGCCGAAGAGCTGGCGCGGCACGGCTATCACATCGTCTACGAAGACGACCTGCTCCTGGGACGCGCGGAACTGGAGACCTGGACCGACAAGAAGTACGCGTTGCAGATGCAGGGGCATGAGCTGTCGCGGGCTCGTGGCGGACCACGGTGCATGACCATGCCGCTGGAGCGGGAAGAGAGTTAGGCGGACATGCAGACGCCCAGAAAAGGCTCCGAACCGGCAGCGAGGCGACTGGCCGTCGTGGCCTTCGGCGGCAACGCGCTGCTGCGTCCCGAGGACCGCGGCACCCAGGAAGAGCAGATCGCACGGGCCAAGCAGGCCGCGCGCTGGCTGGCCGAGATCGTTCGCTACGGCTACAAGCTGGTCGTGGTCCACGGCAACGGGCCGCAGGTCGGGAACATCCTCATCCAGGCCGAGGAGGCGTCGACGAAGATTCCGCCGCAGTCCCTCGACGTCTGCGTGGCACAGACCGAGGGATCGATGGGCTTCATGCTGCAGCAGGCCATTCGCAATCGCCTGGAGGCCATCGGCGTGGGGGGAGAAGTGTCGACGGTTCTGACCGAGGTCGAAGTCGACGCCACCGACCCGGCGTTCAAGCGGCCGACCAAGCCCATCGGCCCATTCTTCACCCGCTATCGCGCCGAGGCCCTGGAGCGCGACCTCGGCTGGACGATGCGCGAGGACGCCGGCCGCGGATGGCGCCACGTCGTCCCCTCCCCGCGGCCGCTGCGCATCCTGAACATCGCCACGATCACCCGCATGATCGACAGCGCGGCCGTCATCATCGCCGCCGGCGGCGGAGGGATTCCGGTGGTGCGCGGCCGCGACGGCCAGTGGCGCGGCATCGACGCGGTCATCGACAAGGACTTCGCCTCGGCCTTGCTCGCGGCGGACCTCAAGGCCGATCTGTTCATCATCCTCACCGGAGTACCGAAGGTGGCTCTCGACTGGGGCAAGCCGACACAGCGCAGCGTCGATCGCCTGACGGTCACGGATGCGCAGAAGTATTTCGACGAGGGGCAGTTTCCTGCCGGATCGATGGGTCCGAAGATCGCCGCCGCGGTGCAGTTCGTCCGCGCCAGCGGCACGAGCGTAATGATCACGGATGTGGAGCACCTCCGCGAAGCGCTCGACGGGCAGGAAGGTACGCTGATCGTGGCGGGCTAGCGCTTCGCGGCTTCGCGCTGTTCCATGATGGTTCGCAGCGCCTCGGTCACCGACTCCGGCGTTGGGAAGTACTTCGCCAGTTCCTCGTCGAGCCGCACCCAGACGACCTCGCGGCCTGCGTAGTACTTACCGCGTACTCCACCACTGAAGTCGTATTCGGGACGCATCTCATCGTCCTGGTCACGTAAACGATCGATCTCTTCCTCCATATATCTCTTCCTTTCAGCGCTGGTCGCGCGTCGAGCACTGATGATCCTGATTCTCTGTCCAATCGCAGTAAAGGCGACGACCAGCAGCCGCTGCGTAGAGCTCATGCCGATTGTGAGTTCCCGCGCTTCATCGTCGGAGTGATCAGGATCAGGGATCGTGAATGCCAACGGGTCGTCGAAGACCGTCCAGGCTTCGGAGAACGAGATGCCGTGCTTTGTCTCGTTCGACCGCGCCTTTGCGTCGTTCCATGAAAACCGGCGATTTCGCACCGGCTCCGAGGATACCTCGGACAGCACGCTCGGGCTTACCGCTCGCCTCTGGCCCACTTCCGCGCGGCCTCGCACTCGTCGCACGGGCAGAACTGGCGCAGGCGCTCGAACGTCCAGATGCCGACGTCGTGACCGTCGGCCCAGTTCGGCTGGAGAGCGTAGTTGCCGACGCTCTCGACATTGCGAAGCTGAAACGAGTTCGTCCGATAGTGCTGCGGGCCGCCGCCGGCGACTCGGCCGAACAGGTCGGACTCTCCGGAACATCCCGCGCAGGGGCAGGCCCGCCGCAGCGCTTCGAGCGAATAGTATGATTCGTGGCCGTCGTCCCAAACGACGACGAACGTGTCACCGAGGATCTGATACGAACTGGGGCGCATGCCGACTTATAAGCTCACAATCGAGTACGAAGGCACTCGGTATTCCGGTTGGCAGGCGCAGGGTAACACGCAGAAAACGATTCAGGGCCACCTGGCGCGCGCGGCCTCGCAGGTCTTCGGCGAGGTCGATCTCGGCGGTGCGGGACGGACCGACGCAGGAGTTCACGCCGCAGGACAGGTGGCGCATCTGCGGATGCACAAGAGCGTCGATCCACTGGTGGTCGGGCACAAGATCAACGACCTTCTTCCGCACGACATCAACGTCCTCGACGTGCGGCGCGCCTCGGACAAGTTTCACGCCCGTCACGACGCCGTCTCTCGCGTCTACCTCTACCAGATCAGCACGCGGCGAACGGCGTTCGCGAAGCCGTTCGTCTGGTGGGTGAAGGACCGCCTCGACGCCGAAGCCGTCCGCGATGCCGTGGCCCTGATCGCCGGGCGCCACGATTTCACGGCCTTCACCGACAAGCGGCTCGCCGCGAGCGAGTCCCGGATCGTGGTCGTGGAGCGCTGCGAAGCGGCGGTGGCCGGCGATCTCATCCTGGTCCGCATCGAAGCTTCGCATTTCCTGTGGAAGATGGTCCGCAAGCTGGTCTCGTTTCTCGTCGAGGTCGGCCGGCGGAATTTCACGCCGCGCGATCTCGAGTCGCGATTGCAGCCGGACGCCGATCCGTATCAACCGACCGCGCCTCCTTCCGGCCTTTTCCTGGAGAACGTTATCTACGCGGGCGAGTCATTCGACCGGCCGCTGCAGCCGCTCGTCCCGGTCTCACGATCATGAGAGAAGCCGACCTGATCGCGCGCATCCGCAAGCACTTCCCGCGCGCCGGCGACGATGCCGCGGTGGTCGGCAGTCAGGTCATCACGAACGACATGCTCATCGAGGATGTCGACTTCACGCGTGCCATCCCGCTTCGGTTCATCGCCCGCAAGAGCCTCGCCGTGAACCTTTCGGACCTGGCGGCCATGGGCGCGAAGCCGCAGTATGCGATCGCCGCGCTGGGAATTCCACAATGGGTCGACGCCAACGAGTTGATCGACGAACTGGCGGCCGCCGCGATCGAGCAGCGCATCGAGATCGTCGGCGGCGATCTCTCACGCGCGGCGCACCTGGTCCTGTCGATCACGGCGATCGGAGAGGCGACGCGCCCACTGTTGCGCAGCGGCGCGAAATCCGGCGAGCGGATCTACGTGAGCCGGCCAGTCGGAGCGTCGATGGCCGGTCTGATGCTCCTGCAGAAAGGATTCGGCATCGACGGCAGCGCGCCGGCGGGGCAGACGCTCACTTACGCCCAGCGCGAGTTCGCGGCCTCGGCGATCCGACGGCACATCGACCCCGAAGCGGAAGTGGCGCTGGGCCTGGCCCTGGCCGGCATTCCGCAGGTCACCAGCTGCATCGACGTCTCCGACGGGCTCTCGACCGACCTGCACCATCTCTGTGAGTCTTCGCATCTTGGGGCGAACATCGAGCGCGAGCGCATTCCCATGTTTCCGGATCTTCTGCCGGCGAGTGGTCAACTGGGGCTCGACGCCCAGAAGGCGGTTCTTCACGGCGGCGAGGAGTTCGCCCTTCTTTTTACCTCTTCGCTGCGGGAATCGGAGCTCAGCGAGCGAGTGGGACGGCCGGTCTACGCGATCGGGCGCATGAGCAGCGAGCCGGGCGTGCGGATCAACGGCGAGCCGCTGGAAGCGCGCGGCTGGGATCACTTCGCCTAACCAGGATTGGTGAAGGAGCGAACGCCCGGCACTCGTGATGTTTGGAGTACGGACGTCCTCGTCCGCATGCGCCGGACGTCCCGTCCGGCGCTGTTGGCTCGCCGCAACGAAAGCTTCTCCACGGCGGGACGGGACGTCCCGCCGTTGCGGACGGGACGTCCGCACTCCGAGAGCTGCCCTACGTTTGCCGCCGTTCGGCGAAGTTGGAGGCCACGGCCAGCAGGAATGCGCTCACGCCCAGGGTGGTGCGCACGGCATGGGCGCGGCTCCAGTTGCGGATCATGGTCACGGAATGATCGCTCGCGTAGTCTGCGGCCGGCTGCGCCTCCAGGCGTTTGTTGATCGGCACGGTGACCATGACGGTCGTGGCCAGGACGCCGGCGAGGCCGAGGGCCGAAGCGGCATCAAGAATCCGGCGTGTGGCGTTGGTTCCGCGTGATGCGACGGCGATGGTGATCGCGGACGCGAGCGCGACCGGTCCGATGGCGTTGAAGTACGTCGTGCTGTCAGGCGCCTCGGGTGTCTTTCTTTTGCGCGGAAGCTCGTTCTGCCAGCCCGGAACGAGAGCGGCCTCGCCGAACCCGAGCGATCCAGCGAGAAGGCCCGACGTGGTCAGGTTCACAAATCGGAGCATCGATTCCAGGGAGCGGTTCAAAACAGATCCTCCTGAACGACAGCGCAGAGATGACACAAGGGTACACCGGGGCATGGCGTCGAAGAAGTGATGCGAAGCGGGGGCGGTTGGTTGGCGGCGGGCTTACGTCGCCTCGAGCTGTTTGATGCGGTTCACGACATCGCGGTAGTTGGTGTTCATGCCGTACACCTCCATGAACGCCTTCTGCGCGTTTTTCGTGTCGCCCACTTCCATGTAGGCGGAGCCGAGGTCATACAGCAGGCCGACGTGCTCTTCCTCCGAGATTTCCGGCATCTCCAGACCCTTGCGGTACCACTTGATGGCCAGCTGGGGCATGCCTTTTTCGAGGAAGCAGAGGCCGAGCATCGACGCGCACTCGACGGCGCGCTTGGGATCCTTCGACGCGAGCTGGAACTCGCCGATGGCCTCGTCGATCAATCCCATTTCCTTGTAGGCGATGCCGAGGTTGTAGTGAGTGTCGTAGTCTTCGCTGTCGAGCTGCTGTTCGACGCCCTTCTTGAATTCCTTGAAAATCTCCTCGAGGGACTGCTCCTCCTCGGAGAGCGCCAGCGGCTCCTCTTCCTCGGTCAGCTCCGATTCCAGCTCCGCGGCGAGATCGAAGAAGTCGTCCTCGTCCGCGAAGAGATTCTCTTCCTGGGCCGGCTGCGCGGGCGCCGCGGGAGCCGCAGCTCTTGCCGCTGCAGGCGCAGGAGGTGGTGCCGCGATGGTCTCCTCTTCCTCGTCCGGGATTGCAGAGAGCAGCTCGTTCTCGATCTCGGCTCTCGACAACGTCGCCGGTGGTGCAGGAGGCGGCGCAGCGGGTGGCGGCGTGGGAGGAGCCGGTTTTGGGGCACGTGTCGCAGCCGCGCGAGCGGCGGCGGCGATGCGCTCCTGGATGCGAACTCCGCGCGCCTCCAGCTCTTCATTGCCGGGGTATCGCGCCAGCAAGGTCTCGAGACGTGCCCTGGCGTCATCGAACAGCTCCTGTCCGATGTAGAAGTCGATCTCGCCGATCTCTTCGGAGGACGGCTCGCGGGGGATTTCCGCCTCCACTCCGAAGAACGGCTCTTCGGCGGGGGCTTCGGCCTCGAGCTCCGCCGCCGGCTCACTCATCTCGAGCTCGCCGAACTCAGGCGCTGCTTCCGCCGCGGGAAGCTCGCTCACTTCTTCGGGCTGGGCCGTTTCCTCGCCGATCGGCTCGAGCTCGAGCGATGCATCGTTGTCGAATGAGAGCTCGGGTTCCGCCGCCTCCGGCAGGAGCGTTTCGATTTCCTCGGGCGCTTCCGCTGCCGGTTCTTCGGGCGTGAGTTCCGGCTCCGGAGTCAGCTCCAGCTCGGGCGTGAGCTCGAAGTCCATCTCCGCCGCCGGCTCCGGTTCGGCTTCCATGGCCGGTTCCGGCTCCAGCGACTCAGGCTCGAGGACCGGCTCTGCGGCCTTGACGGCGTGATCGGCGTCAAGATCGAGGGACGGTTCGAACGAAGGACCGGCGTCGAGATCGAAAGTGATCTCCTCTTCCTCGGCTTCCGGGCCGGGGAGCGGCTTCTCGATCGTGGGTGGCTTCGGACGTTCGAGGGTAGGCGGCTTGGGCCGTTCCATCGTGGCCGGCCGCGGACGCTCCAGGGTCGGTTTCTTCGTTGCCGGCACGCCGGTCTCGAGCGACTGGCCCCGAGCGAGAAACTCCTGCACCACGCCGGAGATGGCGTCGTCGTCGCCCTTCTCGCGGAGAATGTTGATGTACTGGGTGGCTGCGGTGCGGCCCGCTTCGACATCGCCTTCGTCGAGAAGAATGCGATAGAGCCGTTCGTGTGCGGTGAGATTCTTCGGCGCGCGGTCAATGACGGCGCGCAGGTGCTCGGTGGCTTTTTCAGCGAGCCCGTATTTCGCGAACACCTCCGCCTCGGTCAGGTGTTCGGTGATGAAGTCGAGATCGTCGTCTTCCTCGGCAGCGAGCTCGGAGGCGGCGATGTCGACCGCCGCGGCGAGCCGGGGTGGCGGTGCGGCGGGCGGGTTGGGCTCGGCCGAAAGATCGAGCTCGAACGAGGGTCCCGAATCCATGCCGAAATCGAGGGCGGGGGCGCTTTCTTCACCGGCGTCGAACGTGGGGACCGGCTCTTCGATCTCCATCTGCGGCATGGGAGTGTCGTGCGCCGTCTTCTGCCGCGGCGCAGGGATCGTGTCGACGCCGCCGATCTGCGATTTGACGAAGGCCAGCTTGTTGCGATGCTGCGCGTTCTGGGGCTCGCGCTGGATGAGCCGCTCCAGCACCCGGGCCGCTTCCTCATAATGCCCCTTGGCGATGTTGGCCTCGGCGAGGCTGTTCATCGACGCGAGGATGTTCGTTTCTTCGTTGAGCCGGCTGTAGACGCCGACCAGCCGCTCCAGGGTCGGAGTGTGACCGGTATCGACGCGCAGCACCCGGTTCAGCATTTCCACGGCCTGTCCGCGCTCGCCGCGCGACAGCGCCTTCTCGGAAAGCGGCGCCAGCATCTCCAGAGCGCGGTCGGGATTGGATTGCTTGAGGTAGAGCTCGGCCAGGGTCTCGCGGATCAGAGGCTCGTCGGGATGCGTGGCCAGCGCCTTCTCGAGCGCCGACTTCGCAGAAGCGGCGTCGCCCTTGGCCAGCTGGATGCGGCTCCACAAGCCCACCAGACGCGGGTGATCGCGGTTCGACTCCAGCGCCGTCTCCACGATCTGAAGGGCGTTGCCGTAGTCCTTGGCCTCCAGCAGCGCGGTGACGAGCGACTCGACGAGCTCGATGTTGCGCGCGTCGATCTTGAGCGCCTTGCGGAAGACCTGGACGGCTTCGTCGAGCATTCCCCGCTTGAGCAGCATGCGCCCGACGCGGTCGTACTCCTTGAGCGCCTCGGCCGTCTGGTTGTTCTGCCCATAGAGGTCGGCGAGCTTGACGTGGACGTTGATCGAGTTCGGGTCGAGCTCCGAGATCTTGCGATAGATGACGAGAGCGTTGGCCGGGTCGCCGTGCTTGAGGTAGTAGTCGGCCAGAACCTGGTACTGGCTCTTGGCCTCCATGGCCAGACCCTGCTTGGCGTACAGGTCGGCCAGCTTGGCGTAGACGTCGAGCCTGGAGGGATCGAGCTTGTTGATCTTCTTGTAGATCGCGATCGCTTTGAGGAAGAAGCCGTCCTTCGAATAGTGATCGGCGATCTTGCCGAAGGTCTTGACCGCCTCGTCGTTGCGGTTGATGCGGACCCAGAGGTCTCCGATTCGGTTCAGGGTGTTGACGTCGTTCGGATTGTCATCGAGGAGGCGCTCGTATTCCTTGATCGCGGGCTCGATTCTCCCTTTCGCGACCAGTTTCTCCGCGCTGGCAATGACCTTATCTCTCTGAACCGCCATCGTCCCTGGACACTCCGAAGAGCAGCTTCGGCTCCTCCACACCCTCGAAAGATTTTCTGTGAATCGGACTCGGCCCGTACGTCTTCAGGGCCGCCTGGTGACTCTCCGTGGCGTAGCCCCGATTGTGTTTGAAATCGTAAACGGGGTAGCGCTCATGATACGACTCCATCAGCAGATCGCGGTAGACCTTGGCGACCACGGACGCGGCGGCGATGGAGACGCTTCGTTTGTCGCCTTCGATCAGCGGAACCTGAGGCATCTCCAGCCACTCGAGGGTCACCGCGTCGAGCAGCAGAACCTCCGGACGGACGCCCAGGTTCTCCACGGCCTGGGCCATGGCCAGCTTGCTCGCGCGAAGGATGTTGATCGCGTCGATGGTTTCCGGTTCGACCACTCCCACAGCGGCAGCACGGCAATGGGCGAGAACGTTGCGGCACACCTCTAGGCGATTCTCGTGCGCGATCAGTTTGGAATCGTTGACGCGGAAGACGGCGTCGTCTGCGAGGATCACGCACGCGGCTACGACCGGTCCGGCCAGACAGCCGCGGCCCACTTCGTCGGTTCCGGCGATGCAGCGGAAACCAAAATCGCGGAGCCGGCGCTCGACCACCGACATTTCGGCAACGCGCGCCAACTCCGCGAAAACGTGATCGAGGAGGACTTCGTTGGCGGCCTGCTTACTTCGCCCGCTTCTCTTCGATACGCGCGGCCTTGCCGCGGAGATCCCGGAGGTAGTAGAGCTTCGCGCGACGGACCCGGCCATGGCGTTCAACCTCGATGCGATCGATCGACGGCGAATACAGCGGGAACATGCGCTCCACGCCAATCCCGCCGGAAACCTTCCGTACGGTGAACATCTGGCGTGCGCCGCCGCCCTTCCGGGAGATCACGATTCCCTGGAAGATCTGGATGCGCTCTTTGTCGCCTTCCTTGACCTTCACATGGACTTTGATGGTATCGCCGGGGGCGAAGTTCGGAATGTCGGTCCGCGATTCGCGAGACTCGACCATTTTCATAATGTCAGGCATGGTTGTACCCTCGAAGTGTACTGACGCGAGCCCGTTAGGATCGCTGATTTCTCGTTTTATTGCAAGAGGTTGCCCCGAAATCAACCCCTAAACGACAGCCCTGCGGGGCCGACTGCGGAGGACCGTTCTCCCTCGGGCGGCGGATAGAACCCGCCGCCGCGGGATTTCATTCTCGCAGACCGCAGACCGCAGACCGCAGACCGCAGACCGCAGACCGAGGACCGCAGACCGAGGACCGCAGACCGCAGACCACAGACCGCAGACCGCAGACCGCGGGTGTCATCCTGAGCCGGCGGCGCCGCGGGGGTGGTGGGGCGGGTGGAGCGGCAAAGCGCGGCGAAGGATCCCCCGCAACGAGGCCGGGCCAGCCGGCTACCGCTTCCGCTTCTTCGGGTTCGCCGCCGTTTCCGTCGCCCACTCCGAATCGGGCGCGATTCGAGCCAGGATCTCACGCGCTTCGCCGTCCAGTTCCGCGCGCTCCAGCAGGTCGGGGCGTTTGGCCAGCGTCGCTCGCAGCGCCTGCTCCTTGCGCCATCGCCGGATGTTCTCGTGATGGCCTGACATGAGGATGTCCGGGACGCGCAGACCGCGCAACTCCTCAGGACGCGTGTAATGCGGATAGTCGAGCAGTCCCTTGAAGAAGGAATCCTCTTCGACTGAGCCGCTGTTGCCGACCACGCCTTCGATCATCCTGCCGACCGCGTCGGCGATGAGCATGGCCGGCAGCTCGCCTCCGGAGACGACGAAGTCGCCGATCGAGATCTCGTCGGGTTGAAGGACCTCGTGAACGCGGTGGTCGAAGCCTTCGTACCGGCCGCAGAGGAAGATCAGCCATCCGGTTCCGGCAAGATCGCGGGCGATGTCCTGCGTGAGCGGCCGGCCTTGCGGCGTCGTCATCACGAGGTGAGCCTGACCCGTCTGCTCGCCCCGGACCTTCTCGATGCAGCGGAGCACCGGCTCCGCAAGCATCACCATGCCGGGGCCGCCGCCGTACGCCTCGTCATCCGTGGAGCGATGCTTGTCCGAGCTGAAATCGCGGAGATCCCACACGTGCGCGTCCAGCAATCCCTGCCTGACTCCGCGTGCGATGACGCCCTCGGCGAGGAGCGGCTCGAACATTCTCGGGAAGATGGTGACGAAGTCGATGCGGATCTTCGCCGTGGTTTGAGGAGCGGCCGGAGGATCTTCGTCCTTCACCGCCGGCACGCCGTCCAGATCCTCGAGACCCGCCGGGAGCTGGACGACCATGCGCCGGTTCGGCAGGTCGATCTCGGTACAGATCTCCGTCGCGAACGGCACGTCGTACTCCTTCTTGCCGTTCTTCACGGTCAGGAGAACGCCGCCGCCTCCCTCGAAGGCGTCGGTGACGATCCCGCGCTCGCGACCAGCCTTGTCGACGAGCCGCAAGCCGACGAGGTCGTGAAGGAAGTACTCGCCCGCTTCGAGCGCTCTCGCTTCGCTCTCCGGAATCTCGACCGTCCAGCCCTGAACGTCGCGAAGCTCCTCGGGCGAGGCGAATTCGCGGAACTTCAGCAGCGCCCGGCCGGAGTGGACGCGCGAGCTCTCGATCGTCACCTCGCGCGTGGCCTGTTCGTCGGGAGAAACGAGTGTGACGCGGGAGAGCCCGGCGAACCGATCGGGCGAATCCGACCAGACCTCGACGCTCGCTTCGCCGCGGACGCCATGGGCCTTGCGGATGACACCCAGCGCAATGCGATTCATGAGGCGAGCCGCAGATCGCAGAGGGCAGAGGGCAGGGCGTGCGTGGGCCGCGATGTGCGGTCCGTGGTCTGCCGTCGCATCTCAGTCGATGATGTCGAGCGTATAGCGGCGGCGGCTCTTCTGGGCGGCCGCGGCCAGGATGGTGCGGATGGCGCGTGCAGTACGGCCCTGCCGGCCGATGACCTTGCCGAGGTCGCTCTCGGAGACCTCTAGCTCGATCACCGTCGACTGATCGCGATCGTAGCTGTGCACGTGCACGCCGTCGGGGTCGTCGACGAGACTCTTTGCCAGGAACTCGATGAGCTCTTTCATCTGCGTGTCATTCCGAGCCGGCGGAGCGCTGCAGGCGCGACGAGCGCGGCGAGGAATCCTCCGCAAGCGGAACGAGATCCTTCGGCTCGCTCATGCTCGCCTCAGGATGACGCCTGCGGGCGTCACTTCAACTTCTTGAGGATCGACTTGACGGTCGGCGAGAGCTGCGCGCCCTTGCTCACCCAGAAGTCGACGCGTGAACGATCGATCTTCACGTCAGCGGGTTTCTTCTTGGGATCGTAATGCCCGATTTGCTCGACAGTCGACGCGCTGGGCGTCTTCTGAGAGTCGGAAACGACGATCCGGTAAAACGGTGCGTGTGTGGCGCCGCCGCGGCGCAGACGAATCTTCAGCATTGAATAAAGCTCCTTGGTGGTGAAAAGGCCAGGGCTCGAGCCATTGGCCGTGAATTCGGGCCGGCAATCCTACCGGAGCCGACCGTCGAACAGCAACTGTATGGGCAAGATTCCGTTATGGAGTGGATTACCTGATAGGAGTAGGGACGCGCAGCAGCGCGTCCGCAACCCCGTCGAGGGGCCCCACGAAGCTGCGGACGCGCTGCTGCGCGTCCCTACCCGTCTCACCCCAGCAGTTCCGGCGGCAGTCCCTTCATCATCTTGCCGAAGCGCCGCGCGCCGAAGCCCTTCGAAAACGTGCGCATCATTTTTCGCATCGCCAGGTACTGCTTCAGCAGGCGATTGATCTCCTGCACCGTCGTGCCCGAGCCTTTGGCGATGCGCTTCTTGCGCTTGCCGTCGATGATCTGGGGGAAGTCGCGTTCCTTCCTGGTCATGGAGTCGAGGATGGCCTGCATGCGCACGATGGCCTTCTCGTCGATGTCGCTCTCGTCGATCTTGTTCGCCCCCGGCAGCATCTTCACGATCTGGGACATCGGTCCCATCTTCTTGACCTGCTGCAGCTGGGCGCGCAGGTCCTCGAGGGTGAACTTGTCCTTGCTGACGCGATGGGCCAGCCGCTCGGCTTCCTTCTTGTCGATCTCGGTCTCGACCTTCTCGATGAGCGAAAGGACGTCGCCCATGCCCAGGATGCGCGAGGCCATGCGGTCGGGATGGAAGACGTCGAGATCGACGTATTTCTCGCCGATGCCGACGAGCTTGATGGGACGATTGACCACCGACTTGATGGAAAGAGCAGCACCGCCGCGGGCATCACCGTCGAGCTTCGTCAGCACGATCCCGGTGACACCGAGGCGGTCGTCGAACTCTTTGGCGGACTTGACGGCGTCCTGGCCGGTCATGGAGTCGGCCACGAAGAGGATCTCGCTGGGCCGGGTCTCGCGCTTGATCGTGTCGAGCTCTTTCATCAGGTCGTCGTCGATGTGCAGACGGCCGGCGGTGTCGAGGATGACGACGTCGTGGAGGAGCGTTCGTGCGTCGGCGACCGCCTTGCGCGCGATGTCGATCGGATCGCGGTTGTCGCCGATCTCGAAAAACGGCACTTTGACGTTGCTGGCCACGATGCGCAGCTGCTCGATGGCCGCGGGTCGGTAGACGTCGCAGGGGACGAGCAGCGGCCGCTTGCCGCGGTTCTTCAGATGCAGGGCGAGCTTGCCGGAGGTGGTCGTCTTGCCGGACCCCTGCAGCCCCGCCATCATGATCACCGCGGGACTGCCGACGAGCGCCAGGCCAACCTCGTTGCCGCCGAGCAGCGTCTGCAGCTCGTCGCGGACGATCTTGGTGACCTGCTGTGCCGGTGAAAACGCCGTCAGCACGTTTTCGCCGACCGCCTTCTCGCGAACCCGGGTCGTGAATTCCTTGACGACCTTGAAATTGACGTCGGCCTCGAGCAGGGCGACGCGAATTTCTTTCAGCGCGTTGTCGATGTGCCATTCATTGAGACTGGCTTCACCGCGCAGGGTCTTGAAGACCCGGTCCATCTTGTCTTGAAGGTTGTCGAACATGTCGCAGGTCCTAAAACGAGTGGGCGGAGAGAATAATCCAGTCCTGAGTCCTGAGTCCTGAGCGCTGCGCGTGCCGAGGCCCCTCAGGACTCAGCACTCAGGACTGGTAGGAGCGCAACCACTTCTCGAATCCCCGCAGCGTCCGGAACCGGAAGTAGCCTTTGTCGCCCCCGGTGCCGCCGCGCGCCCACTCACCGCCGGTGATGACGGTGATGCGCCGGTCGCGGCACTCCTGGACAAGCTGCTCGAAATCCGCCGAGTGGAAGGGCTCGCTCGAGCGCGCGCTGAAGGCCAGGATGGCGGGGGTGACGCGCTCGACGGCCGCTTTCGCCGAAGCCCACGGCAGCTGTGCTCCACTGAGCTCGGTTCGCCATCCGCTCCACTCGAAGACCAGCCGCACCAGGCGCAGCGGCAGGTCGTGCCCCTCGCCGGGCGGACAGGCCAGAAGGGCGATCTTTCCGCCGCGCGTGCTGCGCGGGCGGAGCCTGTCGAGCGCCTCCGCGACCAGATTCGAAGCGCGGTGCTCTTCGTCGACGCCGAGGGTGCCGCGCTCCCAGCGCGCGCCGATCTCGCGCAGCGAATCGCCGACCACACGATCGAGAAAGGCCGCCTTTTGCACGAGCGTGTCGACGTGAGGCACGACCAGGCTGCGCACCGCGTCTGCGTCTCCGTTGACGAGGGCGTCGAACAGAGTCGTGTCCGCAGGCGGCGGGATTTCCTCGAACAGCTCCGTCTGATCGAGCAGCGGAAGAAGCTCGGTGGTGAGGCTGCGGATGCTGGCGAATCGGTAGAGCGCCGGAAGGGTGTACCGGCGATGCCGTCCGGGCGTGCGAACGGCTTCCAGCTCACCCTCGTCGGTCCATCGTTTGATGCTGGAGACCCCGACGCGGAAGGCTCGTGCCACCTCGGCACTGGTCCAGAGATGCCCGGCCCGGGGACGGACGATTTCGGCCGACATCGCCCGCCTATCGTATCGCAACCGAATGCTTGCGATCCGTTTGGCCGAGCGAATCGACCACGGCTCAGGACGCTTCGCGCCCGCCGCTACGCCGCAACGAGAAATCCTCGCTCGACCCACCCCGTTTGCACCTCCGCATGGCGCGACTCGCTCTCCGCCTGGCGGGCAACGTCGACGGCGACTTCTTCGTCGACTCGACCTGCATCGACTGACGGTGACGTCTACCGCTGCGGGTACACGTCGGAACATTCGTTCGGCGCGTTCAGCTACTTCATCCGGCGCGGCAGCAGTAACGTGCTCGTCGATTCGCCGCGCTTCGCGAAGCCGCTCGTCAAGAACATGGAGGCCATGGGCGGAGTGCGGCGCATGCTGCTGACGCACCAGGATGACGTCGCCGACCACGAGAAATTTGCCGCGCATTTCGGTTGTGAGCGAGTGCTGCACCGCAATGATGTGCGCTCTCGAACCGCGGCCGTCGAGCGTCAGCCTGCGGGACACGATCCGATCGAGATCGATCGCGACCTGCTCATGATCCCGACGCCGGGACACACGCGCGGGCATGCCGTCTACCTCTATCGCAGCGAGTTTCTCTTCAGCGGCGATCATCTGGCGTGGAATGAGCCGCGGGAACGGCTGTATGCATTTCGTGATGCCTGCTGGTACTCGTGGCCGGAGCAGGCGGAGTCGATGTCGCGACTGCTCGACTACCGCTTCTCGTGGGTCCTTCCGGGTCACGGCCGTCCGGTTCATCTCGATCCCGAGCGCATGCACGATGAGCTCGAACGCTGTGTGCAGTGGATGAAGCGGGTAGCGGGTGGCGTGTAGGGGGTAGGCTCCGTGTGGCACAGCCACTCGCGTCTGCGCCAGACTTGGTCCGAGCTGCACGCCGTGCCGACTGAGGCGCGAGTGCTGATAAAATCCTTCCGGGTCCCGAAAACCGGAGAGAGTCTATGCGTCGCAGCACGAACGCTCGATTCCATGGCTTTACGCTCATGGAGACGCTGATCGTCGTGGCCATCCTCGGCCTTCTCATCGCGATCGGTGTCCCGATGTGGCTCAATTCACTCAATCGCGCCAAGCAGGCTCAGACGATGGCGAACATGCGCGAGATCGCCTCGGCCTGGGAAGCGCGCGCCGCGGACTACCGCGCCTACAACGCGGCCGGAGCGAAGTTCCAAATGCCGTCGGTCGCGCTGGCCGCGCCGAAAGTCGAGACGCTGCTCGTGCCGACTTACCTGCGCGCGCTCCCCCGTCGCGATGCCTGGGGACACCCTTTCGATTTTGCGATCGATAAACAGGCCCCCGGCACCGCAACGCAGTATGCGATTCGCTCTCCCGGCCGCAACGGAAAGCTCGACGGCGGCAAGAAGAAGAAGTACACCATTGGGACGACGACGCGGTTCGATTGCGACATCATCTACGCCAACGGTGTCTTCATCTCCTACCCGGCCGGCGTGCAGGTGAAGTGACCCGCCCCTAGTCGAGGATCGTGAAAAACAGCATGACCAGCGCTGCGAGATAGAGCAGGCCGGTTCCGATCAGGAGGATCTTCGGGCCCTTGCTCCTGAACCGCTGTGCCGAACGGCTGTAGAGCTTGTTGAGCGGGTGATTGCGCCGCAAGAAGCGGAAGTACGGCGTCGTTCGGTAGCCGATCTCATTGCGGACCCTCACCAGTGCCACGTCGTTGCGCGTCTTCTTGAGGCCGTCTTCGAGGACCTGGACCGCCTTGCGGCGGTTTTTCGCGGCGATATAGACCCGAACCAGATTCGCCCGGTGCCGCCCCTCGTAGAACTGGAGCTTGATGGCCTGCTCGCAGAGCTCGGCTCCGGCCCGGTTCTTCCCCGAAACCTTCGCCAGGCAGAGCCCGTAGCTCGACAGGCCCTGAGGCAGCTTCTCCGGAGTGGTCAGCTGGTAGACGCGACCGAGGAGCTGCAGACCCGCTTCGTACTCTCCGCGTTCGGTGGCGGCGAGGCCCAGAGCCAGCATGTGGCTCACGTCATCGGTATCAACTTGTTCAGACATCCGGACCCGCCGTCATTTTACTCCCGCCCTCTAGCTGGCCCCTCAGGCGAACGATATGCTTACCTCTTCCCGCATGGGGCATCGGAGCATGACCGGTGAGTACATCGCGGTCCATGCCGCTGCTCCGTCGAAACGGAGGCCTACATGACCAATCCCTTAGTCGAGCTCACCAAACTGGGCCAGAGCGTCTGGTATGACCAGATGGAGCGAAAGCTCATCACCACCGGCAAGCTACGCCAGATGATCGAGCAGGACGCGTTGCGCGGCCTGACCTCCAACCCCACCATCTTCGACAAGGCCATCGCCGGCAGCGACGACTATGACGCGCAGCTGCGCGGGCTGGCCGCGCAGAACAAGTCACGCGACGAGATCTACGACGCTCTCGTTCTCGAAGACATCGGCAACGCCGCGGATACCTTCCGGCCGGTCTACGAAAAGACGAAAGGCGACGACGGATTCGTCAGCATCGAGGTCTCGCCGCTTCTGGCGCGCGACACCGCACGAACGATTGCCGAGGCACGGCGGTGGTTCGAAGCGCTCGATCGCCGGAACGTGATGGTGAAGATCCCGGCCACGCCCGAGGGCATTCCGGCGATCGAGGAGTCCATCGCCAACGGCCTGAACATCAACATCACGCTCATCTTCTCGAACGAGGTCTACAAGCAGGTCATGGAGGCTTACCTCCGCGGCCTGGAGCGGCGCCTGGAGAAGAAGCTTCCCATCGGCGACATCGCCTCGGTGGCGAGCTTCTTCGTCAGCCGCATCGACACCCAGGCCGACAAGCAGATCGAGGCGCGCATCAAACAGACCACCGATGAGGGCAAGAAGCGGGAGCTGGAAAGCCTCCTCGGCAAAGTGGCGATCAGCAACGCCAAGCTGGCCTACCAGGAGTTCAAGAAGGTCTTCGGCAGCCCGCGTTTCCTCAAGCTTCGCGATCAGGGCGCGCGCGTGCAGCGGCCGCTCTGGGCATCGACCGGCACCAAGAACCCGAAGTACAGCGATGTGCTCTACATCGAGGCGCTGATCGGTGCGGATACGGTGAACACGATTCCGCCGGCGACGTTCGTCGCTTTCAGGGAGCACGGCAAGGTACAGCCGACGCTGGAGTCGAACCTCGACGAAGCCCGCGAGGTTCTGCGCAAGTTCGCAGCGTTCGGGTTCAGCCTCGAGGACATCACGACCAGGCTGACCGCAGACGGCGTCAGCTCGTTCGACGAGTCGTTCGCCTCGCTGATGTCGACGATCGAAGCGCGTCGCGATGACGCCGTGCTCGGCCTCGCCGATCGCGTCACGCCGCACCTCGGCAGCGCGCAGGGACCCGTCGATCAGGCCATGGCTGCAGCCCAGAAACAGAAGCTCGTCGAGCGCATCTGGGCGAAGGATCCGACGGTCTGGAAAAACGACGAGGCGCACAAGAAGATCATCACCAACGCGCTCGGCTGGCTCGACGTGGCCGAACAGATGTGCAGCTATGCGAGCCAGCTCACGGCGTTCGCGGAAAGCGTCCGCGCGGACTACGACAGCGTCGTGGTGCTGGGGATGGGCGGATCGAGCCTCTGTTCGGAGGTGACGAAGCGCCTGTTCGCAAAACGGAATGGCTGGCCGGCGCTGGAAGTGCTCGACTCCACCGTTCCGGAAGCGATCTCGGCGCTCGAATCGCGGCTCAATCTCGAACGCACGCTCTTCATCGTGGCCTCGAAGTCCGGCACGACGACCGAGCCGATGATGTTCCACCGCTACTTCTACGATCGCGTGAAGTCGAAGCTCGGAGAGAAGGCGGGCCGCAACTTCGTCGCCGTCACCGATCCCGACACGCAGCTCGTGCGCGACGCCGAGCGCGACCATTTCCGCCACATCTTCCTGAACATGGCGGACATCGGCGGCCGCTACTCGGCACTCTCGTATTTCGGCATGGTCCCGGCGGCGCTGGCGGGTGTCGACATCACCACGCTGCTCGACCGCGCGCGCCACAGCGCACACGTGGCCAACGTGCCGATCATTCCCAAGAACCCGGCCGCGCTCCTCGGCGTCATCCTCGGCACGCTTGCGCTGCAGGGCCGTGACAAGCTCACCCTGATCACTCCGGCGCCGCTCGACACGCTCGGTCTCTGGATCGAGCAGCTCATCGCCGAGAGCACCGGAAAAGAGGGGAAGGGCATCGTCCCGATCGCGGGCGAGCCGCCGCTGGCCGCCAGCGATTACGCCAACGACCGCACCTTCGTCTGCGTGCGGATGCGCGGCAGCGACCAGACGCAGCGCCTGCGCGAGCTGACCGACGCCGGCCACCCGGTGGTCGACATCGTCCTCCAGGATCCGCTCGACCTCGGCGAGATCTTCTATCTCTGGGAATTCGCGACCGCGGTCGCCGGAGCGCTTCTCGGCATCGACGCGTTCGATCAACCGAACGTGCAGGAGTCGAAAGACAACACGAAGCGGCTGCTCGAGGAATACAAGTCGACCGGCAGGATGACGGTGGGCGGTTCACAGATCCAGCCCTCCGACGCGGAGGCGATCGGCGCGCTGCTGGCGAAGGTCAAGGCGGGAGACTACGTCGCGCTGACCGAGTATTTCGGACAGACGATCGAACGCGACAAGGCCATCGCCAGGATTCGCGAGACGATCGCGCGCGAGCTGCACGTCGCCACGACGACCGGCTACGGGCCGCGCTTCCTCCACTCGACCGGCCAGCTGCACAAGGGTGGCGCCGACAACGGCGTGTTCCTGCAGCTGACCGGCAGCCCGAAGCGCGACGTGCCGCTTCCGAATGAGAAGTTCACATTCGGCGTGCTCGTCCGCGCCCAGGCCATCGGCGATTACCAGTCGCTCGTCAGCCGCAATCGCCGAGTGGTCAGCATCGCCCTCGGCGAAGACGTCGATCGCGGACTCGAGCAGCTGGCATCAACGGTGAAGAACGCTGTGGCGAAGGTGTAGCCGACCAGTCCGGGAAAGAGATTCAAGTCCTGAGTGCTGAGTGCTGAGTCCTGAGGAAACGCGTTCGAGCCACTCAGGACTCAGCACTCAGCACTCAGCACTATTGTTCTGGCGTGCCGAACAGAAGGAGTGAGTCATGGCCCAGGCGCAATTCGGAATGATCGGGCTCGGCGTGATGGGGGAGAACCTGGCGCTCAACGTCGAGGAGCACGGCTTTTCGGTGGCCGTCTGGAACCTCGAGGGCGACTGGGTGGACCGCTTCGTCAACGACCATCGCGGAAAGAAGATCACCGGCACGAAGACGTTCGAAGACTTCACCAGGGCGCTGGAGCGTCCGCGGCGGATCATGATGATGATCCCGGCCGGCTCTCCGGTCGACCAGACCATCGAGAAGATCTCGCCTTTCCTCGAGCCGGGCGACGTGCTCATCGACGGCGGCAACTCTTTCTTCAAGGACACGCAGGAGCGGACGAAGCGGCTCGAGGCGAAGGGCATCCACTTCGTCGGCTCGGGTGTGTCGGGCGGCGAAGAGGGGGCGCGTTTCGGTCCGTCGCTGATGCCGGGCGGCTCTGACCAGTCTTGGCAGGCGATCAAGCCCGTCTTCGAGGCCATCGCTGCGAAGAGCGACTCCGGTTCCTGTGTCACCCATGTCGGGCCGGACGGCGCGGGCCACTACGTGAAGATGGTGCACAACGGCATCGAGTACGGCGACATGGAGCTGATCGCCGAGGCCTACGAGATGCTGCGCAGAGGATTGGGGGCGAACGCGGACGAGCTGGCGGCGATCTTCGACGACTGGAACCGCGGCCCGCTGGAGTCGTTTCTGATCGAGATCACGGCGCACATCTTCCGCGTGAAGGATCCGAAGAGCGGCGCGCCGCTCGTGGACAAGGTGCTCGACAAAGCGGGGCAGAAGGGCACGGGCAAATGGACGGCGCAGGTGGCGCTCGACCTGGCAGTGCCGGTCCCGACGATCGCGGCGGCGATTGACGCGCGCGTGCTGTCGTCGATGAAAGAGGAGCGGGTGACGGCGTCGAAGGTCCTGCGCGGACCGGATGCCAGTGCGCGGGTGGACGATCACAAGCAGTTCGTCGCCGACGTTCACGACGCCCTGTACGCCTCGAAGATCTGCTCGTATGCGCAGGGCATGTCGCTGATTCAGGCCGGCTCGCGCGAGTGGAAGTGGAATGTGAACATGCGGGAGATGGCCAGGATCTGGAAGGCGGGCTGCATCATCCGGGCGCGCTTCCTCGACTCGATCATGCGAGCGTACGAGCGCAGGCCCGATCTGCCGAACCTGCTGCTCGACGACGACTTTGCGCAGCGCGTCACCAGTTCACAGGCGGCCTGGCGCAGGACTGCGTCGTTCGCGCAGATGCATGGCATCAGCATTCCGGCCATGTCGTCGAGCCTCGCCTACCTCGACGCCTACCGCACGGCCGAGCTGCCCCAGAACCTGACGCAGGCGCAACGCGACGACTTCGGCGCACACACGTATCAGCGGAATGACGAGGGGCCGGATGCGCCGTTCGTGCACTCCGACTGGGCCCATCTCTGAGCCGTCGATGCTGATCGTCCTCAGCGGTCCGCCCGCCGCCGGAAAGACATCGGTCGGGGAGGAGCTTGCGAAGCGGTTTCCCCGCTCTGTGTTCTTCTCGCTCGATACAATCCGGCATTTTGTGAAGAGCGGCTACGCGGAACCGTGGCGGGACGAGGCCGCAGAACAGTTGCGGCTCAGCGAATCCATCGCGGCGGAGATGATCAAGCGGCAAACAGAGGCAGGGTACGTCGTCATCATCGACGGGATCTTCCTCGACGATCAGCTGAAGAAGTTCAAGAGCCAGTTCCACGACGTGCACGGCTTCGTTCTTCTGCCCAGTCTCGAAACCGTCATTCGCCGCGACCGCGAACGTCCCGCGGATCAGCGCGAGCCGGAACGGTCGCAGATCCTTCATCGGGACTTTTCGCGCGCGACCTTCACTGACTTCAGGGTGCTCGATTCCACCGAGCAGAGTCTGGCGGAAACGGTCGACGCCATTCATCGGGGAATCACCTCCTCACCCTGAGCACTCGAGTCGCGGAGGCGCGACACCGGAGAGAAGACCGCCCAGATCCCTCGCTCACGCTCGGGATGACAGAACTCACAACTGCCGGCCGAAGATCCCGGCGATTCTCTCCTTGACCCGATCGAGCGCCGTGCGCTTGAACCAGCGCGGCAGCGTGATCTCGCGCGAGCGTGCCAGGTCTTCCGCGAACATCGCTTCCATCTGCGCGGCGATGCGCGGGTCGTGGACGTTCACGTTGACCTCGTCGTTGAGGCGGAAGCTGCGGTCGTCGAAGTTCGAGGAGCCGATCGTCGTCCACAGACCGTCCACCACCATCGTCTTGGCGTGCATCATCGACGGCTGGTACTCGAAGATGCGGATGCCGCGCCGCAGCAGCAGCTCGTAGTGAAGCCGGGAAGCCTGGCGCACGAACGGAACATCGGTTTGCTCACCCGGGACGATTACGCGGACGTCGACGCCGCGCCGGACCGCTCCTTCCAGAGCGCGGATCGTGTCGGGATCGGGAACGAAATAGGCGTTGCTGATGGAGATCGACTTCGTGGCGCTGACGATGGAGATGATGTACAGCAGCTTGATCGTGGAGCTTCCCTCGGACGGCGAAGACTTGATGACCTGCGTGAGGTGGTCGCCGCAGTCCGGCACTTCCGGGAAGTAGTCGAGGCCGGTCAGCAGCTCGCCGCGGCTCTTGACCCAGTTGTCCATGAAGGCGAACTGCATCTGCGTGACCACCGGGCCTTCGACGCGGATCATGGTGTCCCGCCAGTGGTTGCTCGCGTCGGCGTCGCCCTCCCATTCGTCGGCGATTCCGACCCCGCCCGAGAAGCCGACGCGCCCGTCGACGATGAGCAGCTTGCGGTGCGTGCGGTGGTTGAATCGTGAGAGCGTGTACCAGCGCAGCGGGTGATACCACTCCAGGTCGATTCCGTTGCCTCGCAGGAAGTCGATCAGCTGCGCCGACATCGGGGCGGACCCGACCGCATCGAGGATGACCTTGACCTGCACCCCTGCGCGGGCGCGTTCGGCCAGCGCCTCGGCGAACATGCGCCCGACCTCGCCGTCCCAGTAGATGTAGAACTCGAGATTGATCGTCCGCCTGGCGGTGCGGATCGCAGCCAGCATCGACGGAAAGATGCGCACGCCGTTCTTGAGGATCTCCACGCAATTGCCGGTCGACAGCGGAGCGCCGGTCAGCGCGTGCATCGTCTGCAGGAAGGCGACGTCCGCGATGCCGAACTGGTGCTTCATGTGATAGCGCATCGGCAGGCGCCGCCGGACGATCGGCAGCGCCTTGCGGTGCAGATATCGCGGCTTGCTGTTCCGGCGAAAGAGCATCAGCGCTTCCCTGCCAGCCAGATCGCCAGGACGATGAGTGCGATGACCATCACGATTCCCGAGAACAACACGATGCCGAAGATGATGGCCGCGAACCAGACCATCTGACGCGGCGTCCGGGGCGGCCGCCGTCGATCGCGATGGCGCATCAGGAGTTGCAGGTTCATGACGTTTTCTTCGAACAGCCAGTCGAAGACATCGCCCACGATGGGAATCGAGCCGATGCCGACGTCGAGGAGGACGTTGAACATCATGTGCGTCACCTTGAGGATCGGCACGCGATGGCGGACGGCGCTGATGACGATCCAGGCCGAGAGAAGGCCGCCGATGATGCCGCCGACGCCCGGGATCAGTCCGACCGCGGCATCGACGCCCACGCGGCGGCGAGTGCCGGGAACGGCGACGGCCTCGTCCATCAGATAGGCGAATCGGCGCAGCGCCACGAGATCGGCCGGCAGCTTTTCGTCGGGCTCGATCACCTCCGGGATGATGGCTTTGTTCGGGCTCATGAGGTCGCGGAACAGCGCGCTTCCATTCTCTGGCGAAGATCGTGCCGCCCGGCTCGGTTGGCCACTCCCGACCGGCGGGGACACGAAAGTTGCGTTTATAGTGGACTACTCATGTCGGATGATCCGCTGCAGGTCGATCCGCGAGAGACCTCCGAGCAGCCTCGTGCCGCGTGGGTGCAGCGTCTGGCGGTGCTGCGGAAGACGGTCTGGGGCTGGCTGACGGACCCAGCCGTGCTCGTCTATCGCCGGGAGGCCACCGGCCGCCACCGGGCACGCGTGGTCACGGTGGAGTTCTTTCTCTTCGTACGCGAAGTGGCCCGCGAGTTCTACGACATCGAAGGGACCTCCCGAGCCGCCTCTCTCGCCTACACGACCCTGCTCTCCCTGATCCCGCTGCTGGTGGCCTTCACCCAGGTTCTGTCCCGGTACTTCAAGACGTTGTTTCCCGATTTTCAGACGCAGATCGACAACGTGCTGAACGTCGTCATCCCCTACCAGTCGCCGGCGCTGACGTACCACCTGGCCCGTTTCGCAGAAAACGCCGCCGCCGCGTCCACCGTCGGCGCGATCGTGTTCATGGTCATCGCTTTCCGCCTGTTCCTGGCCGTCGAAGCGACGGTCAATCAGATCTGGAAGGTGCGCAGCGTCCGTGGCTATCGCCAGAAGATCATGGCCTTCACGATGCTGTTCTTCTGGGGACCGCTGCTGATGGGACTTTCGTTCACCACCACCAGCATGCTGGAGCGGAACCGTTACCTGCGGGTGCTGTTCAAGAACGACCTGATCTTCCACATCGCCCCGGTGGTGATCCTGCTGGTGGCCTTCACGATGCTTTTCTGGCTGGTCCCCTCCACGCGGGTATTCGTGAAGTCGGCATTCGTGGGTGCGGCCGTGACCACTCTGCTCTTCACCCTGGTGCGCTGGGGCTTCGGCATTTACTCGGCCCACCTCTTCCAGGGCCGGTTCAACCTGATCTACGGCACCGTAGGGCTGGCCGTCATCTTCCTGATCGCCATCGAGGTCATGTGGGTGGTCATTCTGTTAGGCGTAGAAATCAGCTTCGTCTTCCAGAATCTCTACGGCGTGCTGCGGGCCTCGGAAAATCAGATCGAGGACGATCCGCGCTACGACGTGTTCTTCGCCCTCCGCGCCATCATCGAGATCACCCGCCGCTTCGAGCGGCGCGAGGATGTGCCTTCTTCGTACCGGCTGGCCGAGCAGTTCGGCACGAAGGACTCGCAGATGGCGCGCATTCTCCGGCGGCTCGAAGAAGCGAAGCTGCTCAAACAGGTCGGTGGTGAATATCCCGCCTTCCTGCCCGCCTGCGACCCCGACCGCATCACCGTCGAAGAAGTGGTCATGGGAGTGGAGGGTGTGCGCCGTGCCATTCCCGATCTCACTCCCGACGACGAGACCCGTCAAACCATCGGCCTGGTCATCGACCGCATCAACAGCTCCACCGCCGAGGCGCTGAACCGGATGACCATCGGGCAGCTGGTGCGCGAGATGTACGCGCCGCACGCCCCGTCGCGCTTCGAGGACTTCAAGCGCTGAACCGCCCGACGTAGGGACGCGCAGCAGCGCGTCCGCAAGCCCGGTGGTCGGGGGGAGATGCCACGCGAGCTGCGGACGCGCTGCTGCGCGTCCCTACATGCGCCGGCCGACTCGAATCCGTCGAATCCGGCGCATCGTCTCGTAAGCGACTGTGGCCGTAGTGATCCAGAGGATGCCGCAGGCAACCCCGGCGGTCACGTCCGAGATCCAGTGCACGCCGAGGTAGACGCGCGAGAGCGACACGGAAAGGATGACGGTCCAGGCCAGGGAGATCGCCGCGGCGCGTTGCCACCATTCGCGCAGAACGCGGAACGCCAGATAGCCGAGCGCGCCGAAGACGACTGTCGATCCCATGGCGTGTCCGCTCGGGAACGAGTAGCCGTTGGCGCGCATCAGCATTTCCGCGACGTCGGGGCGTGATCGGGCGAAGAACCGCTTCAGCTCTCCCACGAGCAACGCCGCTCCCCCGGACGTCACGGCCAGGTACGCGATCCACCAGAAGCGCCGTTTCCACAGAAGCATCGCGGCGACGAGCACGCCGAGCACAGCCAGCCCGGCCGGGCCGCCGATCGTCGACATCACGTCGAAGAACAGCGTGGCCTGGCCCTCACGGCGTGCCACCGCCCAGTCGTGCACGAATCGATCGAAGTGCTCCAGGGCGGGAGAGTTGGCGCGGACGCGTTCCGCGAGGTCGAGGAAGCCGTCGCCGGCCATCCCGGCGATCAGCGCGCCGGCGGCGACCAGGATGATGACCGGCAGGTAGTCGCGAAAAGGTCCCGCCGCATGCACGGCGCGACGCACGATGCCGTAACGCATCGAGGTCGCCGCGGCCCGATTCGAAACTGTGGCCAGCGACCGCCACAGCGGCGGCAGAGCGAGCGTGAGAAATCCCCACAACAGGAAAAAGACGGCAACGAAGAGAGCGAAGAGCACGTCAACCGCTCAGGTGCAGGTGGCGTTCCCGTCGGCAGACGGCCGTCTGCGATGCGCGTTGCGCCTCAAAAGCCGCCCGACATGTACTTCCACTGCACGATCTTGTCGTTGATCTCGCGCAACCGGCGGCTGATCATGCGGCAGAGGAGATTGAGAAACTGCAGTGACGCGTGAGGGTCCATCGACAGGATCTCGTTGAGTGTGGCGCGGTCGATGGACAGCACCGTGACATCGCCCTCGTGGGACTTGGCGTCGGCCGACCGCGGCTTGTCGTCGATCAGCGCCATCTCGCCGAAAAAGTCGCCGCGGTCGAGCACTGCCAGCGCCTCTTCACCAACCCCGGGGATGAACTTGGAGATGCGCACGCGCCCGTCCAGGACGATGAAGAGCTTGTCGCCCTTCTCGCCTTCGCGGAAGATCATGGACGCCTCGCGATATCGCTCCTCGGTGGAGAAGGTGGCCAGCAGCTTCATTTCCGCAGCCGACAGGCCGCGCTCCTTGAAGAGGTCCACCTTGTCCTCGGACTTGACGGTCACCTCCTGGGTCTCGCGTTTGCCGTCGGCGCGTTTGCGGCCGGCACCGCGCTTGGCGTCCTCCTGGAAGAACAGCTTCAGCTGCTCGTTGGCGTCACGGACCTTCTCGGTCAGCGAGCGCCAGAAGGCCCAGTGAAGGCCGACGGCGATTTCCTTGTCCTCGTCCATGACCTGGTCGAGGGCGCTGAAGGAGAACGTGTAGCAGGCTGACGGGTCGACGGCCAGGGCGTCGCTGGAGCGATGGGTGCGGTCGATGAAGTTCATCTCTCCGAAAATCTGGTCGGTGGTCAGCGCGCCCAGGATCTGCGGACCGAAGGGAGTCTCCTTGCGGACCTCCACGCGTCCGTCCTTGACCACGTAGAAGTCCATGGAGCGGTCTTCCTCGTGGAAGACGTACTCGCCCTGCACGAACTCGTCGATGCGCACGAATCGCGACAAGCGGAACAGCTGTTCGTCGCGCATGTGCTGGAAGACCGAGAGATTGCGCAGGTCCGCAGAGATCTGGATGAGGTTGTCGCGCTTTTCGGCGTCGCGCTCGATCTTCTGGACGATCTGCCGGAGCTCCTTCCGCGTGTCGATGCGGAAGAGGTTCTCCTTGCGCAGCTCGAGCCGTTCGGTGCTGAGCTGCAGCTGTTCGACCCGCGTCTTGATGCGGGCGTTGAGATCCTTGGGGTCGATGTTGTTGATGCGCTTGAGAGTGTTGATCATCCGCCGCACCGGCTCGGTGCTCTCGCCCTTCTGGTCGGTGGCCAGGAGGAAGGCGTCGATGAACGCGGCCAGGGCCAGGTCGAAGTTCTTGAGCTCGAACTCGATGCGGCCGGAAATCTCGGCCAGGCCGCGGTCGAAGGGATTGAGCTTGCGCGCCTTGGAGACCTCGTCGTGAGCGGCGTCCCATTCACCCTGTGAGTAGTAGAGGCGGGCCAGGATCTCGAAGGGGCGATAGTTGTTAGGCGTCTTGAGCTTGGAGATCTCCAGCAGCTCGATGGCCTTGGAGGTCTGGTCCTTGGCCATGTAGTACTCGGCCAGACCGACGTACTGCGAAGAGTCGATCTCATCGCGGGCGCGTTCGGCCACGACTTCCTGGCGGACGGTGCCATAGCGCGATTCTTCGGCCGCACGCTTCAGCTCCTGCACCCGGGCCAGGTTGACGCGGATGGCCACCGATCCCGGTCTGAGCTTCTCCGCCATCTCGTACAGGTGGATGGACTCGTCGTACATCCCCTGATCCGCGTAGCGCCTTGCCAGCGCCATGAGGTCTTCGGCGTCGATGGGGATCGAAGCCTCGGCAGCCATGGTGCGGAATCGCGGACGGGAAGCGACCGGCTGCTCTGCCATCGAGACCGATATTATCCTGAATGCAAAATGCGGGATGCAAAATGGCGGGTGATCACGGCAGTTCTGTTTGCGCTCTCTGTTTTGGCCCCGGCGGCGGCCGCTGATCGCGCTGGTGCCGACGGTTTTCTGCTCGCCCTTCCTGGTTATGAATTCGAGTTCCCGCGCGACCACGGAAGCCATAACGCCTACCGCACCGAGTGGTGGTATTACACCGGGCACCTGACGACCGATTCGGGCCGTCGCTACGGGTTCGAGCTGACCTTCTTTCGCGTCGGACTGGTGCCGCCGTCGGTGCCGCGGGGAAGCGCGTGGGACCTGCGGAATCTGGCCCTGGCGCATTTTGCGGTGACGGACGTGAACGGGAAGGCGTTCCGGTACTACGAAAAGCTGAATCGATCGTCGAAGTTCACCGCCCAGGCGGCGGCAGGATTCCTCAACGTTTTCAACGAGGGGTGGCGCGCCGTGACGGCGCCGGACGGATCGTGGCGGCTGGTCGCTGCCGAGGGCAAAGACCGTATCGACCTCGACCTGCGCAGCCGGAAGCCGCCGGCGATTCACGGCGAAAACGGCGTCAGCATCAAGGCACCGGTCGAGGGCTATGCGTCGCACTACTACTCGATGACGCGTCTGGAGGCCACCGGCACGATCAATGGCGAGCGCTGCCGGGGTCAGGCCTGGATGGATCATGAGTTCGGCAGCTCTGCCCTGCGCGAGAACCAGCGGGGTTGGGACTGGTACTCGGTCCAGCTCGACAACGATGCGGAGCTGATGCTCTACGTCATCCGCCGTGCCGACGGGACCGCGGACGTGACCTCTTCCGGCTCGCTGGTCACCAGCGACGGGCACGTGATCCCGATCCGTCGGAACGAGATGCGCATCCAGGCCCGGGGCAAGTGGCGTTCACCGCGATCGGGGGCGGTCTATCCGATGGGATGGTCGATCTCCATCCCGAAGCTGAGGATCACCCTCTCGCTGCGGCCGCTGCTCGAGAATCAGGAGCTGGTCACGCGCGCCTCGACGCAGGTCACCTACTGGGAAGGTGCAGTGGACGTCGAGGGCTCGTTCGACTCGGTCGCGGTGAGCGGTGAAGGCTACGTCGAAATGACGGGGTACGATGGCGCGTTTCGCGCGCCGTGAGACTGGTCATGAAAGGAACTGCCATCACTCTCCTCTTTCTCGTCGTCGCTTCCTCCGGTTACGCGGACGATCTCGCCGATCGCGTCGGAAGGATCGCCTCGTCGATCGATGCGACGGTCGGCATCGCGGCCGAAGACCTCGACAATGGCCGTACGCTCAGCATTCACGGCGACGAGCGCTTTCCCATGGCCAGCGTCTGCAAGTTCCCGATCGCCTCTGCAGTCCTCAGAAAAGTGAGCACAGGCCAGATTGATCTCGAGAAAGAAGTCACGATCGATCCGCGCGATTTTGCTCCCGGGCACAGTCCGCTGGCGCGGTCGGCGAACGGCAAACCGGTGACCATCAAGATCGGACAGCTGCTCGTGCTTGCCCTCGACGAGAGCGACAACACCGCGTCCGACGCGCTGTTGAAGATCGTGGGCGGTCCCGCGGAAGTCATGAATTACCTTCGTTTTCTCGGCGTCAGCGGCATCGACGTGAGCCGCTCCGAAGCGCAGATGGCTGCGGACATGAAGAAGGGGCTGGCGAAGTTTCTCGCCGACGAGCGCGACACTGCCACGCCCGAGGCCATGCTGAGGCTCTTTCGGATGCTCGCGCTGCGCACCGATGGCCTGGGCAACTCGATCCGCAATCTCGAGATGCAGATCATGATCCACTCCAGCAGCGGCAAGAACCGCATCGGCGCAGGTGTGCCTGAAGGCAGCGCCGTGATGGGGAAGACCGGAACGAGCTCGGGAGGAGTGGTCAACGATGCCGCGCTGGTGCGCTCCGCAAATGGCGAACACCGGGTCATCCTCGTCGTCTTCACCAAGGGCGGCAAGGCGACAGAAAAGGCGCGCGAAGCCGTGATCGCCAGGATTTCGCGCGAGATCTTCGATGACTTCACCAAGCGACGCTTCTGACGTCCGGCGTGCGTGACGAGCCTTCGAGATGTCCCTGCATGTCGCGCTGGTTCACCCCGAGATTCACTGGAACACCGGCAACGCCGGCCGGTCGTGCCTTGCGGCCGGAGCAACGCTGCACCTGATCGAGCCGCTCGGTTTTTCACTCGACGAGCGGGAGGTCAGGCGCGCCGGCCTCGATTACTGGGAGTACGTCGATCTTCGGGTATGGCGGGACTGGGCGTCGTTCGAGGAGGAGCTGCCGCGGTTAGGCGCGCCGTTTTTCTTCAGCACCCGCGCCTCGCGCATGTACTGGGAAGCGGACTACGGCCGGGAAACGGTGCTGATTTTCGGACGCGAGACCGGCGGCCTGCCGCAATCCCTTCACGACCGCTACACAGATCGAATGTTCAGGATGCCGATCGCCTCACCGCACGTGCGCTCGCTGAACCTTTCCACGACCGTGGGCATCGCGCTCTTCGAAGTTCTCCGCCAGCGCGCGCCGCAAAACCTCGCAACCTCGTGAGCGGGCGGGTAGTGGAAATCACTCGCTCTTGATCGCGCTGACGATGTCGATGCGCGAAGCCAGGCGGGCCGGAACGAGACCGGCGGCCACCGAGGCCAGGAACGTCACGGCCAGGGAAGAGAGCAGGAGCAGGCCCGGCGTGTGGAACTCGATCGTCCAGCCGAACGACTGCTTGTTGATGACGTTGATGAGGATCCACGACAGCGCGTAGCCCATCACGATGCCGACGATGACCGAGGAGAGGCCGAGCAGCGCCGACTCGAGCATGATCATCGTGCTCAGCTCACCCGTGGACATGCCGCCGACCCGCAGCAGCGCCAGCTCGCGAGTCCGCTCCAGGATCAGAGCGGCCAGGGTGTTCACGATCCCCAGCACGGCCACGACGATGGCCACGCCGAGCAGGGCATACGTGATCATGAAGGTCTGGTCGAAGATCTTCATCACCTCCCTCCGCACCTCGACGTTGGAGATGGCGAAGGCGTGGTATTTCGGCCCGAACGTTTGCTCCAGCGCGATGCGGGCCTGATCGCGATTCACGCCGGGTTTGAGGTAGATCACGACGGTGTTGATGGCCGGGTCGTCGAACCAGTGAAGGTAGAGGGCGCGGTCCATGACCACGACGCCGCGATCGTTCGAGTAGTCGCGATAAACGCCGGCGATCGGAAAGGAGTGCACGCCGTGGGCGGTGGGGAGCGCGATCGAGTCGCCGACGTCCTTGTGGTACTTGAGCGACAGGCTCTCCGAAACGAAAACGCCTCCGCTTCGCAACGCCTTCTCCAGGCCGTCGACCGCCGATCGCGGCCGGATCATGGGAAGGCTTCCGCGGCGGGCGGCGATGGTGAAATCGCCGCTGCCGACGGAGATCAGGTTGTCGCCGTAGATGACATCGCGGCCGTGGACGGGATCGACCGCCTCGATGAACGGGACGCGTTTCAGGTCATCGAGGATGGCTGGAGGAAACAGCGCCAGCGAGGCGTTGGTGAGCCCCTTCGACGGCCGCAGCCACAGATCGGAGCTGACCGTCTGGTCGATCCAGATGTTCACCGTCTCGCGGAAGCTGCCCACCATCACGGCCACCGCAACCATCATTCCGATGGCCAGCGACAGCGCAGCGCTGGCCACCGAGGTGCGGCGGAGCGAAGCGGGGAGCGAGCCGGCAGCGAGGCGGCCGACGATGCCGAAGGCGGCACGCATCGGGCCGAGCGCGAGGTACGACATGGACTGCACGATGGCCGGCGCGAGCAATGAGAATCCGATCACCACGAAAAGCACGGCCAGGTATCCGGCCACGGCGATGCCGTTCACGGGAGGCAGGAAGGAGGCCGCCACACCTGCGGCGAATGCGGCGGTCGCCCAGCCGCCCAGCACGCGGACGCGCGACATGGTCAACCTCTGCTGCAGGCCCGTCGTGATCAGCGCGGTCGGTGGCACCCGCGAGGCTTCCAGCGAAGGTTGGATCGCGGACACGAGCGACAGCGTCATCCCCACGGCCACGGCCAGCGCCAGAATGCCCGGCGTCAGCACCACCGCCTCAGGCTGCGAGGTCACGTACAGCTCGTTGATCGTGCGGCCGATCAGCCGCAGGATGCTGGTGGCCAGGGCCTCGCCGAACACGATTCCCAGCAGCGATCCGACGGCACCGAAGAGCAGTCCCTCGCCGAGAAAAGCGAAGAAGACCTGCTGTGGTGAGACGCCGAGGGTCTTCACGATTCCGACGTCGCGGCGCCGGCGCAGGATCGAGATCAGCACGGTGTTGTAGACGAGGAACATCCCCACCAGGAGGGCTACGCCGGCCAGCGCGAACAGATTCACGCGGAAGGCGCGGAGCATTTTCTCGATGCGCTCGTTCCGCTGCGACGGGCGCTCCACCCGAACTCCGGGCGGGAGGATCGAGCGAATCCCGGCCACGATGGTTTTCTCGTGCGGCGCCGGCACGATGAGGTCGACGCGGGTGATGCGGCCCAGCATCGAGAATGACTTCTGGGCCACCGCGAGATCGCAGAACGCCACCGATCCGTTCAGGGCCGTGGCTGGGCCGCGAGCCTCGAGGATGCCGCGAACGATCATCGTCCTCCGCTGCCCGAGCACGTTCAACGTCAGAGGCCGGCCGATGTCGAGGCCGTGCTCGCGCGCAAACGGAGCAGGAACGATCACGGAGTCGGGCCGGAAAAGGTCGAGGTACTTTTCAGCGGCGGCCACGCCGGCCGCCTGTGTGCGCAAGGGTCCGACGCTGAGGCGCGTGTAGCGATAATCGCGAAAGTGGACGTCGGAGAGGAGGTCGACGCCCAGCAGCAGGATCGGTTGCTGCGACGGCTCGACCACACCCTCGCTGTCGATGACGGGCGCGAATCGGACGCCCTGGTCCCAGAGCGGTTGCAGCTTGAGGAGGATCTCCTCGTCGATCGGCCCGGCGTCGCCGACGATCTCGTAATTGGCGCGTCCGGCCACCGCTTCCACGGAGTCGCTGAAGGCGCGCATGGCGCTCTGGTTGGAGAGCTGGATGGCGACCACCACCCCGACGCCGACTGCGATGCCGAGGACGGTCAGCAGCGTACGCGTTTTTTCCCGCACGATCGGACGGAGGATCAGCGCGGTGAGGACCGGAAACAGCGAATTGAGAATTGAGAATTGAGAATTGAGAAAGGGGCGGCGCATGCTTTTCTCAATTCTCAATTCTCAATTCTCAATTTCCCACCCACCCGCCCGTCCGCCACCTCGATGATGTAGTCGCCGTATGAAGCGGCTTCCACGGAGTGAGTGGCCATCACGATCGTAGGCCGCTGCGATTCGTGGATCGAGCGGATGAGGTCGAGGATCATCGTGCCGTTCGCGGAGTCGAGGTTGCCGGTCGGCTCGTCGGCCAGGATCAGCGGCGGGCGATGGACGATGGCCCGGCCGATGGCCACGCGCTGCATCTCGCCGCCGGAGAGCTCGTTCGGATAATGCGCGGTGCGTTGCGTCAGACCGATCTGCTCGAGGGTGGCGGAGACCCGTTGCGAGATCTCGGCGCGGCCGAGGTGTGCCAGCGACAGAGGAAAGGCCACGTTCTCGAAGACGTTGAGCGTCGGAATGAGGTTGAAGAACTGAAAGATGAACCCGACCGCGGTGCGCCGCAGCTGTGTCAGGCTGCCTTCGCCCATCGACGAGGTCTCGTTGTTCCCGAGGAACACGCGTCCGGAGGTTGGCCTGTCGACCGCTCCCATGAGGTGTAACAGCGTCGATTTCCCGCTGCCGGACGCTCCCATGAGCACCGCAAAATCCCCGGAGGCGATGTCGATCGTGGCGTCATCGAGCACCTGCACGGCTGCCGACTCGTCGCTGCTGCCGTAGATATGGCTGACGTGCTCGAGGCGGATACGCATTCGAGGTGATTATCGGACAAGCGGGTGGCGGAACGGTGTCATCCTGGGCCGGCGGAGTGCGCCCCCGTCACTCTGAGCCGGCGCAGCCGCGGGGAAGGTGGGAGCGGCGTAGCGCGGCGAAGAGTCTCAAGCTGGTGGTGGCGATCATCCTGTTGATCATCCGTCTGATCAGCGGTCGGCGCGTGGTTTGACGTGCGCGTCGGGACGGCAATAGGCTGAGGCCGTTCACGAGGAGGTTTCCGATGGAAGAACGAACACGCAGCGAGGGCGAGGGGGCGGACGGCGAAACGGCGGGCCGCTTCAACCGCGCCAAAGATTACGTGGGCGACAAATATTCGAAAGCATCCGACGCCATGCGCGACGGTTACAACAGCGTGCGCGAAAAGGTCGAGGACGTCGACTTCGGTGCCATCGGCGATCAGGTCAGGACCTACGTCCGCTCCAACCCCGGCAAGGCCCTGCTGATCTCCGTCGGCGTGGGGTTCCTGGTCGGGCTGCTCTTGCGGCGTACCGAATCCGAGGACGAAGAGTAGAGGACATATGGCCACAAAACGAACAGATGACTTCGAACGGTCGGCGGCAGGAATGGATTACGAGGACCCTCTACGCGAGCGCGCCGCTTCGATCGGCGCCTCGATCGCCGAGAACGGCCCCGGGGCGATTTTCGACGAGATCGAGAACCTCCTGCCTGAGGCCTGGCGCGACCAGATCAGGGCCTTCCCCGTCGCGACCGTGCTCGTGGGATTCGGCATCGGTATTTTTCTGGGAATGAAAAAGGGCGACGAGATCATCGCCGCAGGCACCGCCCTGGTGACCTCGGCGGCCATGTCCAACATCAGCCAGTTCACGCAGCACGTGGGCGGCCACTGAGACGAAGAGCTTGCGCCGGGCATCGCGTGTTCCGCACAATGGACGCGCGATGCCTCCGATTCCTCTTCCGTTTCCCGAGAATACGGTTCACTTCCTCGAGTCGCTGGCCGGCGACGTTCATCGCGCCTATTTCTCCAAGTACCCGCCTCTGAGCGTGCGCTGGGGCCAGCAGATCACCCGCAAGCGGCGTCGCAGCATCCGCCTCGGCTCGTACAACCACGTCACCACCGAGATCCGCATTCACCCGCTGCTCAACGCGCCGCAGATCCCTGCGTTCGTGATCGAGTCGGTCATCCATCACGAGTACCTGCATCACGTTCTCGGTGCGGACCACAACCGGCGCTTTCATGCCCATGAGCGGCAGTACCGCTATCACCGCGAAGCGCAGGAGTGGATCCGCCGGAACCTGTTCCTGCTCCTCGGCCGCCGGCGGAGCGAGCTGCGACCGCACAGCGAACGGATGGCGCCGGCGGCCGTCGAGCCGGTGACAGCGCAGATGGCGCTCTTCTAGCGCCAGGGCACGGACAAGAGTGTCTGTGCCGCAGATGGTCCGTGCCGATCCCGCCGTGAGTCGCGCTACATCCCCATCGGGAACGTGAGCGCATAAATCGCCCCGCCGTGCGCGATGTCGAGGACGATCGACGACCTCTCCGTCGATTTGCTGAGCTGATCGGCGACCTCCGCAGTCGACGTGACCTCGTTCCCGCTGATTCCTACGATCACGTCGCCCGGGGTGACGCCGATGCGGTCGGCCCGCGATCCGCGCACGACGTCGGTGATGACGACGTTGCGCCCGTGATCGCCGGCGCGCAGCCCGCAGACCTGCTCGAGGATCGTCAGGCCGAGGTTCGAGGGTGGTTTGGTCGGACGCACTGAGACCCGCGTTACCGCGCCGTTGCGGACCACGTTCAGCTGCGTCAGCTGGCCTGCGGCAATCGTGGCGGTGTAGGTCGAGAATGCCTCGCGGGAGTCGACGGCCTTGTCGCCGACCGAGGTGATGATGTCGCCGGAGCGGAGGCCGCCCTGCGCCGCCGGCGAGCCGGGAAAGATTCGCTCGACGAGCGCGCCCTTGCTGGTTTGCAGCCCGAGCCGCTTCGCTTCTTCCGGAGTGAGCGTGGAGGTTACGGCACCGATCCACGCTGTCTGCACCTGGCCGTAGTGCAGCAGATCCTGGATGACTTTCCTGGCGCGGTCGACCGGAATGGCGAAGCCGATGCCCTGCGCGTTGGCGTAGATCATCGTATTGATCCCGATGACTTTTCCCTCGATGTTCAACAGCGGGCCGCCGGAATTGCCCGGGTTGATCGAGGCGTCGGTCTGGATGAAGTCGGTGAACGTGCGGCCTTCCTCCTTCGACGGAACGGAGCGGCCGAGTGCGGAGACCACGCCAGTGGTCACCGTCCCGCTGAGGCCGAACGGGTTGCCCACCGCCACCACGGTCTCCCCGATCATCAGGTCTGAAGAAGTACCGATCGGGGCGGGCACGAGGTTCTTGGCATTGACGCGCAGCACGGCCACGTCGCTGTCGGGATCGACGCCGATCAGCTTCGCGCTGACCTGCGAGCCGCTGTTGAAGATGACGGTGATCTTCGACGCTCCTTCGACCACGTGGTTGTTCGTGACGATGATGCCGTCGCTCGACCAGACGAATCCCGAACCGAGCGACTGCGACTGGAAGGTCTGATTCTGCCCTCCAAACATTCCGAAGGGATCGAAGAACGGATCGACGACACGCCGGGTGATCGTCGACTCCGCCTGGATGTTGACGACAGAGGGAAGGACGTTGTGCGCGACGATGACCACGGGGGTGCGGCGTGCGGCGCTGACCGTCGCCGGGATGGGTTGTGGACGCTGCTCGGGCTGGCCGTTGATCGTCTGCGATTCCGCCGTCGGTTTGCAGCTCAGAGAGAAGATGAACAGCAGGGCGAAGGTACGAAGCTTCTTCATGTCCCGATTCTACGATTGACAGCCATCCGACGTTACCGCAGCGCCGAGTCGCACGCGTCGGATGACGCTGCTAAACTGCGGGCGCTTTGTTCCTCAAATTGCTCTGCAATCCGGCCGCCGGCCGCGGTCGCGCGCACCGTCACGTGTGGGAGGCGGAACGGTACCTGCGGTCGCGAGGAGCCGAGGTCGATACGGAAGAGAGCACCAGCCCTGACGACCTGACGCGGCGTGCCGCCGAGAGCTCGCGCGCCGGCTACGATCGCATCATCATCTGTGGCGGCGACGGCTCGCTGAATCTGGCGGTCCGCGAGTACGAGCTCGGCCGCACGCCGATGGCGCTCCTGCCTCTCGGCTCAGGCGACGACTTCGCAAACGTCTGCGGCATCCCGCGTTCGTTGAAGAAAGCGTGCGACGTGGCCGTCGATGGACGAGTCCGCCATGTGGACGTGGCCACCGCCAACGGCTACCGCTACATGGGCGTGGCCGGCCTGGGGTTCGATTCCGAGGTCAACGAGTACGCGAATCAGAACGGCCGATACCTGAGTGGCTCGCTGGTCTACCTCTACGCGATTTTTCGGGTGTTGCCGAAATTCAAGCCGCATCGCGTCCGCATCAGCACGGGTAACGGCACCCGCGAGGAAGAGATCATGTTCGCCGCCGTGGGAAATTCGCGCCAGTACGGCGGCGGCATCCGCATCGCGCCAGAGGCCAGGATCGACGACCACCAGCTGGACGTCTGCATCGTCCACCGAACGTCGATCGGACAGCTGCTGACCACGCTCCCGCGCGCCTACAACGGTTCGCACGTGAAGAAGTCGTTCGTCGAGACGGGACGTGGCCTGGAGTTTCGCTTCGAGTCCGAGGAGCCGCTGAAAGTGTTCGGAGACGGCGAGCACCTGACGGAGACGCCGGTGACGTTTGGCCTGGCGGAGCGGCAGCTGCCGATCGTGGTGCCGTAGGTCTCCGTCACTCTGAGCCGGCGGAGCCGCGGGAAGGTTGGGTGGGCGGCGCAGCGCGGCGAAGAGTCTCAAACCTGCTGATCGTCCCGGTAAGAGACTCTTCGCCGCGCTTCACCGCTCCGCCCCGCGGTTCCGCCGGTCCAGAGTGACGGGGGTTCGGTTCCGCCGGCTCAGAGGTTGCGCAGAAGCCGCTGTGTGGCCCGCGAGGGATGTCAGTCGATCAGTTGCAGCTTGCCCTGATTCGGGTTCACCGGCGTGGTCGTGGAGGGACCGATGTCGATCGTGCGGGAGAGCAGCAGATCGGTGTCGACCTTTCCGTCGGGGCTGAAGCCGATGACCAGATAGCGGTCGGGCCGCTGCAGATACTTGTATGCATTGCCCCACGGGTCGGCGAGCATCGAGGCGTCGACGAAATACGGCGCCAGGTCCTGCAGCCGGTCCGGAAGATGGCCGTTGACGGCGTTGTACTTCTCGATGCCCTGGGCGATCGCTTCCATGCGCTGGAGCGAGATGGCCTTGCGGGTCTCGCCGATGGAGGAGAGCTGGCGCCGGAACGGCGTGAACTGGTTGAGCGGATTCTTGAACGAGGTCACCAGCGAGAGGATGGCCACGACACCGAGGATGATGACCAGCGGCAGCGGCACGGGAGTCTCGGCGACTTCCGTTTCGTCGACCGGAGCAGCCTGCTCGACGACGGCCTGGGCCTTCTTCCCGCGGACTTCCTCGATCAGATCGCGTGTCAGCAACTCATAGAGAGCCTTATTCGTGTCGAACTCGGAAAGCTTGCTGACCTCCACGATGTCGCCGACCGTGATCGTGCCGTCGACCAGGTCGTAGATGTGCTTCTCGTCCTCGGAGATGCGGATCTTGTCGGAAGCGCCGCCGCTCTTCTTCTTGCGCGAAGCGGTGTCGGAGTCGAAGTCCACCTCGTCGGCCTGGTCGGCACCGACCACCACGATCTCCTGGTCGGTGAGCTTCCTGCGGAAGACCATGTCGTACGAACGGATCCGCTTCTCGATGATCGGCCACTCGTCGATCATGCGAGCGCCTTCCATCAGGATCGATTCGGCGGTGATCGGCACGACGTTGTCGCGGTCGTACTCGATCGTGGTCTCCTGCGAGAAGTGGTAGTCGCCGTCCTTCCAGCGGAAGAGCCGGTAGACGATCTGCAGGATCTGGAGCTGGATGGCCTGCTTGAGCGAATCCGCGGAAATGATGCCGTAGTGCGTGAGCACGAAGCCCAGCCGCTGCAGGGTCTCTTTCTGGATCTCCAGGGCGCGGTTGAGCTGGTCCTGTGTGAGCACGCCGCTCTTGATCAGGACGCTGCCCAGGCGCGTTTCCAGCCGGCGGTTCAGCGAGTCGGCGCCGACGACCTTGCCATCGAGGAACGTCACCGTCACGGTGTCGTCCTTGCCGCGCAGCGTCAGCACGCCGGTCTTCCTCTGCAGCCCGATGAGCTGGAAGATGTCGGCGAGACTGAAGTCTCTGAGAGTTCCTTCGAGAGCCATGGCTTACGCGGCCGCCTTCCGGCGGTAGATGGGCATCGACAGGAAGAACCACGCGATCACCGCCAGCACGCCGGCTCCGGTGCGTGAGATCAGCTTGGCCGTTTCGGCGACCGGCCCGATCGCTGGAGCCAGACGGCCGGTGAGCACGGCCACGGCCACGAAAAACAGGAACACGAACGTACCGATGACGCCGGCGATGGTGCGGCCTTCGATGACCTGTGCAGAGCCGGGGAGGAACGTGGCGAAGACCCTGTTGCGCGTGAGGATCCCGCTGTGGTGCTCGTGCACTTCCTCGAGCTTGGTGCGTTTGGTCGCCAGCGGGACGCCGTCGCGCTTCAGGTAGATGTGAATGCACTGCGTGCAGTAGGTGGCGCTCTCGCGCGCGGACTTGCAGCGATGGCAGAACGTCCGGCCGCATTTGATGCAGGCGTTGGCGAACCCGTTCTTGCGCCGCACGCCCCAAACCACGACGGCCAGGATGGCCGCCAGCACCGCGGCGATGGTCAGCGGATTGAGGGCGCTGATGGCCGGCTGGAAATACGCATACGTTCCGAAGAGCGTCTTCTCACGGGTGCGCCGGGCGATGCCATACGCGTCGCTCCAGACCTCGTCCAGGGGCGGGTTGTAGATGACGATCTTCTGCGACGGCGGATTCGCGGCCAGCGTTTCGATGTAGGCGCGTTCGATCTTCTTGGCCTGCTCGAGCTGCTTTCCCTGCTCGTCGAATTTGTAGGTTTCTCCGCTGGCCACGGAGTTGTTGTAGAAGGCGATGGCCAGCCTCGGATCCTTCCGCTGGGCCTTTTCGTACTCGGTGATGGCCGCGGGAAAGTCGTTGTCGATGAAGTGCAGGTTGCCTAGGTTCACGTGCGCGCCGGCGGAGTCGTTGAGCTGTGCGGCGCGCATGTAGTGGGCCTGGGCCTGCTGCTCGTCGCCTTCCTGCAGCTGAAGATTTCCGAGCAGCAGCTGAATGATGGGATCGTCGGGAACGAGCACAGCCAGCTCGTCGAGCCGGCGAAGCGCTTCCGGCTGATAACTCTGCCGCTGCGTCGACAGCGCCGCGATCATGATCGGGTTCTCCAGTGCGGCCATCCGGGTGGAGATGGCATCGACGGCGATGGGAAGGGCGGCCCCGACGAGTGTCAGCACCAGGATGAGCAGTCGTTCCACCTTGCTGGCGTAACCGAAGAAGATCACGAACCAGTAGAGGATGACCCACACGGGGCTGAGCCAGAGGAAGATTGGAAGGAAAAGCAGCGCGAAAGCGAGAATGGTCACGGCGCCGCCGTGAATGCGCTGGCCGAGGATCTCGCGGAAGTCGTGCGACATGGAACGGCCGTAACGAATGAAGAGCGTCACCGCGAAGATTGCCGCCGTGAACGCCAGTGCCAGGGCCACGGCCAGCAGCAGGTCGAGGCGGCTCAGCTCCACCGTGCGGTAGTTTTTCAGCAGGCGCGTGAAGCCGCTGGCGACCCAGGACAGCGCACGCGGCCAGTTCTTCTGGTCCCGCGCCCGGTCGGCGTTGCTGAAGGCCACAGGGGCCGATTTCGGGTCGAGCTGATCGGCTGTTTTCGCCGCCCAGTCGGCGAGCTCTTTGCGCTTCTCGTGATCGGCCTGCCGTGCCAGCGCGGCAGCCGAGACGGCGTAGACAGGGAACGTGTTGATGCCGTAGCTGCGCCCTGTGGTGATCAGGTCGTTGGTCTTGGAGGTCGCTCCGTTGATGTCCCCGATGCTCGCCGCCGCGGCAGCCTGCGGCCACATCTCGCGCGGCGAAGGATTGTCCGCCCGCGCTGCGGCGGCGACTGCGGCGATCACCGCGGCAAGAAGGATCAGGCGGGTCTTCATGACACGTTTTTCGTGCGCTGCACGTACGCGAGCTTCAGTTCGCCGAGATGCGTCTCGAGGAAATCGTGCTCGTCCGGGGTGAGGTTACCTTTCGTCTTGTCCTGAAGAAGCGTGAGGATCTCGATCATCTGACGTGCCGCACCCGCGTCCACCTTGGCCTGCGGCTGATACGGATTGCGGAGCATGCCCAGGCTCATGTAGGCCTGCGCGATGAGCGGCTCGATGAAATTCGTGAACGGCGTGCCCGGATTGGTGGCTTTGTCGGCCAGGGTGCGCGCGCGATCGTTCTCCTGCTGGCGCGCCTGATCCTGAGGTGTCGGCTGTGGTTTTTGCGCTTTCGGTTCGGCAGGTTTCGAAGGCTCCGGCGGCCTCGCGGCCGGATCGGCCGGCCGGATCTGCTCGCGAAATTCCTCGCGGATCTCCCCCTCAGCAGTAAAGATGCGCTTGTCCGTCACCTTCAAATCCGGCTTTTCCTTGTTTTCCTTGGGCAACTTCCGCCTCCGAGAAACGCCCGCGGCGCAGAAGGACCGGCGGGCGCTTCAGTCCGTCGGTTGATTCTGCGTCCTCGTGCACCCATGCCTCACCAGATGTCGTGTGAAATCAAGAGTTTGGGGATCTTATCATCGCCACAGGGTGCGCGCAAAGAATGCGTCGATGCGACCTTCCGCGTCTTTCGCGGCAGCCGGCACGTAACCCTGCTTCACGTAACCCTGCTTGTTGTTCGGATTTTCGAATGCGTGGCCCGCTCCTCTGTAAATCTTGATGTCGGCCGTCTTGCCTGCCTTGATCAGAGCCGCCTCGAACGCCCGCACGTCCTTCGGCGGAATGCCTCGGTCCTCCTCGCCGAAATTACCGAGGATGGGCGCCTTGATCCTGTCGATGGTGGCCGGGTCAGTGACGAGGCTGCCGTAATTGATGACGCAAGCTGCGATCCGCGGATCGGCGAGGGCAAGCTGCAAAGAATACCCCCCACCCAGATCCAGTCGTTGAGTCCCCACCACTCCTGGATGACGATGAGTGCGGGATGTTTGCCGCTCGTTGCTTTTGGGAGGGAGAGATACCCGCTGCCGTCGCCGGCGGTCGAGTGGAGCGGGACCGTGGTGCCGCGCGCTTTGTAAACCGACTGAGCGGCCGGCGCCGTCATGGCGCCGTGTTCGTGTTCCTGGGCGGAAACGAAGTGGGTCGAAAGGACGAAAACGGCAGCAGCCGCAATGACGATTGGGCGCCTCATGCAACCCTCCGTGGCGTCGAACGATACTGCAACGCGGGACGAGTCCGCTACCGGTTGCTGCAGGGGCGCAGGGCGTGATCAACTCCGGTTGAGTGCTGAGTGCTGAGTGCTGAGTACTGAGTCAAATCGTGCAGCCAGGACACTCAGTACTCAGCACTCAGTACTCAGCACTTCAGCACACATGCGCATCTTCCAGATCCTCGAGTTCAATCAGTTCAACACCGGCTCGGTCCACCAGATGTTCCAGGCGGCCACGGGCCTGCACGAGCGCGGTCATGACGTCACCGTGGTGAGCCGTCCCGACCGTGTTCTGCAGTCTCGCGTGGAAGAGGCGGGCGTGGCGTTCGCCGCCCTTCGGATGCGCAACCAGTTCGACCTCGGCAGCATCCTGGCGCTCCGCAAGCTCGTCCGCGAGCGCCGGCCGGACGTCATCCACGTGCACAAAGGCGTGGCTCACGCCGTGGCGCTCGCCGCGACTCTCGGGCAGCCGGCGGGAGCGTTCGTCGTCAATCGCGGCGTCTCGTTTCCGCTCGATTTCTTCAACCGCGGCAAATACCGCACGCGCCGGGTCGACCGCATCGTCACGGTATGCCGGCAGATCAAGGACGTGATCGTGACCACCGGCAGGCTCCCGCCGGAAAAAGTGGAGGTGGTCTACGCCGGAACGGACGTGGCGCTTTTCGATTCGGCGAAGTGGGACAGCCGCGCATTCCGCCGCGAAAAGCAGATCGCCGACGACGCCTTCCTCGCCGCGCAGGTCGGCGTGCGCGACTGGAAAGGATGGAAGGAGCTCATCGACTCGGCGTCCGATCTCGCGGCGGCGCATCCCGCGCTGCACGTCGCCCTTATCGGCTGCCGAAACGACGCGGAGGCTTCGGACGTTCTCGCCTATGCGCGCGATCGCGGCATGAGCGGCCGCGTCAGCGCCGTCGAATACCGCACGGACATGCCGAATGTCTTCGCCGCGTGCGATGTCGTCGTCGACGCTTCGTGGGCGGGCACCGGAATCACCGGGACCATCCGCGAGGCCATGGCCATGGGGCGGCCGGTCGTGGCCACGAACGCAGGCGGCAACGGCGAGCTGGTTTCCTCGTCCGACGTCGGCTGGCTCATTCCTATGAAGGACCGCGCCGCTCTGACATCGGCGCTGCGCCAGATCATCGAAGATCAGGCCCGCGCGGCGGAAATCGGGCGCAAGGCCCGCGAGCACGTCGTGCGCGGCTTCTCGAAAGAGCTGCGGATCACACGGCTCGAATCGCTCTACGCGTCGATCATCGAGTCGAAGCGGGCAGCGGGCAGCGGGTAGCGCGCAGCGGGCAGCGGACAGCGGGGCAGGGAGTCATCCTTTCTTCCTGCGTCTGGATTGCGAATCATCCCTGTCCGAATTGGCTTGCGAGCTCCTCACTCAGATCGCGCGCTCCAGAGGCGGCGTAGCCGCCGTAAGAATTGAGCGGCGGCCGTCAGGCCGCCGGAACGAGGACCGCATCAGCGTACGAGGGCACGAAGTACCCGACAGAAGGCTGGTGGAACAGCCGTGAGGCGCGCGCGCTCGGACGGCCGTCGCTGAATTGTGTCGGCGGCACGGCCGTCTGCCCGCTCCCCTCTGGTCATGGTTTCAGCAGGTCGATCGGCGGTCCCGTATGCGGCTGAACCATCAGCTCGGAGTAGTGCCAGCCGTTCTCGTCGAGCGTGGCCGCGGCGTGGACAGGCGCTTTTCCCTTCGGACCGGTGACGGTGAAGGTGAAGTTCGCGGTGCCGCTGTTGTTCTTCACGTCGATGTTGCCGGTCACGAAGAAGCCGGGGCGAATCGGAGTCCCGAGAAGGGCGATGACGCGCGGATCATTCTGGGTCCGGCTGAGAGCTCCCTTGTACGCGCTCGTCGACTTGATGGCGCCGAAGACGACGGCCACGAGCACGACCGCCACGATGGCGATGATCACCACGACGATGCCGCACCCGATGAGTGCGTACTTGAGGCAGCCGCTCGATTTTTGCGGCTGGGTTCCCGGAGGGACAGGACCGGTCGGAGGGGGTGGGGTGTAGGTGGTCATCGCAGCCTCCTCTGCAAATGGTATCGCGGGTGCCAGGTCTTCGCTCTTGGCTCCCGGGATTTGCACCGAATGAGAAGCCGGGAGCCAACAGCCAGGACTAAGAGCCGCTCATCGCCACCAGATGCTCCGCCACCGAGGCCGCCAGCCCTTCCATGTCGTATCCGCCTTCGAGCAGCGAGAGCACGCGGCCTTCGCAGTGGCGCTCTGCGCATTCCACGATGCGGCGCGTGATCTCGCCGAAGGCCTGCTCGCTGACGTGCATCCCGCCCAGCGGGTCGCGGCGATGGGCGTCGAATCCCGACGACAGCAGAATGGCGTCCGGCCGGTAGTCGTCGATGATGCGCACGACCCGCTCTTCGGTGGCGCGCAGGTAGTCGGCGTCGCCGGTTCCCGCTTCCATCGGGAGGTTCAGCGTGAAACCACGGCCGGCAGCCACGCCGATCTCATCTGCCGCGCCGGTGCCGGGATAGAACGGGTAGCGGTGGATGGACGCGTAGTAGACGTCATCGCGTTGTTCGAAGACGTGCTGGGTGCCGTTGCCGTGATGCACGTCGAAGTCGAAGATGAAGACTCGCTCGATGCCCGGCTGTTCGCGCAGCCACTCGGCGACGCAGGCGATGGTGTTGAAGAAGCAGAAGCCCATGGCCTCGACGCGCTCCGCGTGATGGCCGGGAGGGCGCACGATGACGAAGGCGCGCTTGCTGGCGCGCGCTCTCCAGATGTCGTGCGCGGCCGTCAGAGACGTGGCCACGGCCGCACGGGCAGCGGCGAAGGAGGAGGCGGAGATCGGGTTGTCGAGGGAATGGAAGAACTGGAAGCCGCCCTGGCAGGCTTCTTCCAGCTCCTTCTCGTAATCTTCCGAGTGCACCCTGGCGATCATGCGGCCGGTGTCGGGGTGGCCGGTCGAATCCTCGAGGATGTTCTGCGCGAGGCCGGCGCGCGTCGCGCCCTCGACGGCGGCATCGAGGCGCTTCGCCGATTCCGGATGACCGAAGCCCGTGTCATGCCGGTGCGAAAGCGCGTTCGTGTAGATGGTCAGCATCGGGCCTGTGCTACAACTACGCGGCTTTGAAACGCATTCTCCACATCACGATCGTCGCCGTCCTGACGATCTTCTTCATCTGGTTCTTCCTCCACAACAGCAATCTCGGGGACGTCTGGTCGATCATACGCACGACCAACCCCTTCTGGCTGGTCGTGGCGCTGCTCGTCAATTTTTCGGCCCTGCTGTTCCGCACCTGGCGATGGCGACTGCTCATCGACAGCCGTCATCCGCCGCCCTTCTATCCGACATTCTTCGCGAACGCCGTCGGGTACATGGTCTCGACGGTGCTGCCGATCCGCGCCGGTGACGTGGTCCGTCCGGCGCTGCTGGCCCGCAGGACGAGCGTTCGATTCTCGTCCGCCCTCGGCACCGCTCTGACGGAGCGCATCCTCGACCTCTACGCGCTGCTTCTGCTGTTCATCTACTTCGTCGTCACCCACTGGAACGGATTCGCGTCCGACCCGGACACGGCACGCTCGTTTTTCATCATGAAATCGGGAGCGATCGGTGCAGCCATCGTCCTGGGAGCGATGACGATCTTTGTCCTCTCCATGTACTTCTATCGGGGATCGGTTCGCCGTGTTCACGAATGGCTCGGCCGTTTCGTGCCCGCGCGCTTCCGCCCGGCCTGGATGCATTTTTACGACGCGTTCACCCAGACTCTTCGGCTGGCGAACGAGCCGGGGACGGCCGTGCGCGTGCTGCTCCACACGGCGGGGATCTGGTTCTGCCTCAACGCGCAGTTCTGGCTGGTGCTGGTGGCGCTCCGCCGACGCCTGCCTTTCGACTCGGCCTTTTTCATCAGCGGCGTCAGCACGGTTGGCCTGGCCATCCCCACGCCCGGCGGCGTGGGCGGGTTCCACAAGGCCTGTCAATTCGTCCTGACCACGTTCTACCATTTCGGCGTCGACCTCTCGGTGGCCGTGGCGGTGATGTTCCACATCGTGGGGACCCTGCCCATCCTTGTCACCGGACTGTTGCTGTTCGCGCACGCCGGCCTGCACTGGCGAGACGTGAAGACCCAGCCGGCCGCGGAGCAGGCGGCCGAAGAAGCGGGTAGCGAGTAGCGGGTAGGAGACCGCTGCCTTCGCCCTACTCGCTACCCGCTACCCGCTACCCGCTACCCGCATGCCCTGTGATATACGGCGCCGTCATGCGCTGTCCCTACTGCGCGAACATCGAGGACCGGGTGGTCGACTCGCGCGAGAGCCGGGAAGGAGATGCGATCCGGCGGCGGCGCGAATGCACGAAATGCGAACGGCGATTCACCAGCTACGAAAAAATCGAGTCCATCCCGTTCCAGGTGGTGAAGCGCGATCAGAGGCGGGAGCCGTACGACCGGGAGAAGCTGATGCGCGGGCTGCAGGTGGCCTCACGCAAGCGGCCCATCTCGCAGGATGCACTGGAGGGCGTGGCCGATTCCATCGAAATGGCAATGCACGATTCCGGCGAGCGGGAAATCTCCAGCCAGCAGATCGGGGCACTGGTCATGGAGCGGCTGCGCGAGCTCGATCCGGTCGCCTACGTCCGCTTCGCCTCGGTGTACCGGCGTTTCGAAGATGTCGATGCGTTCGTCAAAGAGTTGCATAAGTTGAAGTAGTCGGCGGGAGAAGCGATCACGGGAACAGCCATTGCAGAAGAGCCGGCTTGCCTTTGCGCGCTGCGCAAGGGGGCCGAAACGGTTCTCATGAGGGGTTGACATGACTGACGCGAACGAAACCGCGAAAGAAGAAGCAATCAAAATTCCGGACGTGCTTCCGGTTCTGCCACTCAAGGACCTGGTGATCTTTCCGTTCATCATCGTGCCGCTGTCGGTCTCGCGTGAGAAGTCGATCAACGCCGTCGATCAGGCCCTGGCCGAAAACCGCGTGATCATGCTGACCGCGCAGAAGGATTTCCAGAACGAGGACCCGGGCGAGGAAGACCTCTACCGCGTGGGCACGGTGGCCATCATCATGCGCATGCTCAAGCTCCCGGACGGACGCATCCGCATCCTGGTGCAGGGCCTGTCGCGGGCGCGCATCGATTACTTCATCCAGACGGCGCCGTTCTTCAAGGCGAAGATCACGCGCATCGAAGAGCCGGTGACCAAGGAGCGCGGCCTGGAAGTGGAAGCGCTCATCCGCGCGGTCAAGCAGAACCTCGACCGCGCCGTGTCGCTGGGCAAGAACATCTCGCCCGAAGTCATGGTCATCGCCGCCAACCTCGACGACCCGGCGCGGCTCACCGACCTCGCCGCGTCCAACCTCGACCTCAAGCTCGAGGAAGCTCAGAGCATTCTCGAGACGATGGATCCCGTGGAGCGCCTCAAGAAGGTCAACGAGATGCTCACCCGCGAGATCAACCTCCTGACCATGCAGCAGGAGATCTCCTCCGCCGCCCAGGGCGAGATGAACAAGAGCCAGCGCGAGTACTTCCTCCGCCAGCAGCTCAAGGCCATCCAGTCCGAGCTGGGCGAGGGCGAGGAACTGGCCGAAGAGGTCGAGAACTACCGCAAGAAGATCGAAGAGAAGTCGATCACATCGGAGGCGCGCGACGAGGTCGAGAAACAGATCAAACGCCTGGAGCGCTCCCATCCCGATTCGGCCGAGACCTCGATCATCCGCACGTATCTGGATTGGATGACGGGGCTGCCATGGGGCGTGATGTCGGCTGACAACCACGATCTGCAGCGCGCCAGGACCATTCTCGACGAGGATCACTACGACCTCGAGAAGATCAAGGAACGCATCCTGGAATACCTGGCCGTGCGCAAGCTGCGCGGGCAGAAGATGAAAGGTCCGATCCTCTGCTTCGTCGGCCCTCCGGGCGTTGGCAAGACGTCGCTGGGCCGCTCCATTGCGCGCGCTCTCGACCGCAAGTTCGTGCGCATCTCGCTGGGTGGCGTGCGCGACGAGGCGGAGGTCCGCGGACACCGGCGGACGTACGTCGGCGCGCTTCCCGGCCGCATCGTTCAGGGCATCAACCAGGCCGGCACCTCGAATCCCGTCTTCATGCTCGACGAGGTCGACAAGATCGGCGCCGACTACCGCGGCGATCCCTCCTCGGCGCTGCTCGAAGTCCTCGACCCCGAGCAGAACTTCTCCTTCCGCGACCACTACCTCGGCGTTCCGTACGACCTCTCCAACGTCATGTTCATCGTCACGGCCAACGTCCTCGACACCATCCAGCCGGCCTTCCTCGACCGCATGGAAGTCATCCGTCTCTCCGGCTACACCGACGAGGAGAAGCTCGCCATCGCCAAGCAGCACCTCATTCCGAAGCAGATGGAGGAGAACGGCATCAAGGAGATCGCCGTGGTCTGGACCGACGCCGGAATCACCAAGGTCATCACCGGCTACACGAAGGAAGCGGGCCTGCGCAATCTGGAGCGCGAGATCGGCACGATCTGCCGGAAGATCGCGGTGCAGGTGGCCGAAGGCAAGACTCAGGAGACCTACCGCATCACCGACGGGAACGTCGAGAAGTACCTCGGGCCGATGCGCCACTTCGCGGAGGAGCTGCTGGAGCGCGATCAAGTCGGCGTGGCCACCGGGCTGGCCTGGACGGCGGTCGGCGGCGACATCCTCTTCATCGAAGCGACAGCCGTGCGCGGCAAGGGCAAGCTCTCACTGACCGGACAGCTCGGCGACGTGATGAAGGAATCGGCACAGGCGGCGCTGACCTATGCGCGCGCCCACGCCGACGAGCAGGGCATCGAACCCGACTACTTCGAGACCCATGACATTCACATCCACGTGCCCGCCGGCGCGATCCCGAAGGACGGGCCGTCGGCCGGCGTCACGATCACGACGGCCATCGTGTCGGTGCTGACCGGCCGCCCGGTGCGCCGCAACGTGGCCATGACCGGCGAGGTGACGCTGCGCGGCGACGTCCTGCCGATCGGCGGCGTCAAGGAGAAGGTGCTCGCGGCGCGTGCGGCGAAGATCAACACCGTCATCCTGCCCAAGCTGAACGAGCGTGACCTGATCGACGTGCCGGAGCCGATCAAGCGGGACATGCAGTTCCACTTCGTCGAGCACATCGAGGACGTGCTGAAGATCGCCCTGCTCGACCGCTCGGCCGCCGAGCAGAAGACCACCGAGCGCGCCGGCCGCGAGTCGAAGCCGCTTCCCACTCCGGAGCCGGCGGTACAGGATCTGCCGGCCGTCGGTTCGATCGGTTCGTGAATCGTTGTCATGCCGCTCTGACGCTTCCAGGAAACTTCCAGTGTTTATGCGGGTTCTGGTGTTCGTTGCCCTTCTCCCCGCCGCAGCGGGGAGAAGGTGCCGAAGGCGGATGAGGGGTCTCCTTTTGAACCAGAATGAGACCCCTCACCCCGGCCCTCTCCCCGCTGCGGCGGGGAGAGGGGGAACCATCGAACGTTTCTTCGCTCCGGTGTCGCGCCTGCGCAATTCGAGTGTTCGGGATGACAGGGCAGGCAGTACGCGGTTCGGTCGCCCCCGCGGAGCTGTTAGGCGCCTTACGGTTGTTTTGGTGCCGGCCGGCGCCGCAGCAGAGGAGTCGGGAAGCTCGCCGGGCTCTTGTGTCCATCCCGACCGACCGACCGCACGCCGAAGATGTAGTTGTCCTTCGAGAGTCCGGGTGCGGTGTACTTCGTCTCTTTGCCGATGGCTTTCGAGTGCGTCCACGTCGGCGCAGTGGTGTCGCGCCAGACGATCTCGTAGTGATCGAAGTACGGCTCGCTGTTAGGCGCCCACTGCAAGTCCGTGTCGTTGGTCAGCCGAGTCGTGATGACGCGAGCCTCGCGCGGCCGCGCCGGAGCCAGTGCCAATGACGCCAGCGCCGCCGTATTCACACGCGCCACGCGGGCGATGTACGGCCCATCCGTGAACTGCGGCAGATCGCCGTACTGCACGCCGCCCTCTACCCGCACGTTCTGGTGCTGGTGGTGGTAGTCCTCATTCGGCTCGGTGAAGCGAACCGCCGGATAGCCCTGCTCCAGAAACGGGATGTGATCGCCGCCGCGAAGGTATCGATCTCGCCGATTGATCATCCAGACGCGGAAGCCTGGAACGTACTCGTGCGCAACCTGGACGATGTAGCGAGCCAGTTGACGCGACACCGAATCATTCTCGCCGCCCACCGAACGGCGCACTCTCGCTTCTTCGGGAGTCTCGTTCGAGGGAACACCCTCGGAGAACACCCGGATCGTCTTTCGGTCGCGCACACCGTTCCCGCCCAGCGTGTTTCCGACGATGTCGTTCGTGAACATCGCGTCGATGTCCATGCCGTTCTTCTTCGCTTGCTCCGCGTAATACGTCGATCCGACGAGTCCCTGTTCTTCGCCGGCCACGGCCATGAACACGATCGTGGCAGGGAAGCGGTGCGGAGCCATGACGCGCGCGGCCTCGAGAACCGTGGCCACGCCCGAGGCGTCATCGTCTGCGCCCGGCGCATCGCATTGGGCGTCGACGACGTTGGTGCACATCGAGTCGTAATGGCCGCTGATCACGTAGACGCGCTTCTCCGAATCGGGATCGCTGCCATGCAGCGTCGCCACGACGTTGGTGATCTTCGTCGCCGTGGCAATCCTGGCGTAGCGCCCGGGCTCCTGGTCGAACGACTGCAGCTCGACGGTCATGCGGCCGCCGGACGTTGCGGCGATCTTCTGGAATTGCGAATAGAGCCAGTCGCGCGCGGCGCCGATGCCGCGCTTCGGGTCATCCTGCGAGGAAAGCGTGCTGCGGGTGCCGAACGAGACCAGCGTGCGGATCGTGCGCTCGATGTTCTTCGAGTCGATCTGCCGGACGATCTGCGGGATAGGATCGCCTGCGGTTGGGCTCTTCGTCGCGTTCGCCGCATGCATCGGAATCGCGATCACGGCCGCTGCGATCGCGGAGGTGAGCACTCCGGCGGTCCGGTGCGTGATCATGACAGTCGTGCTGTGATCCGCTGCGCGTACGGCAGCATCGCTGAGGCAATCGCGATCTTCACGACGTCGGCCACGACGAACGGCACGATTCCCATCGTGAAGGCCGCGCGCGGTCCTGCCAGAATCGCCAGCCACGACCATCCGCCGGCGTACACGACGGCGAGGGCGGCGAGCATCCCGGCGATGGCGCGGACCGTCGTCGATCCCCAGCCGCGCTCGGAGAACCAGCCGGCCACCCAGGCGGCCAGCGGGTACGACATGAGATAGCCGCCGGTCGCACCCACGAGCCAGAAGGCGCCGCCGTGCGCCTGTGCGAACACGGGCAGCCCGATGATTCCTTCGAACAGGTACAGGGCCGCTGCAGCGGCGCCGCGCCGGGCGCCGAGCGCCGCGCCGACGAACAGCACCGCCAGCGGTTGCAGCGTCAGCGGCACAGGAGACAAGGGGACGTTGATGGCAATCTGTGCGGCGATTGCGATCAGCCCGCTGGCCGCGATGACGAACAGCGCATTCAGCGCGGCACGGTCGCGGATTACGCGGCCGGCGACAATCGAAGGAATCGTGGCGGTGCTCGTCTGCATTCGATCTTGCTCCTGAAAGGTGTCGGGTCGCAGGTCTCAGGTCTCAGCTCTCAGGCCCGTGTGCTTCTCCTGCCACCTGAGAGCCGCCACCTGCCACCTTGGAATGATTTTCGAGCACCAGGATCGCCGGCAGCAGCGTAATCGCCGCCAGACCACTCAATCCGATGCCGAAGGTCGAAGCATAGCCGATGGATCGAAGGCCGGGATAGTGAGAAATCGCAAACGAACCGTAGCCGGCAATGGCGGTGAGCGCGGCCATGACGATGGCCTTGCCGGTCTCGTGCGCCGCGTGCGGGAAGTGCGCCGGATCCTCCCGATACCGCTGCAGCATGTACACGGCGTAGTCGGTGGCCACGCCGATGATCATCAGCCCGACGAAGATGTTCATGAAGTTGAACTCCAGGTCGAACAGGGCCATGAAGCCGAGCATCCCGGCCGCACCGGCGACGAACGGGACGAACGTGAGGATGGTCAGGCGGATCGTGCGGAAGCTGAGGAACATGATCACGGCCACGAAGATGAAGCCCAGCAGCGACGCACGGCGCGCGTCGGCCATGACGATCCGGCGCAGCGTCGAGCTGACCAGGTTCACACCCGTCAGGATGTCGCCGGGATGGCGGGTGGGCACGGCCAGAAGCGCGGGCGGTACCTCGCGCGGCCACTTGCCGCCGGTGGGGTAGACGTAGATCACCGACATCCACGCGCCGTCGACCTGCTTCACGAACCGTGAGGCCAGCTTGACGATGTCGTTGTTGCCGATGTTCTGCAGCGAGACCGGCTCCTGCGGTGAGAGCGCCTGATCGAACAGCCGCAGGTAGTTCTTGTACGCCTCGGGCCGGAACCCGTTTTCGACCAGCGCCTGCTCGAAAGTCCTGTTGATCCTGGCCGCGTTGAACCCGTCGTTCCTTCCCTGCCGGAGATCGTTGATCACAGCCAGTTGCTGCTCACGCGGAGGAAGGAACGTCGAGATCGACTGGAACGAGGCGATGGTCTTGTCGGCGACGAGGGGCTCGAGGTCGTCGGTGGCCGCATACGTCCGCTCCATCACGTCGTCGAGCGTCTTTCCCTGCACGACGTACATCATGAAATCGAATGACTGTCCGAACTTGTCGGTCACTTTCGACTGCGTGACCACGCCTGGGTTTCCCTTGGCGCGGAGATCCTGGATGTTGTCGCTGAATCGCAACCGCAGCGAAAGCAGCCCGGCGATGACGATGAACACCACCCAGATGGCGATGGTGGCGCGCGGGTGGGCGATCGAGCGGTCGATCAACCGTCCCGAGCCGAACGAGTGCAGATAGAGCTTTGGCGCGCGTTTCGACGAGGCCCGCTCGCCGATGATGATCAGGGCGGGAAGCAGGAAGATCACGCACAAGAGGAACAGCACGATTCCGGTGCCGGTCAGAAAACCGAGCTGCGTCATGCCGCGAAAGTCCGTCGCCAGGAACGCATAAAACGTGGCCGCAGTGGTGATGGCGGCGATGAACACGCCCGGAAGCGTCGTGCGGATCGTGGTGATGATTCCCTGCGGCATCGTGGCGCCGCGGTTGCGCTCGTCGACGTACCTCCCGTAGAGAACGGTGATGAAGTCGATGCCCAGGCCCGCGAGCATGGCGGCGAATCCGGCACTGAGCGACGACAGAGTCCCGTATGTCAGCGCGGCCGTGGCAAACGTGAGCACCAGAGCCAGCGCCAGCGGAAGCGCGGCATAGGCGATCGAGGCGCCGCGGCGGAATGCGTAGAGAAAGAGCAGCAGCACTCCGATGACGGAGCCGACGACGTTGACAATGACGTCGCCTCGAATGAGGTTCGCGTCGCCCACGGCGATCTCGTAGCCGCCGGTGTGCGAGATCTTCGGCAGCGGCGTTCCCGGCGCGGCCTTCTTCTGAAAATCGGCGAGAGCGCGCGCCTCGATGATCGACCCTTCCGCGAGGAGCTTCTGACCGAACGGCACATCCTGGGCCGGCTTCTTCGGCTTGGTCAGGATCAGCAGCATCGTGCGATCCGTGGAGAGGTAATAGCCGCTCGACGTGTCGATCTTGAATCCGCCGCCGGCCGACTGGAACTTGCGCAGGAAGATCGGGGCGAGGTTGAACGGGTCGTACTGAACGAGCGGCTTGAAGGCGAAGGATTGCGGCGTCTGCAGCAGGATCCTGTTGCGAGTCACCGACTCGCGGATTCCCGCGTCAGAGAGACGGACGGCCACTTCCTTCAGCTCCGCCGGTGTCAGGAACAGCAGCGCCCGCGGCAGAACCATGTCGACGAAATCGAGCGGGTTCGGCAGGCGATAGCTCACGTCCGCGATGAGCGGGCTGGCCTTGTAGCCGTCGGCGATGTTCCGGATGAGCGGGTCGTAGTCGTGTGCATCACGACCGGGAGGAATGGAGAGGACGACGATGTGATAATCGATCGTGCCGAGGTCGCGGAGCACTTTTCGGAAATCGTTGACCTGCCGGTCTTTCTGAGGAATGAGGTTGAGCAGATCGGGATCGAACGACAGTCTGAGGGTTGCGGCGACCCCCAGGACGGCCAGAACCGCCGCCACGATGGTGATTGTTCTACTGTGGCGCAGGCACAGCCGGGCGAAGGCATGGAGAATTCTGTCAGTCAATTCGGCGCTCGATCCTTTCGCCGCTCGGGCGAGGCGTGCGGGGATAACATGCTGAGAAAGTCGAGTCAAGCGATTCTTGCGCTCGCAATCGTCGCGCTGGCGCTGTCCTGCGCGCGTCGCGAGCCGCTCACGGCCGCAAAAGCGCAGGAGATCATCAGCCGCTACCAGTTCGCTCGTGAGCCGGTCTACGCCGAGGTTCCGCAGCGTGTCTGGTGGAACAACGCCAATCCGAAGGACGACTACGACGAGAAATCATTGCGCACGCTCGACAACCTGCAGCGCGCCGGCTACCTGACCGTGACGAGATCCACCTCCGCCGACGGCACCGTCTCCGTGGTCGGCCATCTCACCCCGAAAGGCTTCCCGATCCTCGGCACGGCGCCGAGTGCACGCGGCCCCTGCTTCCGCGCTCTGATCTGTGCGAAGAAGTACGACGGCCTGCGCGACTTCGTCCGCCATCCCACCGATCCGACCAAGGGTCACGCCGACCTGGTGTGGCACTATGAGAATCCCACGCCGCTCTATCCGCTGTTCGAGACGAAGATCAACAAGCCCCTCGGCCATCCCTTCGCCTCGCTGATTTCGTTTTACTACAAGGACTACGACTGGCGCTTCGACGTCACCGTGGCGAAGACGGATGCTGACTAGATCGCAGATGGCAGATGGCAGATCGCAGGGACGCCGGGCGGGGGGAACCTGCGATCTGCGATCTGTGATCTGCGATCTCGTGGAGAAGAAATGACACCACAAGAGCTCAAGATCGAAGCGGCGCGCGAGGCGATGAAGGATGTCCGCAGCGGCATGTCGCTGGGGCTCGGCAGCGGCTCGACGGCCGAAGAGTTCGTCAGGCTCCTCGGCCAGGCCGTGAAGTCAGGAACGATCGCGAACGTCCGCTGCACGTGCACGTCGAAAAGGACCGAGAGCCTGGCGCACGACGTGGGGGTGTCCACCTTCGCTCTGGCCGAGGTCGCTCCGATCGATCTGGCCGTCGACGGGGCGGACGAGATCGACGGCAATCTTCGTCTCATCAAGGGGCGAGGCGGCGCGCTGCTCCGCGAAAAGATCGTCGAACAGCAGGCCAGGAAATTCATCGTCATCGCCGACGAGTCGAAGATCGTCGCGCGGCTGGGCGAGGGAGCGTTTCCGGTCGAAGTGACGCCGTTCGCGCTGGACGTGCTGTTCCGCCGGTTTTCCGATGAAGGCCTGCAGCCGTCGCTGCGAATGGCCGGCGATCAGCCGCGGGTCACCGACGAGGGGAATCGGATCGTCGACATTCGAGTCCCGCAGAAGAGCGACATTGCCGACGTGGTCGACGGTCTGCGGGCCATGGCCGGAGTCGTCGAGACCGGATTCTTCCCGCACGAAGCGACCGAGGCGATCATCGCGGCGCCGACGGGCGTGCGGCGCATGAGAAGGCCCGGGTAGGGACGCGCAGCAGCGCGTCCGCAGCCCTGGTGGGACCGGAAACGAGAGTTGCGGACGCGCTGCTGCGCGTCCCTACCGTCAGTACCCGCCCGACGCGCCCTGGCCGCGGGGATCGGCGACGGCGATGATCTTTCCGCCGCTGAACATGAGGGCCTGGACGTCGCCGATGGGTTCGGGAGCGATGAGGACTCCGTGTCCCATGGCGCCTAACGCCTTGATCGTCGCGGCCGGTGCGAGAAGGTTCTCGTACTCGACCTGATCGGGTTGGGCCTGATGGTGAAACCGCGGTGCGGCGATGGCTTCGAAAAGCGGCTTGTCGTAGACCAGGACGTTGAGCAGAACCTGCAGCACCGTCGTCGGGATGCTCGGGCCTCCGCGCGTGCCGAGAGCGAGAAAGGGCTTGCCGTTCTTCAGCACGATGGTGGGCGACATCGACGAGGCCATGCGCTTCTTCGATTCGATGCTGTTCGCGCTTCCCTGCTCCAGGCCGTCGCGGTTCGGTTTGCCGGGTGCGACGGTGAACTCGTCCATGGCGTCGCTGAGAAAGAAGCCGAGGCCGGGAACGAGGAAGCCACTCCCGAATTTGTCGTCGAGCGTCGTCGTGAGGGCGGCCACGTTGCCCTGCGCGTCGGCGATCGTGAAGTGCGTGGTCTGGCTGCTCTCGACCGCGGCGGTCGTGCCCGGCTCGACGAGCGTCGACGTCGGCGTGGCGCGGTCGGGGTTGATCGAGCTCCGCCAGGCCGCGGCGCGGCTCTCGGAGAGGATGTCGCGATAGGGAATCCGCACCGTCGCGGGATCGCCCAGGTACTTGTTGCGATCGATGTAGGCGCGGCGCTCGGCCTCGACGAGCAGATGCAGCGACCGTGGTGTCTGGAACCCGGTCGAGGCCAGGTCGTAGCCGTTGAGAATCCCCAGGGCTTCTCCGATCACGAGGCCGCCTGCGGCGGGCGGCGCCATCGTGTAGATGTCCACATCGCGGAAATGGATGCGGATCGGCGCGCGCCACAGCGGTGCGTATTCGCGGAGATCTTTGTGGGAGAGGATTCCGCCAGCCTTCTGCACGGCGGCCACCATCTGCTCGGCCAGCGCTCCCTCGTAGAAATCGCGGGCGCCGGCGTCGGCCAGGCGGGTCATCGTCGAAGCGAGATCGGCCTGCACGAATCGCGTGCCGGCCTGCAGGGCAGTTCCTTTCGGATAGAAGAGAGCGGCGGTGGCGGGGAGCGTGTCGATGTGCCGCTCCTTCCGCGCCTCTTCAAGGTCGCTCGTGAGCTGCCCGTCGGTGGCTACGCCGTCGCGGGCCAGCGCGATGGCCGGCTGCAGGAGCTCCTTCCACGGCTTCGAGCCGAACTTCTTGTGCATGGCCTCGAGCCCCGCGACCGTAGCCGGTACTCCCGATGCCAGTGGCCCGGTGCGGAGGGCGGGAGCGATGGCGCCGTCCGGCATGACGAACATGTCGCGCTTTGCCGCGCCGGGAGCGACCTCGCGGAAATCGAGCGTCCAGACGGCGCTGCTCTTCGCGTCGTAATAGACGAGGAAGCCGCCGCCGCCGAGGTTGCCGGCCTGCGGATTCGCCACGGCCAGGGCGAACGCGACCGCCACGGCGGCGTCAATGGCGTTGCCGCCGCGTTTGAGCACCATCAGCCCGACCTGTGTCGCGTACGGAGAAGCAGTCGACAGCGCGGCGGTGTTGGCCACGATCTGGGAGCCGGCCAAGGCGGAGGTGGCCAGGAGAGCGGCCAGGACGATGGCAATCGAGATTCTCGCGGTTTCGAACGCCCGATCCGCTGCGACCGACTGGCTCACTTCCGCCCTCTCCGCGGCGTGCGGTTGCGCTCGTAAATCAGTTTCAGTCCCTTGAGCGTCAGCTGCAGGTCCAGTTCGTCAAGATGTTGACTATCGGCCTCGAACAGCGGCGCCAGGCTGCCCGTGCCGACCACGCGCCGGATGCCGGGGACCTCCTCCTTCATGCGCTCCAGGATTCCGTCGACGAGACCGAGGTAGCCGAAGTAGATGCCGGACTGCATGTTGACGACAGTGTTCGTGCCGATGACGTGAGGGGGGCGCTTGATGTCGACGCGCGGCAGCCGCGCGGCGCGGGCGAAGAGCGCCTCCGCCGAGACGGTCAGGCCGGGCGCGATGACCCCGCCCGCGTATTTCGCGTCGGCCGTGACGAGGTCGAACGTGGTGGCGGTCCCGAAATCGACGACGACGGTGGGGCCGCCCCAACGGTCGTGCGCGGCCACGCAGTTGACGATGCGGTCGGCGCCGACCTCCTGCGGATTGTCGACCTGAATGGCGATCCCGGTCTTCACACCGGGCTCGACGAAGAGCGGCTGGACGCCGAAGTATTTTTCGATCATGGCTGCCAGGACGCCGTTGAGCGGCGGGACGACCGACGAGACGATCGCTCCTTCCAGCGGGCCGTCGAGGATCTCTCCGATGAGGAGGCGGGCGTTGATTCCGTACTCGTCGGCGGTGCGCTCGCGCGCCGTGGCCAGTTGCCAGGAGTCGACCAGGACGTCGTCGCGGTACACGCCCAGGACGATGTTGGTGTTCCCCGCATCGACGACGAGCAGGTTGGACGGCATGGCGCGTAGTTTAGCCGCAGGGACGCGCAGCAGCGCGTCCGCAACCCCGGCCAGGTGGCAGGACGCGAGCTGCGGACGCGCTGCTGCGCGTCCCTACCGGGCCTGCTCGACGATGATGTCGCCGGCGCTGATGGCGGTCACGCTCTCGCCCTGCCGCAGCAGCGCGCGCCCCTGCTCGTCGATTCCCGCCCACGTGCCGCTGACGCTGCGGTCGCCCAGAAGGCAGGTGATGCGCTCGCCGGGGCGATGGACGGCTCGCTTTCGCCATTCGCCGATCACCCGGTCGCGGTCCATGGGCTCGGCCAGACTCGAATCGAGATGCTCGACGAAGGCGATCGTCGCTTCGTCGAGACCGCGGAAATCGCGCGGCGAGAGCTCGCGAATGGCGATCGCATTCGGACGCTCGTCGTCCGTGACGGGCTCCACGTTCACGCCGATGCCGACGGCGAGATAGGCGCGGTCCTCCTGGACCCGGGCCTCGATCAGGATGCCGGCGATCTTGCGCCCGTTCGCGTAGACGTCGTTGGGCCACTTGACGCGAGCGTCGATGGCGAACACCTCGTGCAGGAACGAGGCGACGATGTTCGCCATCTCCAGCGGGATCAGGGGGAGCTCGGCGGTCGAAACGGTCAGCAGCGCCGTGGCGTAGATGCCTTTTCCCGCGGGCGACGACCACGTGCGCTGGTTGCGGCCGCGGCCGGCGAACTGCTCGCGGGCGACGATGATCGCTTGCGGCAGGGAGAGCTCGTTCTCGATGCACTCGTTGACCACGCGCCGGGCGACGAGATTGGTCGACGAGACGCGCGGGATGATCGCCAGCGATTCGATTCGCCGGAGCCTCTCGACGATGGCGCGGGTGTCGATCATGCCGAAGTCCTGAGTCCTGAGTCCTGAGTCCCGGGAGAGACGCGTCCACCTCAGGACTCAGCACTCAGGACTGTCCTCTACTGGTTCTTCTCCAGCTTTTCGAGACGGGCGCGCAGCTCGATCTGGCGCGCCTGCGCGCCCTGCACGACCGCCGGCGGGGCGTTGCGGACGAACTGGTCGTTGGCCAGCTTCGTATCGAGCCCCGCCAGTTCCTTCCGGCTCTTCTCGATCTCCCGCTGGGTCCGCTCGATCTGCTCCTGGGTGATCACCTTCTCCGGGAAGACGATGCCGATGGGGAAGCCCGAGATCACATCATGCTGCGCCGCTTCGGGGATCGGCTGGTTCACGATCGTGGCGTCGAGCCTGGCCAGGTCGTTGAGCAGGTAGCTGCAGGTCGTGAAGAACGCCGCCTCGCGATCGTTGCTCACGTTGACGTAGAGCTTGAAGCGGTCCTTCGGCGTGAAGCCGCGCTCCGCCCGGGCGTTGCGCACGGTGGTGATCATGGCCTGCACCCCGCTCATCAGCCGTTCCGCCTCGGCATCCTCCAGGATGTCCTCGGCGATCGGATAGGGCGCCACCATGATGGACGGCTCCACGCCGCCCAACTTCTGCCAGATCTCCTCGGTGACGAACGGCATGAACGGATGCAGCAGGCGCAGCGAGCGGTCGAGCACTTCCAGCAACACGCGCTTGGTGCGGCCGCGGTCCTCGTCGCTGCCGTGCCTGCCGAGGAGCACCGGTTTGACCATCTCCAGGTACCAGTCACAGAACTCGTGCCAGAAGAACTGGTACAGCGTCGAAGAAGCTTCGTCGAAGCGGTAAATGGAGAGGTTGCGGTTGACTTCGCGCGTGGCGCTGTTGAGCCGCGACAGGATCCAGCGCTCCACGGTCCCCAGGTCGTCCCGCTCGATCGAGCCGGCGTTCTTCAGCTCCACGTCGAGATGCATGAGCGCGAATCGCGAGGCGTTCCAGATCTTGTTCACGAACGCCGAATAGCCGGCGATGCTGCTCTTGCCCAGCGGGATGTCGCGTCCGGTGTTGTTGATCGCCAGCGTGAAGCGGAGCGCGTCCGCCCCTGCCTCGTCGATGACCGTCAGCGGGTCGATGACGTTTCCCTTCGTCTTCGACATCTTGTCCCCGTGCTCGTCGCGCACGAGCCCGTGGATGTAGACCTGACTGAACGGCGCTCTTCCCGTGAATTTGAGACCCATCATGATCATCCGCGCCACCCAGAAGAAGAGGATGTCGAAGGCGGTGATCAGGAGATCGGTCGGATAGAAGATCTCGTAATCGGGGGTCTTGTCCGGCCATCCCATGGTCGAGAAGGGCCACAGCCCCGACGAGAACCAGGTGTCGAGCACGTCCGGGTCCTGCGTGATCACCGTTGATCCGCACTCGGGGCACTTCGCCGGCTCCACTTCCGTGACGATGGTGTGGCCGTTTTCGCAGTAGTACGCGGGGATGCGGTGACCCCACCAGAGCTGGCGGGAGATCGTCCAGTCGCGGATGTTCTCCATCCAGTTGAAGTACGTCGCTTCCCAGCTCTGCGGGATGATCTGCACCGTACCGCTGCGCACGGCCTCGATGGCCGGTTTCGCCAGCGGCTCGATCCTGACGAACCACTGCCGCGAGATCATCGGCTCGATGTCGGTGTCGCACTTTCCGTGGACGCCGACGGCATTGGCATACTCCTTCGTCGAGACCAGGAAGCCCTCATCGTCGAGGCGCCGGATGACCGCTTTGCGCGCCTCGAAGCGGTCCATGCCTTCGAACGGCTGCCCCGCGGCGGCGGTCATCTTTCCCGTCTCGTCGATCACCTGGATCTGCGCCAGGTCGTGGCGCAGGCCGCTCTCGTAATCGTTCTTGTCATGCGCCGGTGTCACCTTCACGACGCCGGTGCCGAACTGCGGGTCGACGAGAATCGCGTCGGCGATGATCGGCACGATTCGGTTGGTGATCGGCAGCTGAACCTTTCCGCCGATCAGCTCCTTGTAGCGCTCGTCGTCGGGATGCACGGCGACGGCCGTGTCTCCGAGCATCGTCTCGGGACGTGTCGTGGCGACTTTGAGCCGGCGATCGGAGCCGACCACCGGATACTCGATCTCCCAGAGCTTCCCGTTGCGCTCGCGATACTCGACTTCGATGTCGGAGATGGCGGTGCGGCAGAACGGGCACCAGTTCACCATCGCCAGATCGCGATAGATCAGCCCGTCTTCGTACAGGCGCACGAAAACGTGGCGGACCGCTCGGGAGAGGCCCTGGTCGAGGGTGAAGCGCTCGCGTGTCCAGTCGGCGGAGGAGCCGAGCCGGGTGAGCTGGTCTTTGATGAGGCCGGCGTGCTGCTCCTTCCACTGCCAGATTCTCTCGACGAATTTCTCGCGGCCGAGGTCGAAACGGGAGATCCCCTCTTTGGCGAGCTCGCGATCGACGACCATCTGGGTGGCGATGCCGGCGTGGTCGGTGCCGGGAAGCCAGAGCGTATTGAAGCCGCTCATGCGCTTCCAGCGCACCACGATGTCCTGCAGCGTATTGACCAGCGCGTGGCCGATGTGAAGCCTGCCGGTCACGTTCGGGGGCGGGATGACGATGGAGAATTTCGGGCGGTCCCTGTCGAGGACCGGAGTGAAATACTCGCCGCGCTCCCAGAACTGGTAGATGCGCTGTTCGAATTCGGCGGGCTCGTAACGTTTGGCTAGTTCTTCCTTCATGGCTTCAGAGGCGGGGCATTATAAGGTTGCGGGCGCTGTTCGAATTTCGACCGAGCGTGTGGCGGGCAGCGTGCGGCGGGTAGGAGCGCGCTCGATTTGCCGACTCCTACCCGCTACCCGTTGCCCGCTCCCCGCTCTTCTACGCCATGCCTTCACCCCTGATCCTCGGGATCGAAACTTCGTGCGACGAAACTTCCGTGGCGCTGCTCGAGCGCGACGGGACGGTGCGCGTCAACCACATCGCCTCGCAGATCGAACGGCACCAGCCGTTCGGCGGCGTCGTTCCGGAGATCGCCTCGCGCGAGCACCTGCAGCATCTTTTTCCGCTCGTGACCCGATCTCTCGCGGATGCCGGAGCGGCGTGGAGTGACATCGATTCGATCGCCGTCACGAGCGGCCCCGGCCTGATCGGAGCGCTCCTGGTCGGCGTTGCCGGCGCGCAGGGCCTTGCGTACGGTCTGGGCATCCCGATCGTGGCGGTGAATCATCTCGAGGGGCACATCTTTTCCCCCTACCTGCAGACGGATGGCGCATCCATCCCGCTGCCGAAGCGCGTTCTCAGTCTGGTCATCTCGGGCGGTCATTCGTCCATCTACGACGTGCGTCCGGGCGACGGCCGGGCGCAGGTGCGCATGATCAATCGCACCCGCGACGACGCCATCGGGGAGACGTTCGACAAGGTCGCGAAGTTCATCGGGCTGCCATATCCCGGAGGACCGCAGATCGAGAAATTCGCGCGGCAGGGACAGGCGGATGTGCGCCGCTTCCCCTTTCCCATCGCGCAGTTCAAGGACGAATCGGCGGATTTTTCGTACTCCGGAATCAAGGCCGGCGCGATCCGCCTGGCGCGCGAGCACCGGATTCACAGCGGCGGCGACGAGAAGGCCATGGCCGACTTCTGCGCCACATTCCAGGACGCGCTTTTCGCGCAGCTCTTCGATCGGCTGGGAACGGTCTGGTCACGAATGCAGTCGGAACGGGAGGCCATGCCGACCGAGATCGCCATCGCGGGCGGAGTGGCCGCAAACGGCGTTCTCCGCGATCGCATCCTGGAATGGGGGCGGCATCGCGGAGTCATCGTCCGCCTGCCGGAGAAGCGCTACTGCACCGACAACGCCGCAATGATCGCCTTCGCCGGATTGCAGATGGGGATTCCGGCCGATCCGCGGAGAGTGGTGGCGCGTTCCCGGATCCGTTGAGAAGCAGGGAGGGCGCCCGACCGGCGATCTTCCGTCCGGTTTTGCTGTCACCGGCCCGGCCGTGTGACCTTTCCGGTCGGCGCGCGTCCAATCTGATGAAGCGCGAAGGATCTGGTCTCCTACACACACCCATTGTTCCTCCTCCTTCATCGGTTAAAGACCCCGCCACCGCGACGGCGGGGTCTTTGTTTTGCGGGCGTTTCCCTGCCGCCGGCTGGAGAATGTGGCCATGAAGATCGCCATCGCCGGAGGTAGCGGGTTCATCGGGACGCCCCTCGTGGAGAGGCTCATGAGGCTGGGCGACGTGGTGGTGCTGACGCGCAACCCTTCGCATGTGCGAGGCCGCGGCATCGAATGGCATCCGCCGGCGCTTGGGCCGTGGGCTTCGGAGGTGGGAAGTGCGGACGTCGTCATCAACCTCGCGGGCGAGAACCTCGGTGCCGGCCGCTGGAGCGCGGAGCGGAAACAAAGGCTCGTGTCGAGCCGACTCGACGCCACGACCGCACTCGTCACGGCTTTGAAACAGAGCCCCGCCGAGCGGCGCGCTTTCATCAGCTCGTCGGCGGTCGGTTTCTACGGCGACCGCGGCGATGAGACGCTCGACGAGCTCTCGCCCGCAGGGAATGGTTTTCTCGCCGACCTCTGCCGGAAATGGGAGGCGGCTGCGCGCGAAGCAGAGCCGGTCGCGCGCGTGGTGCTGCTGCGCTTCGGCGTCGTCTTCGACAAGAGCGGTGGCGCGCTGTCGAAGATGCTGCTTCCCTTCCGTCTCGGTCTCGGAGGACCGATCGGAAGCGGCAGGCAGTGGATGTCGTGGATCGACCGGGAGGACGTCCTTCGAGCAATCGAATGGACGGTCGAGAACCACGCCGCGCGCGGTGTGTACAACGCAACCTCGCCCGAGCCGGTGCAGAACCGCGACTTCGCGCATGCTCTCGGCCGCGCGATACGCCGGCCTGCGTTTCTGCCGACGCCTGCCATTGCGCTGAAGGCGGCCTTCGGCCAGATGGCGGAAGAAACGATCCTCGGCGGCCAGCGGGTGCTGCCGGCGCGATTGGGGTCGGAGGGATTTGCATTCGCGGAGCCGAATCTCGATGCGTCGCTCGCGCGGATCTTCGGAAGGAAGACGGAGTGAGAGCAGCCCTCCCACTCTGAGCTGAGCCGGTCGGTGTGGGGCAGGCTTTCCAGCCTGCCCTCCTCGGTGGGCTGGAAGGGCCGCCCCACACCATCAGAGTGACGGGGCTGTGGTCCGCGCTCCTAGTTCCTTGACGTGAGCATGTGCCAGTCGGGATCCTCGCGGATGTACGCGGGGCGCTTCCCGCGGACGTCGTGGACCTCGCCGGCGGTCTCCAGCATGAGGTGGAACTTGTGGAGCATCGCTTTCTTGGTCGAGCGCGGCAGGGCGCGCAACTCGTCGAGCAGCCGTGAAGTGGCGAACTGCTCCTCGTCGAGCTCCCACGGTGCAATCTCCTTCTCGACCACGCCGCCGAAGAACTCGGCCTCGCTGAGGCCGTAGACGCTGAGCAGCCGTTTGAGCTGGTTGAGCTTGAGCGAGCCGATCCGCTGTCCCGTCTCGAACGAGCTGATCGTCTTCTCACCCACACCCGAAAGCCGGGCCACGTCCTTCTGGCTCAGGCCGCGTACACGACGAATCTCCCGCAGTTTCAGCACCAGATCCATGACTTCCTCACCTTTCGCTTCAGAAGCGCCGCATCAGGCCGACGACGACGCCCTGCACCGCGACCTCGCGGGCAGCGGCATAGATCGGGCTCATCATCGAGTTCGCCGGCTGGAGGCGGACGCGTTCGCCTTCTCGATAAATTCGCTTGAGAGTGACTTCTCCGTTGACGTTGGCCACCACCATCTCGCCGTTGTCGGCCTGCTCGCGCCGGGCGATGATCACCAGGTCGCCGTCGAGGATGCCGTCGTCGACCATCGAGTCGCCGCGCACCTTCAGCACGTAGTTCTCGCCGCGCCTGGTCAGGTGCTCGGGGACGGTGATCGTGTCGCTGGAGGGCTCGACGTCGAGAGGCCGGCCGGCGGCGATGTAGCCGAACAGCGGCAGCTCGCGCGCACTCGATGATGCTTCCGGCGCCGCTTTCTCCTCGTCGACGATCTCGACGCCTCGCTTCTGGTTCCAGTCGCGGCGGATCAGCCCCTTCTTCTCGAGCAGCGAGAGGTGCTTGTAGACCGTGCCGTACGACGAGAAGCCGAAGTGGTCGCAGATTTCGCGATGGGTGGGCGCGACACCGTGTTGCCGTTGATGCTCACGGATGAACTCCAGAATGTCGCGCTGTCGTTCGGTCAGATACTTCATTTATGCCTCGTTACCGCCCAATGTAGGCGGCAATGAGGCGAAAGTCAAGCGGTAGTCGAGCGAATTGATCCGCACCAACCGGTTGCGCGGTTGCGAGGTTACGAGGTTACGAGGTGTATCGCTCAGCATTTGCAGGCAACTGGCCAATCGGCCAGCTCGAGCACCGCGCGACCTCGTAACCTCGCAACCGCGCGACCTCGTAACCTCGCAACCTCGCAACCTCGCAACCTCGCAACCGCGCGACCTCGTAACCTCGCAACCTCGCAACCGGTCGGGCGGTCGGTCGTCACGCCCGCCGTTCGATCCGGAAGCGGTTTACGCCCGCCCGGATCTCGTCGCCGGCGTGGACCTTCGTATTCCGCGCCGGCAACGTGTTGAGGAAGGTCCCGTTGCGGCTGCCGAGGTCGCGGACGCGGACGATGCCATCGGGGTCGGGCATCACTTCGAAGTGCTTGCGGGAGAGGAACTCGTCGGGAACGCGCACGTGCCCTTCGCGGCCGACGATGAGGCCGGTGGGCGGCACTTCGAATTCCTGTCCGCTGAGCGGCCCTTCGACGCAGACCAGGACGGTGCGCGTCGTCTCCGGCTCCTCTTTCGCGCGGGCGAGCGCCTTCTCCACGTCCGCTTCGCTCACCGGCTCGGTGATCATCGCCATCGGCTCGACTGCGGTTCCGCTCTCCTCGGTCGGCTCGATCGTCACCAGCGCCGAGCCGATGCGCAGCAGGTGCACGCCGTCTGCGATGACCGCCTCTTCGATCTGCTGGCCGTCCAGATAGGTCCCGGTATGCGAGTCGGCATCGCGGACCACGAGCTCGTCGCCGCGAACGGAGATCGAGCAGTGCCGCAGCGAGAGCTCCTCTTCTGCCATGTCGACGTGACATCCGCGCCTGCCGAACCAGAGCGGGTGGTCGCGGATGGTGAAGACCGTGTTGATCGAGTCGTGAGCGCCGCGCGCGATCACCCGCAACGAGCGCGGGCGCGCCGGCGCCTCTTCGACCGGGCTCTTCGCAGATGCCGTCTCGGCAGGCTTGGCCTCGTCGACGCGATACGGCTGCAGATCGATCTGGTTGATCTTGGAGGGATCGATCATGCGCGCCAGCAGTGCGGCCTTACTGCCCGACAGCCACTCGCCGCAGTGGCAGGTGGCGATCGAGTTCGGGAGCCGCACCGCGATGACGCCGGGTATGTCGTAAGCCTGGCCACACTTCGGGCAGCGGATCAGCGGCATGTGGAGATGATGATAGTGGGAGATCGAGCAGGGCGCCATGCCCGAAGAATGGTTGCGCGGTTCCGCGGTGGCGACGCGGGGCAGCAGGCGATCGCGGTGATCAGCATCCCGGCCACCGAGTAACCGCGCAACCGCGTAACCGCGCAACCGCGTAACCCCAAAGGGCGCGCGCTCACATCCGTCCGTGCGTGCCTGCTGCGCAGACGGCGCGCGATCAAGTACACTTTCCGCCGGTCCTATGGCACTCCTCGACACCTCTGACGTGCACTCGGCTCGCTTCGGCCTGCGCTGGAAATTCACCGCTGCCTTTGCGCTCCAGACCATCGTCATCGCCATTCTCATCGTCGCCATCGAGCAGTACAGCGTCACGAAGACGGTGCGCGGCCAGACCATCGAGCAGGGAGCGGCGATCGCGAACACGATCGAATCGACGGCCGGCTACTACGTGCTGTTCGGCCTCACCGACGACCTGAAAAAGATCATCACCGACATCGGCAGCAACGCCTCGGTGCAATACGCGGACTTCATCGCCCCGGATGGCAAACCGCTGGCGCAGAGCAGCACCAGGACACCGCCGGAGATCGCGTCGGTCCTGACATCGCCGCGCGCCCTGGCCACTGCCGACGTGAAGAACGCGGCCGGCCAGACGCTGCACCTCTTCGTCGTTCCCTTCTTCGAGACACGGGCGGAAGCAGCCAATCCGACGGCCAAGGCGAAAGGCTACTTCCGGCTGCTCATCAACGAACGCCAATCGGAAGCCGCGGTCCGGACGATCTGGACCACCAACGTGGTCGTCACGCTGCTCGCCCTGATCGTGGCCGTGCTGCTGGCCTACGCCGCCTCGCGCATCATCGCCCGTCCGGTCATGGAGCTCGCCGACACGGCCCAACGCATCTCGCAGGGCGACCTGACCCATCGCGCCCTCAAGGTCTCGGACGACGAGATCGGGGCGCTCAGCGAATCGTTCAACACCATGGCCTCGAACCTCGAGCGGACCATGAAGAGCCTGCAGCAGTCGCAGGAAAAGCTCAAGACCGTGGTCGACACCGTCGGCTCGCGTTCGCGCACGGTGATGGACCGCGTCGACGAGCAGCGCGCCATCATCGACGAGACCTACCGCTCCATCGACCACCTCAACGGCGGCGTCCGGAAAATCACCGACAACGTCGAGGCGCTCTCCGCCTCCTCGGAAGAGACCTCCTCGTCGATGCTGGAGATGGTGGCCTCGATGGAAGAGGTCAGCCGCCACACCGACACGCTCTTCAGCTCGGTCGAAGAGACCGCCTCCGCGACGACCGAGATGGTCTCCTCGATCAACGAGGTCGACCAGAACGTCGTCTACCTGACGAATTTCGTGACCGACACCTCGTCATCGATGATCGAGATGAGCGCGTCGATCGCGCAGGTCGAGACCAACGCCGCCCGCTCCTACGACCTGACCCTGGCCGTCGCCAGCGCAGCTGAATCGGGAATGAAGGCGGTGCGCGAGACCATCGACGGGATGGAGCAGATCCGCCAGAGCGTGGCCGACGCCAATGCCGTCATCTCGCGGCTGGGCGAGCGCTCGGTGGCCATCGGGAAGATCCTCAACGTCATCGAAGACGTGGCCGAGCAGACCAACCTGCTGGCGCTGAACGCCGCTATCCTCGCCGCGCAGGCCGGCGAGTACGGCAAGGGCTTCTCGGTCGTGGCCGCGGAGATCCGCGAGCTGTCCGAGCGGACGGCTTCATCGACGCGCGACATCGGCAATCTCATCGGCGCCGTGCAGGGCGAGGTCAACAACGCCCTCTCGACCATGTCCGCGGGCACCAAGCTCGTCGAAGGCGGCGTGTCGCTGTCGCACGAGGCCGGCAAGGCGCTGAACAAGATCCTCGACTCGGCCACCAAGGCCTCGCAGATGGGCAAGGAGATCGCCGGCGCCACGCGCGAGCAGGCCCAGGGCAGCGAGAACGTCACGCAATCGGTCAGCCGTCTTCAGGAGATGGTCAAGCAGATCAGCGCCGCGACAGGCCAGCAGGCTCAGGGCTCGGAGCACATCATGCGCGCCGTGGAGTCGATGCGTGAGGTCACCAAGTACGTGCGGCAGGCCATGAGCGAGCAGAAGTCGGGATCGACCATGATCTCCACCGCCGCCGAGCGGATGATCGAGATGATCCACGAAATCTTCCAGGTGGCCGCCAATCAGGCCACCGAGAGCGAGAAGATCGTGGCCACCATGGAGCAGGTCCGGGCCATCGCCGACGGCAACCGCAAGTCGGCCGTCGACATGGAAGAAGCGGTCGGGCTCCTCAACGACGCCATCCGCAGCCTCGACGAGGAAGTGCGGAAGTTCCGCGTCCGCGTCTGACGAGCGGGCAGCGGGTAGCGGGTAGCGGGTAGGACGCGAACCGTGTCGATTGAAGGGACGCTGCTCTGCCGCCCGGACGGCGCGATCGTGCACGTCGTGCTGCCGCCGATGCCGCCCACCCTCGATTTCGCCGGCCGCACCTTCCGCCTGAAGCACGAGTTCCATGTCACGCTCCTCGGGCGCGGGATTCTGTCGAGAGCCGGGTTGCTCGGGAGGCCCGATCTCGGGACGGCGATCCGCAGCGCTGCCCGCGGAATGCGATTCTCGGTCGAGCTCGACGATGCGCTGTGGATCGTCGAGCAGGGCGACGCGGCAACCATCATCCGCATGTGCAGCGTGACCGGTTCAGCGGACTTCTACGAGCGGTTCGAAACCAATACAGGCGTGCGAATCGAGCCTCCGCCCTGCCACGTCACGCTGTACGGGAGCGGCACCGCGAAGGGCATCGGCATCGCCACGGCGGCGGACCTCGCGCGCTGCGGCAGGCGGCTGGCTCGGGACGATGCCGAACGCCTCCTGCGCGACATCACGTGACGTGGGACGCCGGTTGCGCGACAATCACCGCCTATGCCTGAAGCCGCACGCGAGCTTCGCCTCATCACCTTCCGGGTCGGGACCGAGACTTTCGTCCTCGACATCATGTCGGTGCGGCAGATCATCCCGTACGGCGGCTCGACCTCCATTCCGACTGCGCCGTCGTTCATCGAGGGCATCATCGTCCTGCGCAACGAGGTCATTCCCATCGTCGACCTGCGCGACCGCCTCTACCCGCGCGGCGTGGCCAAAGCGGAGCATCCGCTGGTGCTGATCACCGAAACGTCGGTCGGCACGATCGGGCTGAAGGTCGACGAAGTGCGGCGGATCATCACCGCATCGAGTGAGGCGCTCCTGCCGCCCCCTCCCATCACCCGAGGCATCCGCGGCGAGCTTCTGATTGCGGTGATCCCGAAGGACGACGAGATCTACCTGCTGATGGACATCGAGAACGTGCTGACCGTCGAGGAGAAACAGGAACTCCGTGAAGCGGCACTCGAGCAGGCGGCCGAACAGGCGGTGTGAGGCGGATGCGGGTTGCGCGGTTCCGCGGTTTCACACATTGAGAATGAGCATCTACCTTGCGCCGCAGTTCTCCACCGCGGAACCGCGGAACCGCGGAACCCACTCACAGAACGCGTTCACTCCCTGAGGTATCCTTCCCGCCGTCGTGTTCAGTCGCAGCCGGCTCCTGCAGCTCACCGAGAAGATGAAGGGGAAGCTCGTCGTCGTGTACGGCGACATCGTGGCGGACCGCTTCGTCTACGGCACTCCCAAGCGCATCTCGCGCGAGGCGCCGGTCCTGATCCTCCGCCAGTACCGCGACGACATCCTCCTCGGCGGCGGAGGCAATGCCATCAACAACATCCTCTCGCTCGGCGGGCTGCCGATCCCGGTCTCGGTGGTTGGGCGCGACGGCGCCGGCGAGATGCTGATCGAGAAGCTGACCGCGCAGGGCATCGATTGCGGCGGCGTCCTCCGCGTCGACCGCTACAGCACTCCGACGAAAGTGCGCATCCTTGGCGGCTACCCGCACGCGGCACGGCAGCAGATCGTCCGCTACGACATCGAGGACCGCTTCGAGATGGCGGAGCAGGAGGCGGAGCGCTTCGCCTGGATGCTCCGCGATCAGATGGCCATCTGCCACGCCGCTCTGATCAGCGACTACGGCTACGGCATTGTCACCCCGGCCCTCGTCGCCAACCTCACCGGCTACGCCCACGGCAAACCCGTCACCCTCGATTCGCGGTACGACCTGCTCCGCTATCCCGACGTCACCGCCGCCACGCCTAACGAAGAAGAGGCTGCGGCCGCGGCCGGCACCTCGCTCATGGAAAACGGCAACGGTGAACGCCTCGGGTTCGTCGCCGAAACGCTCCAGCAGGCCCTCGATTGCGAGGCCATCCTGATCACTCGCGGCAGCCGCGGCATGGCGCTCTTCGAGAAGAACGAGAAGGAGCCGGTCCTCATCCCGGTCTACGGTACCGATCAGGTCGCGGACGTCACCGGCGCCGGCGACACGGTGATCGCCACCTTCACGCTGGCTCTTGCGACCGGCGCCTCGTATGCCGAAGCGGCGAAGCTCGCCAACTACGGCGGCGGCATTGTCGTCATGAAAATGGGGACCGCCACCGTCTCGAATGACGAGCTGCGGCACGCCATCGAGCGGGACGAGGAGCTGAAAGAATGAGGTTGCGAGGTTGCGCGGTTGCGCGGTTGCGCGGTGTCATGCCGCTCACGACCGCCGAACAGCGCAATCCCGAGACCGCGTCACCGCGATGAACGCGCCCATCCTCACCGAATCCCAGCTCGCCAAAGCACTCGGCGACGAGCGCGCGAAGGGGCGCAGCATCGCATTCGCGAACGGCTGCTTCGACATCCTTCACGTCGGACACATTCGCTACCTGCAGGACGCCGCGGATGAAGCCGACGTCCTGGTCGTGGCGGTCAACGGCGACGAATCGGTGCGGCAGCTCAAAGGGGAGGGGCGGCCGATCATGAATGCACGCGAGCGGGCGGAGATCATTTCAACAATCCGCGGCGTGTCGTACGTGACGATCTTCGACGAAGACACGCCGGCCGGGCTGCTCATGCGCCTCAAGCCCGATGTGCAGTGCAAGGGCACCGACTACACCGAGAGCTCGGTGCCCGAGGCGGAAATCGTGCACTCGTATGGCGGACGTGTGGCCATCGTCGGCGATGCGAAAGAGCACTCGACCAGCGCGATACTCAAGATGATGAAGCGAATTTAGGATTTGAGATTGGTGATTGATGAACCGAAGCAAGTTTCTTCATCGGTTCATCAATCATCAATCTCAGATCTCAAATCGATGCATGAGTCTGCCGGCCGTCCCGGTCTTCTGATCGTCCGCCTTTCCGCTCTCGGGGACGTCATCCACGCCATGCCGGCGGTGGCGATGCTGCGCGAGGCGCTGCCCGGGCTTCCGATCGGCTGGGCGGTCGAGTCGCCGTACCGAGAGCTCGTGGAAATCGTCGGGCGCGTCACCGCGATTCCCGCCTCGCTGAAGCGCTGGTCGCGGTCGCCGATCTCCAGCCGGCAGGCCATCGGGGCGTTCCACCGCGCGATTCGAGGCTACCAGACGTCGATCGACTTTCAGGGGCTGCTCAAGTCGGCCGTGATCGCCCGGGCCTCGGGGGCGAAGCTCCGCTACTCGTTCGATCACGATGCCATTCGTGAAAAGCCCGCCCTGATGTTCGTCAACCGGCCGGTGGCCGTTGACCGGACCAAGCACGTCGTCGACTGGAACATCGCACTCGCTCGCGCCGTGGTCCCGCATGCCGCGGTGCCACTCGCCGACTTCATGCCCTTTGCGGCCGACGAAGGCGGAAAGCTTGCAGCGTTTGACGGCAGTGTGGTGCTGCTCCCAGGCGCAGGTCGTCGCGAAAAACTGTGGCCGGTCGAACGCTTTCGCGCGGTCGCTGGCAGGCTCGGAGGTCGCGCGCTCGTCGTCTGGGGACCGGGTGAGGAGGACCTCGCAAAGGCCATCGGAGGCCGGATCGCCCCGCCGACAAATCTTCGCGAGCTCGCGTATGCTCTCCGGCATGCATCTGTCGTCGTCGGGGGCGATACCGGACCGCTGCATCTCGCCGCCGCTCTCGGCACGAAGGTCGTCGGCCTCTTCGGGCCGACCGACGTCCGGCGAAACGGTCCTTACGGGCAGCTGCAACACTGCCTGGTCGGACCGGCTGGGACGATGGAGTCGATCGCGGTGGAGGACGTGACGGGGATGATCGAAAGGACCCTTGCCGAGTGAGGCGGGCGCTTGTCGCGGTCGCGGTGCTGCTGCTGATGGGCGCAGCGGAAGGTGTACCGCCGGTCGACGAGATCTTCGCGGCTGGGGAAACCCTCGACTTCAGCCTGACCTGGCTGCGCATGTCGGGCGGATCGGCGCGGATGACCATCGAGCCGGTCGCGGGAGACGCCTCCAAGCTCCGGATCACGTCGATCGCCCAGACCAGTCGGACGTTTTCGCGCTTCTACAACGTCCGCGACGAGATCGAATCGATCGTCGATCGGGAGACCTTCTCGACGCTCCACTACCGCAAGCTGCTCCACGAGGGGAAGCGGAACAAGGACGAGACGACCGTCATCGATCCTGCCAAGCATGAGGCGGTTCGCCGGGGCGACGAATACTCGACTGTTCCGACTCCGGTGTTCGACCCGCTCTCCCTGATCTTCCAGCTGCGGCGGCTCGAGCTCGTTCCGGGAAAGGTGCTCCGCTTCCCGGTCTTCGCCGATGGCAAGCTCTACACGCTCGAGGCGACGGTGACCGGACGGGACACTCTGACGACCGAGGCGGGAACGTTCAAGACCGTGGTGGTCCGGCCAAAAATGGAGGCTGGCGGCATCTTCCGGGACGACAAGGGAAAATTGACGATCTGGTACAGCGACGACCCCAGGCACATCCCGGTTCGGATCACCTCAGACGTCAAAATTGGGTCGATTACGGCGACCCTTCGACGTGTGACAAATGGCGTCACGAAAGTGGAGCCGACGGCCGCAGCTCAGTCCAAATAAAAGTCGCGTTGACGCTCTCTGGCGGGCCGGAGTAAACTGGCGATTCGGCGCACAAAGTCCACACGGTCATAGACTTTTACCAAGTCGAGCGCGACGGCGCCACCCGTTTCCATTTTCGGCCTCCGGAGTTCCATGAATGAGCGTTCGTCTCGGTGAATTGCTGACGAAAGCGGGGCTGATCTCTCAGGATCAGCTCAAGGAAGCTCTGCGGGTACAGAAAGAGTCGGGCGCCAAGCTCGGCGAGACCCTCATCAAGCTCGCTTTCGTCTCAGAAGAGGACATCACCGAGTGCCTCTCGCAGCAGTTCGGGGTCCCCTCGATCAACCTCCAGCACTTCGAGATCGACGGCAGCGTCATCAAGCTGATCCCCGCCGACGTCGCCCGTAAATACAACATTCTCCCGGTCAACAAGACCGGAGCGACGATCACGATCGCCATGGCCGATCCGACGAATGTCTTCGCCATGGACGACATCAAGTTCATGACCGGCTACAACGTCGAGCCGGTCGTGGCCTCCGAGCTCGGCATCAAGGGGGCCATCGACAACTACTACGGCTCGACCGCCTCGCTGGAGCTGAAGAAGGTCATGGAGGACCTTCAGCAGGCCGAGAGCGCGGATCTGGAGGTCCTCGAAGAAGAAGAGGAGATGGACGTCACCGCCCTGGCCGACTCGGCCGAGGAGGCGCCCGTCGTCAAGCTGGTCAACCTGATCCTGACCGACGCCATCAAGCGGGGTGCGTCGGACATCCACATCGAGCCTTACGAGAAGGAGTTCCGGGTCCGCTTCCGGGTCGACGGAATCCTGTACGAGATCATGAATCCGCCCTTGAAGCTGAAGGACGCGATCACCTCGCGCATGAAGATTCTGGCGAAGCTCGACATCTCCGAGAAGCGGCTCCCGCAGGACGGGCGCATCAAGCTGAAGATCAAGCTCGAGGACAAGAACAAGGAGCTCGATTTCCGCGTCTCGGTGCTTCCTACGCTGTTCGGCGAAAAGATCGTTCTCCGTCTGCTCGACAAGGACAACCTCCGCCTGGACATGACCAAACTGGGCTTCGAGCCGGAGTCGCTGGTGAAGTTCGAGGAAGCGATCTTCAAGCCGTGGGGGATGGTGCTCGTCACGGGGCCGACCGGCTCGGGCAAGACCAATACGCTCTACTCGGCGCTGGCGAAGGTCAATTCGCCGGAAGTGAACATCATGACGGCCGAGGATCCGGTGGAGTTCAACCTGCCGGGAATCAACCAGGTGCAGATGAAGGAGTCCATCGGGTTGAACTTCGCGGCCACGCTGCGGTCGTTCCTGCGGCAGGATCCGAACATCATCCTGGTCGGTGAGATCCGAGACTTCGAAACGGCCGAGATCGCGATCAAGGCGGCGCTGACCGGCCACCTGGTGCTCTCGACGCTGCACACCAACGACGCGCCCTCGACGATCAATCGCCTCATGAACATGGGAATCGAGCCGTTCCTGGTGGCGACGTCGGTGCAGTTGATCGCGGCGCAGCGGCTGACGCGCCGCATCTGCCAGAACTGCAAGGAAGAAGTCGATGTCGCCCCGCAGGCGCTGATCAACCTCGGCTACAAGAAGGAAGAGGTCGGCACCTTCAAGGTGTACAAGGGGCGCGGCTGCGAAAAGTGCAACAACACAGGCTATAAGGGACGCGTCGGCCTGATCGAAGTCATGCAGATCGACGACGACGTGCGTGAGCTCATCCTTTCCGGCGGGACGGCCATCGACATCAAGAAAAGGGCGATCGAAAACGGGATGATCAGCCTTCGGCGCTCCGGGTTGGTTAAAATCAAGGATGGAATCACGACAATCGAGGAAGTCGTTCGGGAAACCGTACTGTGAGAATGAAGCGCGTAGCGTGTAGCGGGTAGAGTGCAGGAGCAACGGACTTCCTGCCCGCTACCCGCTACCCGCAACCCGCTTTGGAGACCTAATGGCCGTCACTCTTCATCAGCTGCTCAAAACCATGGTCGAGCGCGGAGGCTCGGACCTTCACATCACCACGAACTCGGCTCCGCAGATCCGAATCGATGGCAAGCTCGTGCCGCTGGACATGCCGCCTCTGCAGGCGCCGGAGACCAAGCAGCTCGCCTACTCGGTGCTCACGGATGCTCAGAAGCACCGCTTCGAAGAGGATCTCGAGCTCGACATCTCGTTCGGAATCAAGGGACTGGCGCGGTTCCGGGCCAACATCTTCAACCAGCGCGGCGCGGTGGCGGCCGTCTACCGCCAGATCCCGTACGAGATCCTGGGTTTCAAAGAGCTCGGCCTCCCGCAGGTCGTCGAAGAAATCTGCAACAAGCCCCGCGGCCTGGTGCTCGTGACCGGACCGACCGGCTCCGGCAAGTCGACGACGCTGGCGGCGATGATCGACAAGATCAACCGCGAGCGCCACGAGCACATCATCACCATCGAGGACCCGGTGGAGTTCCTCCACCAGCACAAGAGCTGCATCGTCAACCAGCGCGAGCTTCACGCCGACACGCACTCGTTCGCGAATTCGCTGCGCTCGGCATTGCGCCAGGATCCCGACGTCGTCCTCATCGGCGAGATGCGCGACCTGGAGACCATCGAGTCGGCGCTGCGCATCGCCGAGACGGGCCATCTCACCTTCGGCACTCTGCACACGAACTCGGCGGCGCAGACGATCAACCGTATCGTCGACGTCTTCCCCGCCCACCAGCAGCCGCAGATCCGCGCGCAACTGTCGTTCGTCCTGGAGGGCATCCTCTGCCAGACTCTTCTGCCCAAGGCCAACGGCAAGGGTCGCGTCATGGCCATGGAGATCCTGGTGCCGAATGCCGCCATCCGTAACCTGATCCGTGAGGACAAGGTGCATCAGATCTACTCGATGATGCAGACCGGCCAGACCAAGTACGGAATGCAGACATTCAACCAATCGCTGGCGACGCTCTACTTCAAGAAACTGATCACACTGCAGACGGCCCTGTCACGCTCTTCGAATCCCGACGAGCTGCAGGAAATGATTTCTCGTGGTGCCGGGTCTATCTACCCGCAGGGCACTCCGCCGGCACAGGCGGGTGCGCAGCGGCCCAGAACAGCGTGAGGACTCAGGACTCTTACCCAGGGTGGACGGAACGGGAGCAGTGCTCAACAGGGAGCTTGTTATGCCGACATTCGAATGGAAGGGAACAGCGAGAAACGGTCAGAGCCAGACAGGCATGCTGGTGGCCGACTCGAAGGATGCGGTCATCGCCGTCATGCGCCGGCAGCAGGTCGTCGTCACAGCGGTCAAGGAGAAGGGGAAGGAGATCGCCGTCCCGAAGTTCGGGGGCAGAGTACCGCCGCAGCTGATCGCGATCTTCACCCGACAGTTCTCGGTCATGATCGATGCCGGTCTGCCGCTGGTGCAGTGCCTCGAGATTCTGGCCGGCCAGCAGGAGCACAAGGTCTTCAAGAAGACTCTGATCACGATCCGGCAGGACGTGGAGTCCGGCTCCAGTCTGGCCGACGCGATGAAGAAGCACCCGAGGGTCTTCAACGACCTCTACACGAACATGGTGGCCGCCGGTGAGGCGGGCGGTATTCTCGACACGATTCTCCAGCGCCTCGCCCAGTACATCGAAAAAGCGGTCAAGCTGAACTCGCAGGTCAAGTCGGCGATGATCTACCCGGTCGGCGTCATCTCCATCGCCGTCATCGTCATCGCCATCATTCTGTGGAAGGTCATCCCGGTCTTCGCGGCCCTTTTTGCCGGCCTCGGCGCCGAGCTCCCGATGCCCACCCTGGTCGTCATCAAGCTGTCGAACATCGTCGCCGACTACTGGTGGCTGATCGGCGGGACCATCGCCGCCCTGATCTTCTTCCTGCGCCGCTGGCACGAAACGCCGAAGGGCAAGCGCATCCTCGACCAGATCATGCTCAAGGCTCCCATCGTGGGGCAGCTGCTCCGCAAGATCGCCGTGGCGCGCTTCTGCCGCACCCTGGCCACCCTGACCTCCTCGGGCGTGCCGATTCTCGACGGCCTTTCCATCACCGCCAAGACCGCCGGCAACTCCATCGTGGAAGACGCCATCATGGCCACGCGCAAGTCGGTCGAAGAGGGCAAGACCATCAGCGAGCCCCTCGGTGATACCGACGTCTTCCCGACCATGGTCGTGCAGATGATCGCCGTCGGCGAGCAGACCGGCGCGCTCGACACCATGCTTTCGAAGATTGCCGAGTTCTACGAGGAAGAGGTCGACACGGCCGTGGCCGGCCTGATGAAGCTCCTCGAGCCTCTCCTGATCGCCTTCCTCGGCGTGGCCATCGGCGGCATCGTCATCGCCATGTACATGCCGATGTTCACGCTCATCGGCAAGATTGGATAAGGACCGGGCAGCAGCTCTCAGCTCGAAGGGCGGCGCCGAAAGCGCCGCCCTTTTTCCTGAGAGCTGATCGCTGCGAGCCGACTTCGATGCAATCCGACGCCCGCACGCTCATCGCAATCCGCGTCGTCGTCGTGACGACGTTGCTGATGGCGTCGCTCATCATCCAGTACACGGTCAGCGAGTTCCTGCCGATCAACTACATGTACCTGACGGCGGGGATGGCCTACGTGCTGACCCTGCTCTACATCATCGTCCTGCAGCTCTTCCCCTCTCGCCAGCTCAACCTGATGCTGCAGACGGGCGGCGATCTCCTCGTGGAGACCCTGCTCGTCTACTTTACCGGTGGCCTCGATTCGCCGTTTTCGTTCCTCTACCTGGTCTCGATCATCACCGCCTCGATGCTTCTCTACCGCCGCGGCGGACTCCTCACGGCATCGGCGGCGTCCATTCTCTACGGCCTGCTCAGCGATCTGATGTACTTCCGCCTCGTCCCCCTGCCGGACCAGAGCTGGCTCCCCATCACCCCGGTGACCTGGACCTCTTCGCGCCTGTACATCAACATCGCCACGAACCTCGCCGGCTTCTACGCGACGGCGCTGCTGACCTCCTTCATCTCCGAGAAACTCCAGCAGACCTCGGCCGAGCTGAACGCCAATCGTCAGAATCTCGCTGAGCTTCGCGCCCTCAACCAGAACGTCGTGGAGTCCGTCCCTTCCGGCCTGCTCACGCTTTCGCCCTTCGGCACGACCAGTTTTGCCAACCCCGCCGCCACGCAGATCCTGCAGACGCCGGCGGCCGCGATCGTCGGATGCCACATCGTCAACCTCGGGTTCTTCTCGATCGACGAGTGGAACGAAGCTCTCGAGCAGCTCGCCGCCGGCCTCGTCGTCCGTGGCGAGAAGGACTTTCCGGTGGGTGGCGAGAGCCGCAGCATCGGCTACGCGGCCACGCCGCTCAACTCGCTCGAGGGAAAGTCCGTCGGCTACACCCTGATCTTCCAGGACCTCACCGAGATGAAGAAGCTCGAGGCCGAGCTTCGGCTGAAGGACCGCATGGCGGCGGTCGGCGAGCTGTCCGCCGGCATCGCCCACGAGATCCGCAATCCGCTGGCGGCCATCGCCGGCTCCGTGCAGATCCTGCAGAAGTCCAACTCGCTGACGCCGCAGGAACGCCGCCTCATGACCATCGCCTTGAAGGAGACCGAGCGGCTCAACAAGTCCATCGCCGACTTCCTCCGCTTCGTGCGTCCGCAGGAGAAGCACTCCTCCGAATTCGATGTGGCCGCCAGCCTCAACGAGACACTCGACCTCTTTGCCAATTCACCGGAGCTGCGCAACACCAGCATCGTCCGCGACATCGAGCCGCCGTCGTTCCTGATCAACGGTGACCCCGATCAGATCCGTCAGGTCTTCTGGAATCTCGCCCGCAATGCCGTGCAGGCCATGCCCAACGGCGGCGTCCTCAGCGTGCGCGCCTTCGCCCATGACGCCGCCTACCACATCGTCTTCAGCGACAGCGGCCGCGGCATGTCGGACGCCGACCTGAGCCGCCTCTTTCAGCCCTTCCGTACGACCTTCCCGACCGGCACCGGACTGGGAATGGCTATCTCCTATCGCATCGTCCAGGAGCACGGCGGGAGGATCGACGTCGCTTCGCGCCAGGGCGCCGGAACGACGATCACGGTCTCGCTGCCCGTGGCGGCTGGAGACGAGCTCAAGGCCGACTGGCAGCGCCGGAGGACTCCGCTGCCGGCCACCATCAAGATTTGACGAAGTCCCGAGTGCTGAGTCCTGAGTCCTGAGAAGAACAAGCGACATCACTCAGGACTCAGGACTCAGGACTATGAACTACAGCTAGAATCCTCTCGTGGATCGCCTCCTCTCCGCGCAACCCGTCGACGACGATCTTCAATCCGAGCTTTCGCTGAGGCCCAAACGGCTGATCGAGTACATCGGCCAGCAGAAGGTGAAGGCGAACCTCGAGATCTCCATCGCCGCCGCCCGCAAGCGCGGCGAGGCACTCGATCACGTTCTCCTCTTCGGTCCTCCCGGCCTCGGCAAGACCACGCTCGCCAACATCCTTGCCAACGAGATGGACGCCGCGATTCGCACGACCTCCGGCCCCGCGCTCGAGCGCACCGGCGACCTCGTGGCCATCGTGACGAATCTACAGCCGGGAGAAATGCTCTTCATCGACGAGATCCATCGGCTGCCGCCCCAGGTCGAAGAAGTCCTCTATTCGGCGATGGAGGACTTCCACGTCGACATCATCATCGGGCAGGGGCCGGCGGCGCGCACGATGAAGTTCGAGCTGCCGAAGTTCACGCTCGTCGGCGCCACCACGCGCGCCGGCTTGCTCACCGCTCCTCTGCGGGCGCGCTTCGGCATCGTTCATCGGCTCGATTTCTACGACTTCGATGCGCTGACCATCATCGTCCGCCGATCCGCGGAGATCCTGAACATCCCGGTCGACAAGGACGCGGCCGTCGAGATCGCCCGGCGCTCCCGCGGCACACCGCGCATCGCCAACCGCCTGCTGCGCCGCGTGCGCGACTACGCCGAGGTGAAGCACCAGGGCGCGGTCACGCTCGACATCGCCCGCGAGGCGCTGAAGATGCTGGAGGTCGACGAGTACGGGCTCGACGAGATCGACCGCAAGCTGCTGGCCGCGGTGATCGAGCGCTTCAACGGCGGCCCGGTCGGCGTCAACGCGCTGGCGTCGTCGATCGCCGAAGATCGCGGGACGATCGAGGACCTTTACGAGCCGTTCCTGATCCAGATCGGCTTCCTGCAGCGCACTCCGCGCGGCCGTGTGGCCAGCAAGCTCGCCTACGACCACCTCGGCTACTCGAACCGCGCAGGGTTCGACTCACGCAAGCTGTTCTGAGGCACTCCTCGATTCGCCACAGAGGCACACAGAGGACACCGAGAAGCGCAGATCGTCCGCAACGGAACTGCTGTGTCGGGCGCTACGCGCCCTCGACGCTGATTTGGTGCGCTCGTCCGGCGGCCTGACGGCCGCCAGTCGCCGAAGGCGACCGCGAGGGGATGAGCCGAGAACGACGGCATAGGGATGAGCCGAGAACGACCGCATAGGGATGAGCAGAGCCCCGTAGGGGCGATTGACGTTAGCCCAGGGCTTCAGCCCTGGGTTTGGAGGATGACGAAGATTCCGTCGAGCCGCGTAGCGGCGATTGAGCCACGTCCACGATCTCAATCGTCGCTCCGCGACTCGAAAGAACTCGGAGGATCGATGACCCCGGGCTGAAGCCCGGGGCTACTTTCAACCGCCGCTACGCGGCGCAACTTTCAACCGCCGCTACGCGGCGCAACTCTTCGGGTGATAGGCAGAGGCCTCCGTGCTCTCTGTGCCTCTGCTGGTGAATATAAGCGTGCCGAAGGGCTGAACGCGCCTATCTGACGTCGAGATCCCGCAGAAACTCGTCGCGAGGCGAATCGAGGTACGCGGGCCGCTCGCCCCCACGGCCGGATGCTTCCACGATCAGGATGTGCGAGAACCCTTCGAAATCGGGATTGCGTTGGTGCGCTTCGAGGCCGCGCAGCTCGGGATGCGTGCTCCGGCCGTACTGGCAACGGACGACGTCCGCGAACCCGGCGTCGCGCAGAGTCGCCGCAAGCGCGCCGAAGTTGTAGAGGAACTGATGTCCCCAGGCGCGGAAGGCGCGGTTCAGCGCGAAGCAGCCGAGGACCTGCTGCTCGTCGTTGAGGACACGGCGGTAGTGCGAGGCCCAGACCCAGTCGAGGTTCGGAGTGGAAAGGCGCAGCACGCCTTCATCGCGCAGCGCGCGCCGGCAGTCGCGCAAGAGCCGCAGCGCGTCGCGATAGTCGAGATGTTCGACGAAGTGCTCGGCAAAGACGAACGAGAGGTTCTCGAACGGAAACTCCCGCGTCACGTCGAGCACACGGTCGACGCCCGGATACGGCTGGTTGTCGACGTTGACCCATCCGTCGAGATGGTGCGGGCCGGAGCCGATGTGGAGTCTCAGTCCTGAGTTCAAAGTCCTGAGTCCTGAGAAAACCGACTCAGGACTCAGGACTCAGGACTCAGGACTTCGTTAGTCCTTCCGAAAATGCGCCCCTCGCGAAACCGGATTGCGTAGGGCCGCGGTCGACACGATCGAAGCCATCTGCTGGCCGTGGAACAGCTCCACGATCGACTTGCTGATCATCGACTCGTGGTAGTACTTGCTGAGGCGATTGCCGAGCTCGCGCATGTCCGCAACGGAGCGCTTGAGCCGCTCGTACGTCCGCACGATCCCGACGTAGTTCCACATCGTGTGCTGGATCGTGGTCCAGTCCTGGAGGATCAGCGCCGGGTCCTCGAGGTTCTCCTTGCCGGGAGGCTGCCAGTCGGGGATGGACTCGAGGAGCGCGTCGGGGAACGGTCCGATGCCGCTCGGCCGCGACGAGAATGAGCGCCGGATGGCCTGGCTCTGCTTCTGCGACCTGCGGTGCGCCGTCTGCGGTCTCTTTTCTCTCCCCGACACCCGGCTCGCTTCCACCGGCGTCGTCCCCGCAGTCAGTTTTTCCCGGATCGACCGTCCGGCGTAGTAGCCCCAGGTCAGCCCTTCCAGCAGCGACGTCGAGGCAAGGCGGTTCGCACCGTGAAGGCCGGTGCAGGAGGTCTCGCCGATTGCGTAGAGGCGCGGCAGGGTCGTCTCGCCGCAGGTGTTGGCGAGGATTCCGCCGCAGAAGTAGTGGGCGGCGGGAACGACGGGGATCGGCTCTCGCTCGATGTCGACGCCGATCTCGGCGCAGGCGCGGCGGATGTTCGGAAAACGCTCGGCGATGGGGACGTGGCCCGTGTAGAAATTCGCCAGGTCGAGGTAGACGAATTCCTCTTTGCTGATCGTCATCTCCTCGAGGATGGCACGGGCCACGACGTCGCGCGGAGCCAGGTCCTTGAGCGGCGAGTATTTCTCCATGAAGTACTCGCCCTTCTGGTTGCGCAGCCGAGCCCCTTCGCCGCGCAGTGCTTCCGAGATCAGGAAGTGATTGGCCTGCTTGTCCGCCAGCGCCGTCGGGTGGAACTGCACGTACTCCGTATTCATCAGATCGGCGCCGGCGCGATGCGCCATGACCACGCCGTCGCCGATGGCATTGCGCGTATTCGTGGTGTGCAGGTAGATCTGGCCGATGCCTCCCGTGGCCAGCACCGTGTAATCGGCAAAGACCGTGAAGACGTCGCAGGTCTCGTTGTCGAGCAGATAGGCACCGACGCATTCGTTGTTCAGCCGATAGCGCACCTGGATGTCGAGCGGATGGTGGTGCGTGGTGAGCAGGTCGATGGCCGTGACGTTGGTGGCCAGGGTGATGTTCGGCTCGTTGATGACGCGGTTGAGCAGCGAGTTCTCGATGGCACGCCCCGTGGCGTCGCCGGCGTAGATGATGCGCGGGATCGAGTGCGCTCCCTCCTGTGTCAGATCGAGCTCTCCCTCGTCCGTCGTCGAGAAGGGGACGTGCATCTTGTCCAGCAGCACTTCCTTGACGACCCGCGGCCCTTCCTCGGCCAGGAAGCGCACCGACTCCTCGTTGGAGATGCCGCCGCCGGCGCGGATCACGTCGGCGATCAACTTCGCCGGCGAGTCGTTCTCACCCTGATAGATGATGCCGCCCTGAGCCCAGAAGGTGTTGCAGTCCTTCGGGTCGGTGGCCTTCGTGACCAGCAGGACTCGGATGCCCGCGCTGGCGAGCGCATAGGCTGTCGTCAGCCCGGCGATCCCTGTGCCGATGACGAGCGCGGGGAAATGTTCTCGATTGCCGATCCTGGGCACGGGCGGATTCTATACGGCGACGAAGCGGATAGCGTGCAGCGGGCGGGGATTGCCCGTGTTGCGCCTGCCCGCGGAACATGGAGTCAATCTTGAAACGCGGGCTACATTGCGACTTTTCGCCATGCGCGTACTGATTGCAGAAGACGAAAAGCGGACGCGGGCCATCCTCGTCGACATGGTCCGCAGCCTCGGCTGCGACGTCGTCGAGGCGGCGTCAGGCTTCGAGGCGGTCAAGCGCGTGAAGGAAGATCGGCCTGACGTGCTCCTTCTGGACGGCCTTCTCCCCGAGATGCACGGCTTCGAGATCGCCCGTTTCGTGCGCAGCTTCGCTCCCGACTACCGCCCGCGGATCGTGATCGTCACGGCGGTGTACAAGGCGCGGCGGTATCAGAACGAGGCAAAGCTGCAGTACGGGGTCGACGAGTACCTGGTCAAGCCGGTGACCCGGGAGGCCGTTGCGGCGGCGATCTTCGGAGAAAAGAAAATTGAGAATTGAGAATTGAGAATTGAGAAACGGAGCGCGGCATCTTTCTCAATTCTCAATTCTCAATTCGTCCTCACGCCGCCGGCTGCGCGAATCCCGTGATCACGTACGACCCGCTCTTCACGTCCTTCTTGATCTTGATGATGTTGTTCGACTGCGCGTCCTCGAGCAGGTCGCTGAAGGTGTTGTAGCCGTAGTACTCCTCGTTGAAGGTCGGCTTCTTGCGCTGCATGGTCTGTTTGACCATCGATCCCCACAGGATCTCCTTGTTCTCGCGCATGAGGGCCTTGATCGAGTCGATCAGGAGCTTGAATACCTCGCCCTGCTTCTTGTCCTTGAAGGCCACCGTGGGCGCCTTCTGCGTGCCGCGCACGAGGTCCTCGTAGAAGATGAACTCGTCGCAGTTGTCGATGAGCAGGTCGCTCGAAGAGTTCTTGACGCCGACGCCGATGACGAACTTGTCGTTCTCCTTGAGCTTGGACACGAGCGGCGAGAAGTCCGAGTCGCCCGAAGCCACGCAGAACACGTCGATGTGCTCCTTGGAGTAGGACATGTCCATGGCGTCGACCACGAGGCGGATGTCCGCGGAGTTCTTTCCGGAGTACGAGCGGGCCGGGATCTCGATCAGCTCGATGGCCGCCTCGTGCAGCTCGCGCTTGTAGTCGGGGAACTTGTCCCAGTCGCTGTAGGCGCGCTTGACGACGATCTTTCCCTTCTCCAGCAGGCGCTCGAGGAGGAGGGCGATCTCGAATTTCTTGTACTTGGCTTCCGTCACACCGATCGCGATGTTCTCGAAATCGATGAACAGGGCGATTCTTCGTTCGTTGCTGTTCATGCTTCTTGGGGGTGCTCCGACGCTGCTGTCATCGTCGGTTCCTTCGTCGAAAATCGGTTTACGCACCATAGGTAGGCGGCTGGGCAGTGTAACGCACTTCGCTCGACGGTCGATTCCGGTTTCGTGCCGGAGCCTTGCGCATGACATGGGTTGCGCGGTTGCGCGGTTCCGCGGTTACGAGGCGGCCGAGGAGTCAGCGGATTGCCAGCTGGAACCATCCGGGCGCGCACGACTGCGCGTAACCCCGCAACCGCGCAACCGCGTAACCACGCAACCACGCCTGATGGTCCGCTAAACTATCGCCGCCTTGAAGTCCTATGTCACCCTGGCCCGCCCGTTCACGCTCCTCCCTCCCCTGTTTGGAATCATCTCCGGAGCGATCTGCGCGTTCGGATCGGCGCACAATCCCGACCCGTCGCGCTCGCTGACCTCCTCGGTCGTCCTGACGATCGTCCTCGGCTCGATCTGCGCCTCGTTTCTCAACGCCGCCTCCAACGCCATCAACCAGATCTGCGACCTCGAGATCGACCGGATCAACAAGCCGAACCGGCCGCTCGTCACCGGGGCGATCTCCCTGCGCAGGGCCTGGGTCTTCACCTGGGTCTTCTACGCCCTGGCCATCATTCCGACCTGGTGGGTGGTCGTCTATCCCTACGCGACCTGGAGCGCGAAGTTCCATGCTCCGCTGATTGCCCACGAGTGCTTCTTCATCTACATCGCCGGGATGATCTTCACCTTCATGTACTCCTCGCCGTGGCTGGGGCGGACGAAGGCTCATCCCATCGGCGCGAACGTGACCATCGCCATTCCTCGCGGCTGCCTGCTGAAGGTCGCCGGCTGGACGATGGTGGCCCACGCCTTTGCGCCGCGGACGCTGCTCGCCTCTGCCGAGCCGTGGTTCATCGGATCGGTGTTCATGTTCTTCCTGTTAGGCGCGGCGTCGACCAAGGACTTTTCGGACATGGAAGGCGACCGGGCCGGCGGCTGCCGCACGCTGCCGATCGCCTTCGGCGTGCGCCGGGCCGCCTGGATGATCGCGCCGTTCTTCGTCTTCCCCTGGCTGCTGATGCCTCTCGGCGCGCGCCTTCGCGATCCTCTGTCGCCCGGGCACCACATCCTCACCGGCAACGCCACCTTCCTCACCATCCTGGGCATCGCCCTGGCGCTGTGGGGCGCGTACACCGTCTATCTGATCGTTCGCAATCCCGACGAGCTCACCGCGACCGAGAACCATCCCTCCTGGCGGCACATGTACCTGATGATGATGGCCGCGCAGATCGGGTTTGCCGTCGCGTACATCGTCTGATCGCCTCGGCGCGGTGAATGGAGCGCCAGACACTACAATTCGGCAGGATGACCGACGCGCTCGACCGTCGCACGCTCCGGGTCGCCACCGCCGCGTGCTTCGTCGTCGCCTTCTTCCTCTTCGCTTTCTTCTACCTGCGGATGGCCATCCTCTGGGATGCCGATTCGTACTACCACCTCGCCGTGGCCCGGCTCTACGCGCACGACGGCCTCGGCGCGAAGATCCCCTGGGCGCGCTTCAGCCTTCTCGGCCGCGGCGGCGACAAGGAGTTCCTCTTTCATGTTTTCCTGATGCCCTTCGCGTCGCTGCTCGACCCCGCGGTGGGCGGACGGCTCGCCCTGGCTGTGCTCAACGCCGCTCTGGCCACGGCCGTGGCGAACCTGGCCGCGCGGGCGATCGGTGCCTGGGGCTTCGCCGTTCCGCTGTGGCTCTGGGTGGCCGCCCCTCCTTTCTTCACCCGCGTGGTGCGCCTCCGGCCCGAGCTCGCCGCGCTGCTCATCATCCTCGTGGCCATCCCGTTCGCCGCGAAGCGCAACTGGCTTGCGTTAGGCCTGCTCACCGCGATCTTCACGTGGACTTACACCGCCTTTCAGGTCTTCGTCGCGCTGTGCGTGATCTGGTGGCTGCTCGATTGGTTTGCCGGTACGAGGGGTGCCGGGACAACCGACGACGCGACTCAGGACTCAGGACTCAGGGCTCAGGGGTTGGCCTGGCCCCTGGCCGGCGCGGCGATCGCGCTGATCGCGCGCCCCTATCCGATCGAGAACGCGCGCCTGTGGTTCGTGCAGAACGTGCAGTTTTTCTTCAACACCGTGCGGCTCGATGTCGGCGACGAGATCCGGCCGCCGTCGCTGGAGCGAGTCGGCGCCGCGTCGGTGGGCTGGCTGGCCGCGCTGGCGGTGCTCGCCGTCGTGGCCATGCGCTCGCGTGTCCGCGCCCATCCGTTTGCGCGCGCCGCAGCCGTTCCGGCCATCGTGTTCACGATTCTCTTCCTGGGCATGGTCCGCATGGCCACGTACTTCTTCCCCCTGGCGACGCTTTCGATCCTCTTCGCGATCGGTCCCTCACTCAGGACTCAGCACTCGGGACTCAGGACTCGTGCAATCCCTCTGACGCTGCTGCTGTCGACCCTGCTCGCACTCCCTCTGGCGCTGAACCCGACCTTCGTGCACATCATCAGCGGCGCCCCCGTCGTTTCGGAGAGCGACTGGGAAGCCTTTGGCAGGGCCGTGCCGCCGGGAGCGAAGATCGCCGCCACCTGGGGCGACGCCGAGATCTACGCGCTCTGGGCTCCGCAGGGGCGCTACCTCGACGTTCTCGATCCGATCTTCATGGCTCTGCCGTTCCCGCGGCAGTACGCGGTGCAGCGATCGATGTTCTCCGGCGAGCATCCCGACCTGCCCCTCGCGGCGAAGGCGGATCTCGACAGCGATTACATCGCCCTCGACTGGTCGGACGTGCCGCGCGTGCTGATCGACCGGATCAAGGCCGATCCGCGCCTGCGCGTGCGCTACGGCGGATACAACGTGCTGGCCGAGGTGGTGGGGTCGAATGCCTTCATCGTGGATTGGGCGGTGATGTCGGATCGGATGGCGGCGCCGGTGCCCTATCCGCTGTCGGCGCCACTGCGAGCGATCGAAGGCTTCATCGACGCTCATCGCGTGACGAATGCGCGCTGCGCTACGTTCGCCCGGATGGAGAGCGGGCCGGCACGACTGGCATTCGCTCCGTATGGCCAATCCGCAGTCGCCATTGACGGCCGGGTGGTGCTGGCGACCGACGGCGTGGCGGCGAACCTCGCTGCCGCGCTGCCGGTCACGATCCCTGCCGGCCCGCACCGCCTCGACATCCGCACCTGCGAAGCGCGCGGGTTCAATGGGTTCTATTTGCGGCGATAGTTCGATGACGAGGTTGCGCGGTTACGAGGTTGCGCGGTTACGCGGTGTTCGGGGCACGGGCAGACCTAACCGCGCAACCTCGTAACCGCGTAACCTCGTAACCTCGTAACCTCGTAACATCGCAACCGGTTAACACCGCGGCGCGTACAATCCCCGCGTGTTCTCCCTCGAGCGCGAAATCGTCCAGCTCCGCGACAACGGTGTCCTCGACGATGACGCGGCGATACGGCTGATCGCCATCGAGCGCCGCGAGGTCGTCAGCCTCTACGGCGAGCTGCGCTTCCTCGCCTGGGGCGGCGTCATGCTGATCGTCGCCGGCGTCGGCGTGCTCGTCTCGAAGAACCTCGAGCGCATCGGCCCGCTGTCGATCGCCGTCGCCATCGCCGCCGCGGCGATCGGCTGCTACGCCTATTCCGAATGGCGCAGGCGCGCCTCCAGGCGCGAAGGCTTCACCCACTCGCTCGTCGACGATTACGTCCTTCTCCTGGCCGCCCTGCTGGTCAGCGCCGACATCGGCTTCATCGAGCACCAGTGGCATCTCCTCGGGCCGAACTGGCAGCGCCACTTCCTCGTCCTGGCCGTGCTGCACGCCGTGACCGCGTACATCTTCGACTCGCGCCTGGTGCTTTCGCTCTCGATCTCCTCTCTGGCCGCATTTCTCGGCATCGAGCGGAACTTCGAGAGGGTGTTCGACTCCACGACCGACCTCGCCGTGCGCGCGTTTCTCTGCTCCTCGATCGTTTTCGCCTGGCGGGCCCTCGACATCGAGGTCCGCAAGCGCGCCGCTGGCACTCCGAGCCGCGCACCGTATGCCTTCTCTGCCGTCTTCGCTCACTTCGCCACGAACCTCGCCTTCTGGGGCGCGCTGATCCTGGCGTTCGACCGCTCCACGCGTACGTGGGGCTGTGTTCTGGCGGTGCTCTTTGCGATCGGCTCTGCCTGGTACGGCGTCCGTGAGCGCGAGGAGATGTTCGTCGTCTACGCCTGGATCTACGGCGTCATCGCCGTGGATGTCTTCGTCATCGGCCAGATCGGGCCCGAGGAAGTCTTCCTGGCGCTCTACCTGATCGTCTCCGCGATCGCGGCGATCGTCGGCCTTCGCATGACGCACGTCCGGATGCGTGAGGCGGCCGCGTGAAGAGCTTTCTCGCGCAGCCGAGCGTGGCCGAGGAGAGGGAAGAGCTGCTGCGAAGCCGGGCTCGAGGGTGGAAGCGCGATCGATCGATCACGAGCGAGCAGCTTCAGGCGATCGACGAAGCGTGTGCTTCGCCGTGGAAGCACAGCGGCATGATCATCGGCGCGCTGTTCTTCGTCCTGACCCTGATCGGGATCGCGGCGCTGTTCTGGCTGTGTGACCTGATGGACGTGCCGAAGGGCTTCACGACGATGGTGATCTCGATCGCGGCCGCCGAGCTCCTCATCTACGCACTGCATTTCTGGAGCACCGGGATCGAGTCTGCGCTCTGGATCGGCGGGCTGTTCGCGTTCATTTTCGGGCTGCCGAGCGAGGGGAAGCCGGAAGCGCTTCTCGTGTTCGCTCTGGCCGCGGCGCTCTCCGGCGCGCGAGTCCGTAACGCCCTCTTCGGCGCGCTGGCGGCCATTCTCGTCGTCGCGTACGCGGCGGTGAAGACGCACGAGTGGTGGCCGCCCGTGGTCGTGGCTCTGACCATTGCCATTGCTGCGGCGCTGGCGCTGCGGCGGGAATGGCGCCGGCCGTCGAACGAGCTCCTGTTCGCGGCGATGGCCGTGGTGATGCCGCTGGCGGGCTACATCGCGGCCGAGAGCCAGAAGCCATACCTCGGTCCCGGGGTGATCATTTATCGCGAGCCGTACTCCGGTCCGGACGCCGCCGTGCCGATACTCGTCGACGTTCAGCTCGCGATCATCTTCGCGGTGGCTGCCGTTCTCTTTTTCGCGCTGGCGATCCCGCGCCGCGATCGGGCCACGCTCATCGCGGCTGCGCTGTCGGTCGGCATCTCCGCGTACGAGGTGCGGACGCTCCTGCACTGGTCCGTCGAAGTGCAGCTGATCGCCGCCGGCGTGCTGCTCGTGGCGATCGCGTGGGTGCTCTCGCGCCTTCTTCGCGGCCGCACGCGCGGCTTCGTGGTCACGCCGACGGCGCTGACGCGCTACGACGAGGCGATTCAGATCGCCGGCGCCATCTCGGTCGGGCCGCCCGCCCACACGCCCGCGACGCCGCAGCGCGAATCAGGCGGCGGCTCCTTCGGCGGCGCCGGCGCCTCGGGGGATTTCTAAGGGCCGAGGGCGACGGGGTTCCTCAGTTCCTCGGGTTCCTGGTTCCTCGGGTTCCTGGTTCCTGGTTCCTCGGGTTCCTGGTTCCTGGTTCCTGGTTCCTCGGGTTTCGCCAGTCGTGTCGACCGGACTCGCAGGAAACTCCGAGGAACCGAGGAACCCGAGGAACCGAGGAACCCGAGGAACCGAGGAACCCGAGGAACCCGAGGAACCCGAGAAACCCAGAGCCCTCTCTTTCTGCGCTCTTCCACTGTTCCACGTGCCACATCTTGTGTGCACGCCCGACTTGCCCACAATCGGTTGCGGTCCGCGCGAGCCACTCGGAAAAGCCCACCTGCGCTCTGCGCCCTGCCCTCTGCGCTCTCGTTTTCCACACCACTTCCGTCGTCGCCTCTCTTTCGCCATTTTTCTCATCGGTCGAGTCCGCTAATTCCTGCGGAAATGATCTGAATTGCTTGTGGAAAAGAGAAGCAGAATGCGCACTGAAATCAGTTATGAAAATCCTGTGCAAAACGCGTGGAAAAGCAGTGGAAATTCTGTGGAATCCGCCTGTTCTTCCTGTGAAAAACTCTGCGGATTTCCGGTGGATAAGCGGTGGAGAAGCGGCGGATGGGCGGTGGAAATACGGCGGAAATCCGCGAACATGCGCTTGTGCGTAACCTGTTGAAATCTTGTGGGTTACTCACGATGTTGTGGTCTGTGATGAAGCAACCACAAGATCTTGGGGTGCTGCTCTTGACTTCGCTCAGGGCCGAGCGTAGGTTGTCGCCATACAAGACAACTGAGTGATTGTGAGGGAGGACAATGAAGGAATTGAATCAGCAGTCGCGTCTTGGCACCCGTCTTCCGATTCGCTCGGTCTCGCTTCAGATTCGCGATTATCAGGTCACTCTGAAGGTCAAATCGAACGTGCCACAGACCCGGACGCCTTCGTTGATCCGTTCTGCAGTTCGCTAGTTGTCGCCGCCCAGCACGGCTCCTGGCTCTTAGCTCTTGGCTCTTGGGAGGGCCGAAACCCCCAAGAGCCAACAGCTAAGAGCCAATAGCCGGGCGGTCGGCCGTGTAGGGGGAGGTAGGGGACGAAAGATCGGGAGTGAGGGAACTCGTTTGAACGCGCTGCTCGCTGGATGAGGTAGAACGCCGCCGCCGTCATCCTGATTTGACCGATTTGGGGACCTCCGGGGCCACACTTCCTTGAGATCCTCTGATCGAACCGGGATCGACGACGCCGGGCGAGCCGCAGACGCCATCCGACATCCTTCCGCCCACTCGATTTTTCCTCCTCTACATTTTTTTGTCGCATTTTTTGTTATTGCGAAGGGGCCGTTCGGCTGTTGGCTCTTAGCTCTTGGCTCTTGGGAGGCCGCTTTTCCCAAGAGCCGACAGCCAAGAGCCAGGAGCCTCGCCCCGGGGGATGGAAGGAGAGGACATGACGGCCATCGATGTGACGACGCAGTCGTTGCGCGCGCGTTCCGGCGCCCCGAAGAAAGGCGGGAGAAAGGAAACCAAAGGAGGCGGCATCATCGTCGAGCGCTGGTTCACCAAACCGGGCGTCGACGTCTACGACACCTGCGAGTGGGAGATGCGCAGCGCCACCATCACCAACGAGCGCGGCGAGATCGTCTTCGAGCAGAAGGACGTGGAGATGCCGAAGTTCTGGTCGCAGATGGCGACCAACGTCGTCGTCTCGAAGTACTTCCGCGGCCACCTCGGCACGCCCGACCGTGAGACGAGCGTCCGCCAGCTCATTGGCCGCGTGGTCCGCACCATCACCGAGTGGGGTCGCACGGGCGGCTACTTCGCCACCGCGGAAGACGGCGACACATTCCGCGACGAGCTCACCCACATCCTCCTCTACCAGATGGCCTCCTTCAATTCCCCGGTCTGGTTCAACGTCGGCATCGAGCCGAAGCCGCAGTGCTCGGCCTGCTTCATCAACTCAGTCGCCGACACGATGGACTCGATCCTCGGCCTGGCCAAGACCGAGGGGATGCTGTTCAAGTACGGAAGCGGGACGGGATCGAACCTCTCCAACATCCGCTCTTCGCGCGAGTTCCTCGCCGGCGGCGGCACGGCCTCGGGACCGGTCTCGTTCATGCGCGGCTACGACTCGTTTGCCGGCGTGATCAAGAGCGGCGGCAAGACGCGCCGCGCCGCCAAGATGGTCATCCTCAACATCGACCATCCCGACATCCTCGACTTCATCGAGTCGAAGGAGAAGGAAGAGAAGAAGGCCTGGGCCCTGATCGAGGCCGGCTATGAAGGTGCCTTCAACGCGCCCGGCGGCGCCTACGACTCCGTGCAGTTCCAGAACGCCAACCACTCCGTCCGGGTGACCGACGAGTTCATGAAGGCGTACGAGCACGACGGCGACTGGTCGACCTGGTCGGTCGTCGAGCCGAAACACAAGATGGGCACGTACAAGGCCCGCGACATGATGCGCCGCATGGCCGAGTCGGCCTGGGTGTGCGGCGATCCGGGCATGCAGTTCGACACCACGGTCAACGACTGGCATCCCTGCCCGAACACCGCGCGCATCAACGCCAGCAATCCCTGCTCGGAGTACATGTTCCTCGACGACTCCGCGTGCAATCTGGCCTCGCTGAACCTGATGAAGTTCTACAACGGCAACAGCGGCGTGTTCGACGTCGAGTCGTATCGCGCCGCGCTACGCACCGTCATCACCGCCCAGGAGATCACAGTCGACTACGCGTCGTACCCGACTCCGGCCATCGAGAAGAACTCCCACGCCTTCCGCCCGCTCGGCATCGGCTACGCGAACCTCGGCGCGCTGCTCATGGCCCGCGGCCTGCCGTACGACTCCGAGGAGGGTCGCGAGTACGCCGCGGCAATGACCTCCATCCTCTCCGGCGAGTCGTACGCCCAGTCGGCGCGCATCGCCTCGAAGATCGGCCCGTTCGCCGGTTACGCGGTCAACGAGCAGCCGTTCCTGCACGTCATCGACAAGCACCGCCGCGCCGCCTATCGCATCAACAACAGGAGCCTCCCGGCCGATCTGGCCGAGGCCGCGACGGGTGTCTGGGACGAGGCGTATGCGTTAGGGCAGGATCACGGGTACCGCAATGCCCAGATCTCGGTGCTCGCCCCGACGGGAACGATCGCCTTCATGATGGACTGCGACACCACCGGCATCGAGCCCGACATCGCTCTTGTGAAGTACAAGAAGCTCGTCGGCGGCGGAATGCTGAAGATCGTCAACCAGACCGTCCCGGTGGCCCTCAAGCGCCTCGGCTATGACGCCAGGCAGGTCGTGGAAATCGTGCAGTTCATCGACGAGAACGACACGATCGAAGGCGCGCCGCATCTGCTCGATGCGCACCTGGCGGTGTTCGATTGCGCCTTCAAGCCGGCCAACGGCACGCGCTCGATCCATTATCAGGGCCATCTGAAGATGATGGGGGCCGTTCAGCCGTTCATCAGCGGCGCCATCTCCAAGACCATCAACATGCCGGCCAACGCCACAGTCGAAGAGATCGAGCAGGCGTATTACGAGGCGTGGAAGCTGGGATTGAAGGCCGTAGCCGTCTATCGCGACGGCTGCAAACGCTCGCAGCCGCTGTCGACGGCGAAGGACAAGAGCGGCCTCGATCAGCTCGGCGTGCAGCCGACGGCTGTTAGGCGCAAACTGCCCGACGAGCGCGCGGCCATCACGCACAAGTTCTCGATCGGCGGCCACGAGGGTTACATCACGGTCGGCAAGTACGAGGATGGAACTCCGGGCGAGATCTTCATCACCATGGCCAAGGAAGGCTCGACGATCTCGGGGTTGATGGACTCGTTTGCCACGATGACCTCGCTGGCCTTACAGCACGGCGTGCCGCTGCAGCTGCTGGTCGACAAGTTCACGCACACGCGCTTCGAGCCCTCGGGATTCACGCGCAATCCCGAGATCCCGATGGCGAAGTCGATCATGGACTACATTTTCAAGTGGCTGGCCATCAAGTTCCTGCCGCGCGAGAGCCAGGCCGAAGCCGGCGTGATCCTGCGCGACGAGCCCAAGCCCGGTGTAGGACAGGCTTTCCAGCCTGTCCCCCCGGCGTCTACGGATCCGGCCGCGAAGTCCGACTCCGCCCCCGCGAAAGCCGACCCGAACCTGGCCAAGCCGACCGCGAAGGACGTCGCCTTCATCGACAACGTGGCCTCGTCGGTGACCGCGGCCGGCGAGCTCCCGCACGTTCACGGCCGCGCGTCCTCCACTCAGGACTCAGGACTCGGGACTCAAGACTCCACGAAAATAGTCGGCTTCGTGATGCCGGCCAGAGATGCCGACGCCCCGAACTCGAAGACAGGCGCTCCGCCGATCCGTTTCCAGCAGGACGCTCCGTCGTGCTCTGACTGCGGCTCGATCATGGTGCGCAACGGCGCCTGCTACAAATGCCTCAACTGCGGCAGCACCAGCGGGTGCTCGTAGGAGATCGATATGGCACGGAACGAAGTGACCAGCAAGAAGGCCGGTACGGCGGCGTCGAAGACCCTCCGTTCTGCGAACGCATCCAAGAACGCTAAAACCGCCGCCGGTAGCGCCCTGACGCAACGGCCGAATAGGAAACGCTAATTCTCAACTGCGGCAGCACCGGCGGGTGTTCGTAGTCGTCCGGTGAATGGCTCAGTCCCACCGCGCAGGTACAGGCGCGAGGTGAAGTACAGGGCGGCCGCGGGCCGCCCTTGTTCGTTTTGTGAGATTAGACGGGATGTGACATGGAAGAGTTAGAGAGATCAATTCGCAAGAGAGACGTGTCCGATGTTTTGCACGAGCTTTTTAGCGAGGAATGTGGCATTCCTGAAGTCCGCAGGGGTTTCAAACGGGAGACTGAACTGTGGGACTTCAAGCTGGGACTGCCGAGCTTGAGGGCTGAACATGAGGTTGTCTGGGCTGACATCGCTGCAGACGTGGCCGCCTTCCACAACCAAAAAGGCGGTGTACTAATCTTTGGGATCGATGACAACTCCTTGAAGTTTCGCGGAACGCGTGACGTTCTCGACGCTAAGCGCTTCAATGACCGCCTCAGGCGTTACATCGGTGATGCGGTTTGGGTCGAGTTCTCTCGCGAGTTCATTCAGTCTGACCAGCGATACCTCGGTGTTGCGCTAATTCCGCCTCGAGGCGTCGTACCGTTACGGATGCGTAGTGACGCGCCGGTGCGTGCTGGCGAACGCCGATTCACCCGCGGCGACCTTTGCGTTAGAGAAAACGATTCAACGCGAATTTATCGCGGGTCTACAGCCGACGAGTATTTAGCCAGACACAGGCTGCCGTCGCCAGATGCCCACTTTCTGGTCAGCGAGCCTAGCATAAGGATACTGCGACCCGATTGGTCTGAGTTTGTGATTCGGGATGAGCTTTGCCCCAAGGTCAAGGCAGCATTGCGCGATGAGCGGACATACGTCACCACGCTAAGCGGTATTGGGGGAATTGGCAAAACTGCCCTGGCCTGCTGGGCTGTGCTGGAGGCCTATAAAGAACGGCAGTATGACTTCATCGTGTCGGTCAGTGCCAAAGATCGAGAATTGACACAGGCCGGCATAAAGCCCGTTGACGCGACGCTGTCCTCATATGAAGATCTTCTAAACCAGTTATCGGAGGTACTCGGCTTTTCGGAGCTTGCGGACGAACCGGTTAAAGCCCGGGAGGAAACGCTGCGGTCACTGCTTCCGGACGCTAATCTGCTGTTGTTCGTGGACAACCTCGAGACTGTCGACGACGGCCGCGTCGTTGCGTTTCTTGAGACGCTTCCTAAGCCGGTGAAGGCCATCACAACGTCTCGAACAGCAACTGTTCGAACGGCAGCGTTTCCGATCACCGTTGGACCACTGAGCGAGGGTGAGGCAACTCGATTCTTCGATCATTACGCAAATGCCCTGGGCCGTTCGCACCTGCGAAACGCCTCCGCCGCCGAGAAGCAGCGAATCGTGAAAGCGTGCTCGGCGGTTCCGCTCGCGCTGCAATGGCTGATCGGACACTCAAGGAACATCGAGTCCGCACTCCGCCTCGCCACCGCTCTCATCACCTCCTCGGCAAAAGACGAAGAGTTGCTCGAATTCTGTTTCAGGCGCGTCCACGTCGGCCTCTCGCAAGAGGCGAAAACCGTCCTGGCGGCGCTGACGCTTAGCGAGAAGGCGCAGCCGATTGAGGCTATTGCCGTTGCCTCCGGGTTGAGTCTTGACGCAGTGGAGTCCTCGATCGAGGAGTTGAGTTCTTGCTCGCTGATCGAAAGAGTCTGGGACGACCGTGTCAGCGACCTTTCGATGCGATGTCTACCCATTACACGAAGGTTTGCGTATGGCGAGTTACAGCGGTCCGCCGGTGAAGAGCAGCGCATGCGGCAACGCCTCTCCGAGTGGTACGAGGGCAAGGACATCGATGATGAGGACCGTCGCCAGCTGGTCGTCGCTGCCCGGCAAGGCCGAAAGGAGCCGGACGTTGTACTGGTTGACGCCGCGATAGCGTACAGAAGACAGGGAAGAGCTGACGAAGCTGAGCGATACTTCAATCAAGCGATCGACCGCAATCCTCGTAGCTGGCGAGCTCACCGTGAATACGCGGAATTGCTCCGCGACAATAAGCGAATTGGCGCTGCACTCGAGCAATATTCGAATGCAGCAGCATACGCTCCATCTAGGGGCGAGGATCGTGCGCGCATCTTTCGGGAATGGGGAATGCTGTTGCGAGGCTCTGGTCGACCGGAGGCGGTGCGGGAGGCTATCGATAAATTCGAAGTCGCGCGTATAGACACGCCCAACGATCCGGTGCTTTTGCATGCGCTTGCCGCAAGCTATGTGAAGGTTGGACAGTATAGGAAAGGTCAGCCGATACTAGAGCAGCTTGTGAAATCTGACTCAGCAGAGACGCGAGCGCGCTCGTATGAGCCACTGCTTGTCTGCTATGCAAAGCTGCATGAAAAGCTGAAGCATCAATTGCTCAAGGATGCGCACGACAACGATTTTATGGCGCACGCCACAGTGGCGAAGTCGCGCCGCAACGTTGTTACTTCAAGTCGGCCCCTGTCGAATGGGACCGCGACGAATTTACATCCAAAGCGAAGGTCTGAAGGGGCAAATCAGCGTGATCAGACGCCTCGTCGCAGAAGATGAGCAAGACCACGTGAGGAGGGGATCAGGGCAACTGAGCCATCACTGGGCCATGTCAGCATCACGCCCTAACTCTATGCCGCTTCAGGTTTTCGAGTGGATTAGAAATGGAAACTTCTGACGAGCATCTCACGACAGAATGGGCTTGAAATCGCGGGTTTTCTCTGTGAACTCAAGAGGTTTCCTCGCACCGGTCGCAGAAGTGCGGAGCCTGTGGGAAACGCGTGGGCGAGCGGGCGGAGGGAGCGTCTTCCAAGCACTGTGGAAAGGCGCGCGAGGTAGGCTGGGCGCGCCTCTCCACAGTGCGGCAGGGTCCACACTCTCGTGTTGCGGACGTTCGGAGTTTCCACCTTCAATGCACTCGATTCCCGAATGCCCCAACTTTATTAGTATCGAATCGGTCTACCGGACTGTTTTGCCGGAAGAGACAGTGGTCCACCACCGAACGCCAGAAGCATCGACCGCTCGCCGTTCCCTCGTATAAGCGCAGTGATTCGAATGTGTGCAAATCGCCGCCAAGGCTGACGGCGCGCAATAACGCGGCAGCATCCGAGTTGCGTATGTCTTCTTTCTGCGGCGGTGTGCTTCGCCACCAGAGCGCGTACTCCGATTGGACGATCCTTGCTGCTGGCCTGACACCGAAGCGGTCGACGAATGGCAGAACAACACAAGCGACGCGCAACTTATTCGCATGACACAGTTGCGCGTCGCCTTTTCTAAGGCGTTCAGGCAAAATGCGCCCAGTCAGAAAGGGCGAAGAGGAGATCACGCGACCGAACCGCGCGTACAGCAGGAAGCCCGTCCAGTGATTCCGCGGCATTGCTGGCAGACGGACGCAAGCTGGCGAAGTGCGGGCGTTCTTGCTGACTCGGGAGATTCGGAGTTAGACCAGTCTGGAAAGGAGAGTGCGTACGATGAGACCGTGGAACGTCGACGCAGAAGATGTCAACGACTTCACCGATGACCTAGTGGAGTGTATTTGATGAATCGGTACCAAAGACACGGCGCGAGACATCGACATAGCTCCACTTGATTGGTCGAGGGGCGTCGTTGTAACGCTTGATGTAGTTCATCAGTTTGCGACGAAGATCC
>JAJXWV010000009.1 GCA_021781455.1 Acidobacteriota bacterium | reverse complement strand
GCTCGAACCACCCGGCTCCTGGCTCGGCTCTCCAACTCCTCCCGATCCGACTTCTTGAGTTCCAGCTTCTCCATGCAATTGAGAACAACAGTTTACTGGTCCCAATTGCATCTTTCCACTCCACTAGAATCGTGCCGTGCCCAAACGCGTCCTGCTCATCGCGACCGTCGCAATCGCCCTCGCGCTCGGCTGCCACAAGAGCCCGACCGCTCCCGGCGAGAGCGCGACGCCGCACGGGCGGCTCTTTGGCCTGGTGACCATCGGGCCGAACTGCCCCGTCGAGACGACTACGAATCCCTGCCCCACGCCTCCGTCGGCCTATGCGGCGCGAAAGGTCCTGATTTTCAGCAGTGACCACTCGAAGCAGCTGTTCACGGTCGACATCGATTCGCGCGGGCTGTACGTCATTGACCTGACGCCCGGAACGTACGTGATCGACCTGAAGCCGGTGGGAATGGACCGAAGCCAGGACGTGCCGGCCACGGTCAACATTCTCGCGAACATCTCGGCTGAGCACGACATCAGCATCGACACCGGACTGCGCTGACAATCAAAGCAAACGGCCGGCATTGTGCCGGCCGTTTTCGAACGCCATCCGTCGTGACGTGAGTGGAATCAGGAGATGAGGTGCTTGTTGACCAGCGCCGTCATCTCGAACATGGAGACCTGATTCTTGCCACCGAAGATCTTGCGAAGGTTGTCGTCGGCGTTGATCATTCTCTTGTTCTGCTGGTCCTGAAGTCCGTGGGCCTTGATGTAGTCCCACACCTTCTTGGTCACTTCGCTCCGCGGCATCGGCTTGTCGCCGATGATCGGTGCGAGATCTGCGCTCGGCTTGACCTCAGCTGCGAGCCCCTTGCCGCCGCCCTTCGAACCGCCTTTCGATGTCGCCATGTCGCCCCTTTCGCTGCTAATTTCCCTCGATTCTGTGCCGAGACGCGCGTGGACGTCAAACCGGCGCTGATACCCAAGTTGTCTCGACCCACCCTTACCGATGAGTCCGGCGCTTCCAGAGATTGATGCAGAGGAACCGAGCGGGCCCGCCCTGCCGTGACTGCGGTCACGACAGATGGGTCAGCCATTCGCTCATCGTCTCGCACCCGCCGGCCGACAATCGCCATCGGAGAAAACGATGAGCCCTGCCTCGCGAGTCCTTTCGCCTGAACTCCGCAACAAGATCATGTCGGCCGAAGAAGCCGCGGCGCTGATCCATACCGGCGTGAACGTCGGGATGAGCGGCTTCACCGGCGCCGGCTATCCGAAAGCCGTTCCACACGCGCTGGCTCGCCGGATCATGGACGCCAAGCTCGCCGGCGAGAAGTTCCGCATCAGCGTCTGGACCGGCGCCTCGACCGCGCCCGAGCTCGACGGCGCCCTGGCCATGGTGGACGGCATCGAGCTCCGCCTTCCCTACCAGTCGGATCCCACCTCGAGGGCACGCATCAACGCCGGCGATCTCGAGTACATCGACATCCACCTCAGTCATGTCGCGCAACACGTGTGGTTCGGTTTCCTCGGCAAGCTCGACATCGCGATCATCGAGGTCACCGCGATCCTCGAGGACGGACGGCTCGTGCCCTCCTCCTCGATCGGCAACAACAAGACCTGGCTCGACCTGGCGGACAAGGTCATCCTCGAGGTGAACTCCTGGCAGCCGGAAAAGCTCGAGGGCATCCACGATGTCTACTACGGCACGCGGCTTCCGCCGGACCGCGTGCCCATTCCGATCATCAGGCCCGACGACCGCATCGGCGACATCCACTTCCGCTGCGATCCGAAGAAGGTCATCGCCGTGGTCGAGACCAACGCACCCGACCGCAACACACCTTTCTCGCCCCCCGATGACGCGTCGAAGAAGATCGCCGGCTACATCCTCGAATTCCTCGAGCACGAGGTGAAGAAAGGACGGATGCCGGAACAACTGCTGCCGATGCAGTCGGGAGTCGGCAACATTGCCAACGCTGTGCTGATCGGGCTGGTGGACGGGCCGTTCAACAATCTCACGGCATACACCGAGGTCATTCAGGACGGCATGCTCGATCTGATGGCAGCCGACAAGATGCGCATCGCATCGGCGACGGCCTTCTCGCTGAGTCCGACTGCCGTGGGGCGACTGCAGGCCGGTTTCGACCACTACCGTCAGAAGATCATTCTGCGCACGCAGGAGATCAGCAATCATCCCGAGGTGATCCGCCGCCTCGGATGTCTGGCCATGAACGGGATGATCGAGGCCGATATCTACGGCAACGTGAACTCGACCCACATCATGGGAACGAAGATCCAGAACGGAATCGGCGGATCGGGCGACTTTGCCCGCAATGCATACCTCTCGTTCTTCATGACGCCGTCGCAAGCCAGGGACGGGGCGATCTCGTGCATCGTCCCGATGGTTCCCCATGTCGATCACACCGAGCACGACGTGCAGATCCTCGTCACGGAGCAGGGGCTGGCGGATCTGCGCGGCCTGTCGCCGAAACAGCGCGCCAAGGTCATCATCGAGAACTGCGCCCATCCGAACTTCCGCCCTGCGTTGCGCGATTACTACCGCCGCGCTCTCGAGCTCTCGCCCGGCAAACACACGCCGCATCTGCTCGCGGACGCATTCTCATGGCACGAAAACTACCTGCGCAGCGGCCGAATGGTCGCCGAGGTGGGTGCGCTGCGCGGCTAGTGGCCTGTATTGGTTGAATTGGTACCAGTGGCGCCGGGATCGGCGACGTGAGCGAGGCGCGCCGACGCAGGCATAGCGGTGACTATGCTGAGGAGGCGCAACGAAGCTCACGGCGTCGAGACCAAGCCAGGTGGTACCAATTCAGCCGATACAGGCCACTAGTGGAGCCGACTGCGGTCGTCGCCCGCCGGTGCGACTCGCAACGGACGCTCCCGGGCTGGATGCCCGCACTCCTACGCCTGCACGGTGATGGCGTCGACGACGCCCTCGCACGCGTACAGCAGGGGCAGCACATCGGCGGCGGCGTGCCTTCGACGGAGGTCAGCCACGACGTCCGTCCCGAAGCGATACGCAGGCAGGTACATCCGACCGAGGAGCGGATGCCGGCCCCATGCGCCGGAGAGCTTGTCGGCCCGCTCTTCGCTGACCAGATAGTCGCGGCGAAGCTCCGTCGCGACCTCCTGCTGCGGCCGCCCTTCCTTCCACGTCAGATACGACGACTGGTTCTTCGCGTCGTCCTGCAGGAGTGCGAGAAGGAGACCGATCTTGAGGTCGCGGTCGGGAAGCTGATCGAGGTCGGTCACGCCGTAGGCGATGAGAATGGCGTTGTTCGCAATCCCCTCGAACAGCGCCGCAGCCCGCGTGTTCATCGTCAGAACCGACGCTTCGAAGCCGACCTTGCCGCGACCGTAGAGGTTCTGCAGATAGGCGAAGGTGGTGACGTGACCCGGCACGACTTCGTGCGCCACCAGCTGCTCGAACTCCGGCAGCGAGATCTGCAGCGCCGCGTTCAGCTCGTAGGTCGCTTCGTATTGCGGCGTGCGATCCGCGTTTCGCGCCCGGCCCATGTAGTTCATCGATCCGGAGAACCAGGCGTTCTCGATCGGCAGGAACGCCACATTGGCCCGGGGAACGTGCCCGAGCTCCTTCGGCAGGTACGGCGCCAGGTTCCGCGACGACAGGGCGTCGAATCGCGAGATCAGCTCGCGGGCAACGGTCGGAATGGCTTTCGGCTCGACCAGACGCGCCTTACGCCAGCGGTCGACGGCGTCGAGCAGTGTGTCCACGTCGTTCGATCGATACCCGGCCTCGGCCAGCAGCTCGCTCACACTGCGCCGCTTCTCTTCCGGCTGTGAGGATTCCGGCGGCCGGCCGGTAATCGCCTCCACGCAGCGGTCGTACGGCACGGGATCACCCGCACCGTGCAGCTCCATGGCCAGGTCCCACATGACGCGGAAGCAGATCGCCAGCCCTTCGAGATAGGCGCCGCGCTTTCCGCCGGCGCGCTTCGCCTCCGCGGCCACGGCCTTGATGGCGCCGAGGACGTCGACGCGAGAGAGGTAATCGTCGACGGCGTTGCGGTCCTCTTTCGGTCCGACGCCGCCGCTCTCGCGCAGGCGGGCCGCCGCGCGATCGGTATAGGCCGCCGGCAGCGGCTCATCGGAAAACCACGAATCAGCGATGAAGCGCCCCGTGCCCGACGGATTCATGACGTCGCCGCCCCAGAGCGTATCGATTCCAATGATCGCGTTCGCCAGGTCCGATTCGTAGCTCATCCCGCCTCCTTGGCTGCGCGAAGACTAATGCGAAGTGAGCGGAGGAACCAGCGCGAACCGGCGGCGACCGGGCTGGCAATTGCACGCCGGCGGCGGGCGTTACCCTGCTTTCGTGGACGCCCACGATCTGGTGACCATCGAGCGGTTCATCTTCGTGTCCGACGCGGAGATCGCCCGCGCCGCGCTCGAGGCCTCGGACATCGACGCCACGCTGGCCGACGTCAACATCTCGCGGATGAGCTGGGCCAACGCCCAGGCACACGGCGGGATCCGCCTGCAGGTGCGGCGCGAGGACGCCGAGCGCGCGGCGGCCGTGCTGCGCGGCGACCACGTTCGTGCCGTCGAGCTCGAATCCGTGGAGCTGGAGACCGCACCCGCGTGGAACGAGGCGAGCGAGATCTGCCGGCGCTGCGGCTCCGAGGAGGTCTATCCGGCCGAGAGCCGCTCGAGGACGTACGCGCGCATCGTGGCCTTCGCCATCCTCTGGCTGATGCTGCTCGACCTGGCGAGTTGTGCGACGGGCTTCATCGGATTGCGGCTGCCGGCCAGTGTGATGGGATGGGCGTACGCGCTGCTCCTGGTCGGCTGCGCGGCCGCCGTCGTGTTCGTCTCCGCGATCCCCCGAAAGCGCTGCCGCAATTGTGGGTTAGAGTGGCGCGGCACACCGCGGACGGCGTGATGCACGGCGACGCGCGAGGTGGACATGCAGCACGACACGATCTCCTTTCATGACGACGGCAGTGGATTCCCGATCCTCTGGATTCACGGCTTTCCGCTCTCCTCGGCCGTTTTCGCTCCGCAGACGCGCATTCAGGGCTATCGCCATGTCCGCCCCGATCTGCGCGGCTTCGGCTCTACGCCTCCGCCGGAAGGCGAGATGTCGATGGCCGATTACGCGCGGGACGTTCTCGGCGTCCTCGATTCGCTGAACATCGATCGCGCCGTCGTCGCGGGTCTCTCCATGGGCGGCTACATCGCCATGCAGCTGCTCCGCGATGCGCCGAAGCGAGTGGCCGCTCTCCTCCTGCTGGACACGCGCGAAACCGCCGACACGAAGGAGGGACGCGAGGGGCGCCTCGCCAGCGCCAGGGACGTCGCGGCCAACGGCACGAAGAACGTCGTCGAGTCGATGACCCCGAAGATGGTCGTGCGCGAGCCGCTTCGCGATGTGGTGCGCCACATCATGCAGAGCGCGTCGCCGGCGGGCGTCATTGCCGCGTTGAAGGCCATGGCCGCCCGCCCCGACTCCACCGACACGCTGCGCAGGACCGGCGCGCCGGCGCTCGTCATGGTCGGTGAGCACGACAGCCTGACTCCGGTCAGCGACGCCGAGCGCATGGTCGCGCTGATGAAAACGGCCGAGCTCGCGCCGATCGCGAATGCCGCGCACCTCGCGAATTTCGAAGCGCCCGCTCAGGTCAACGATCTCATTCCCGCGTTTCTGGCCCGCTACCTCGACCAGCGGCTCGAGAGCGGCGGCGTGCGCACGGCAAGCCGCCGTGGCGGCCGATGAAGCGCGGCGCGGTTTCTGCTCGACGAGTGAACGATGCCTGATCTATTCGACGCCTACACACTCCGCTCCATCACCTTCCGCAACCGAATTTTCGTTTCGCCGATGTGCCAGTACTCGAGCGTCGACGGCCTGCCCACTTCGTGGCATCTGGTGCACCTCGGCAGCCGTGCCGCGGGCGGCGCCGGCTGCGTCATCGTCGAGGCAAGCAGCGTCTCGCCGGCCGGGCGAATCACAGCGTGGGACAGCGGGATCTGGTCGGCCGATCACGCGGACGCGTTCCGGCCGATCACGCGTTTCATCGACGAGCAGGGCGCCGTGGCCGCCATTCAGCTCGCGCATGCCGGGCGCAAGGCCTCAACCGAACGGCCGTGGGCGGGCGGCGGGGTCATCCGCGAAGGACCTCACTCCTGGAAGCCTGTCGCACCGAGCCCGATTCCATTCCGACAGGGCGATCCGGTGCCGCACCCGCTTACGAAAGAAGAGATCGACGACGTCGTGGCGGAGTTCGCGAGCGCGGCCCGGCACGCCGTGGCAGCCGGCTTTCGCCTCATCGAGATCCACGCCGCGCACGGCTACCTTCTGCACGAATTCCTGTCGCCGTTGTCGAATCATCGCGACGACGAGTACGGCGGCTCGCTCGAGAACCGCATGCGCTTCCCGCTTCGTGTCGCCGAGGCGGTGCGCCGCAGCATGCCCGGCGGTCTGCCGCTGCTGGTGCGCATCTCAGCCAGCGACTGGGTGGAGGGCGGGTGGGATCTGCCCCAGTCAATCGAGCTCTGCAAACGGCTGCGCGCAATCGGAGCCGACCTGATCGACTGCTCGAGCGGCGGCGCTGTGCCCGGCGCGAAGGTGGAGATCGGACCCGGATACCAGGTGCCGTTCGCGCGAGCGATTCGAGCAGAAGCGCACATCGCGACCGGAGCCGTCGGACTGATCACCGATGCCCGGCAAGCGAGCGAGATCATCCGCGAAGGCGCGGCCGACATCGTCCTTCTCGCACGCGCCGAGCTGCGCGACCCGTACTGGCCGCTGCACGCCGCGAAGATGTTAGGCGTGACGGCGCCCTGGCCCGTGCAGTACGAGCGGGCGAAGGAGTAGAGGCAGACCGCAGACCGCAGACCGCAGACCGCAGACCGCAGACCGCAGACCGCAGACCGCAGAGAGAGCCTAAACGCCGGAGAGACCGGCGTAGTCATTCGAGAACAAGCCCTGACTTCAGAGCCTTCTCCCGGCGGGGTGGCCGAAGGCCGGATGAGGGGCGAACGCGCGAGTCAGACACTCGCGACCTGCGGCACCTTCGGCACGTTCCGCGGATCGAAGCACTTCAACGCCTCGTCCAGCATGGAGCGCGGATCATTCGGCTCGAGATCGACGCCGAGGATCTTCAATGCCGCGGCCAGCGTTTCCGCAACGCGCCGGGAATCGAGCGAGGGCAGCGGCAGCGCTCCATCCCGCTTGCCGAGTTTCGAGCCGTCGGGCGCCATCACCAGCGGCAGGTGCCCGTAGCGTGGCGTGGGCACATCGAGTACGCGCTGCAACGCGATCTGCCGCGCCGTCGAATCGAGAAGGTCGCCTCCGCGAATCACTTCCGTCACGCCCTGCGCTGCATCGTCGACAACCACGGCCAGCTGGTACGCGAACACACCGTCGGCGCGCTTGACGACGAAGTCGCCTGTCCGCACCGACACGTCCTCCTCCACGTGACCGACGATCATGTCGTCGAAGGCGATGATGCCGGAGGGCGCGCGAAAGCGGACCGCACGCGGCATCCTTCCCGGGGGAAGTCCACGGCGGCACGTTCCCGGATAGACGCGCTCCTGATCGACCGGGTCGGCAGCCGCCGGAGCCGATGCCGCCCGCTGCAGCTCCGCACGCGAGCAGGCGCAGTCGAAGACGAGCCCTTTCCGCCGGAGCGTCGCCAGAGCCTCCTCGTAAAACGAAAGCCGCTGCGATTGCCGTACGACCTCGCCGTCCCATTCGAGGCCGTAGCGCCGCAGCGCTTCGAGGATCTCCTGCGCAGAGCCGGCGATCACGCGCGGTCTGTCGAGATCTTCCATCCGGACGAGCCATCGCCCGCTCTCACGCCTCGCGAAAAGCCACGAGCCGACCGCCGCCACGAGGCTGCCGAGGTGAAGCGGACCGGTAGGAGATGGAGCGAATCGCCCGACGACCTGCACGTTGCGCATTATCGGCGCGAGACCGGCGAGGTATGCCTAGATCGCAGACCACAGACCGCAGACCACAGACCACAGACCGCAGACCGCAGGGCGGGTGGAATCTGCGATCTGCCATTTGCGATCTCTTCACAGCCGCAGGATCAGTTTCGTCATGTCGTGCTGATTGCCGTCGGGATCGGTCCCGTACCCGGGCTGCAGGATCGTCGTGAAACCGAGGCCGGTCAGGGTCTTCACGGCGTCGGCTTCGAGATCGGAAATCAGCATGCAGCTGAGGTGGCGCAGGCCATGATCGCGGCCGATGCGAATGAACTGATTGACGAGGAGCGTGCCGAGGCCTGCTCCCCGCCACTGGGGGTCGATCATCCACTTGATCCGGCCGACGAGGCGGAGCGGTCCGCCCTCGCGGCGATGCAGCGTCGCGTCGGCGACGATCCGACTGCCGTCGATGGCCAGCAGCGGAAACGCCCGCGAGTAGTCGATGTTCTGAGCCCAGCTCTCGAGCAGCGACTTGTTCTCGATCGGGTCCCAGGCGAAGCGCCGGTACGCCAGCGGCAGACGCTGGAAGAACTCGTAGAGCGGGTCGACGTCGGTGGAAGTGAAAGGGCGAAGCAGAACGCGCCGGCCGTCTCTGAGCACGGCCTCCTGCGGATAGGTGTTGGGCACTGAACGGATCCTCCGGGCTGAAGTCGAGAGAACTATAGCGCGTGTCACGCAGCCGGCTATCGGCTGTCGACTCTCAGCAGGAATTTCGAGAGCCGTCCGCTGAGTGCCGACAGCCATCCGCCCGGCCCCGCTCACAACCGCCTGTGCGCCGCCGGACCGCCTCATCCCGCCACTCTCCTAGATTGATTCGCGGAGGCCGTCATGCCCACCACACGGATCATTCTGTTGACCGCATTCATCGTTCTCGCCGCTGCGCCTGCTCCTTCGGCGACCGGCTGGAAGGTCGTCGCCTGGAACGACCTCGGCATGCACTGTACGGACGGAGTCGATTTCTCCGTCTTTGCGATCCTTCCGCCCTACAACACCATCCACGCTCAGGTGATCGGCCAGGACGGAAAGCTCGTCACCAGCGGAGGAACGATCACGGTCACCTACGAGGCCGTCGCCGATCCGAACGGCTCGATCAACACCGTTTCTTCGGCCAAGACGAACTTCTGGACCTATGCCGCGGCATTGTTCGGAACCACGCTGACGAACGACACCGGACTGGCCGGGAAGGCCATGCCCGGCGCATCGAACACGCCTCAGCCGATGGATTTCGAGAGCGGAACGGGCTGGTTCACGGCGACCGGCATTCCCATCACGCCGTATGACGACGCCGGGAAGAAGAACTACTACCCGATGATGCGCGTCGTCGTCCGCGACAGCGGAGGCAACGAGCTGGCCTCCTCCACCGTCGTCCTCCCCGTCTCCGACGAGATGGACTGCCTGTCCTGCCACGCTTCCCTCGGACGATTCGCAGGCGGCGATCTGAAGAGCGCCAAGCTGAACATCCTCGCCAGTCACGATTCGCTCAATCAGGGAGCGGCTTATTCGTCTGCCCTGCAGCAGGCCGGCTACCGCAGCGATGGGCTCCTGGCAACGGCGCAGAGCGGCACCCCGGTCCTGTGCGCGCGCTGCCACGCCTCGAATGCCCTCGGCACGAAGGGATACACGGGAATTCCGGCACTGACTTCCTCGATCCATGCCTACCACAGCCACGTCACGAATCCACTGAACGGTCTCCCCATGAATGACGACAGCGATCGCTCGTCGTGCTATCGCTGCCACCCCGGCGCGACGACGCGCTGCCTGCGAGGCGTGATGGGCCGCGCCGTGCAAAGCGACGCACAACTCGCCATTCAGTGCCAGGACTGCCACGGGTCGATGGCCGACGTCGGCAACGCCACGCGCACCGGATGGCTGCAGGAACCGAACTGCCAGAGCTGCCACATCGGAAATGCGGTCACGTCGGGAGGACAGCTGCGATTCATGACGGCCTTCACGACCGGCGGCACCACGCGGCCTGCTGTCGACCAGACCTTCGCCACGAATGCCGGGGTGCCGGCGGCGGGATTCTCGCTCTATCGATTCTCGAAGGGCCACGGCAACTTGTACTGCGAGGCGTGCCACGGCTCCACGCATGCCGAGTATCCGTCGTCTGATGCGAGCGACAACGTCCAGAGCGTGGCTCTGCAAGGTCACGCAGGAGTCGTCGCCGAGTGCAGTGCCTGCCACACCAGCGCTCCGGCGACGACGAACGGCGGCCCTCACGGCATGCATCCCGTGGGCGCGCCCTGGGTCACCGCGCACGGCGATGTCGCCGAACACGGGACTTCGCAGTGCCAGGTCTGCCACGGGACCGACTTCCGCGGCAGCGTGCTCTCGCGGGCGACGGACGATCGAACGCTGTCATCGCGATACGGCGTGAAACTCTTCTGGCGCGGCTACCGGATCAGCTGCTACGCCTGCCACAACGGGCCGAAGAGCGAGAGCGCGACGACGGCTCGAGCCGCGACAGTCGCGGACGGCTCGATGCTGTCCTACGCAGGCGCAGCAGCCACCGCCCGGCTGAGCGCTTCCGACCCGGCCGCGTCGCCGCTGACGCTTCGCGTGGTTCAGCAGCCTCAGCATGGAACTGCGGCGATCGACGGAACGACCGCTACGTACCGGCCGGAGCCGGGCTTCGTCGGAACGGACTCATTCGCGTTCGCAGCGTGGAACGGCTCGGTCGACTCGAGGCTCGGCACCGTAACCGTGAGCGTCGCCGGCCAGGGGCGGCGACGGCGCGCGCTGACGAAGTGATGCTTGGGGGGCTCCTGGGAGCACGCTGACTCCCGGGAGCCTCGAGCCGCCCCCCCAACAGCAGGTTCACGCACCGACGGTCTGTCCTTTCATGCCGTATCAGCCACGGCTATCATCGCGCCGCCGATGCTCACGATCACTCTCTATTTCGCCGTCGCCGCTGCTCTGGCTTTTTTGGCCTCGCGAACGATCACGCCAATGAGCCTCCGGGCCGGGGCCGTGCTCGTGCTGCTGCCGCTCTGCTTCACCGGCCGCGCGCTGCTGACCGGCGGCGTCTACGCGCCGATCGACCTCCCGTACCAGGCCGAACCGATGAAGTCGATCGCCGCCGCGCACGGGATCACGTCGATGCACAACCCCGTGCTGTCCGACGTCTACTGCCTCAACATGCCATGGAAGGCAGCGACGCGGTACACCTATCGGAACCACGACCTGCCGCTCTGGAACCCCCACCTGTTCGCGGGCGACATCCTCGCCGCGGCCGCGCAGCCGGTGCCGTACGACCCGGTGTTCCTCTCCAGTCTCGTGCTGCCGATCGCCAACAGCCTCACGTACCTCGCAGCGCTGCTGTTCTTCCTGGCCGGCCTGGGGATGTTTCTCTGGCTGCGCGACGACGGCTGTGGTGAGTGGGCGTCGATGACCGGCGCCGCCGCATGGATGTTCGCGAGCTTTCTCGTCTTCTGGCTGGAGTGGGTCATCACCGCGGCTGTCCTCTGGACTCCGCTCGTGCTCCTCGGCGTCCGCCGAGTGGTTCGCCGGCGCGACCGGGCCTCGTTCTACCTGCTGACGATCGCCTTCACGATGATGCTGCTGGCAGGCCATCCGGAAAGCGCTCTTCACATCGTCGGCCTCGCCATCGTCCTCTTCGCGCTGGAGTTGTGGCGAGTTCGATTCCGCGGCGCCGTACGGGCAATGCTCCTGGCCACCGGCGCGGGCGTGCTGACCCTGGCGATCTGCGCCGTCTATCTGCTGCCGATCGTCGAAGCGATTCCCCAGACCATGGAGCAGGCTTTCCGGCAGGGAGTCTTCGCAACGGTGCCGCGGGCGGTTCCGCTGAGGCAGGCGCTGCAGCGGCTCGAGCTCGATTTCGTGACCTTCGCCTACGGCATCGTCCCGGAACACGTGGCAAAGGACGCACCGATCTATCCGATCCCGGCGACCGCGTACGCGGGCTCGATCGCGCTGGCCGCGGCCGCATACGCCCTGTGGCGCAGCCGATTCGAAGGCAAGCTGGCCCTGCTGATCCTCTTCGTGGCGGCATGCCTGATCGGAGCGGACGCTCCTCCCTTCGCGAACTGGCTGGCGAAGGTGCCGCTGTTCGACATCGCCCTCAACAATCGCTACACCTTCGCAGCGGCATTCGCTCTGGTGGTTCTCGCGGCGCACGGGGTCGAGACCTGGCAGAACCAGGGCAGCAACCGCGCCGTAGCCGCCACTGCGCTGATCACCACGGCGGTGCTGGCGTTCGCGGTGTTCATGATCCGCGGTCGCGCCGTCGCCGCCGGCGTGCCGCGTGACGTTTTCGACGCGGCCGCCGCGGCGCTCCTCGTGCCGCCGGCGCTGCTGGGAATCGTGCTTCTGTTCGTCGGCAACCTTCGCTGGGGCTTCGCGGCACTGCTGTTTCTTCTCCTCGCCCAGCGGACGGTCGAGATGGGAAACTTCTATCCGACTCTCCGGCCGGAGGCTTTCTACCCGCCCATTCCCGGTTTCGAGCGGCTGCCGAAACAGGCACCGCCGTATCGGATCGTCGGCCTGCGGTACACCCTCATCCCCAACACGGCCACGGTGTACGGCCTCGAGGACGTGCGCGGTTATGAAGCGATGACGTATCTCCCGCTGGTCGAGACCTATCCGCTCTGGTCGGTGCATCAGCCGGTCTCGTACAACCGCGTCGACGACCTGACCAGACCATTCCTCTCGTTCCTCAACGTCCGCTACGCGATCGCGCTGGCCGGCGACAAGGTTCCAATGGGCTGGCACGTCCTCGTGGCCGAGCCGAATTATTCGATTCTCGAGAACGAGCGCGTCATCGAGCGCGCCTTCGCACCGCGGCGCGTGCGCATCAACTCGCCCAATCCGCTGATCGAGATGAGCAGCGAAAGCGATTTTCGCGAGCGTGCATGGATTGACGATCCGTCCATTTCCAGCGCGGGCGAGATCGTCAACGGCGAGGCGTACGCCGATGTCACCTATCGCCGCACGAACAGCATGCGCCTGGAAGTGCACGCCAAGCTACCCGCATGGATCATCATCTCGGAGACGGCCTGGAAAGGCTGGAAGGCACGCGTCGACAAGCGTCCCGTGCCCGTCGTGCGGGCAAACATCGCTTTTCTGGCGGTGGAGGTCCCGGCCGGCCGGCATCGACTCGACCTCATCTATCGCCCGCAGTCGTGGGTCATCGGTGGGATCGTGTCGCTGCTGGCGCTTCTCGGTATCGCCGCGGACGTGCTGGCGCACCGCATTCGCCGCCGCAGCGCTGCCATCGCGGCATGAGGGAGGCGGCGATTCGCTGCTATTCTCCGGCCCGATGAAAGTGCGCGTCATTCTCGTCGAGCCCCACGAGGCGGGGAACGTCGGCGCCGTGGCGCGGGCCATGAAGAATTTCGGGCTGCGCGACCTGGTGATCGTCGGAGCGCGACCGCAGCGGATCGACGACATTTCCGAGTGGTGGGCGAAAGGCGCAGCCGACGTCGTGCAGGAAGCGCGACGCTTCGACACGTTGCCCGAAGCGCTTGCCGACGTGCATCTGTCCGTCGCCACAACGGCCGTGCGCGGCCGCCACGTGGCCGAGCAGCTCACACCGTTCGAGCTGGCCAGGCTGGCCGAGGAAACCCTCGGCGAGGAGCACACGCTGGCGCTCGTTTTCGGGCGCGAGGAGTGGGGCTTGCGCGGCGACGAGATCTCGAAGTGCCAGCGCACGGCCTCGATTCCCACGTCCTCCGACTACCCGACGATGAACCTTGCACAGTCGGTGGTGATCTTCTGCTACGAGCTCGCGAAGGGCTCGCGGTCGCGTGCGAAGGAGCCCGACCCCGCCCCGGGAGAGCTGCTCGAAACGCTCCGTGCGCGCGGCCATCGGATGCTGGAAGAGGTGAACTTCTTCGGCGAAAAGAGCGCCGAGCGGATGTGCGCGGAACTCCAGGCCCTGGCGGGCCGGGCCGGCCTTTCCACCCGCGAAGCCTCGTTGCTCCTCTCGGCAGTGGCGCACATCGAAAAAGCAATCCACAAGCCGTGAACCGGTTCGATGATCATCACCGGTCACAGCTGTTCTTTTTTCGCCCGCACCGCGGAAATGTGATGAAAACTGCTTGCATCCGGCGCGCGACGTGCGTACATTGCCTCGACTTTGTCCACATCGGATCACAACAAATTTACGAAGGGGAGAAGACATGGCAGCAGGTCCTTTGACCAAATCGAAAATCATCGCCCATCTCTCGGAAGCCGCTGAAGTCTCGAAGAAGACTGCGGCAAAGTTCCTGGAGGAGCTCAGCAGCCTCGCTTACAAAGAGGCGAAGAAGGGCTTCACGATTCCGGGACTCGGAAAGCTCGTGCTCGTGCAGCGCAAGGCACGCATGGGCCGCAACCCGATGACCGGAGCACCGATCAAGATTCCGGCCAAGAAGGTCGTGAAGTTCCGCGTGGCCAAAGGCGCCAAGGACGCGATCCTCGGCAGCAAGTAGGCAGGCGGAACCGGTCTTCAGCCGGTCTCACGGTGAGCGGGCGGCCAGGCAGGCCGCCCGTTTCATTTCAGCCGCGATCAGTTCGCCGGCAGCACCGTGCCGCGGCATTCGCCGAAGCCGATCCGGCGGTGGCCCTCGCGCTCGCAGAAGCCGCGAAGGATCACCTCGTCACCGTCTTCGAGGAAACGGCGCTCCTCGCCGTTCGGAAGGACCACCGGCTCCTTTCCGCCCCACGACAGCTCGAGCATCGACCCGCGCGAATCGCTGGTACGACCGGAGATCGTCCCGCTGGCGAGCAGGTCGCCTGGCCGGAGGTTGCATCCGTTCGAGGTGTGGTGCGCGACCAGCTGCGCGAGCGTCCAGTAGAGATCTCGGGAATTGCCGCGGCTGAGCAGCACCGGCTCGGTCATCTGCGCGCTGCGCAGCCACACTTCCAGCGTGATGTCGAACCCGCTGTGATCACTCGAGGCGAGATACGGCAACGGCTGCGGATCGCCGTCCGGACGTGTGTACGGCGCCGTCCGGAACGGCGTCAGCGCGTCGAGTGTCACGATCCACGGCGAGACAGAAGTGGCAAAGCTCTTCGCCAGGAAAGGCCCGAGCGGCTGGTACTCCCACGTCTGGATGTCGCGCGCCGACCAGTCGTTCACGAGACAGAGGCCGAACAGGTGCTCTTCGGCACGATCGACGGGAATCCGCTCGCCGCGCTCGTTGCCGGGGCCGACCAGCGCGCCCAGCTCCATCTCGTAGTCGAGTCGCCGGGATGGGCCGAACTGCGGAGCCGATTCGGGATCGGGACGCGTCTGGCCGCTCGGCCGGTGAAAACCCGTTCCGCTGACGATGATCGACGAAACCCGGCCGTGGTAGCCGATGGGAACCCACCTGTAATTCGGCAGCAGGGGATTCTCGGGACGAAACATCGAGCCGACGTTCGTGGCGTGGTGGATGCCGGCGTAAAAATCGGTGTAGTCGCCAATGGCGCAGGGCACCATCATTTCGGCATCGCGCATTCGGATGACATGCGGCTCGAGCTCCGGTTGCATCATCGAGCCTTCCATGAGCATGGTCGCGATGGTGTGGCGCACGGCGCGGGAAGCGTCGCTGCCGAGGGCCATCAGCTCGTTCAGGATTGGAGCGGTGCAGGCGGCCTGCACCTGTTCGTTGATCGCTTCGAGCAGTCCCGCTTCGTAGCAGCCGGCGAGATCCACGATGGAGTCGCCGATGGCCAGGCCGACGTGTGTGTCGTCCTCTTCGCCGCCGTGGCGGAAGAGCCCGAAAGGGAGGTTCTCGATCGGGAAGTCGGTGGCCGGCTCGTTGGCCGACTCGACCCAGCTTCTCAGAGCCACCCCAGCTCCTGGAGTTCGGCGATGGGCTCCTCGAATGAGCAGGAGCCGAAGGAGATCGCGAACTCCCTGCGCACGCCGCGCAGCAGCGCAGTCGTAGCGCTGTAACTCCTCCACGACGCGCTGTCGTCGGTGAAGGAGAAGGCCTTCGGGCTGGTCTCCAGTAGCAATTCCTCGTCGACGGCGCCGATGAGAGCCGCGGTCATGAAGACGTTGATGAACCCGTGCATGGTCGCGACCGGCGCGTGCGGCTCGTAGGTCAGAGGTTTCGTGCAGCGCAGAGGATGGTGCAGGCCTCCGGTGGCCTTGAACGGGACGCGCTCGGCGGCGCACTCGCGGATGAACCGCGCCACCCGCTCGGCCGCCGGGATCGAGTCGTGCGTGATCCCGCCCATGCGGAACTTCGCGCGCATTCCCTGCCGGCCGATGGGCTTCACGAGATCCGCATCCGGCACTTCGACGTACACGGTGCGGCCCCTGGCCACGCCGGCAATCGTGGCCACGTCGTTCCCGTTCGATGCTTTCGCTTCGATCACGTCGATCGAGCTGTCGAGCATCGGCAGATCGTCTACGCCGACGAGCACCGAGACCGGGAACTCGCGCGGCACTTCGCTCAATTTCGAGAGCGGCACGATGAAACGGCCGAGGACCCAGGAGTGCTCGCCGCGGCGATAGGCGTCGTAGTTCGCCAGGGCGCGCTCCATCGGTAGCGAGGCCGGCGGGAAAAGACCGGCATAGTCGATGAGGTTTTCGAGAAGTGCGTGAAGCGATGCGGTAGTCATTGTGGTTTAGACCTGGTTTAGACCGGGATGGGACGAATGGGACCGGTGGGACTGATGGAAAGGCTCACGTCAGTCGCGGTTTGTCCCATTCGTCGCATTCGTCCCATCCGTCCCATTCGTCCCCATTCAGCTCTCGAAGCTCTTCTTCAGGCCCTGCCAGCATTTCCAATAGTCGCGCTGCAGCTGCGGCGCCTCGAGAGCGAAGCGGGTCGGCTGCAGCACGAAACGAGTTTCGAACATGAAAGCCAGCGTGTCGGTGACGTAGCGCGGCTCCAGTGATGCGCTCGAAGCCTGCTCGAAGCTGGCCGCGTCAGGACCATGACCGGACATGCAGTTGTGCAGGCTCGCGCCGCCCGGCACGAAGCCCTCCGCCTTGGCATCGTAGGCCCCGAAGACCAGCCCCATGTACTCGTTCATGATGTTCCGGTGGAAGTACGGTGGCCGGAAGGTGTGCTCGGCAACCATCCACCGCGGCGGAAAGATCACGAAGTCCACGTTGGCCGTCCCCACCACTTCGGACGGCGAGGTCAGCACCGTGAAGATCGACGGATCGGGATGGTCGAACGAGACTGTATTGATGGCGTTGAACTTCCTCAGATCGTACTTGTAAGGCGCGTAGTTGCCGTGCCAGGCCACGACGTCGAGCGGCGAATGATCGATGGGCGCCGCCCACAGCCGGCCCAGAAACTTGGATATCAACGTAAATGCGCCTTCGCGCTCCTCGAACGCCGCCACCGGCGTCAGAAAATCGCGGGAGTTGGCCAGGCCGTTCGACCCGATGGGACCGAGGTCCGGCAGGCGGAGGAGAGGGCCATGGTTCTCGCAGACGTAACCGCGCGCCGCACCCTCCGGCAGCTCGACGCGGAAGCGGATGCCGCGCTGGATCACGCCGATCTCGCCCGGCTCCACGTCGAGCATTCCCAGCTCGGTGTGAAGCCGCAGCGCTCCCTGCTGCGGCACGATCAGCAGCTCGCCGTCGGCGTCGTAGAAGAACCGTTCAGTCATCGACCGGTTCGCGGCGTAGACGTGGACGCCGATCCCGCTGTGGAGGGCCGGATCGCCGTTGCCGCAGATCGCGATCAGCCCGTCGACGAAATCGGCCGGCTGGGACGGAATGGGGAACGGATCCCAGCGCAACTGGTTCGGCGCTGTGGGGAGGTCGCGAAGGCTCGCTGCGAATCGTCCGGCCGGATGAGGCGCGAACGGCTCGTGCCGCACCGCCGGGCGAATGCGATAAAGCCATGAACGCCGGTTCGCATGACGCGGCGCCGTGAACGGCGTGCCGCTCAGCTGCTCGGCATACAACCCCCGCGCGACCCGCTGCGGCGCGTTCTGCCCTGCCGGCAGCACCCCCGCCAGCGCCTCGGTCGCGAACTCGTTGCCGAAACCGGACTGGTAACGCAGCGGTTCCATTTCGCGAATCGTACAGGAGTGGAGAGAAGATGGGTCACGAGGTCACGAGGTTAGGTTGCGAGGTTGCGAGATCCGCAACGATTTCCATCATCCACCGCGTAACCGCGCAACCGCGTAACCGCGTAACCGCGCACCCCCCCACCCGTCACAGATTCCCCCTCTTCGCCTGCTCCGCTTCGATCGACTCGAACAGCGCCTTGAAGTTTCCCTTGCCGAAGCCGCGGCTTCCCTTGCGCTGGATGATCTCGAAGAACATCGTCGGCCGGTCCTGCACCGGCTTGGTGAAGAGCTGCAGCAGGTAGCCTTCCTGGTCGCGGTCGACGAGGATGTGCAGCTTGCGGATCTCCTCCATCGGTTCCTCGATGCCGCCGACGCGATGCTCGAGATCGGCGTAGTAGGAGTCGGGCACGGTCAGGAACTCGACGCCGTTGGCCTTCAGCTGCGAGACGGTGCTGAGGATGTCGCCGCAGAGAAGGGCGATGTGCTGGACACCGGGGCCGCGATACCACTCCAGGTACTCGTCGATCTGGCTCTTCTTCCGCCCCGGCGCAGGCTCGTTGATCGGGAACTTCACCAGCCGGTTGTCATCCGACATCACGATCGACATCAGCGCGCTGTACTCGGTGGAGATGTCCTTGTCGTCGAAAGTGATGTATCGCGAGAAGCCCATCACGCTCGAGTACCAGTCGGCCCAGACGTTCATCTTTCCGAGCTCGACGTTGCCGACGATGTGGTCGACGAGGAGAAGGCCCGCGCTCTGGCCGGCGATCTCGGCCGGCTGGAAGCCAGGGAGAAACGCTCCCTTGTAGTCGCTGTACGAGATGAAGGAATGCAGGGTGTCACCGTATGTGTGGATGGCCGCGCGCCGGACGACGCCGAACTGGTCAGCCGCGTCATGCGGCTCGACGGCCGGACGGGCGCCGCGGCGTACCGCCTCGTTAAACGCGTAATCGGCATCTTCGACCTGCAGAGCGATGTCGATGACGCCGTCGCCGTGGCACCCGATGTGCCGGGTGTGCGCATGCCCCTCGGTCAGCGGCGAGGTGATGACGAAGCGAATCTTTCCCTGGCTCAGGACGTACGACGTGGTTTCGCGGTTGCCGGTCTCGAGCCCCGAATATGCCAGCTGCGAAAAGCCGAAGGCCTTTCGATAGTAGAACGCCGACTGCTTCGCATTCCCGGCGCAGAGCTCCACGTGATGGATGTTCCTGATCTTCAGCGGATTCTTGCCGGCACGCGGATCGCGGACCGTCGCGCCGGTCTCAACCGTGGCTGTCATGCACTTCCTCCGTGTTTGCGGTCAGTTTAGCGTGCGTGATGCGTGCCGGGTGCACGACCGCAGACCGCAGACCGCAGACCGCAGACCGCAGACCGCAGACCGCAGACCGCAGACCGCAGACCGCAGACCGCAGAGGAGTGTGGCAGACGACGTGCGATCTACAAGTGCAAACCGTGGTCTGCGGTCCGTGGTCTGCGGTCCGTAGTCTGTGGTCTGCCCTAGTGCCCCAGCGCCTTCGCCACCATCTTCGGATTCTTCGCCGCCACGCGAAGAAGGGCCTGCGCCGGACCGTCGGGAACGTGGCGGCCGTCCTCCCACGCCTGAAGCGTCGACAGTGTGACGCCGATCATGAGCGCGAATTCCGATTGCGACTGGCCGAGCTTGTAGCGGACCGCGCGGACCTCTTCGGGCCGCATCGGCGCCCCGTGAGGAGTGGTGGCGTCATTGTCCGGCATGGAGCGCTCCCGTTGCTCTCATTAATCTGCGCGCAAGCGGCGAAAAAATGCAAATTCGCTGAGACCGTCACTCTGAGCCGGCGGAGCCGCGTTCCCCGTCACTCTGAGGTTGGTTGGGCGGGGATTTTCTCTGTGTCCTCTGTGGTGAATCGTCGCGCAGACTCGTCAATCGCCGAAGCAGATCGCCAGGTCGCGGGCGGTCTTCATCGTGTCGCAGTCGAGCGGGATCACTTTCATGCGGCGTGTGGCGTCCTCGAGCGGGACGTAGTTCACAGTGGGAGGAGCGAGCGCGACCATGACGCCGCTCTCGCCTTCGTCGAGCGCCCGCACCGCGGCCGCACCAAACCGCAGCGCCAGCAGCCGGTCGAAGCTCGTCGGCGTGCCGCCGCGCAGCAGATGGCCGAGGACCACGCAGCGCGCCTCGCGGCCGGTCAGCGCCTCGATTTCCGCAGTGACCCGCTCGCCCGCCCCGCCGAGTCGCTCGACGGTCCCCGCCTCGCGCCCCTTGAGCAGCGAGATCGCGCCGCCTCTCGGCTTAGCGCCTTCAGCGACGACCACGATGGCGTGCTTCTGACTCTGCGCCTGGCACTCCTCGATCTTTCGCACGACGCTGTGCAGGTCGTACGGGATCTCCGGAATCAGAATGGCGTCGGCTGTCGCGGAGACGCCGGAGTTGAGCGCGATCCATCCCGCGTAACGCCCCATCACCTCGACGACCATGACCCGCTGGTGCGCATCCGCCGTCGAGTGAAGCCGGTCGATGGCCTCGGTCGCAAACGACACCGCCGTGTCGAAGCCGAACGTGATCACCGTGCCGTCCAGGTCGTTGTCGATCGTCTTGGGAACGCCGATGACACGCAGCCCTTTCTTCGCCAGGACTGCCGCGATGCCGAGGGACCCGTCGCCGCCGATCGAGATCAGCGCGTCGATCTGGTGGAGGCGGAAGGCGTGCACGAGCTCGTCGGTACGATCGACTTCCGTCGTCGAACCGTCGGCAGCGACGATGGGAAAGTGCATCGGATTGCCGCGATTGGTGGTGCCGAGGATCGTCCCGCCGAGCGGCGTGATCCCGCGAACCGAATCGCGCGTGAGGGGGATCAGCCCGCCGGCGGGGAACTGCTCCGGCATCAGGAGGCCGTTGTAGCCGTCGCGGATGCCGACGCACTGCCAGCCGCGGTTGATCGCGGCGAGCACCGCCGCCCGGATGACGGCATTGAGGCCGGGCGCATCGCCACCGCCGGTCGAAAGAGCGATGCGTCTGATCTTCGCTGTCATGGCTGGTGTCCTCCGGTTGCCGCACTATCGCACCGCCGGACGCCGTTCGGCGAGGACGAAGATCACGAGGAGGCGGTTGATCCCGGCAGTCGTGCCCTCGTTCGCTGGTGCGATCGCTTGCACCGGCGCCCTGACGGCCGCCGCTAAATTCTTACGGCGGCCATGGCGCCTGTGAAGTTTGGCACACACGGCTTGTCATCCCAATGGCCTTAAGTTAAGCGACACTATGGCCGAAGTGGGAGGGTGTGATGGGCGGCCAGAGGAAAGAACGAGACCTGGAAGGGTTGGGTGTGTTGGATGTGGCGTTTCCGCTTGAG
>JAJXWV010000028.1 GCA_021781455.1 Acidobacteriota bacterium | reverse complement strand
ACTGAAAGCCAACGAGTCGCTTCATCGCCGCGTTCATCTTGACCTCGCCAACATTCGCCGTAGACCCGCACTCGTTCGCTCCTTCTTCAAAGCTGAATCTGTAGCCTATGTTCACGACTGATTAGTAGAGCGCCGCTTTCCTTTTGGATCTCCGCGATCTCCGGACGGGCAAGGCCGATCGCACCTAACAAACGCGGTCATCGAGAAGAAGCTCGGCACGCGGGGCACCGCGCGCAACTGGAGCACCGTCCTGAAGCTGCTCGCGGCCTGCAGCTGAACGCGGGCCGATTTGCACTCAGATCGGAAAGACCGCTCGCCGCATCGCCGTCGCCGATTGATCGCGCGTTCCTTCGCGGGTGACTGCAGTCACCGCCCCGTATCGTCGCGCCGCGGTACGAAGCGACCATCCAAAACGGGTTCAGCCCAAAAATTCGGAGGAAACGATGCAGCGATCGGTCCGGTCCCTCGTGCTCCTCGTGTTACTTCTCCTGCCAGCGATAGCCCTGGCTCAATCCATTCCGACGGCCACACTCAGCGGAAGAGTTACCGTCGACAACGCGCCGCTGCCCGGCGCGACCGTGACGGTGAAGTCGCCGAACCTTCAGGGGACGCGTTCGACGACCACCGGGGCAGGTGGCGATTACATCTTTCCGTTCCTTCCCCCGGGTGTGTACACAGTCACGTTCGAGTTGGAGGGGATGCAGAAGGTCATGCAGCGCGTGACTCTCACGGCAGCGCGCGAGGATCGCGTCGACGTCGCACTGACGCCGTCGAAACTGGCGGAGTCGATCAGCGTGACCGCGGACACTCCGATGACTGCCTCGGTCGAGTCGACGCAGGTCAGCACGAACTTCAGCCAGAGCCTGATCGAGCAGCTTCCGGTCAACCGCGACCAGCGCGAGATCGCGCTGCTCTCGCCGGGCGTCAACAACAACGGCCCGGGATACGTGTCCGGAGGCAACATCACCATCTCCGGAGCGATGTCGTACGACAGCCTCTTCCTCGTGAACGGCGTGATTGTGAACGAGAACCTGCGCGGTCAGCCGCAGGCGCTCTTCATCGAAGACGCCATCCAGGAGACGACGGTGCTCACCGGCGGAATCTCCGCCGAGTACGGACACTTCACGGGAGGCGTCGTCAGCACGATCACCAAATCGGGCGGCAACGACCTGAAGGGAAGCTTCCGCACCAGCTTCACCAACGAAAGCTGGAGCGCGAAGACGCCGCTCACGGCCGACCAGGCCGACAAGACCAATCCCATGTACGAGGCGACCGTCGGCGGCCCCGCGCTGCGCGATCGGCTATGGTTCTTCGGGGCCGGCCGTTCGGCGAAGACGAGCGACGTCCGGCAGACCGCTCCGGGCCTGGCCCGGGCCGGGGACCAGGATGCGAACGGGAAGGCCCTCGTGGCCGGCACGCCGATCCCGCCGATCGTCTACCCGCACGGCACGAAGGAGCAGCGCTTCGAGGCGAAGCTGACCGGCGCGATCACGCCGAAGCACACCGTGATCGCGACGTACACGAAGATCAGCGCCAGCGAGCAGAACCAGACCGGCTACTCGGTCATGGACCTCGACAGCCTGGTGAAGTCGCGGCAGACACCGAACACGCTGTTCGCGGCCAACTACAACGGCTCGATGACCGACAAGCTCTTCATCGAAGGGCAGTACTCGCGCAAGGAGTTCGCCTTCCTGCACTCGGGATCGCCGTATTTCGACCTGATCAAGGGGACGATGCTCCTGGACCGCGCGCGCGGCACCCGCTTCTGGTCGCCGACCTTCCGCGCCACGCCTAACGGCGAGCACCGCAACCACACGCTCTACACCGCGAATGCCACGTATTTCTGGTCGACGCCGCAGGCCGGCAGTCACCAGATCAAGGCCGGCTACGAGCACTTCCTCGAGGTGCGCGACGTCAACAACTACCAGAACGGCAGCGACTACCGGATCAGCATCTCCCAGAGCATCGTTCGCGGCGACCAGGTCTTCGGCCGCTTCACCGGCGGATCGAGCGGCACCACGACGCGCATTTCGTGGTACCCGATCTTCGTGCTCAGCCAGGGCTCGCAATACGCGGTGAATTCCGTGTACCTCAACGACCGCTGGTCACTCAACAATCACTGGAGGTTCAACCTCGGCGTTCGCTACGACGGAAACGACGCCGTCAGCGGCGATCGCACGTTCAAGATCGCCACGAAGTCCACCACCAGCCCGCGCCTGGCCGCCCATTACGACTTCACAGGCACCGGGCTGCTCATCGCCAGCGCCACTTACGGCCAGTACGTCGGCAGGCTCAGCGAGGGCGTCGGCAACGACGTCGACCCGGCAGGCCGCAACGCGTCGTTCTCCTGGAACTACCGCGGGCCGAGCATCAACAGCGACATCAATGCGCCGACAAGCTCGCTGGTTCCCACTGACGTAGCACTGCAGCAGATCTTCGCCTGGTTCAACGCCAACGGCGGAACGAACATGCGCCCGTTCCGTACGCCTCCGTCGGTCCCGGGTGTGGAGAGCAAGCTCGACCCCAACGGCCTCAAATCCCCCGATGTGAAGGAATGGACCCTTGGACTCGGCAGCGCGATCGGCAGCCGCGGCTACGTACGCGCCGACCTCGTCTCCCGCAAGTGGGGCAACTTCTACGCATCCATCGTCAACACGTCGACCGGTAAAGTCACCGATAAGTACGGGACCACATACGACCAGGCCATCATCACGAACGACAACCACTACTACAACCGCAAGTACACCGCGGTGCAGATGCAGGGTCGCTACAAGATCCTGCCGCAACTCAACTTCGGCGGCACGTACACGTGGTCGCGCCTCGTCGGCAACGTCACGGGTGAGACCTCCGGCAACGGTCCGACCGCCGGCGTGGCCGGTGAGCGGCCCGAGTACCGGCAGGCCAGCTGGAACTATCCGACCGGCTACCTCACTCAGGACCAGCGACACCGCCTGCGCGCGTGGCTTTCGTACGACATCAACACGCGGGTCGGACTCTTCGACGTCAGCCTGCTCCAGAACTACGACTCGGGCGGCCGCTACTCGGTGGTCGGGACGGTCGATCCTTCTCCGTACGTGACGAACCCCGGCTATGTCAGCCCGGTCACGTCGCCGGATTACTTCTTCGGCGGGCGGGGCAGCCTCAAGACCGACAACATCAGCCGCACCGACCTGGCCCTCAACTACAAGGTGCAGATCTTCGGCGGTCTCGAGCTGTTCCTGCAGCCCGAGATCATCAACGTCCTGAACAGGCAGGGAGTCAAGGCAGTCGACCAGGAAGTCCTGACTGAGTCCGATGTCAGCTACCTCAAGGCGTTCAATCCCTTCACGACGAAGCCGATCGAATGCCCGCAGGGCGCGGCCGCCGCGACGTGTACATCGATGAACGCGAACTTCCAGAAGGGTCCGAACTTCGGCAAGCCGAATTCCGAAGGCGATTACCAGACCCCGCGCACATACCGCTTCTCGGTCGGGCTGCGATTCTGACCTTACGTCTTGCCGGGAGGGACGTGTGCAATGCGCGTCCCTCCCGGTTTCAGAACAAATCAACCACAGAGGCACAGAGCACACAGAGAAAAGGCCAGTCTCTGTGCACTCTGTGCCTCTGTGGTGAGAAGGCTCTCACGGTGTCGTAGAAAACCGTGACGCAATACGAGACTCCGCTAACGGGACATGAGATGAAGAAGACTCTGCTTGCCGTCTTTCTCTTCGCCACCACTGTCTTTGCCAGCCCCGATTACGACCTGGTCATCCGCGGCGGACGTATCGTCGACGGCACGGGAAGCCCGTGGTTCCGCGGTGACGTGGCGATCAAGGGCGACACGATCGTGGCCGTCGCTGCGCGGATCGAGGGGAAGGGAACGCGGGAGGTGGATGCCGCGGGTTTGATCGTTTCCCCCGGATTCATCGACATCCACACGCACGCGCGCCGCGGCATCTTCACGAATCCGACGGCCGACAACTACGTGCGCCAGGGCGTCACCACGATCTTCGAGGGGCCCGACGGCGACTCGCCGTTGCCGATCGCCGACTTCCTCCGGAAGATCGCCGCCGCCGACACGACGCCGAATATGGGCACGTTCATCGGACAGGGCTCCATCCGCGACAAGGTCATCGGGAAGATCGATCGTCCGGCCACGGCGGGCGAGGTGGCGGCCATGCGCGAGCTGGTCCGGCAGGGAATGCGCGAGGGCGCGTTCGGCCTGAGCTCGGGCCTCTTCTACACGCCCGGAATCTTCAGCAGCACGGAAGAAGTGATCGAGCTTGCGAAAGTGGCCGGAGAGAAGGGCGGCATCTACATCTCGCACATGCGCGACGAGGCCGGGCACGTCGTCGACAGCGTTCGCGAGACGGTGCGGATCGGCGAAGAAGGGCATCTTCCCGCGCAGATCACGCATCACAAAGTCATGGGAGCGATGAATCAGGGAAAGAGCGAGCAGACGCTCCGGCTCCTGCACGAGGCACGCGCGCGAGGCGTCGACGTGACGTCGGACCAGTATCCGTACACCGCTTCCAGCACGAGCCTCAACGGCGGCCTGCTTCCCCCGTGGGCGAACGAAGGCGGCCGCAAGGCGATGCGGCAGCGGCTGGCCGATCCCGCGCAACGAAGCCGCATTCGCGAGGAAGTGGCCGCGGCCATCCGGCTCGAGCGCGGGGGCGGCGATCCGAAGAACATTCAGATCGCCTGGGCCGAGGCCGAGCCATCGATCGCCGGGAAGACGATCAGCGACATCATGCGCGACCGTGGCGTCGAGGTCACCGTCGACAACGCCGCCGAGACGGTCCTGCAGCTGCTGGAGAAGGGCCAGGTGCGGGCGATCTATCACGCCATCAGCGAGCCCGATCTCGAGCGCATCCTCACCGACCCCTCGACGATGATCGCCTCGGATGGCGAGGTGGCAATCTTCGGGAAGGCCTCACCGCACCCGCGGAGCTACGGAACCTTCGTGCGGGTGCTGGCCGTCTACGTCCGCGAAAAGAAGATGCTCACGCTCGAAGACGCCGTTCGCAAGATGACGTCCTTTCCCGCCCAGCGGGTGGGACTGACGAACCGCGGCCTGCTGCGACCGGGGATGAAGGCCGACGTGGTGGTGTTCGACGCCGACCGCGTCGCCGATCGAGCCACCTACGAGAAGCCGCACCAGTACGCGGTGGGGATCAATACCGTGATCGTGAACGGCGTTCCGGTGTTCGAGAACGGCGCGATGAACGGAGCGCGTCCGGGTGTGGTCCTGTACGGCCCGGCCGCGGTGAAGAGTGTCGAGGTGGCCTCGCCAGCGGGTGCGAGCCGGTGATTCGGTTCCGCAGGACGCTTGTCATTCCGAGCGTTAGCGAGGAATCTGGTGGGATGGGCGGCGCTCCGATCCAGCCACTGGCAGTTACAGTATCGATCGCGTGCCGCCCGGTCGCCCAGAGTCCTCGCTGACGCTCGGAATGACAGGATCGTCCTTCGATTCTTGTCTCGTTGAGGCTAAGTCGGAATCCTCCGCCGCCAGCCGAGGAACCAGCGCGTGCAGCGATGGAAGGGATCGACCGGTGAGCAGAACATCATCGGGCAGCCGCCGACGATCGGCTCGATGCCCTGATTCTCGCATTCGCGCAGCGCCTCCGCGGACACGCTGCCGTCGCCGAACGAGCGGTGAAACCAGATCTGGCGGATTCCCCGCGCCGCGGCCTGCCGGACGACCGCAGCGGAGACGTCCGGGTGCGTCACGACCATGACTCCGTCGACCGGTCCCGGAATCGAAGCGACGTCGGCATAACAGACCTGCCCCTCGACTTCCGTCGTCTTCGGATTCACAGCCACCACGTCGTGACCGCTGTCGCGCAGTCTCCGAAAGATCGCGTTGGCCGGCTGGTTGCCTTCCCGATAAGCTGATGGGCCAGGTCAACGTGATCCGTCTCGGCTTCGACCATGTGTCCGATGGCGGATCGATCACGGTCACGAGCGGCGTCCTCGCGCGCTTGCCGATGGCCGGCAGCGCCGCCATCAGTCTCGTCAACGCCGGGTTGGAGGGCTTCGTACGGGCGGCTGCGCTCGAGGCCCCACGCCGGATTCGCGTCAACGTCGTGAGCCCGCCCTGGGTCAGCGAGACGCTCGTCGCGTTGAAGATGGATCCGTCGCAGGGACTCCCGGCCGCCACCGTCGCCCGTGCTTACGTGCGTAGCGTGAACGGCACCGAAACGGGAGCGGTGATCGAGCCGCCGTCGTGACGAGTGCTGAGTGCTGTGTCCTGAGTTCTGAGTTTGAGTCCTGAGTCCTGAGTGATTGTCATCCGGATTGTCATCCTGATTGTCATGCCGAGCGGGAGCACCCAGGCCTGGTCATTGCGTAGGGCGCAGCTGCGCTGCGTCGTGGAGTTCGTTGCGGCGCAGCGCAGCTGCGCCCTACAGGGAAACAGCGCAGCCTCGCGTCTCCGCGAACCCTGCTCAGTGCTCAACACTCAGCACTGAGGACTCAGGACTCAGCACTGCCACTCAAGGGCCGATTGGTCCTCGAATCGTCTTCTTCAAACCAGGGGAGGCGAACATGCCCGCTCGTCTGCGCTATGCGGCGATTCGGTGCCGTCAGCGTGTTCACCTCGTCGGTCGACAACGGCAGTGGCGATTCGGCGCCTTCGGATCTTGATGACGCGGTTGCCGCGGCGCGTCGCTGAACCGGAACTCTCGTGGGCTCCTGACGTTGCGCCGAACAGAGCATGTACGCGTGGTCACCGCTCCGGACGTGTGGTATCACGCAAAAACAGTGTGTGCAGTCCTTGGAAAGTGGTCGCATCCGACCCACAGTGTCGGCTCGGAGGCGGCTATGAATCAGGAACGCGGTGAACCTCGTCCCGTTGCGATCTGGACGGGAAATGTGGTGCTCGAAGGGATCCTCTCGTCGCCTGGAGAATGTGCGGGAGTCGCCGTTCTTGTGGCGGGGCGGGGAAGCCAGACTCGCGACGAGCGGCTCGTCGAAGACCTCAATCGCATCGGGATCGCCACATTGCAGGTCAGTCTTCTGACCGACGACGAACAGCAGTTCGACACACGGACGGGTCACTATCGCTACGACGCCGACTTTCTTGCGCACCGGCTGATCGACGTCGCGCAATGGATGCCGAAGGAGCCGCAGCTGCGCGGGCTTCCGATCGCCTACATCGGGACGACGATCGGCGCGGCATCGGCACTCGTCGCTGCGGCGCTGCGGCCTGATCTGGTCAACGCCGTCGTGGCCATCAACGGCCGCACCGATCTCGCCGCCGATTACCTGCGAACCGTCAAGACGCCGACGCTTTTCGTGCTCAACGACATGCCGGTGCTGCGCATGAATCGCGACGCGCTCTCGCAGATCAAGGGCGAGAAGCGCATCGAAGTCATCCACGCAGAGAACGGGCAGGCGCTCGAGCTCTTCGTGCAGAAGGCCGTGCGCTGGATTGCGGACAAACTCGCCCTCATCGCTGAAGCGGTTTGACGGTTCGCGGAACCGCAGGCGAAAAAGGCCGGCATGGTGCCGGCCTTTTGCGTTTCAGCGGGTAGCGGGTAGCGGGTAGCGAGTAGCGGGTAGCGGGTAGCGGGTAGGAGAACCAGGGACTGCGATGTTCGTCCTACCCGCTACCCGCTCGTCAATAAACGCCGCTCGACGGTGCGAGTGTGTGCTGCGTCTCGGCGGTGCGGCCGCGCGAGACGACCATGTCGGGGTGGGTGCGGAGGAATCCTTCGGTGAGGCTGCAGTTGAAGCAGACAGGCTGATGGGTGCGGAAGACGGCCGGGAGCTGCTCGGCGGGAATGTCTTTCCACTCGCGCGTCACCCCTTCCGCTGATCGCACGGCAGGCGGCCGCTCGTGCCAGACGATCGGACCGATCGGCTGGTTGCAGTAGACACAGACCTTTCCGTCGTACCAGCTCGTCACGATCGCGCTGACGGCGCAGCCTTCGGGCGCCGCCATGATCTGGGAAAGGCACTCCTGTCCACAGCCAGCCATCTCCGGCCATCGCGAGCAGCTTCGGAGCCGCAACACCGTGTCGCCCGAGACGGCGGCCCATTGTGCCGCGCGGAGCGCATCGACGCGGACGGAAGACGACTCGAGGTTCTCCGGGCACGTGATCACGCGCAAGCCGCGGTATTTTCGATAGGTTGTCAGGAATCCGCTGAGAATGACGTAAGCGGCGATGGCGAGAACGACGGAACCGGTGAAAGCCCAGATCGTCACGGCGCACCTCCTTGTTTCATGAGTAACCCACCCGCGAACAGGAGGCGGTCTCATGTGTCACGAGCGTGCGTGACGCGCCGTTACGGCAAAACCTGGATCTCGCCGCTGCTTTCGAGCTTCCCGTCGACCTCGTTGAACAGTCCGAGCGCGGCGGTGTACACCTCGTCGACGGCGATCTCCGTCATGCAGCGGTGATGGCCGAGCGGGCACTCCCGCGCATAGCACGGCTGGCAGCTGAGAGACTGGCGAATGACGCGGCTTGCGCCGGGGATGACGGTGCGCGCCGGATCGGTCGGTCCGAAGATCGAGACCGAAGGGACGGCCAGGGCGGCCGCGAGGTGGAGCGGTCCGCTGTCGTTCGTGATGACGACCGAGCAATGGGCGATGGCAGCGGCAAGCTCGAGGACGTCGCCGCTCTCGCCGATCATCGGCAGGCCGTTGCACGCGGCGGCGATGGAGCTGGCCTGAGCGCGTTCGCCGGGGCTGGTGAGGAGCACGACATCGAAGCCATCGCTGTGGAGCCGTTCGGCGAGCTCGATGTAGCGGGAGTCGCCCCAGTGCTTGGCGCGGCCGTAGAGGCCTCCGGCGTGAATGCCGAACAGGGGGCGCTGCAGGCGGATGCCGAGAGCGCGGAGGTGGCGTCGCGCGCGCTCGCGGGCGGCGACGGAGAGCGTCATCGACGGAAGCTCGTCGACGACGCGTGGGGCGTTCATGGCGGCGAGAAGCGCGGTGTAGTCGTCGAGCTGGTGCTGGCGTTCGTGGCTCCTGTCGATGCCGTGCGTGAGGAGCATCGACCGGCAGTCGGAGCGGTATCCCCAGCGCTCGCTGATGCCGGCGGCGAAGGCGACGGCGGCGGCGCGGAACGAATTCGGAAGGATCACGGCCCGGCGGAAGCGGCCCTGGCGCAGAACGGCGATGCGGTTCCGCGTTCGCCCATTCCAGGCAGCGACCTTCCGGCACACGCCCGAAGAGGCCAGCAGCGAGGCCACGTTCTCCGGCGCAGCGACGACGATCCCCCCTTCGCTGCGGAAGCGGTACTGCAGCGCGCGATACGTGGGGAGGGCCAGGATGTTGTCCCCGACCCAGTTCAGGCCGATCACCACTGTCTCAATAGCCATCTGCTGCTTCGCTTTCGCCCGTCCCTTTCCAGCGGTCGTGCATCCACAACCAGAGATCGGGACGAGAGGCGATCCGGCGTGAAATCACGTCGTTGATGCGCCGGGTCAAAGCGACCGGATCCCGATCGGCCTCGCTCAACTGGTCGACTCGAATGGGCTCCTCGAACTCCAGGCGGTGCCCGGTCGGCTGCGGAATGCAAAAAGCGAACACAATTGTAGAGCCGTGTCGCAAGGCCATCTTCGCGGGGGCGTCGGTAGTCCACGCCTCGCGTCCCAGAAACGGCACGAGAATCCCCTCGCGCGGGAGCACGGCCTGGTCGGGAAGGATCACCACGAGGGCGTTGTCCGAGAGGCCCTTGAGCAGAGTGCGCGCGGCGCGCCGGCGGTCGACGACGACGGCTCCGGTCCGGGCGCGAAGTTGTGCCAGGTCGCGCTCCAGAAACTCGTTGTCGAGCGGCCGGGTCACGGTTCGGACGTTGTCGACCAGGGCCATGACCGCCAGCCCGGCGATCTCCCAGCCGCCGTAATGGGCGCTGATCAGAACGATGCCGTTCCCGCGGCTCCGCGCTTCCTGAATGAGCTCGGCGTTGACGAACGGGCAGCTGCGGGCGATGTCTTCGAGCGACATCGACTGAGCCTTGACGAAGGCCAGCATCTCGCGCCCGAAGTGGCGCCAGCACTCGTCGAGGGTCTCCCGCAGCTCGGCTTCGGGTTTCGAGGGAAAGGCCGCGCGGAGGTTGCGCATGGCCAGGCGGTCGCGGCGGCGAAGGACTCGACGGCTGAGGGCGCCGAATCGCGTTCCCCAGCGCGCCAGCGACTCGTCGCCGGCGCGCCGCACCAGGGCCGCCACGGAGCGGTAGGCGGCGTATTCGACCCTCTGCAGGAGGCGGTTCTTCGATCGGCTCATGGCGCCACAAGCGCTGCGATGCGATCGAGCACCTCGGCCGGGATGACGAACTCGATCGGCACCGCGATGATGTCAGGTTCCAGCACTTTCACTGCGTCTTTTTCGGTCGTGACGATCGCCGCCGCATCCGCTACGGCTGCGGCCGTGCGCAGGGAGGCGACGTCGGCCGGCGTGTAGAGGTGATGGTCGGGAAAACCGCGCGTCCCGGCCAGCTCGGCGCCGGCGTCGCGCAGCGTGGCGAAGAACTGCTCGTTGTCCGCGAGGCCGGCGAAGGCCAGGACCCTTCGGCCGCGGATGGCTTGTGGGTCGACCACGGCGATCCTCCGCGGGATCACGACGTCGGCAGCCCGAAGTGACGAGCGTCCTTCCCGGGAAAAGCGCGGGTGCGGGACGTCGATGACGATGTCCAGATCGCGCGCCAGCTGCAGGTGCTGGAAGGCGTCGTCGAGCAAGAACACGTCACAGTTTATGTGCAATCCATTTTCGTACCGATTTTCACCGACGATTACGTCAACATTCGGAACACTCTTTTTGATGAGAACGGGCTCGTCGCCGAAGAGAGCCGGATCGAGCGACGTGACCGGGCCGCCCCGGCCCGTTCGCCCGTAGCCGCGCGTCAGCACGGCCACGCGCAATCCGCGCCCGGCCAGGAAGCGCGCGATGGCAATCACAGCCGGCGTCTTTCCTGTTCCACCCGCGGCGATATTGCCGACTGAGATCACGGGGCGTGGCAGGCGGCGGCTCCTGAGAATGCCGGCGCGATACAAAGCCCGGCGCAGCCGGTTGACCCCGCGATACGGCAACTCCACGGTTTTGAGCAACGGATTCACGGTGCGATGACCTCAGCTCGGACCCCCTCATCCGCCTTCGGCACCTTCTCCCCCGCTGCGGCGGGGGAGAAGGGTCTCGATTGAACATTGGCGATCAGCCGCTGAACCGATTTCGGGGCCGTGCCAGAAATCCTTTTCACGACAGAAGCTCGAGGATGCCGCGTGCGGTCCGCTCCGAGGCGCCGCGGTTCTGCAGGACCGTGCGGCGCGCCCGCTCGCCCCAGGCGCGCTGCAGGGCCTCGTCGTTGATCATCATCTGGGCGAAGGCGATCGCCTCGCCGGCATCGGCGACCTGTTTCGCGGCTTCGTTGCGAAGAAAAAGCGAGGCGATCTCGCGGAAGTTGCTCATCGACGACCCGAAGCAGACCGGCACGCCGGCAGCCGCCGGCTCGATGGGATTGTGGCCGCCGGTCGGTACCAGAGTCCCGCCGACGAAGGCCACGGTGGCAAACGAATACAACCGGGCCAGCTCGCCGAACACGTCGACGAGCAGGACGCCGGCCTTCCCGGCTGGCGGAAAGGCGCTGCGCCGGACGAACGAGAGGCCGGCACCGGAGAGCAGCCCGGCCACGACGTCGAAGCGCTCCGGCTTGCGGGGGGCGAGGATCACGAATGCGTTGTGCGCGGCGATGAAACCGGGGAGGAGCGGGACCAGCGCCTCGTCCTCCCCCTGCATGGTCGAGCCGATGACGAAGACCTTCCGTCCGGCGATCAGTTGCTCGACGAGAGGCGCCACTTCGAGCGGACGCGTGTCGGGCTCGTAGTCGAACTTCACGTTGCCGGTGGTCTCCACGATCTCGGGAGGCGCGCCGATGGCGACGAAGCGCTCCCGATCGAGGTCCTCGCGCGCCAGGATGCGGTCGTATTTCCGAAGCAGGCGCCGCACGATCGGTTGAAAAGCGCGGTAGCGGGGGAAGGAGCGGTCGGAGATGCGGCCGTTGGCGAGAACGAGCCGGAGCCCGCGCTTGCGCGAGATCCGCGTCACGTTCGGCCAGAGCTCGGTCTCCATCGTGGCAAACAGCCGCGGCTGGTGGTGGTCGAGAAAGCGCCGTACGGAGATGGCGAACTCGAGCGGGAAATAGGTGACCGTGGCGTTGGGGTAGAGGCGCTTCGCCTGAGCCTGTCCCGTGATCGTGGTGGTCGTGAAGACGATCTGGAGGCCGGGCCGCAGCCGCTCCAGGACGTCGACGACGCTGCGGGCGGCGAGCGTCTCGCCGACCGAGACGGCATGGAACCAGAGGTCGTGCCGCTTGGGGGAGGTGCGGTAGATGCCCAGCCTCTCCGGAAAATTCGCGAGGTATTTGCCGCGGATGATTCCGCTGACGAGAAAGAAAGGGAGGCCGATGAGGAACACGAGGTACAGCAGCACCTCGTAGAGGACGAACATGGCGCGGAAGTGTATCCGACGAGACCACAGACGACAGACCACAGACGACAGACGAGACCACAGACGACAGACCACAGACGAGACCACAGACGACAGACCACAGACCACAGATGGCGGTCTGCGGTCTGTCGTCTGCGGTCTGCGGTCTGCGGTCTGTCGTCTGCGGTCTGTCCCCGGCACAACTCCTGTATATTTGTTCGAACGAACACGTGCCCGAAAACGTCATCACCGTCGGCCTGATCCTTCCTGAAATGGCGCGCAGCGCCTCGGACGAGCACCTCGAAGAGCTCGGCAAGCTCGTCGAAACCGCCGGCGGGATCGTGGTGGCCACCCTCGTGGCCAGGCGGCCGGCTCCCGACCCGGCGAGCTTCATCGGCAGCGGCAAGGCGGAGGAGCTGAAGCGCACCGCCGAGCGGCACGAGGTCGGGCTGATCGTCTTCGACGACGATCTCTCTCCCGCCCAGGTGCGGAACCTGGAGAAGATCACCGGCACGAAGGTCATCGACCGCAGCGCGCTGATTCTCGACATTTTCGCGGGGCGCGCGCGAAGCCGTGAGGCGCGCACGCAGGTGGAACTGGCGCAGCTCGAGTACCTGCTGCCGCGGCTGACACGGCAGTGGTCACACCTCGAGCGGCAGGCCGGCGGCATCGGGACGCGCGGAGTCGGCGAGACCCAGCTGGAGCTCGACCGGCGCATCGTGCGTACGCGCATCAGCCGTCTCAAGGACGAGCTGTCGCGCATCGAGAAGCACCGCCAGACGCAGCGGAAAGCCCGCCAGAGCGCCTTCACCGTAGCCCTCGTCGGCTACACGAATGCGGGCAAGTCGACGCTCTTCAACGGGCTGACCGGCGGCAGTGCCGAGGCGATGGACAAGCTCTTTGCGACGCTCGACGCCAAGTCGTCACGGGCGGCCTTCGAGATGCCGCGCGAGACCGTGGTCATCGACACGGTCGGCTTCATCCGCAAGCTCCCGCACCATCTCGTGGCCTCTTTCCGCTCCACGATGGAGGAGGCCGTGGCCGCCGATCTCGTCCTTCACGTCATCGACCAGAGCCATCCACAGTTCGAGGATCAGCGGGAGATCGGCGAAAAAGTTCTGACCGACCTCGGCGTCGATCCTTCGCACGTGCTCGAGGTCTACAACAAGTCCGATCGCGTCGACGACGCGCTGGAGGCCCGCCGCCGCAATGCGGTCTCCATCTCCGCCCTCACCGGGAAAGGCATCGACCTGCTCGTCGACGCCATCCGCGACCGCGAAGTGGCCGGCGGCGAGATGATGCAGCTCGAAATCCCCTATGACGACTCCCGGCTCTCGGCGAAGCTGCACGAGGTCGGCGAGGTCTTCGAGCAGCGGCCGAACGGCGAGGCCACCCACTTCAGCGCCTGGGTGCCGCGGCAGTACGTTCATCTGTTCGAACGTTATGCTGTGCGGCTCGATGAGAAAGTGGGTTGAGACTGCTCCGCGGGCTTGCCGCTCGCTTGCCGTAAGTCACACAATTCGCAGATAGTTCACCACTGTGACAACTAACACACGTTGCCGTGATGCCCCCTGTTTGTCCGGCTCCGCGACGCCGCTACTCTGACCCTCGCCCATGGTCGCCCCCCCTCCCGCCCGCCCGCTTCCGCGCTCTCCCGCTTCGGCCGGGCCGCTCGTCGCCGGCGAATCGAGCGCTTATGATTCGCGTTTGCTCTCGACCACGATGAACATCCGCCCCGTGGAAGCGATCGACCGTGAGCGCATCCGCCAGATCCTCGTCAGCGTCACGAACTTCACCCCGCAGGAAGTGCAGTGGGCGATGGATCTCGTCGACGACTCCATCGCCCATGACAACGGCGGCGAGTACGTCGTGCAGGTGCTCGACGACGGCGAAGAGTCGGAGCGCCTCATCCAGGGCTACGTCTGTTATGGACCGACCCCGATGACCGACGGAGTGTTCGACCTCTATTGGATCGCCGTCGATCCGAAGCGCCAGGGGCAGGGCCTCGGCCAGATTCTGCTCCGCTTCGTGGAGAACGAAGTGCGCCGGCAGGGCGGCCGTATGCTCCTGATTGAGAGCCGCTCCCGACAGAGCTTCGCGCCGACGCGGCGCTTCTATCAGCGCTGCGGGTATGACGAGATCTCGCGCATCAAGGACTTCTACCGCATCGAAGACGACAAGATCGTCTTCTGCAAGAGGCTGGGGCAGCCATGACGATGTCGCCGAACGTCACTCTGTACGTGGCGCTGGCGTTCTACGCCGCCGGCACCCTGGCCGCATTTCTCTCGCTCTTCACGCACGAGAAGTGGACGCAGAACGCCGGACTGGCGGCGATGATCGCCGGCTTTGCCAGCCACACGGTGTGGATCGGCACGATCTGCCGGCTGACGGGCCATCCGCCGCTGACGAACCTCGCCGAGGCCTCGTCATTCGTGGGCTGGGTGGTGTTTGCGGTGGAGCTGGTGCTGTACCTGCGCTACCGCGTTCACGCGGCGGCATTTTTCGTCTATCCGCTGGTGCTGATCCTGTTGACCATTTCGGCCGTGGTCCGGGAGCCGTTCGCAAAACTGAGCCCGGCCCTTCGCTCGAACCTCTTCACCGCGCACATTCTGTCGACGACGGTCGGCATCGCCGGGCTGTTCATCGGCCTGGCGTTCTCGTACCTGGCGTACGTCCAGGACCGCTCGCTGCGGGAGAAGACGCGCGGCCGGCTGTGGGAGTGGATCCCGAGCCTCAGCGTGTGCAAGCTGGTGAGCTACCGGGCCCTGGCCATTGGTTTCTCGATCTACACCGTCGGCATCGTCACGGGCGTTCTCTGGTCGTATCGAACCAACGTGGGGCTGATGGAGTTGCGCATCAAGCAGATCGGTGCGGTGGTGGCCTGGGTGCTGTTCGCCGTGCTGCTGCAGTCCTACATCAGCGGCGCATTCCGCGGCCGCCGGACGGTGGTGATCTCGGCCTGCGCGTTCATCGCGATCCTGGTTGCGATCCTGGGGATTCATCATGGGTGAGGCACTCTTGTTCCCGCGGAGCAACGCCGGCGCATTGCGCGCCCAGCGGCCGGCGGAGAACGTTCAACGGAAAGCGGGAGGTGGCGTGATGCCTCTTCTCCTCGTCGGCGTGAATCACAGGACGGCGCCGGTCGAGGTGCGCGAGCGGCTCAGCATTGCCGAGCCGAAGTTGCCGGACATCATCCAGTCGCTGACGCAGCTGCCTGGTGTGGAGGGAGCCTGCGTCGTCTCGACGTGCAACCGCGTGGAGATCATCGTCTCCTCGCCGAGCGAAGACGTCATCGAGACGGTGGTCAACTGGATGGCCGATCGCGCCTCCACCGCGCGTGAAGACCTCGAAAAGCACCTCTACGTCCTGCGTTACGGAGATGTCGTCAAGCACCTGTTCCGCGTCGCCTCGGGACTCGACTCCATGATCGTCGGCGAGCCGCAGATCGCCGGCCAGGTGAAGAAGGCCTTCATGGCCAGCCAGGAGACGGGCACGCTCGACCCGCTCCTCAATCAGGTTTTCGAGCAAACCATGCGCGTCGCCAAGCGCGTCCGCACCGACACCGGCATCGGCGAGCACGCCGTGTCCATTCCTTACGCCGCCGTCGAGCTGGCCAGGAAGATCTTCGGCGAGCTCAAAGGGCTGCAGGTCCTCCTCCTCGGCGCCGGCGACATGGGCGAGCTGACCGCCGAGCATCTGGCCGCACAGGAAGTGCGGCAGATCTTCGTCGCCAACAAGACTTACGAGCGGGCCATCGACCTGGCCCGGCGCTTCAAGGGATCGGCGGTGCAGTTCTCGTCGTTCGAAGAGCATCTCGAGACCTGCGACATCGTCATTGCCTCGACCTCGGCACCGCACTTCGTCATCGAGCCGGAGCAGGTGGATCGAGCCCTGACCGCGCGCAAGAACCGCAACCTGTTCCTGATCGACCTGTCGGTCCCTCGCAACGTCAACCCCGAGATCTCGCAGATCGACGGCGCCTATCTCTACAACATCGACGACCTGCAGCAGGTCGCCGACACCAACCTCGAGCTCCGCCAGAAGAAGGCCACTCAGGCCGAGGAGATCGTGGTCCGGGAAGTGGAGAGCTTCCGGAAGAGACTCATCGCCCAGGATGCGGTGCCGACGATTCTGGAGCTGCAGCAGAGGCTCGAGCAGATTCGCGCTGCAGAGCTCGAGAAGTGTCTGCGCAAGGTTGGCCCGATCACGGCCGAGCAGCGCGGCGCGATCGAGCAGCTGACCACGCAGATGGTGAACAAGATCCTGCATTACCCGATCCTTCAGCTGAAGGAATCGCCCGAGGAGCCGCAGGAGCGTGAGACTCTGCGGCAGACGATCAGAAAGATCTTTGGACTTCGATGACGCGTCCGATTCGCATTGGTACCCGCGGTTCTCAACTTGCGCTCTGGCAGGCGAATGAAACGGCACGCCTGCTGGCGCAGGCTGGATTCGCGCCGGAGATCATCACAATCGCGACCAGCGGCGACAATCGCCGCGACGTTTCCCTGGCCACCATCGGCGGCAAGGGGCTGTTCGTGAAGGAGCTCGAGGAGGCGCTCGAGCGCGGCGAGATCGACGTGGCCGTGCACAGCCTCAAGGACGTGCCTTCGATCATTCCGGAGCAGTTCGTGCTGGCCGGATTTCTCGAGCGCGCCGATCCGCGCGACGCCTGGCTGCAGGCGGAGCGAAAGGACATCGCCGAGCTTCCGGCAGGTTCGCTGATCGGAACCAGTGCACCCCGCCGCCGGGCCCAGTTGATCACCCGCTATCCGCAGCTGACCATCGAGGGCATTCGCGGGAACGTGGAGACGCGCATCAACAAGCTGATGGCCGGCCAGTTTCGCGGCATCATTCTCGCCAGCGCCGGACTGACGCGGCTGCAGCGCCAGGCCGACATCACCCGCTACTTCTCGGTCGACGAGCTGCTGCCCGCCACCGGGCAGGGAATCGTGGCCATCGAGACGCTGCGCGGTCACTCCCTCGGCATCGACGCTGCGGCGGCGATCAACCACGAAGCGAGCGCTCTCGCGGCGCGCTGCGAGCGCGGGGTTCTGCAGAAATTCGGCGAGCGCCTCGACTGCTACTCCTGCGTGGCCGTTCACGCCACCACGACCGACGGCGAGCTGACCATTCGCGCCTTCCTCTCCGATTACGAGGCAACGAAGCCGCTGCGCGTGACACGCCGCGGCCGCAATGCCGACGAGGTCGTCGACGCTGTCGCCAGTCAACTCATCGCCAATGGAGCGATCGAGCTTCTGGGGGTCCGCGCGTGAGTGGGAAAGTGTTTCTCGTCGGTGCCGGCCCGGGCGATCCCGGCCTGCTGACCGTCAGAGCCGCCGAACTGATCGCCACCGCCGACCTGGTGGCCATCGACGCTCTGGTGTCGAAGGAAATCGCGGAGCGCGTGCCGCCCGGGACCGAAGTGATCCACGTCGGGAAGCGCTCCAGCGCGCACACGCTGCCGCAGGACGAGATCAACGCGCTGCTCGTGGAAGAGGCGAAGAAGGGCCGGCGCGTGGTGCGTCTCAAGGGCGGCGACCCATTCGTCTTCGGGCGTGGAGGCGAAGAGGCCGAGGAGATCGCGGCGGCGGGCATCGCGTTCGAGGTCGTGCCGGGCATTTCCTCGTCGATTGCCGGGCCGGCCTACGCAGGCATTCCGGTCACGCACCGCTCGCACGCCACGTCCCTGACGCTGGTCACCGGCCACGAGAGCGAAGAGTCCACCGGCATCAACTGGCCGGTGCTGGCGAAGCTCGGCGGCACGGTGGTGTTCATGATGGGCTTCGCCAACCTGCCGCTGATCGTGCGCAAGTTGACGGAGTTCGGCATGTCGCCGCAGAAGCCGATCGCCGTCATCTCCAAGGCCACCACGCGCGAGCAGCGCACGGTGACCGGGACGCTCGCGGACATCGAAGCGAAGATCGCTGCGGCGAACCTCCCCACACCGGCGCTGATCGTGGTGGGCGACGTCGTCAAGGAGCACGAGATCATCAACTGGTTCGAGACCAGGCCGCTGTTCGGCAGGCGCGTGGTCGTGACCCGGGCACGCGAGCAGGCTTCGGACCTCAAGCGCCTGCTCGAGGAGTCGGGCGCGCAGGTGCTGCAGTTCCCGACCATCGAGATCGCGCCGCCGGATTCGTGGGACTCGGTCGACGCGGTGATCGACAAGCTGGCCGGCTACCAGTGGCTGATCTTCACGTCGACGAACGGCGTGAAGGGGTTTTTCGAGCGGCTGCACCTCAAGGGCAAAGACGCCCGCGCGCTGGCCGGCTGCAGGATCGCCGCAGTCGGCGACACCACCGCCGCCGACCTCGAGTCGCGCGGCATCGCGGCCGACCTGGTGCCGCCGAAGTTTCAGTCGACGGCGCTCCTGCCGTTGCTCGAGGCCGACCAGAAGGGGATTCGCACGGCTGTCGTGCGCGCCGCGGAAGGGCGCGAAGAGCTGATCGAGGAGCTGCGCAGACGCGGCGGCACGGTCGATCTCGCCGTCGCCTACCAGACCAAAGCGGCGGACTACGACATCGAGGAGCTGCGGCAGTTGATCGCGGCGGGCAGCATCGACGCAGTGACCTTCACGAGCGCATCGACGGTCGATCACTTCTTTTCGAAGCTGACCGCCGAGGAGCGGGCGCGCGTGAACGGCCAGGCGGTGCTGGCGTCGATCGGCCCGACGACGACCGAGGCCGTGCGGCGGTACGGGAAATCGCCCGACGTCGAAGCGAAGAGCGCCAGCGTGCAGGCGCTCCACGATGCGGTGGTTGAGCGAGTGGCAGCGGTCGCGAAGTAAGGCCGCCTCTGCCCCCCTGGTGTAGGGCAGGTTTTCCAGCCTGCCCCCCTGGAGTTTGGCACACGCGCTTGTCATCCTGCTTGTCATCCCGAGCGTCAGCGAGGGATCTGGGAGGGTGGGTGGCGCACCAAACGTGCTGAAACCGCACATGTTAGGCGCCGCCCGCTCGCCCAGATCCCTCGCTGACGCTCGGGACGACAAGTGCCAGATCGACTAATTTCGCAGAGAGAGAAGTGCCAAACTCCAGAGGCGGCGTAGCCGCCGAAACAATTTAGCGGCGGCCGTTAGGCCGCCGAACTCGCGTTGGTCCATCAGTATTGAGGGCGCGTAGCGCCCGACAGAATCTCTTCGCGGCGCGAAGAATCTGGAGGTCAGTAGTACAGAGATCGCAGAGGTTCTCTTTGTCCTCGGTGCCTCTGTGGTGAAAAGCCCATCCGCTCCACGCGCTGTAGAACCATTGCATCTCCGCACGTTCCGAGGGATCCTCGGGCACGTGCCCGAGCCGAAGCTTCTCGACCGCATGCGCGCCTTGCTGCGCACGAAGCACTACAGCATCCGCACCGAGGATGCCTACGTGCAGTGGGCGCGCCGCTTCATCCTCTACAGCGGCAAGCGGCATCCCAGCTCGATGGGCGGGCCCGAGATCAACGAGTTCCTTTCGCATCTGGCGGTCGACCGCAACGTCTCCGCGTCGACGCAGAACCAGGCCCTCTGCGCGATCCTCTTTCTCTATCGCGGCGTCCTCGGCGACGAGGTGCCGTGGCTGTCCGATCTCGTCCGTGCCGAGCGTCGCAAGCCCTTGCCCGTCGTTCTGACGCGCGACGAGGTGCGCCGCCTGATCGCGGAGATGACCGGCACGCCGCAGCTCGTGGCGCGGCTGCTCTACGGCACGGGGATGCGCCTGCTCGAGGGTCTGCGATTGCGGGTGAAGGACCTCGACTTCGAAACCGGCGAGCTGACGGTGCGGAGCGGGAAAGGCGACAAGGACCGCGCCACGGTACTGCCGCGGACGATCGCCCGGCCGCTGCGCGAGCATCTCGAGAAGGTCCGCGCGCTCCACGACCGCGACGTGGAAGAAGGATTCGGAGAGGTGTGGATGCCCGAAGCGCTGGCGGTGAAGTACCCGCACGCCGCCGCGTCGTGGCCGTGGCAATGGGTGTTTCCGGCGGCGCGGCGGAGCATCGACCCGCGCAGTGGCATCGAGCGGCGCCATCACCTCGGCGAGCAGGTCATCCAGCGGGCGGTCCGCGACGCCGTTCGCAGCGCGGGGCTGACGAAGAACGTGGGACCGCACACGCTGCGGCACTCGTTCGCCACGCACCTACTGGAAGGAGGGCACGACATCCGGACGGTGCAGGAACTTCTGGGCCACGCGGACGTGAAGACGACGATGATCTACACGCACGTGCTGGGGCTGGGAGCGGCGGGAGTACGCAGTCCGCTGGACGCGCTGGAGCCGCCGTCAGACTGGCCGTCACGCCGCGACGGATAACGCCCTGCGCTCCAAAGGCACCGTGGCGAACGCGAGAATGATGAGATACTTCCGGATGTCCGCCGCCGAAGCTCTTAGGACGTTACGCGTCGCCAGGAGGCGATGGGGAGCAGAGGCGGTAAAGGTTAAATAGTAGTTAGGTGCCGCATGAAGTCCGAAACCAAACGCCTGTCCGATATCGAGTTTGCGTCGGCGTTTCCCATCGCTGGCACGGTGCCCGGGTGGCGATTCCGAGTTCGTGAGGTTTCAGCCGGTGTGTACGAATGCGAGGGTTCCGACGAGTTCGGTAGGCGCATCTCGCGAAAGAGCACTGATCCGGCGCGCATCGTGAGCGAGTGCGAAAAGGATGCACGCCAACTTCTCTCCGCCACGAACCGCGGCACCTAACTTGCGCCTGCAGCGGACGCTGCCCGCTTCGTTGCCGCATGCCAAGTGCGTTACCATGGCGCGTCGCGGGCCGCGCCGCTGAGGCGCATATCCGTTGGGCCGCACGATGAATAGGCGTTTTCGACGAATCCTCCTCGCGCTTCTCGCAGTTTGTTACCTTGCCACCGTCGTCATCGGCATCGCAGAGGTGCATTCGGCTATAGCCGCCGATGTGCTCGCGAGGTGGAAAAGGGCGGGTGGTCCCTCGCGTGAACAGTTTGTGCCGGGCTATCCAGAAATCACATTCAAGGCCACGGTCCCGGTACTCCCATTCATCATCGTTTCCCGCCACGAATACGTCGTCGGCCCACTGTACGCTTGGAGCGGGGTTGAGTTCTTCGTTTGGTTTCCGTTCTCAGCGCGGTCCATAGGCCGAGTGACATTCTGGGTGTCCTGACCCAGGCGTGCGGCCCAACTAGCGCCTGCACCGGACCCGGCCCGCTTCGTTCCTGCATCCCAGTCGGGTTACCATTCGCGTCGCGGGCCGGGCCGGTGAGGCGCAGGTCCGTTGGGCGGCTACATGAGGCTGGAAGCGGCTCTAACCTTCACATTCGGCGCGTTCCTTGGAACGATGTCGTCCGCAGCTTGGTACGCGTACCGCCACGGTGGTGACTGGGGCGAGCTCGGCTGGCAAGGTGCGGCGGTCGGTGCCGCGTGGTTCGCAAGCTGCTTCTTCGCCATCATCT
>JAJXWV010000047.1 GCA_021781455.1 Acidobacteriota bacterium | reverse complement strand
GCAGATCAACGAACCCCAAATCTCGCCGCCCCCCTTTGCCACAACACCATTCCAACTCGTCGCTGCTGCTAACGCCTAGCCACCAGACGTCCAAACTCCAGGGCGGCCGTCAGGCCGCCGTCCGAGCGGCCCGACCCAGCGTCCGAGCGCGCGCAGCGCGCGACAGACCCTAGGTCTTTTCCCCCGGCCTTCTGTCGGGCACTTCGTGCCCTCGTACGCTGATGCGATCGCTTGCTCCGGCGGCCTGACGGCCGCCGCTAAATTCTTACGGCGGCTACGCCGCCTCCAATCTCGCCGCTCCGCGGCTCAACGTCGATCCTTGACCCACTCCAAAGCCGGAGGCGCCTCGATTCTCAATGTCGGTCACGTAATGCGCAGGCCGGGCGGCAGCGGAATCGCTGAAATGAGGAGGCCCGGAAGGAGGTTGAGCAGGGCTGAATATAATGCCCCACATGCCTGCAGCCCGCCTCATTCTCGAAGATGGAAGTGTGTACGAAGGCCAGTCCTTCGGCTCGACCGCGACGTCGATCGGAGAGGTGGTTTTCAACACCTCGCTGACCGGATATCAGGAGATCGCCACCGATCCGTCGTACCGATTCCAGATCGTGATCATGACCTACCCGCACATCGGCAATTACGGTGTGGAGCAGCTCGTCGACCAGAGCGCAGGGCCGCAGGTGGCCGGCTTCGTGGTTCGCGACGTGATCGAGGAGCCGTCGAACGCGCGCTCGGAGCAGACCCTGGGCGAGTATTTCGACAGGACGAAGATCGCCGCCATCTCCGGCGTCGACACGCGCGCGCTGACCCGCAAGATCCGCAACGAAGGGGCGATGCGCGGGATGATCACGACCGAGGAGCGCTCGCTGGACGAGCTCATGGCCCAGATCAGACAGGCGCCGTCGATGAGCGGTCTGGACCTGGTCACGCACGTCAGCACGCCACGGTCGTACAGCTTCGAGGAGAACCCCGCCACGAGCCGGCGCCGGGTCGCCATGGTCGACTTCGGCGTGAAACGCGACATCCTCCGCCAGCTCGCGCAGCATGGATGCGATGTCACGGTGTATCCGGCCAGGACCCCCGCAGAAGAGATTCTCGCGCAGCGGTTCGACGGCCTCATGCTGTCGAACGGGCCAGGCGACCCGGAGCCGGTCACGTACGCGCAGGAGAACATCCGCAAGCTGATCGGCAAGCTGCCCATCTTCGGCATCTGCCTCGGCCACCAGCTCCTCGGTCTCGCGTTAGGCGGGCGGACGTACAAGCTGAAGTTCGGCCATCGCGGAGGGAATCATCCGGTGAAGGACCTGCGCACCGGGCGCGTGGAGATCACCGCCCAGAACCATGGGTTCGCCGTCGATCCGGAGTCGCTGGCTGAGAAGGACGTCGAGTTCACGCACATCAACCTCAACGACCAGACGCTGGAGGGCTTTCGCCACCGCCGCGAGCCGGTTCTGGCCGTGCAGTACCACCCCGAAGCCGCCCCCGGCCCGCACGACTCGTTCTATCTCTTCACCGATTTCATGAAGATGATCGACGAGTTCGGGGCCTGAAGGGCCTGGCGACTGGGACCTATGAGACCGATGGGACGGTCACATAACTCCCATTCATCCCATCGGTCTCATCCGTCTCATCCGTCCCATGCGCAAGCTACGATCAGAACGCCTGCTCGTGGTACTCGCCGAAAGTCTTCTTCAGCGTTCCGGCGATTTCGCCGATCGTGCACTCGTCGCGCACGCATTCGACGATGAAGGGCATCAGGTTGTCGGATGACCGGGCCGCGCCGTCGAGGGCGGCCAGTGCTGCTTTCCAGCCGCGTGTACGCGAGGCACGGAATGCCTCGAGCCGTCCCACCTGATCGCGCTCCACGCTCTCGTCGATGACCAGGATCGGCAGCGTGGTCGGCCCCTCCTCGACGAAGTCGTTGATCCCCACCACGATGGCGCGCTTCTCCTCGAGCGCGCGCTGGGCGATGTAGGCCGAGTTCCCGATCTCGTTCTGCATGAATCCCGACTCGATCGCCGCCAGCGCACCGCCCATCGCGTCGATCTTCGCGATGAGCTCGAGGGCCCGGCGCTCGATGTCGAGCGTGATCGACTCGACGGCGTACGAGCCGCCCAGCGGATCGGCCGTGCTCACCACTCCGGTCTCATACGCCAGGATCTGCTGGGTGCGAAGGGCGATCTTCACCGAATCCTCGGTCGGCAGCGCCAGCGCTTCGTCGCGGCTGTTCGTGTGCAGCGACTGGCATCCGCCGAGGACCGCGGCCATGGCCTGATAGGCGACGCGGATGACGTTGTTTTCCGGCTGCTGCGCGGTGAGTGTCGATCCCGCGGTCTGGGCATGAAAGCGGAGCGCCAGCGATCGGGCGTCCTTTGGCGCAAACCGTTCGCGCATCAGCTTCGCCCAGAGATTCCGGGCTGCGCGGAACTTCGCCACTTCCTCGATGAAATCGTTGTGGGCGTTGAAGAAGAACGAGATGCGCGGCGCGAACGAGTCGACGTCCAGACCGCGGTCGACGGCCGCTTTCACGTACTGCAGACCGTTGGCGAGCGTGAAGGCCACCTCCTGCACCGCCGTCGATCCCGCCTCGCGGATGTGATAGCCGGAGACCGAGATCGTGTTCCAGCGCGGCACCTTCTGCGAACAGAACTCGAAGATGTCGGTCACGATCCGGAGCGACGGCGCCGGAGGATAGATATACGTGCCACGGGCGGAGTACTCCTTGAGGATGTCGTTCTGGATGGTGCCGTTGAGCTTCGACCAGTCGATGCCGCGCCGTTCGGCAACGACCAGAAGCAGGGCCAGAAGGATCGACGCCGGGGCGTTGATCGTCATCGAGATGGAGACGCGGTCGAGCGGAATCCGGTCGAGCAGCGTCTCCATGTCCGCGAGGGAGTCGATGGCCACGCCCACTTTGCCGACCTCGCCGCGCGCCAGCAGGGCGTCGGAATCGAGCCCGATCTGTGTCGGCAGGTCGAACGCCACCGACAGTCCGGTCGTGCCCCGCTCGAGCAGATAGCGGTAGCGCTGGTTCGACTCGCTGGCAGTCGAGAAGCCGGCGTACTGGCGCATCGTCCAGAGCTTTCCCCGGTACATCGACGCCTGCGGTCCCCGCGTGTAGGGGAACTGCCCCGGCTCACCGAGATCGCGTCCCGGCTCGAAACCGCGCTCGTGCAGCGACTGCTCGTCGAAGAAAAGGGGAAGCTGGATGCCCGAACTGGTCTGCATCGGTGGTTTAGTGTCCTTCATTGCCGGTAATGTAGCTTGAAAGTCCTGAGTGCTGAGTCCTGAGTGGGCTCAGGACTCAGCACTCAGCACTCGTCGCATCGGTAGCGCGAATATAATTCACCGCCTTTTCTATGTCGGTCAGCGGAAATCTCAAGACGATGCTTCCTGGAGACATCCTCCAGTGGCTCAGCCTTGGGCAGAAGACGGGAACGCTCCTGATCCGCAACGGCGCCGTGGAGAAGCGCATCTTCTTCCAGAAGGGACGCGTGATCTCCTCCGCGTCGAACAACCCCCGCGAATACCTCGGACAGTTCCTCGTCAGCCATGGCTTTCTCACCGAGCAGGAGCTGGCCAAGGGCATGGAGGTCCAGCAGCAGTCGGGCATTCTCCTCGGCAAGATCCTGGTGATGATCGAGGCCATCTCCGAGAACGACCTTCTGCGGCTGATGCGCCTCAAGGCCGAGGAGGAGATTTACGACGTTTTTCTCTGGACGGAAGGGGAGTTCCAGTTCGCCGACGACGAGCTGCCGAAGATGGAGATGGTCCCCCTGCAGGTCGACGTCACGGGAATCATCATGGAGGGCATGCGCCGCGTCGACGAGTGGAGGCGCATCCGCGAGCTCATTCCCGGCGAGATGATGATCCCGGTGCTCGAGGAGCCGATCGACCCCGAGGCCGACCCGGACCTGGAACCGATCCAGCGCGCCGTCATCAAGGCCATCGACGGCAAGCGCACCATCGTCGACATCGAGGTGGAGAGCCGAGCTTCGGAGTTCGTCGTCTCGTCCGTCGTGCACCAGCTCCTGCGCGATCGTCGAGCGCATCTGATCGACCCCACGGCGCAGAAGGCGGCGGCTGTGGAGTCGGAGACGGCGCCGGCGGCGGCCATGGGGTTCGGCACTGACATGACCGATGACGACGAGATCAACTCGCTCGTGTCGCGTGCCCAGGCGGCGCTCAAGGCCAAGGACTTCGACAAGGCGCAGCGCTTCCTGCGCGCCGCTCAGAACCTCGATCCCAATCACGCCCGGGTGCGCACCGCGGTGAAGGGGGCGGAGACCGTCATCGCCAACGAGCTGCGCAGCGCGGGAGTGGGAGACTCGAAGATTCCGAAACTGGCCAAGCCCTTCGAGGAGATCGCCACGATGAACTTCTCGCCGAACGAGGGCTTCCTGTTGTCGCGCATCAACGGCACGTGGGACATCGGCTCGCTGATGAAGATCAGCCCGATCCGCGAGACCGACGCGCTGCTGATCTTCTACAAGCTCTGGAAGGACGGCGTGATCGCGCTGGACTGATCGACGCGGACAGGGCGCCCTCGCTCTCATCGATTCGCCGTTCGTGAGCAATCAGGGTCTGGCCGACATCAGAGCTGAAGACCCAATCTCGAAGCCGCCGGCAGGATGCCGGCACCCCGGCGTTTCTGCGCGCCTCTACTCGAGGCCGACCGCGCCGCGCACTTCGAGCTCCAGCGCGTTCATCTCGCCGTGGTCTGCCTCGTGGTCGTAGCCGAGGGCGTGGAGGATGCCGTGCAGGATGAGGTAGCGGACCTCAATGGGCAGGGAATGCTTTTCGTCGGAAGCCTGGCGGCGGGCCTGGTCGACGCAGATCACGATGTCGCCGAGCGGCCGTCCCTCACGCGACGGATCTGCGTAGGAGTCGTCCGCCGGAAAGGTGAGGACGTCGGTGGTCTTTTTCCTGTGGCGGAATTTCCGGTAGAGGGATCGCATCGCTTCGTCGCCGACGAAGGCGATCGAGACCTCGCTGACGTCGAAGTCGAGGCGATCGATCTTCTGCAGTGTGAGGAGCACCTTGCGCGTGAACGTGGCGATCTCGCGCTGGGAGAACCGCGGCACGCTTCCGGTCACTTCGACGATCGTCACGAGCGCGCCGGCTCCGTGCCGGCTGCGGTCTCGGCGTCCTTGCGCTCGCGCTCGATGCGGTCATAGGCCACCACGATCTTCGAGACCAGCGGATGGCGGACGACGTCCTTGTCGGTGAACTCGAAGAACTTGATGCCTTCGGTCCCTTCGAGCGTGGCCCGGGCGTCGCGCAGTCCCGATTTCTTTCCGGCCGGAAGGTCGACCTGGGTGACGTCGCCGGTGACCACGCACTTCGAGCCGAAGCCGAGGCGGGTGAGGAACATCTTCATCTGCTCGGGCGTGGTGTTCTGCGCCTCGTCGAGGATGATGAAGGAGTCGTTCAGGGTGCGGCCGCGCATGAAGGCCAGCGGGGCGATCTCGATGACGGTGCGCTCCATCATCTTCTCCACTTTTTCGAAGCCGATGATGTCGTAGAGCGAGTCGTACAGCGGCCGGAGGTACGGGTTCACTTTCTCGGCGATGTCGCCGGGAAGAAAGCCCAGCCTCTCGCCCGCCTCGACAGCGGGGCGGCAGAGGATGATGCGCTTCATCGACTTGTCCGCCAGCGCCGCCGCCGCGGCCGCGACAGCCAGAAAGGTCTTGCCCGTGCCGGCCGGGCCGATGGAAAAGACGATGTCGTTCTCCTGCATTGCCTGGAGGTAGAGCTTCTGGGCCAGGTTGCGGGGCGTGGCTACGCGCTTGACCGCGGGCAGCAGCGAATCGTCGGTGAAGAAGTCGACGAGGCTGATGTCCGGCTTGTCGCGGAGCACCCGCACACCCGTCGAGATGTCCGACTTCTTCAACGGATATCCCTGTCCGATGAGCTGCTGCATGTCGTTGAGCAGCCGCTCCACCGGGCCTACGCTCTCGGCAGGGCCCTGCACGAAGATCTCACCTCCGCGCGAGGAGATCCTCACGTCGAAGGCGTCTTCGATCATGCGCAGGTTTTCGTCGTGATTGCCAAAGAGTGCGTGCGTGCCCTGTTCGTCGAGTCGCAGTTCCATGCTGGTGGGTTCGTCTCCGTTCAGACCACAGACCACGGACCGCGGTCTGTGGTCTGTGGTCTGTGGTCCGTAGTTTAGATGGTTCCTGTCGTGGCCGGCCTCGTCGCTTTTCCGTTCGTCGGAGCAGCAGAACGTGCCGCACCGGTTTTTCATTCGGGTGAGTCATCGGTCGTCTGCGGCCCGCGGTCTTTTGTGGCGAACATCGAGATCCACACCTCTCCGTACTCCGCACGCCGCACGAAGTGCAGACGCTCCGGTGCCGTGGTGAAGGGCTCCTCTCGCCGGCGATGCTCGATGGCGACAAGAGCGCCAGGAGACAGCTTCACGCCGCCATCGATGGCCAGGAGCAGGGCATCATAAGAGGTGAACCCGTAGGGCGGGTCGGCGTAGACGAGGTCGAAGAGCGCGTCTCCCATGCGCTTCATACCGGCCGGGAGCTCTGCGCGGAGGGTGCGCAGCGGGAGCTGCCACGCCAGGGCCTGGCGTTCGATGGCTGCCAGCTGTTGCCCGGAGGAATCGACCGCCACGCTCGAGGCTGCGCCGCGGGAGAGCGCTTCGAACGAGAAGATGCCGGTGCCCGCGAAGAGATCGAGGAAACGCGCTCCGCCGATCCGCGGTGCGACGATGTTGAAGAACGCCTGACGGGCCCGCTCCGAGGTGGGACGCACGTCGCGCGGCGGAACGGGGATGCGGCGGCCGCGGAGGGCGCCGCCGGTGATCCGGAGAGTGCTCATGAGGTTGCGCAACCAGGTCACTTCCCACTGGTCGCCGGCTTCCCGATGAAGTAGTTGTACAGGTCCTTTTTCGCCACGTAGATGATGGTGGGTTGGCCGACGCAGTGCAGCTCGACGATGCCGGCGTCCTGGATGATCCGTTCCACCCGCCAGGTCTTGCGGTCGTCTCCCACGAGCTCGTCGCCGACTTTCGGCTCATATCCGGCCACGCTGTTGGTGACGGTGCGGTCTTCGGAGAGAGCGCGCAGCAGATCCTCGAGCGGGCCGATCTGGTCGCCGAGAGTCTTTGGAATCGCGCCGGCGGGATCGAAGGTCAGCTCCACGAATGACCGGTCCTGCCGGTACAGCCGCAGAAGCGAGCGCCGTCCCTTCCGGGGTGGCGAGACCCTCGAGTGCTCCACGGTCATGAGCAGAGCCGGCGAGGCGGACTTCCGATAGAGAGCGAGGGCATCCGCGGGGAGAATCATCTTCTTGAACATCGAAGCTCCGGCGCCGCTCATGCTCATCACGACGAGGCCGCCCTCGAAGATCGACAGCCGCTGGTCGACGCCGGCGTCGCTGACCAGGTAGTCGATGAGCGGGCGGGGAAGCTCGCCGTTGATGGTCTGAGAGCCGAGGGCCTGGCGCGCTCCGACGAGCTCGGGGATGTCGTACTTCTTGAGCCGGCGCCGCTGCTTCTCCGGAAGGGGAACGGCGATGGCGCCGCCCAGCGGTGCGGTGTCGACCTGGCTGATGTCATGCCCCGTGTCGGTCTGCGGTGGAGTCGAGGAAGGCTGTTGCGGCGGAGGGGCCTGCTGGGCGCGGGCGGGAACTGAAAGTTGAAAAGCAAGAAGTGAAAGAAGGATGGCCGCGATGGTGCCTGCACTCCGCATGTCGCATTCATTGTCGGTTTTCAATTTTCAATTTTCAATTTTCAATTTTCGATTTCTCATCCCGAGCGCGTGTGGCGCGGGCTTTTCAGCCCGCGCCGGACAGGCTGGAAAGCCTGTCCCACACCGTGGTTCAGCTCTTCGCTTCCTCGCGCTTCAGGTACCGCAGCGCTGTCTCCCGGGCGAACTCCCGGGCGTGCTCGGCCGGAATCTCGCCGGTGAACACGGCCTCGCGGGTCCGCTCCAACGCCCGCGACACGTGGGGGCCGCCGGGCATCTCCAGATCGTTGCCGCGCAGCGGAAGCTTGAAATTCTGGTATTCGTGAAATCGCTCCACGTGGCGGCTCTCCGCCGGCTGCGTGGCGGCCAGGACCCCGAGCATTTCGGGCGAGGCGTGCTTGAGCACGCGCAGGCGCTGGCGCTCGGTCTTCGCTTCCAGCAGGGCATCGGCGAAGCGGCCCAGCTCGTTCGCGATCTGGACGATGTTGCGCGCCCGTTTCTGCGAAAACCCCGAGCCCTCGAGATCCACCGGCGAAGCGTCGCCACGCAGCAGCGTCGCCGTGTAGAGCACGTGCCGGTCCAGCTCGGGATTGCGCTCGATCTGTTCGCGAGCGCTCTCCAGCCTGGCCGGATCGGCCGTCCGTTTTCCGAAGAGGACGTCCAGCGCCCCCTGAGTGAGGAAGGCGGTGAGGATCGCCGGTGCGCCGCCTTCGTCCATGGCCAGGAACAGCTCGCGCCAGATGCGTTCCTTGGAGATCGTGATCAGCGCACCGCTGGTGATGGCATTGCGCATCAGCTCCCCCGTGTGCGGCTCAATGGAGAAGCCGAGGCGCGACGCGAGGCGGATGGCGCGGTAGATCCTGGTCGGATCGTCGATGAAGCTCTGGTCGTGGAGCACGCGCACGAGCCGCGCGCGGAGGTCCGCCTCGCCGCCGGTGGGATCGTGCAGCGCTCCTTCGACCACGTCGACGGCCATGGCGTTGATCGAAAAATCCCGGCGCAGCAGGTCGTCCCTGAGGTGACCGGGCGTGACCGACGGCAATGCGCCGGGCGAGCGGTACCTCTCCTTGCGCGCCGTGGCGATGTCGATCTCCGGCATCTGGTCGGCCGTCACCTTGTACGTGAGGAACTGGGGGAAGGACTTCACGCGCCCGCTCATCAGCTTGGCCAGGGCGCGGGCCAGCGCCGAGCTGTCTTCTTCGACCGCGATGTCGATATCGACGACCGCCCGTTCCAGCAGCAGGTCGCGCACCGGCCCGCCGACGAGATAGGGACGGCAGTTCTTCTCCCTGGCAGCCTCGCGCACGAGCTCCATGGCCCGTCGATGCGAATTGGACAGGTGTGAGAAGTCGATCATCCGGTCAGGCTCTCGTAAAGCGCCAGCAGCGCGCGCAGGCGCTGCCGCACGCGGAATTTCGACGCTGTCTGGCGGGCGGCAATCTCTCTCTCCCTCGCCGCCTCGGGTTTGAACAGGGCGGCTAGTATCGCATGGGTCAGTTCATTGGGGTCGCCCGGCGGAACCAGAAATCCGGTGCGCCCGTTTTCGAGACGTTGGGCGTTGATCGGAGTGCGCGCTGCGACAACCGTCACCCCGGCGGCGATCGCCTCGGCCACGAAGCCGTCGTAGTCGTCTTCCGCGATGGCGGGGTCCACCCACGCCCCGACCGCGGCAATCTCGGCCGGCGAGGGAGGAGCATCGAAGACGCGCCATTCGACGTCATCGCGAAACCGATGCAGCCTCGCCACCGTCCGTTCGACCACCCCGGTGAGATCCGCCCGGCCGAAACTGGCGACGATCGGCAGTCCGCTCCGCTCGCGCCCGGCGCCGAAGTACGCGTCGTCCACGGCCTCAGGGATGAATTCGCCGGCTGAGTCCCGCAGCGGCGTCGCAATCCGCGCCGGATCGGTCGGCCGGCGGATCTCGAAGCGTCGGTGACGGGGGCGGGAAGGAGCGACATAGGGCACTCGAAAATCGACAAACTCCGACCGTTGTGCGTCCGGCGGCCCGTAGACGTGAGCCACGTCGACGCGTTCGGAACGCAGGTTGTGGCGCTCGAGAACGACCACATCGTTGAGGCCGGTCAGGGCTTGAAAATCGATCCGCTGCGCTTTCTTCTCGTAGACCGATGCACCTGCGACGACGATTTGTGCGATTCTCATCGTAGAATTTCACCACGTGAGCAAGTCTGAGCTGACAGTCGGTGTCTTGAGCGAGCGCAGCGACTTCGCTGCGAAGCTCCGGCGATCGTGTCCGGACCGGAGCTTCGCGGAAGGTCCGAGCTCGCCGATCGTCATCGTGGACGGCCATTCGGACGAGCTGGTCACGGACATGCCGCACCGCAACGTCGTTCGGATTGCACTGTACGACGAGCTTCCCTCGAATTCGGCGCGGCACGGCGAAATGCGCGTGCTGCGCGATGCCTTCCTCGCCAATCCGGGTGAGTACCTCCGCGTCGCCGACGAGCTCGCCGAGACGATGATTCATGCCTGGCAGCTGGAACAGGAAGTTGGATATCTGACCCAGATCCAGGAACTGATGGCCATGGTGGAGGCTGAAGCAGTCTCCGAACGGATCACCCGGACCGTGCTCAATCTCCTCGACCTGCCGTCGGGCGCGCTGCTGCTGCACGACCCGCGCCTCGAGCGTTACGTGGTCAGCTTCAGCAACGACGACACCTGCGAGGAGACTGGCGACTTCCTTCCCGGCGTGCCGCCGGATCTCCTGCAGAAGGCGCTTGGATCGGGAGACCTGTTCGGTTTCGATGCGGAGGCCGGGCTGATCGTGATGCCCCTGCAGGTTGGCGACGACCTGATCGGGGTCATTCGCGTGCCGGTGACGAAGACGCAGCGCTTCGAGCCCACCGCGACCGGGACCGTCTCGCGCTACCTGCGCGCCGTCGTTCAGGTCCTCGGCAACATCTACCAGCTCACGCGCAGCCGCGACCTGGCCATGCGCGACGACCTGACCAAGGCTTTCAACCGCCGCTTCTTCGAGGCCTACCTCGACGAGGAGATGGAGCGCTCCCGCCGCTACGGTTCCCTCTTCAGCATCATCTTCCTCGACCTCGACGACCTGAAGATGGTCAACAACTTCTACGGCCACCTCACCGGCTCGCGCACCCTCCAGGAGGTGGCCAAGCGCATCCTCAATGCCGTGCGCGGGATCGACAAGGTGGTGCGCTTCGGCGGCGACGAGTTCTGCATCATCCTTCCCCAGACCGATTCGGATCAGGCTGTGGCCGTCGCCAACCGTATCCGCAAGGCCCTGGTCGCCAGCGCCTTCCAGCTCGAACCGAACATCGCCATCTCCATCACGGCCAGCTTCGGCATTGCCACGTATCCGACGCACGCCATCAGCAAGGAAGATCTGATCCGCCAGGCCGATGCGGCGATGTACCGGGTGAAATCGACGACCAAGAACGCCGTCGGCATCGCCTCGATCGAGGACGTGCGGCCGGCGCGGATCTGACGAGTGCTGAGTACTGAGTGCTGAGTACTGAGTGAAGAATTGGAGTCGAGAACACACTCAGTACTCAGCACTCAGTACTCAGTACTCAGTACTCAGTACTCAGCACTGGACGTTACGGATAACGTCGTCCGCTAGACTGAAGGCCAATGTCCGACGAACTCAGCATCCAGGGCACGCTGTCGGAGACCACGGTGCCGGACCTGTTCCGGTCGCTGGTCCGGAGCAGCGAGACGGCCATCGTTTCGATCGACACGTCGGGGCGGAACGACGTCATCTACTTCTCCGAAGGGCGGATCATCTACGCGTCGAGCACCGACCCGGACCTCGGTCTCGGCGAGATCCTGCTGCGCAGCGGACAGCTGAATCTGCAGCAGTTCAACAACGCTCTCGACCGGATCGTCGTGGCTCGGCGCATGGGCGCGGTGCTGGTCGAGCTCGGATACCTCAAGCCCGACGAGCTCCTCAATGCCGTCGAGCAGCAGGCCAACGCCATCGTCCTCAGCGCCATGTCGCTGCGCAGCGGCAACTACACCATCGAGTTCACCGCGCAGTGGCCGGAGGGCATCATCTCCCTTCCGCTCAACACCGAGCGGCTCATGCTCGACGGCATCCGCTCGATCGAGTACTGGTCGCTGATCCTTCGCGGCATCAGCCGCTTCGAGCGCCTGCTGGAGGCGGTTCCCGGCGCCGAGATGCGGAGCTACGCGCTGGAACTGAACGACGACGAGAGCCACATCCTCTCGTTCTTCACCCAGCCCCAGACGATTGAAAGCGTCTGCGCACGCAGCTACCTGACCAACTTCGTGACCTGCCGGACTTTGTGGGGGCTGCTCGCCGTCAACCTCTTGCAGGACGCGGAATCGGAAACCGCCCACGAGAAGCGCGCCGCCGTACAGAGCGAGTACGAGCTCGAAGCGCTCGTGGAGAAGTACAACACCGTCTTCCAGACGATCTTCAACATCGTCTTCCAGAAGATCGGCGATCACATCTACGACTTCATCGACCGCGTGGTCCTGCACCTCTCGCCCGGCACCCTGCCGTACCTGAGCGGGATGAACCTGGTCAACGAAGCGCGCATCGATTTCGACCAGCTCCTCAACAACATGATCTCCTCGGGCGCCACCGATCACGCCGCCATCGTCCAGAACGTGCTCAACGAGCTGCTGGCGGGCTGGGTCTTCGAAGTGAAAACCGAATTCGGCGGCGAGACCGAGGCCGTGGTGATGGAAGTGGCAAACGGGGTGAAGGAGTAGACCAGGCCACAGACCACAGACCGCAGACCACAGACCGCAGACCGCAGACCGCAGACCACAGACCGCAGACCGCAGACCAGTCAGGTCTTGTCTAGGTAGCGCATGAGGCCGTTGAGCATGCAAGCGACCTCCACGATCTCGGACGTGAGGTCGGTAGCTGTCTGCGGAGGCAGGTACTCGACATCCTCCGCGATGACGATCTGCGATTCGAGTTCGAGAGCGGACCCGCGGGCCATCACGTAGAAATGCTTCTGGTCAGCAGGGCTCCAGCGACCGGAGCCCTCGGCGATGTTGCTCAGGATCGAGACCGCCGCCCGACGCATCTGTTGAGTCATTCCAAACTGCTCATCACGCGGAAACGACCGCGTCGCTTGATAGATGTTCCGAGCGAGCTGCCGCGCCGCCTTCCACACAGTGAGATCGCGAAACTTGCTTTTCGTCATGATCGTTGGTGACGAACGAGGCAGGCGACAGGAAATGTCGAACGAGTGTGGTGAAGAAAGGATACCTCGGTCTTGCAGACTGTGGTCTGTGGTCTGTGGTCTGTGGTCTGTATCTCGGTTAAAATAACCGCATCCAACATGCGGAAACCGGCTCTCCTCATCCTCACGACGATCCTCTTCTCGGCCTGCCTCTCCTCCGGACCTGCCACAGCACCAAACGATCGCGAGTGGAATCTGCTGACTGCCGACTATCAGTGGCTGGATACGCTGCGCAAGGCGCAACCGCAGCCGCCGGAGAAGGCCCCGCGGAGACAGCAGATCGAGATGCAGCTGCAGAACCTGCAGAAGATCGAGCCGGTGTACACGGCCTTCATGGACAAACTCACGGAGTACTACGGCCGTACGTCGGATCCCCGTGCCGCGCAGGTGATGGCGCGCGAGAAGATTCTCATGGGCGACCAGTACCTCAAGGTGCTGGCCCGGTATGACCGGGCGCTGGACTTCTATCGCAGCGCGCTGCAGATCGATCCGAAGAATCCCGACGCGCAGGGGCGCATTGCCTTCGCCGAGCAGAGGCGTTTCGTGTCGATGAACGCCTTCGCCGCGGTCAAGACGGGAATGAAAGAGGACGACGTGCGCAGCCTCGTCGGCGTCCCGCGGGAAGACTGGATCAAGCAGGTCGTGCAGAACAGTCGCGTGTACTCGGTCTGGATCTATCCGAAATCAGACGGTGGAGCTTCGGCCATCTACTTTGACAACGGTGTCGTCTATCACACAAACTGGAATGCGGCCGCGCCGGCGGTACAGACGCGCCCGGTGCAGGCGCAGTGAGAATCGGAATTGAAAATTGAGAATTGAAAATTGAAAATCGAAAGACCTGATGCGAGTCAATTTTCAATTTTCAATTTTCAATTCAGATTCTCCAGTGGCGGGAGGGCGTGAACATGTCTGACGAGTCCATCATCGACGATCAATCCCATTACGAGATTTCCCTCACGGCCGGACAGGCGTTCGTGGCCTTCGTCCTGCTGTTGCTTTCGCTCGCCGCAACGTTTGCATTCGGTCTGATGATCGGGCGCGGCCAGAGCGAGGACCGCCTGGTGGTCAGGCGCGAGCCCTCGGTGGTCACCGAAGCCGCAGCCATTCCAAAGAAATCGGCGGGAAAGATCGTCGAGCTCGGTGTGGCCGATGACGATTTCAAGACCCCTGCGAACCAGACCGACACGGCAACGACCGCAATGCCGGTCGTGACGGAAGGGACCACCGCCGCGACCACGTCCGTGCCTCTGACGTCGACGGAGGCCGCCGCGCAGCCCCAGCCTGCCGTCACCGCCACCCGGAATCCGGCGCCGGCGGCGACGGAGCTGAAATCAGGTGAGGCCTCGCACGCCGCGCCTGCACCCGTTGCGCGGTGGGGCGCCGTTTACGCGCAGTTGCTTTCCACGAGCGACCAGAAGACGGCCGAAACGCTGGCCACCAGGGCGATCAACGGCGGCTTCACGGCCGCGTACGTCGATCGCGCCACGACGGACAAAGGCACTGTCTTCCGCGTGCGCATCAAGTTCCCGTCGGAGGCCGACGCCCGCGCCGCCGAGCCGAAGCTGCGCGAATTCGCAAAGGACGTCTGGATCGTCAAGTAGTCCTGAGTCCTGAGTGCTGAGTCCTGAGTGTCGTCAGGCTCGGCTTGTCACTCAGTACTCAGCACTCAGTACTCAGCACTCAGTACTCAGTACTCAGTACTCAGCACTCAGTACTCAGCACTCAGTACTCAGCACTCAGTACTCAGCACTCGTTTCAGTGGCACCACTCTCGCTCGCTCGAGGACGTATGGCTGATCAGCGAACCACGACTCCGCAGCTCGAGGAGCTCCGGCACGCGCAAAACAAGAAGCGCGTGCACGTCGATCCCGCGCACATTCTCGACAAGGCCATCTACCAGCTCTGGGAGACGATCAACGACCTCGATCAGATCCAGCCGGAACGGGTCGAGCATTACCGCGTGTCGATCTTCGGAAGCTCGCGCATCCGCGGCGGCGATCCGATCTACCAGGAAGTGAAAAAGCTCTCCACCGAGCTGGCACGCATGGGCATCGACATCGTGACGGGCGGCGGCCCGGGACTGATGGAAGCGGCCAACGCCGGGGCGGTGGAAGGTCAGATCGAGAGCCACGCCCGCTCGTTCGGCCTGGCCATCCATCTGCCGAGCGAGGAGGGTGCGAATCCCTTCGTCAACAAGGTCTTCCGGCACCGGACGTTCTTCTCGCGCCTGCACCACTTCGTCCGCCTATCCTCGGCCTTCATCGTCTTCCCGGGCGGGATCGGCACGGCGCTCGAGCTGTTCATGGTCTGGCAGCTGATCCAGGTGAAGCACGTGACCGAGCATCCGCTGATCCTCGTCGGGGACATGTGGACGGGCCTGATCGAGTGGATCAACGGCTCGATGGTCGAGCGGGGGCTGGTCAGCCCGCCGGACCTGAAGGTCGTTTCGATCGTCTCCTCGTCCGCGGAAGCGATCCCGATCATCGCCGAATCGTACGAGCGGTTCCGCCAGGAGAAGGCGGCCGCCGAAGCGAACGGCTGACGCGATCGTCTCCGTCACTCTTGAGCCGGTCGGTGTGGGGCAGGCTTTCCAGCCTGCCCTCCTTGGGCGCGCTGGAAAGCCCGCCCCACACCCGGGCGTCGCGGTCGCCGTCAGAGCCTCAAATTGCACGATCGCGGTGAGCCAGCTGTCACGCTCGATCCGCTCCCGCCTGACAATCGTCCGGTAAGAGATCCTTCGCCGCGCTCCACCGCTCCCGCCGCCACCACCCCGCGGCTCCGCCGGCTCAGGATGACGGGGACGCGTTCAGTGCGTGTGATCGTGTGCGTGATGGTGATGGTGGTGCTGCTGCCCGTCAGGGCGTCCCGTCTGTCCCTCGGTGCCGTTCTCGACCTGGTCGACGACCCGCCGCGCCAGCTCCTGGAAGGCCAGCGCTGCGGGTGAAGTTGGCTCGAGAACCACGATCGGTTCGCCGGAATCGCCGCCCACCACGACGCGCGGGTCGAGCGGCACCTCGCCGAGGAAAGGCACGTTCAGCATGTCCGCGGTCTTGCGCCCGCCGCCGTGTCCGAAGATCTCCTCGCGCTCGCCGCAGTGGCGGCAGATGTAGTAGCTCATGTTCTCGATGATGCCAAGGACCGGCACGTTGACTTTGCGGAACATCGCCAGGCCCTTGCGCGCATCGATGAGCGCCACGTCCTGAGGAGTCGTCACGACGACTGCTCCGGTGAGCGGGACCTTCTGGGTCATGGTCAGCTGCGCGTCGCCGGTGCCGGGAGGGAGGTCGATGATCATGAAATCGAGATCGCCCCATTTGACGTCGGTGAGGAACTGGTCGAGCGCCTTCATGACCATCGGACCGCGCCAGATGACGGGCGTGTCGGGGTCGGTGATGAGGCCGAGGGACATCGTCTTCACGCCGTGGTTCTCCATCGGCATGATCTTCTCGTCGACTTCGTCGATCTGCGGGTGCCCTGCGATTCCGAGCATCATCTGCTGGGAAGGCCCGTAGATGTCGGCATCGAGAAGGCCGACGGTGTAGCCGAGAGAACGGAGGGCGAGGGCGAGATTCGTGGAGACCGTCGACTTGCCGACGCCCCCCTTGCCGCTGGCGACGGCGATCTTGTACTTGACGCCTTCGAGGATGCCCTGCTCGCCGTGCGCCGGAGCGGCCTGCATCTGCTGCCGCGGGGCGACGTCGAGCTGAACCTGGACGCTGGTGACGTCGGGAAGGGCCTTGACGGCCGCTTCGGCATCACGACCGAGCGTTGCGCCCACGGCTGGATTCTCAGTCTGAAAGCGGATCGTGAATGAGACCGCGCCGCCTTCGACGCGCACATCCTGCACGAATCCGAACGAAACGATGTCGCGAGAAAGCCCCGGAAACTTGACCTTCCTCAGCGCATCGAGAACTTGTTCCTGTGTTGCCATTTCGGGTGACCTCCGGGAAAGACGGCGCATTGTAACGAAGTACTGAGTCCTGAGTGCTGAGTACTGAGTCAAATCGACCTGGGACCCAGAGACACGAAAGAATCCCATACAGCCTCCTCGTGCCTCGTGCCACTCAGTACTCAGCACTCAGTACTCAGCACTCAGTACTCAGCACTCAGTACTCAGCACTCAGTACTCAGCACTCTTTTGATATCTTCCGCCGCATGATCAACAAAGTCGTCGCTTCGGCTGACGAGGCGGTCAAAGACATCTCCGACGGCGCCATGCTCGTCGTCGGCGGTTTCGGCCTCTGCGGCATCCCCGAGAACCTCATCAACGCCCTGGTCAAGCGCAACGTGAAGAACCTCACCTGCGTGTCGAACAATGCCGGCGTCGACGACTGGGGCCTCGGGCAGCTCCTCCAGAGCAAGCAGGTCAGGAAGATGGTCTCCTCCTATGTCGGCGAGAACGCCGAGTTCGAGCGGCAGTTCCTGGCCAGCGAGCTGGAGGTGGAGTTCTGCCCGCAGGGAACGCTGGCCGAGCGCATGCGCGCCGGAGGCGCCGGGATTCCGGCGTTCTTCACGCCGGCCGGCTACGGCACGGTGGTGGCGGAAGGGAAGGAGACGCGCGAGTTCGACGGGCGGATGTATGTAATGGAGCGCGGGATCATCGGCGACTTCTCACTCGTCGCGGCCTGGAAGGGCGACCGCCTCGGCAATCTCGTCTATCGCAAGAGTGCGCGCAACTTCAATCCGATGGCGGCCACGGCGGGGAAGGTTTGCATCGCCGAGGTCGAACATCTCGTCGAGCCGGGCGAGCTCAATCCTGATTGCATCCACACGCCGGGAGTGTTCGTGCATCGTCTGGTCGTCGCGCCGCGCGTGAAGCGGATCGAGCAGCGGACCATCAGGAAGGCGTGACCGCGTCCGGCTGCGGCGCGGTCCAAAGGCGCCGGTTGCGGATGGCAACCGCGATGGCCGCGCCGGTCAACAGCCACACCGGGATCCCGACGATCGTCACCCAGATCTTGCCGGGAGTCGGCGCCACCGAATCGGCATACCACCACGGAAAACCACGCGACCAGATCGTGTAGGCGAGGAACGCGTATGCCGAGAACGCGGCGTTCAGCGCGAGCGCCCAGCTCCGCGGCAGCAGGAACGGCAGCAACGGCAGCGGCCAGACGAGGTACTGAATGCCGAAGCCGGGGGCGAGAAAGATCGCGAGCAGGAATGCGAGCGGGACCGCCGCGGTCAGCGCGTTTGCGCGATCCGATCGCGACCGCCATAACCACGCGAAGAGTGCAACCAGGGCAATGGCCAGAACGTATTTGCCGTACTCCGCGTAGGCATAAGCGAGCAACACGAACGGACGTCCGGCGCCCAACCGCAGTCCGGCGTTGTAGAAGATGCCGGTGATTCCCCACTTTCCGGGAAAGCCGCTGTAGGCGAAGACATTGCGCCAGACGGCCGGACCGCCGATCAGGCGGGCCGGTACGAAGATCACGAACGCAACGGCAGCGAACGCGCCGAGGAATGCGGCGCGGCGGCGCGCCAGGACGATGAAGAAGATCGGCAGGGCGAGCAGGGGCAGGATCTTGATGCCTGTGGCGAGCGCGAGAGCGGCTCCGCTCCATGTCGCGCGATCATCGAGGGCGAGCATCACCGCGACGGTCGTGAGCGCCACCATGGTCGGGTCGGTGTTGCAGTGGAAGGCGGAGATTGCGATCGCCGCGGGCGAGAGCCAGAACATCAACGAAACGGCGCGCGCGTCGAAGCCCTTGAGCCGAGCGATCCTGGCGAGAGCCGCCGTCGTGACGACGTCCGCGGCGATCTGCACGAGGCGCATCACGTCGGTGTACTCGATGCCGATGCGGCGCGCCGCCAGGTCCATCAGGTGAAAGCTCAGCAGCGACAGCGGCGGGTGATTGAGGACGGCGTTGTGCGCGTAGGCGTGGGCGATGCCGAACTCGTTCGCCAGCCGCGCCCACATGATCATGAATACGACGTCGTTCGTGCCGACCGAGGTCGCCGTCAGGGCCACTCGGACGATGAGGCCGGCGAGGAGGCAGACCGCAAAGGCTGCGCCGGTCAGCTTCGTGCTGTCATCCTTCACTGCGGCCATTTTCACATAAGGCGGACCGTCATCAGCGAGTGCCGCCCTGCTCGATCGCGCGAGTCAGGCGATCGATTGCGGCCACTTCGCGCGAGGTCGAGGCAGCGCGGTCGAGATGGCCGGTGGCGCGCGCCCACGCGATCTCATCGCCCAGCAGAGTGCGCTCGTCGTAGAGCGGACCGAGCTGCGACGAGGCTCGCATGTCGATGTGCAGGCGCACCGCATCTCGTCGCGCCGCCGCGGGCGTGCGCAGGGCAACGACCAAGACCGCGCAGACGACGATCACGCTGTACGCGGTCGCGAAGCCGACGATTCGCCGCCGCATCGCAACCACGATTGCGCAGACGACGGCCACGACGCAGATGGCGATCAGCGTTTGCGAGGGCGGGGGAAGGTGGAGGGGAAACGGACGCAAGGTTCTCGCGGCCTCGAACAACTCGCTCGCGCTGACGTATCTTGCCAGTGACAGCGCGCCGTCGCTGGCGGCGATCATCAGCGCCATCGACCAGGCGACCAGCGGCACCGCCACGACAATCGCACCACGCCATTCCGCCACCAGCCACGCCAGTCCGATCGCAAACGGCACGGCCAGGTCGACGAACCGCCGCGCGCCGAACGACGTTCCACCCCAGAAGTAGCGGTCGAAGGTCCCGTTCGCGACCCACTCGCCGGCGAACATCAGCAGCAGCGTCAACGCCAGCCGGCGGTCTCGCTTCAGGCCGAGGAACCATCCCGCGACGCTCAGAACGGCCAGCGGAGACCACGAGAAAAGGCCGTGATAGCTCGACAGCAGAGCTTCGGCGAGGGCTATGTGCTGGAACGGCATCCACGTCGTTCCCTGCAGGTTCGCGCCGCCGGTCAGCGGTCCGAGCGGGGTCCCGTAGATCGACCACCAGGCGATGGCCTGCGCGATCAGGGGGAGCGCGCCGCCGCCGATGGCTCGGGTCCACCAGCTCCGCGGCCTTTTCGCTGAAACCCCGGCATAGATGAGCGCCGGAATGAGCACGAAATGCTGAAGCCGCGTGGCGATCGCGAGTCCTGCGGCAAGACCCACCGCGAGGCCGCCTCTTCGATCGTCGTCGATGCGAAGAGCGGCGATCATCAGGGCCACGCACATCGCGCCGGCGGCGTGGGTGCCGAGGGGCAGCCGGAACGTGTAGAAGAACAGCGGCGTGCCGAGAGAGATCGCGGCGACGACGAACGCAGCACGCGCCGGGCCGACTGATTCACGGACGAATCGCCATGCCACCGCCATCGCGATCGCGGCGAACAGCACCGAGCACCACGCCAGCACCACGCCGTAGAGTCCCAGGAATCCAGGCGCGGCCGTGGCTCCGGCGAAGGTGTCGACGGCGCGCGCGGCGAGGTAGAACGGCGCAGTCAGAATCGACGTGCCGATCCACCAGTGATTCGACAGGGCGCCGGTTCGCGTCACTTCGGAAAAGAGCGTCACACCGCCCCGCACCAGGCCGCTCATCGACCACTCGTTGAAGAAGGAGAAATCGCCGTCGAACACGGCCGATCGCACGTATTGGTACGTTGCGATCGAGTCGGGGCGGATGTAACCGGGCGCCAGGAATAGCAGGCCTGCGAAGAGGTGAGCGGCCATGACCGCAAGTGTGCCGCGGCGGAACTCGCCCACGCCGCGATTGTCTCACGCACATTTCACTTGTGGTAGTTTTCGCCGTCGGGGAACAGCAATGCCACTGAATCGAGAACAGATCGTCAGACGCGCCTCGCAGGAGCTGCGCGACGGCTATTACGTCAACCTGGGCATCGGCATGCCGACGCTCGTCGCCAACTGCATCCCTCCCGGCATGGAGGTCATTCTCCAATCCGAGAACGGCATCCTCGGCCTCGGCCCCTTTCCGACCGAAGCCGAGATCGATGCCGATCTGATCAACGCCGGAAAACAGACCGTCACCATCATTCCCGGCGCCGCGTTCTTCTCCAGTGCCGACTCCTTCGCCATGATTCGCGGCGGAAAAATCGACCTCTCGATTCTCGGGGCCATGCAGGTATCCGAGAAGGGTGACATCGCCAATTGGATGGTCCCCGGCGCGATGGTCAAGGGAATGGGCGGCGCCATGGACCTCGTCGCCGGCGCGAAGCGGCTCATCGTGACGATGGAGCACGTCACGAAAAAGGGAGAGAAGAAGATTCTGAAGAAGTGCGGCCTGCCGTTGACCGGCGTCGGATGCGTGAACAGGATCATCACCGATTACTGCGTCCTCGACGTGACCGGCAGAGGCCTGAAACTGGTCGAGGTCGCACCGGGCGTGACGCCGGAGCAGGTTCAGGAGCTCACAGAGCCGCGGCTCGAAGTAGCGAAGGATCTGAAAGAGATCGCCGTCTAGGAGTGCGGGCGTCCCGCCCGCACCGGCCGGGCGTCCCGCCCGGCCGTTTGTTCAACGAGGTGCGAGACCGCCGGACGAGACGTCCGGCGGTTGCGGGCGAGACGCCCGCACTCCGTCGATCAGCACCGTCGCGCCGAGGAGTGCGGGCGTCCCGCCCGCACCGGCCGGGCGTCCCGCCCGGCCGTTTGTTCAACGAGGTGCGAGACCGCCGGAGGAGACCTCCGGCGGTTGCGGGCGGGACGCCCGCACTCCGTCGATCAGCACCGTCGCGCCGAGGAGTGCGGGCGTCCCGCCCGCACCGGCCGGGCGTCCCGCCCGCACCGGCCGGGCGTCCCGCCCGGCCGTTTGTTCAACGAGGTGCAAGACCGCCGGACGAGACGTCCGGCGGTTGCGGGCGGGACGCCCGCACTCCATCGATCAGCACCGCGGCGGTGAACCCTGCCATCAACGCGACCTGCGCGAGCAGCCTCTCCCACGACCAGCGCACCAGCCAGGCCACGCCCTGCGCGGTCGAGAGCGAAGCGATCACGTCGAACAGCAACAGCAAGCCGACCGTGACGAGGACGAGCCTCTCCTCGTGTACGGCCCGACGGAACGACAAGACCAAGGCTGCGATGACGCCGATCCAGAAGAGGTAGTGGCCGCTCGTCTGCGCGGCGATTCCATGCATCAGCACCGACAGATGGCGCGCGTTCTCGATGACCCGCAGCCAAGGCTGGCCACGTGCGAGATCGGTGGAGAACGAAAAAACCGCTCGGACCAGCAGCCATGGCGCCGCGATCGCGACCGCCGGCCACAGCCGCCACACGGCGGCGCGATTTCGCGTTGACACGAGCATCGCCAGCGCCGCAGCCAGGAGCAGTGCCATCCCTTCGTTCTTCGTTGCTGCCGCGCACCCGAGAAACAGAGAGGCATACTCGATGCTCAGAGCGCCGGTCGAACCTGCGATCTGCGATCTGCGATCTGCGATCTGATCGCGCAGTGCCCGGCGCAGCAGAAGAACGCCTGCGGTTCCATACGCGAGCAGCGGCCCTTCCGCGATCCCGATCCACGGCGACGCCGCCGCGGGCGCGAGGGCCAGCGTCACCGCGGCCGCATAAACCGGCGAGCCGAGCTCCTCCTCGAGCAGCGAGCGAATGATGAGAAGCACCGCCAGCGCAAAACAGGGGTAGAGGGCGCCGAGCCACCGGTCGTCCCACTGGCCCTGAAAAAGCGTCGTCCAGTCGAATGTCAGCGGCAGCAGCGGCGGATAGTCGGCGTGGATCCAGTTGTACCAGGGGCTCTCGAGGAACGACCAGTCCAGACCTCGCGCGATCCAGAACGCACGCGCCTTCAGTCCCCACATGGCCACGAAGTCGATCTCCGCGAGCGGCCCGGCCGTGGCCAGCAGCGCGTAGCCGGCGATGGTCGCCGCCGTCAGCAGGTCGAAGATCGCGCTCACCCAGCTTCTGCGGTCACCCGCGTCGCTCGCGGCGTTTTCTTCCGTCGCTCGACGCCTCAGTCCCACGATCATCAGCACCGCTGTGACGACGGCGACGACGATCAGCGCTCTGGCCAGCGACCACGCGATGCCGGCGAGCGCCAGCGCGAAGAGCGATCCGGCGCAGAGGGCGATGCCGAGGAGCCACGCCTCGCCCATGGCGCGAAGGAGCGGCCGGCGCACGCCGGACCCGAATACCGCGGCGCAGCCGGCGACGAATGCCACGGCGATGGACAGAAGGGTCTCGATCATCGTCGCCTTTGCAGGAGCACGCCGTCCGGCGAGCGCCACGCCGGCTCGAAACCGCGAATCGGCGGAAGGGCCACTCCCCACGCGGCGAGGTGCGTCGCGCGCTCGAGATTCGCCGGCAGCGGCTGGTCGCCCTGGTTGAGAAGCGGCACCGTCCGGCGCCCGGCCAGCAGATAGGTCGAGCGGATGAACCCGTACGCGTAGCCGCCTTCCCATCGGCGCGCGGGGAGGATGATTGCGATGCGGTCGCCGTCCCGCGTGTGGTCGCGGACGCCCGTCATGAATTGCCTCAGGCCCGGCATTTTCGAATACGGGCGCTCAGTGAGCCAGGCCTGGAGTGCGGCGCGGTCAGCGCCGAAGATCGTCCAGTAGGCGCGCTGAAAGGCTCCCGCGAAAAGGCAGAGGAGAACCAGAGCGGCAACGGCAGTCCGCCATGTCATGCCCAGAATGGTATTCGGAATGGGTCGAATGCGACCTATGGGACGAATGGGACGATGATCATGCTCCCATCGGTGCCATGGGATCGTCCGTCCTACGCAGGATCGGTCGCGGCGGCTGGCTTCCGCCTCATGTCGAGGAACAGCAGCACGATGCCGACGCAGATCGCGGAGTCGGCGACGTTGAACGCCGGCCAGTGGTGGTCGCGCAGCGAGAAGTCGAGGAAGTCGACCACGTAGCCGAAGCGAAAGCGGTCGATGAGATTCCCGATCGCGCCGCCGAGGATCAGGTGCAGGCCGACCTGCAGGACCCGGTCGGTCACCGCGGCCCGGAACGCGTAGACCACCACCACGAAAAACACGGCCAGCGCGCCTGCGTTGAGGAGCAGGGGAACGATCTGCGAGTCGGTGTTGGCTCCGATGCCGAAGGCAGCGCCGGAGTTGCGCACGTGGACCAGCTGGAAGAGATTCGGGATGACCGGAATGGCCTCGTGCAGATCGATGGATGCGGCCACGGCCCACTTGGTCAACGCATCGGCGAGGATGACCAGCAGCGACAGGGAGAGGTAGTGAACGCGCTTCACACCGTGGCCTTTAGCGCGTCACGTGCCCGCTCGCCGATGATCCGGTCTAGCTCGACGCGGACGCGAGAGAGAATCTCCTCGTACGTGAACTGCCCGATCGTCTTCGGGCCGCGCTTGAGGTTGACGAAGCTCGGGGCGCACCACATGCCCAGATCGGCGTCGTCCGTTTCACCGGGTCCGTTCACGCGGCAGCCCATCACGGCGATGGTGATGTCGTGCTGTTTCGCATACGCCGTCATCTCCTTCACGTTGTGAGCGAGGTCGATGAAGGCCTCGTTCTCGACGCGCGAGCACGACGGGCAGCTGATGATGTTCAGCCCCTTCTGCTCGAAGTGGGGCACGGATCGGAAGCGGCCCGCGGCGATGTCGTCGAGGATCTGGTGGCCGACCGTGATCTCGTCGCCCTTGCGTTCGAAGGGGAGCGTGAGCGAGACCCGGATGGTGTCGCCGATGCCGCGGCTGATGAGCTGCTCGAACGCCACGCGGGTCTTGATGATCCCGTCGGGCGGCATGCCGGCCTCGGTCACGCCGAGGTGCAGCGGCACATCGGGACGGGCGGCGGCAAAGCGGAGATTGGCGTCCACGACCTTGTTCGGATCGGAATCCTTCAGCGAGACACAGTACTGGTCGAAGCCGAGGTCGTCGAGCATCGCACAGTGCTCGAGAGCCGACTCCAGCATCGGAGTGACGGAATCGCCGTGCGCGTATTTCGAAAGCTTCTCGGGGTCGACCGATCCGGCGTTCACCCCGATGCGCATCGCGCAGCCGTGTGCGCGCGCCACTTCGACCAGCCAGCCCACTTTCTCCCGGATCGGCTTCTCGCGCTCGAGATGGTAGAGGTGACCGGGGTTGTAGCGGAGCTTCTGCACGTACGGCGCGACCTTTTCGGCCAGCCGGTAGTTCTCCTGCAGGTCGATCGAGAGGTTGGCGTTCGGCCGGGCCTTGCGGATCTCCGCCAGGGCGGCGACGTCCTTCGGATTGTCCACGGCAATGCGGATGACGTCGGCACCGGCAGCCTCGAGCAGCTCCACCTGGCGGATCGTGGCGGCGATGTCCTGCGTTCGCGTGGCGGCCATCGACTGGACGGCGATGGGACTGCTGCCGCCAATGGCGATGTTGCCGATGCGAATCTGGCGCGTTGTTCGTGGCTTCACGTTTTTGTGCTAACGCCCTGAAAACCCAAACATTCCGCGGCGCTCATAGTGCTGAGTAGTGCTGAGTACCGAGTGCTGAGTACTGAGTAGCCCCAGGTCGGGTGGGCGGACTCAGTACTCAGCACTCAGTACTCAGCACTCAGTACTCAGCACTATGAGGTTGCCCCAACGTCAGCAGAAGTTCCATCCACATCCGCTCCCGCAGTGCCTTATCGTTGCGCGCCATGAAGATCGTCAACGAGGAGATTCTGCATCGCGCCGCCGGTTACGCCGTCGAATATCTGGAGGCTCTGCCCGAGCGGCATGTCGGCGCGCGGGCGACTCGGGATGAGCTTCTCGCCGCGCTGCGCGTCCCGCTGACCGACCAGGGCGAGAGCCCGGATGCCGTCATCGACGCGCTTGCGCAGCAGGCGCCTCGCGGTACGGTCGGCAGCGCGGGTCCACGCTATTTCGGCTTCGTCATCGGTGGGTCGCTTCCCGTGGCCGTGGCGACCGACTGGCTGGTGTCGTCGTGGGACCAGAACAGCGGGATCTTCGCGGTTTCGCCGCTCGCTTCGGTCGTCGAGGAGATCGCCCGCGAATGGCTGCTCGACGTTCTCGATCTGCCGCGCCAATCGAGTGTCGGATTCGTCACGGGTGGGCAGATGGCGAATTTCACCGCGCTCGCGGCTGCCCGTCACGGCGTGCTGCGGCAAGCCGGTTGGAACGTCGAGGAAGGCGGCCTGGCCGGTGCGCCGGCGGTCGACATCGTGGCGGGAGCCGAGGCGCACGTCACGATCCATACGTCTCTGCGCATGCTGGGATTCGGGCTGAAGTCCCTGCGCGAAGCCGCGACGGACGGGCAGGGACGGATGCGTCCGGATGCTCTTGCGGATCTGCTGCGCGGCTCGAAGCGGCCGACCATCGTCTGCGCGCAGGCGGGTAACGTGAATACCGGAGCCGTGGATCCGCTGCGCGAGATCGCCTCGATCGCGCACGAGCACGGCGCCTGGCTGCACGTCGACGCCGCGTTCGGCCTGTGGGGACGCGCCAGCCGCGACCGCCGGTCACTTCTCGATGGCGCCGAGCTCGCCGATTCATGGGCCACCGACGCCCACAAGTGGCTCAACGTGCCATTCGACAACGGAATCGTGATCGTCCGCGACCCGGCGGTGCACCGCGCCGCCATGACCGTCAGCGCCGCCTATCTCGAGCAGACCACCGGAGCGGAGCGCGATTCGGTCGACTGGGTTCCCGACTTCTCGCGCCGGGGCCGCGGCTTCACTGTGTATGCAGCTCTGCGCGCCCTTGGCCGCCGCGGTGTGGAGAACCTCGTCGACCGCTGTTGCGCTCATGCCCGCCGCTTCGCCGAGATCCTCGGGCGCGATCCTCGTGTGAAGATCCTCAACGACGTGGTCCTCAACCAGGTTCTGGTCCGCTTTGGTGACGACGACAAGCTCACCCGCGACGTCATCGCCCGCGTCCAGCGCGAAGGCACGTGCTGGCTCGCCGGAACGACGTGGCACGGCGTGGCCGCGATGCGCATCTCGGTCTCGAACTGGTCGACGTCGGACGAGGACGTGGTGAGGTCGGCCGAGGCGATTCTGCGCTGCATTGCCTAGGCTTCGTGGCAGACCTTGCGCAGCGTTTGCATGGGTGCCTCGAGGGCTCCCATGAGAATCCTGGTGGTCGAAGACAACCCTCTCATCTCCCAGGCGATCGAACGCGCGGGCGGGCAGTCGCGGTTGACCACCGACACCGCTACGGACGGATGGGACGCCATCCAGAAGCTCGAGTCGGAGGCCTACGACGCCATCGTGATCGACGCCGACCTGCCGCGGCACAGCGGTTTCGGCGTCCTGACGTACCTTCGCGAAGAGGTCGGTGACGAGCTCGACAATGTGATCGTCATGACCAGCTCGGATCGTGACGAGGTTCGCCGGAAACTCACCGGTCGCGTGGAAGTGATCGGAAAATCCGATGAGGCCGAGCTCCAGCGAGCCGTTCGCGCGATCTGCGCCGTGGCGAGCGAATAGGGCTTGCGGGCACGCTAGCAATCGGGACGACCTCCCGTCACTCTGAGCCGGGGGAGCCGCGGGGAAGGGCGGTTGGGTGGAGCGGCGCAGCGCGGCGAAGAGTCTCCAGCCTACGAATCGTCCCGGTAAGAGACTCTTCGCCGCGCTCCACCGCTCCCGCCCGTCCGCACCCCGGCGGGTCCGCCGGCTCAGAGTGACGGGACTCGGGACTCAGGAAGACTCGCCGAGGGCCCGCTTGACCCGCGCCAGTAGCACCGTGTTCTTCACCGGCTTGTGGATGAAGTCGACGGCGCCGATCTCGAAGGCCTTGACCTCGGGCTCTTCGCCGGGCAGGCCGGAGACGAAGATCGCGGGGATGGTGATGCCCTTCTCCTTGACGGCCTGCAGCACGGTGTGGCCGTCGACGAAAGGAAGGTCGATGTCGAGCAGCATCAGGTCGACACTCACGTGGCCGAGCAGCATCAACGCCTCGGCGCCGTCCTTGGCGACCAGGACGTCATAGCCTGCCGACTTGAGCACGGCATTGGTCAGCTCGCGGTTGAGCACGTTGTCCTCGACGACGAGAATCGTCGTGGCCCGCTCTTTCGCGGACGGCTGATGGGTGGCGCGCTTCGAGCGCAGCTGGGCGATGTTCTGCTGCAGCGCGCGCGTCTCGGCGTCCGGATCGACACCCAGCTCCCGCTTGAGAACGCGTGCGCAGGTGTCGTACTGCTGGAGGGCCGCCGAGTAGTCGCCGCCCTGCATGTAGAGCCGCATGAGAGTGCGGTGCATGGCCTCCTGCAGCGGATCGATCCGCAGCGACTGCTGCGCTACGCCGATCGCTTCATCCGCCGCTCCGCGTTTGGTCAGCGTCTCGACGAGGTACGTGTGCGCGCGCAGCGCAGCCCGGTGAAGCCGGTCGCGCTCGCCCAGCACCCACTGGTCGAAGCGGTCTTCGGTGATGGTGAAGCCGTCGAGGAAATCGCCTCGATAAAGCACCAGCGCTTTCTGGAGAGACTCCTCGGTGCCGGTCGCCAGCAGCATCTCGAACTCGGCGACATCGGCGCTGACGAGCGCCGTGTCGAGCCCAAGAAAATCCGATTCCTCGACGAGGATGACGTGGTCGGGGGAAAGCTGAGCCAGCTCCTTGCGCAGCGTCGAAAGCAGCTGGCGCAGGCTCTGGCGCGCCTGCTCGGGTCCCGTGCTGCTCCAGAGCAGTCCTGCGATCTTGTCCCGCGACACGCGCTGGCCGGGCTTGACGGAAAGATAGGCGAGGAGCGCCAGCGACTTCTTCGCCGACAACGTGACGAGATCGCCTGACGCAGAGTGAATCTGATAATCGCCGAGAAGCTCGAGACGTAGGACCGCCATAGGTTGAGCGCGATTATCTCAGTTCCGCACTGCTGGTGCGAAGCGGCACGCGGCTGCGCCCGTTCGCGATCGCAGGGAATCGGCTCGTCCGCCCGCCTCACACGGCGCTCAGCGCCTGGGCGTCCTCCTCGAAAAAGCAGCGCAGCTCGTCGAGCCGCGATTCCACATCCGCCTCGCCGATGGCCAGGAGACGCTCCGTGTAGCGAGGCTCGAACATGAGCATGGAGATGAAATCGGGAGAAGCCGTCTCTTTCGTCCCCAGTGAGCGCATCAGCATCTTGAGACTGCGCGGCAGGTACTGCTCGTATTCGGCGGCCAGTTTGCCGAGGTCGACGGATGGGCGGAGGACCAGGAGGTCGATGGGCTTGAAGCCGTTTCGCTCCGCGGGGCTGAGGCGCCGGATCATGTCGTTCATTCGTTCCATCCGGGTGACGTCCTCCTCGATGGCGTCGATGAATACGGCGTTGACCAGCTGCGACAGGATCTGCATCGCCGGCGGATAGCCGGTCACCACCGGCGTGTCCGCCTCGTCGGCAGTGCGCTGATAACCGGTGGACATGGCCACGATGCGGCCGGCGCCGAGGTGAACGGCGGAGGAGAGGGGCGCCGCGAGGCGGATGCCACCATCGCCGTGCCACTGCGAACCGATGCGCACGGCCGGGAAGACGAATGGCAGTGCGGCCGAAGCGAGGACGTGCTCGATGGTCAGCTCGGTCCTGGCGCTGCGGCGGTTCGGCCCTTCGAAGACATCCATGGCCCGCCCTTGCACCCAGCGAACACTCTGGCCAGTCGAATAATCGAGGGTGATGAGCGCCACTGCATGCAGATCTCCGGAGCGGACATTGCGGATGACGCCGTCGATGGGAACGCCAGAGTCCGTGTGCAGGACACGCTCGAGCAACCGGCGCAGCGGCGTGGTGTCGAAGACTCCATGCGGCCGGCTCCACTTGTGCCGCGGAAAAAGCGAAGCGAGCGCCGAGCGGAACGGAATCACGGAGCGCACGTCGAAGCGGAAAATATGGTCGCACTGAAGCTCGCTCCAGGCCTCGGCCATGTTGTCGATCTTCTCGGTCAACGTGCCTTCGTGAGCGGCCAGGAAGATGGCATTGATGGCGCCGGCCGACGCGCCGGTGATGATTTGAAAACGAAGGTTAGGGAAGTGCCGGGCGATGCCGCGCAGCAGGCCGACCTGATAAGCAGCTCGGGCGCCCCCGCCGGTCAGCATGATGGCGAGGTCACCGTTGTCGGAATCGTCCGTCCGGCGGAAGACCGGAGCGGCCACGAGCTCTTGAAGGCTCACAGGGCTCAGCCATTGCATTTGGGCTGCCATGTCCGGCGCCTCTTTGCGCTGGACGCAAGCCCATGACTGTCGACGTGATCCGTAGCTCGCTGACTCCCGGCCCGCGTCCGCGCGTGGCCATCATCGGCGGCGGCATCAACGGCGCGGGCATCGCCTGGGAGCTGGCGCGCAAACGCTACTCGGTCGAGCTTTTCGAAAAGGGCTCGTTCGGAGCGCAGACCTCGTCGGCGACGACCAAGATGATCCATGGCGGCCTGCGCTATCTCGAGAACTTCCAGATCGGTCTCGTGCGCGAGTCGCTCCACGAACGCGGCTGGCTCCTCGAGCACCTGCCGCAGCTGGTCAGGCCGCTGGAGATTCTCCTGCCGGTCTACGACGACAGTCCCCGCACGCGATTCGAGATCAAAGTCGGGCTCATGCTCTACGACCTCCTGGCCGGGAAGCGGAACATCCATCGCCATCGCTCGCTGTCGGCCGAGCAGATCGCCGCTCGTGTGCCGATCCGGCGCGACGGGCTGCGCGGCGGTTTTTCGTACTGGGACGCGCAGGTCGACGATCGCGAGCTCGTCTGCACCGTCATCGCGTCGGCGGTCCGCGAAGGGGCGAGCGCTCGCGAGCTCACGCGCGTCGACGCACTGCGATCCGATGGAAACGGCTGGATCGTACGCACCTCGGACGGCGCCGAGCAGCGCTTCGACCTCGTCGTCAACGCGGCCGGACCGTGGGTCAACGAGATCCTCGACGCCAACCACATCCGCGCCTCCTACCGGCTTTCGCTCGTGCGCGGGACGCATCTCGTGCTGAAGCAGCAGATCAGCGACGTAGGGGCCCTCCTGCAGTCGATCGACGACCGCCGGGTCTTCTTCGTCCTGCCGTGGAAGGGAGCGACGCTCGTCGGGACCACGGAGGTCGTGCAGAAGGAGCCGGCGGACTCCGTGGCCCCATCGCCGGCGGAGATCGAGTACCTGATCGCGCGATTCAACCGCTACTTCCGCAACCCGATCTCGGTTTCCGACATCGCTTCGACGTTTGCCGGAGTCCGCCCGCTCGTCGGCCGGGCCTCGAACCCGAGCGCCATCGGCCGCGAGTACCGGGTCCTGCGACGGGGAAACCTCATCAACGTGTTCGGCGGCAAGATGACGACCTTCATGGCCCTGGCCCGCCGCGTGTCGATGCGCGTGGACAACTACTTCGGCCGGCCGCGAAAGGCGAGCGAGCCGCTGTTCGCGGTGAAGGGGTGACCTGGCAACCGGCGTGTGAGGCGGTCACGAGGTCACCAGGTCACCGAGTCACCGGGTTCTACCGGGTGACCGGGTGACTCGGTGACCCGGCGACCACCCACGCAAACCTCGCGCGCATACAATCCCGCCCCATGAGCTACGTCCCGCCCCTCGACACGGAATCCACGCAGCGGCCGAAGCTTCCGCGGCCTCTCGACCCGGTCGAGATCCGCGTTCTCGGAAGCCTGATGGAGAAGCAGCTGACCACGCCGGAGTACTACCCGCTGACCCTCAACGCACTGCTCGCCGCCTGCGATCAGAAGTCGAACCGGGAGCCGGTCATGGACCTCGGCGAAGCCGATCTGGCGCGCGCACTGGACCGCCTGCAGGACGAGAAGCTCGTCTGGAAGGTGTTAGGCGGACGCGCCGTCCGCTACGACCACAATCTCGATCACGTCTGGCACATCAACCGCCGGGAGAAGGCGCTGCTCACGCTGCTGATGCTTCGCGGCGCGCAGACGGCGGGGGAGTTGCGCGGGCGCAGCGACCGGCTGCAGTCGTTCGAGAGCATCGCCGAAGTCGAGAACCTGTTGCGGGACATGGCTTCCCAGAGCGAGCCGCTCGTCGTCGAGCTGTCGAGAAGGCCCGGCCAGAAGGAGCAGCGCTGGATGCACGCCATCGGCGGCTCAGTCGTCGATGTCGCCGAGCCGGAAGAACACCAGTCGCGCCCGTCGGCCGAGCCGCTCTCTGCGCGCGTGGTCCGGCTCGAGGAGCAGGTGGCCGCGCTCACCGAGGAGCTGCGGACGCTGCGCGAGCGGCTGGGGGAGTAGGCCCCCGTGTAGGGCAGGCTTTCCAGCCTGCCCCCCCCTTGACGCTCTTACAAATCGTCCCGGTAAGAGACTCTTCGCCGCGCTTCACCGCTCCCGCCCGTCCAACCACCCCCGCGGTTCCGCCGGCTCAGAGTGACGGGGGCGCAATCCGCAATCCGATTCACCGCCGCATTGCCTCGGTCCGGACACGCGCGAACAGGTAGATCGACTGGGGCTTGTGGCCGTAGTAGGCGGGGAGCGTGTTGAAGTCGTTGTGGTAGTCGAGGTTCACGCCTAACCCGGCCCGGTAGCCGCCGCGCGCCAGCACGTCGAAGAGATAGCCGAACGTGAGGTGCGTTCGCGGGTTGACGAAGAGCTGCTGATTTGGGCTGAGCCGGTCGTCGACGCGTTCCGCGCGCGCCATGAACGCGCTCCGCGTGGCGCGCAGCAGGAGCTCGAAGGCGAACGACGAGAGCGTCACCGGCGTGAGATCGCTCTCCCGGCGCGTCCAGATGGCGCTGCTGGACACGTGGTCGGTGCCATAGCTGATCGAGGCGCTGGTCATCTTCCGTTTCGTGTCGCCGAGGGCGCCGTGGGAAATCTGCAGGGCCAGGTTCTGCACCGGTGTCAGCGTCAGACGCCCGCTCCAGGAGTCGATCGGGCCGTCGTCCACTCCGCCATGCCGTCCCGTCGTCACGCTGTGGTGGAACACGCCGCCTTCGAGGACGGCCATCGTGCCCCCGATGCCTCCGGTCAGCACGCGCGTGGCCTCGTGGGCCGTCTCTGCCACGTCGTACGAGAAGGGCGCCTCTGCGAATTCTTCCGAGGAGGCGCGCTGCGCATACGGCACGGGACCTAACGCCGGGTCTCCGACAGCACCGGCATAAAGATGGATGAAGGACGCGGTGCTCATGCGAAACGCCAGGTCTGCGGCGAGCTCGCCCACCGCATCGTGTGCGCGCATCCGGTCGAGCAGCGGTCCGCCGCCTTCGGCAGAGATGAACTGGACGAGCTGCGGATACCCCTCCTTCGGCACGGTCAATGGCTCGAAGGATCCGCGCGCCCGCAGCAGCAGCAGCCCGCGCGCGCCGAGAGAGCGCTGCGAGCCCATGCCGATCCAGTTCGTGGAGAAGTTTGCGGTCTCGCGCACGGCCGGGCCGCTTTCGGTGAGGTGCGTGAGGAATGCGGCTCCCTCGACGTACGACGTCCAGACGTCGCCGGCGTAGAGATGCACGTGATGGGGATTCGGCCCGGGGTTGAAGGCCGTGCCGCTGACGTTGCGAAGGAGGAACGTGCGCTGGAAGGTGATCTGCTCGCTCGTCTGCGCCAGAGCGAGGGCCGGCAGGAAAAACAGAAGCAGCAATGCGCGTTTCATCGCCGCGCATCGTGCTACAGATCTGCCCGCCTGGGGAAGGTGGGGAGGGGCGGCGGGAGCCGCCGACACAATTCAGCGGGGCCGTCAGGCCGCCGTCGATCACCCCAGGTATTGGATCTGTTCCTCGAGCATTCTGTCGGGCACTTCGTGCCCTCTTACGCTGGCCCGATCGCTTGCCTCGGCGGCCTGACGGCCGCCGCTAAATTCTGACGGCGGCCAGGCCGCCTGTGCTCCGGGATCGAATCAGATTCGGGGAACCTGCGACCTGCGACCCGCGGCTCGCGACCCGTCCCCTGCGACCTAAGGATTCGCGCCGACCGGTTCCTCCGGCGCTTCTTCCGGCACTGCCAGCGGCCCGCGCTTGAGGTCTTCCCGGATGATCAGGTCGAGGAACAGGTCCCGCACGCCTTCCTTCCCCCGTTCGCCGTAAGCGCGGCGAACGTCCTTCGGCTTGAGCTGGATTCCGGTCATCCGCTTCAGGTACTGGCAGAAGACGACCGCGCGGGAGCGGAACGAGACCACGAGGATGACCAGCAGGATGAACGCGGAAGCGATCGGCGCGACGATGGTGTCGTACGCGAGCATCGGCTGAATGTTCATGGGAAACCTCGGACGCGCGAATGTTAGCAGAGCGGCGGCACGCACACCTGGCAACCTGGCAACCTCGTAACCTCGTAACCTCGCAACCGGTCGAGTCGGCACCGAAAATGTATCGGAACGACCGGGAGGCGTTCATGACGGACGATGGTTACGAGCCGGTCTCATGCGATTACCACGATCAGCTCGAAGAGGCGGCAATGCACAAGCGGGACGTGGATCTGGAGTTCGATCTGGAGGGCGTGGCCCAGCGTGACCGCGGCCGTATTGAGGACGTGTTCACCTCCGACGGCGCGGAGTACGTGCGGTTCCGCGGCCGGCAGGGCCCGCTGGAAATCCGGCTCGATCGGATCATCTCGATGCGCGAGGAATGAACGGCCCCCCCGCAACCGTGTACACTTTTGCCAGCGGGGACGAGCGACAGGCCCGCGTCCCGCGGATGATTCACCCGAGCGATGCCGAAGTTTCTCTTCTACAGCGGAACGGCATTCTGCCTTTTCCTGGCACTGACCAGCGCCGCGGCGGCGCTGCACCGGGTGCAGAGCGGGCAGGCCGTGTTCATCGCCATCGGCGCGCTGGCCGCACCGGTATCGACGCGGGCGGCGTGGGCGATCTTCGTGTCGCTCCTGGCGTCGATGGCGGCCGCGGCCATCTTCATCCGCATGGCCGCGCTCGTGGCTGCCCGGAACCTGTTCGCCGCATTCGTGGCGGTTTTTTCCGTGGTGGCCTCCGTGACCTCGGTGGTGTGGATCCTGATGCTGCAGACGCGGATGATCGTGCTGATGCGGGCCGGTGTGCGAGACGCATCGCTGCGGTCGCTCGGTGAGATGCATCTCGCCTCGGCGATGATGCTCGGCTACTTCGTTTCGCTGATGCTCCTGGCCCTGCGCCCATACTTCCGCATTCAGGCCAGCCGCATCCTGGCGCTTCTCGTCTTCCTCCCCCTGCCGCTGATGCTGCTCATCCTGGCGCAGGAGCTGTTCGTCAGCGCATCGCCCGCACCGTTCCCTGCCAGCAGCCCCGCCCTGGTCGTCTTTTTCGCGGTCATGGCCATTCTCTTCTTCGGCATCGCCATGCACAGCGTTCGTCATCGCTACCTCTTCCTGGAGATGACGAACCTTCGCGAGCTGCTCGACATCCGGATCGATCCCTCCCGTCCTTCGCAGCCCATCGGCGGCGTGGCCTTCGACTCGTAACTTTCGTGAGTTGCAGGATGGTTCGGACCAGTACTGAGTGCTGAGTACTGAGTACTGAGTGCGCGTTGCGCGGCTTTTACTCAGTACTCAGCACTCAGTACTCAGCACTTCGTTCCGGTAAACTACGCGCCGGGAACCCACTCACATGGCCGAGTTGATTCAGGAACGCCGTCACGGCGAGCGCGTCGTCCTTTCCCCTCCGATTCAATGCCGTATCCAGGATTGCGAGGTCGCGATCGTGGATCTAGGGATGCTCGGCGCTCGCGTCCGGCACGATCAGCCGCTCCGCGTACAGGGGCCGGCCAGGCTGACCTTCCAGTGGGATGGCGAGGAGATCGCCCTCGACTGCAACGTGGTCCGCTCCGATCTGCAGCCGGCACTCGAGCCGGCGCCGCAGAACATCTTCGAGACGGGCGTGCAGTTCATCCATCCGGAGCAGGCGAACGCGCGATTCAGGAGGATGCTGGTCGCTCTGGCCGAGCGCGAGGAAATCGAGCATCTCACGACGCTCGTCGAGGCCTCCAAGCTGATCAACTCCTCGATCGAAGCGGACGCGCTCTTCGCCTCGATCCTCACCGTGGCCCGCGCCGAGCTCGGCGTCGAACGGGGAACGCTGTACTTCGTCGACGACGTCCGCAAGGAGATCTGGTCGAAGGTGGCCGAGCACGCCGGCGAGATCCGGCTGCCCATCGGCCACGGCCTGGCCGGAACTGTGGCCGCCACCGCCGAGCCGATCATCCTTCACGACGCCTACGCCGACCCGCGCTTCGACCGTTCCCAGGACCAGCGCTCCGGGTTTCGCACGCGATCGATGCTCTGCGTCCCGATCCGCAACCGCAACGGCAAGACCGTCGGCGTCCTGCAGCTGCTCAACAAGAAGCAGGGCTCGTTCGGCGAGAAGGACCTCCGCTTTCTCGACGCCATTTCCGACCACATGGCCATCGCCATGGAGAACGCCAAGCTCCACATCGAACTGATCGAGAAGAACCGCATGGAGCGCGAGCTCCAGCTCGGCCGCGAGATCCAGAGCCGGCTCTTTCCGTCGCCTCCCGTCGACGTGCGCGATACCGAGATCGTGGCCATGTGCCAGCCCTGCTACGAGGTCGGCGGCGACTACTACGACTTCATCGAGCTTCCCAACGGCGACCTGGGACTGGCCATCGGAGATGTCTCCGGGAAAGGCGTGGCCGCGGCGCTGATCATGTCCAGCGTTCAGGCCGCACTGCGCGTCGCCGCTCCGATCGAGAACGACCTCACCCGGCTCGTGGCCAGGCTCAACGCGCTTCTGTTCCGCATGGCCCGCGGCCGCAAGTACGCGACGTTCTTCTTCGGCGTCTACACGCCGGCCACCGGGACGCTTCGGTACGTGAATGCAGGACACAACCCGCCGTTCCTCTGTTCGCCTGGCGGCGTGCGGCAGCTCGATTCCACCGGGCGTCCGATCGGGATCCTTCCGGACAGCTCGTTCGAGGAGGCCACCACGGTCATCGAGCCGGAGTCGACGCTGTTTCTCTACACCGACGGCTTGAACGAGGCGGGAAATCCGGAGGAGGAAGAGTTCGGGAACGAACGGCTCGAGGCGCTCGTCCGCGAGAGCTGTGGCTATGCGCTGGCAGACGTCCCCTCACGCATCCTCGACACCATCACCGCCTTCGAGAACGGCGCCCACGCCACGGACGACAAAACCATGGTGGCGGTGCGGCGGGGTGGGAATTGAGAATTGAGAATTGAGAGACGGCCGCCCGTTTCTCAATTCTCAATTCCCAGACCTCTGGTAGTGTTGCGCGGTGGCAACTGTTCTCATTGCGGTGATCGCATTCGCGGTCGGAGTCGTGGCCGGGCGATTCATCGGCGGCTCGCGAGCCGTCCAGCCCGAGGTCGAATCGACGAGGCCGATGCCCGAGCCGGCCGTGCCTGCAGTCGCGGTCGCCGTGCCGCAGCTCGCCGCAGCGCCGGTCGCCGAGGCGGCGGTCGAGCCTGTTCTGCCGTCAAAGCGCAAACCGCGCGAGACGACGGTGCTCGTCTGCGATGTCGGGAGCGGCTCGCCTGAAGGCGATGTGCCGGCAAACGTCCTGCGTTGTCTCAGCGATCTGCAGCGCATCCTGGCCGGCATCATCGGCGACGAGGGAGGCGCGATCGACCGTTTCGCAGGCGATCGCGTCATCGCCGTCTTCAGTGCCAGGGGACGGCGCACCGACCATGCCGGCCACGCGCTCGAGGCGGCGCACCGGATCGCCAACAACGTCCATGCGGTGTCGCAGCGGTTGGCGTACGACCTGCGGATCGGCATCGGCGTGCACAGCGGCTCGTTGCCGATCGACGTCGACGGTCACGTCGATCAGACCGCGATCGGCGACGTCATCGATATCGCTTCGCGGCTCGAGGCGCTGGCCAGTGAAGCGAAGGTCGCGGTCATCGTGACCGAGGACGTGCTGGATCGTGCCGAGGACGAGCGCAGCGCGTTCGAGCCGATCGGCGAGGTGGCCCTCGGCGGTGGGGAAGTGCCGCGGCGCATCTTCACGCTCAAGTCGCACGAAGGCGCCGTGCAGCTCGACTTGATCGACCTCCGGGCGGCGGCCGGCGAACGCCCGGAAATCACGCAGTGAGGGCTGCGATTGGGGCGAGTCTACGATCTGTAGAGTCCCGTCTGGGCCGAGTCTACGATTCCCGTCACTCTGACTCTGAGCCGGCGGAGCCGCAGGGTACCCGTCAATCTGAGCCGGCGGTCATCAAGGACAAGACTCCGACATGCGCGCATTTTGAGACTCTTCGCCGCGCTTCGCCGCTCCACCCAACCACCTTCCCCGCGGCTCCGCCGGCTCAGAGTCAGAGTGACGGGAGGCGCGGCTCCGCCGGCTCATCAGAGCGTCGGGGGCTGCACAAGCCCATGTGCCAAATCCACGGCCCGAGCCGCTAAACTGAAGGCTCGATTTCATGTCCTTCGTCCACCTCCACCTGCACACCGAATACTCCCTCCTCGACGGCGCCAGCCGCCCCGAGGCCCTGGCCAAGCGCGTCAGCCAGCTCGGAATGCCCGCCTGCGCCATCACCGACCACGGCAACATGTTCGGAGCCGTCGAGTTCTACAACGCCATGAAGGGTGTGGGCGTGAAGCCGATCATCGGCTGCGAGATGTACGTCGCCTACGGCTCGCGCCTCGAGAAAGCGGGCTTCGCCGAGGATCAGCAGGCCGACGCCGGAGCCAACAACCACCTCATCGTCCTGGCCGCCAACAACCAGGGATACAAGAACCTGGTCAAGCTCGTCAGCGCGGGTTTCACCGAAGGCTTCTACTACAAGCCGCGCATCGACAAGGAGCTGCTGCGCGAGCACCGCGAAGGATTGATCGTCCTCTCCTCGTGCCTCAAGGGCGAGGTCTCGCAGGCGCTGGCCGGCGGCAACTACACGAAGGCCAAGGAGGCCGCGCTCCAGTACAAGGACATCCTCGGCGCGGAGAACTTCTTCCTCGAGATCCAGGACCACGGCATTCCCGATCAGCAGAAGATCGTGCCGATGATGGCGCGGCTGGGCGAGGAGACCGGCCTGGAGCTCGTGGCCACCAACGACTCCCATTACCTGAGCAAGGACGACGCCTTCGCCCACGAGGTGCTGCTCTGCATCGGCACCGGCAAGACCCTCGGCGACGAGAAGCGGATGAAGTTCTACTCGGACGATTTCTACGTCAAGAACGCCGACGAGATGCAGAGGATCTTCCGCACCTATCCGCAGGCGATCGGCAACACGCTGAAGATCGCCGAGCGCGTGAACATGTCGCTCGACGTCAAGGGCCACCACCTGCCGAAGTTCCCGGTGCCGAAGGGCCACGACATCGCCAGTTACTTCGAGGAGATCGCGCGCGAAGGGCTGAAGCGGCGGATGGCTGCGATGGCCACGCTTTTCGCGGCGAGGCAGAAGAAACACGAACCGCGGGAGTACTGGGACCGTCTCGAGCGCGAGATCGAGATCATCAAGAAGATGGGATTTCCCGGCTACTTTCTCGTGGTCTGGGACTTCATCAAGTACGCCAAGGACAGCGGCATTCCGGTCGGCCCGGGCCGCGGCTCGGCGGCCGGATCGCTGGTGGCCTACTCGCTCGGAATCACCGATGTCGACCCGCTCGAGTACGACCTCCTGTTCGAGCGCTTCCTCAATCCCGAGCGCATCTCCATGCCCGACATCGACGTCGACTTCTGCATGAACAACCGCGGGCGGGTGATCGAGTACGTGCGGCAGAAGTACGGCAAGGAGAACGTCGCCCAGATCATCACCTTCGGGACGATGGCTGCGAAATCGGTCGTGCGCGACGTCGGCCGCGTCCTCGGCCTTCCGTACGGACTGGTCGACAAGGTGGCCAAGACGATCCCGGCCGGTCCCGACGTGACCCTGGAGACCGCGTCGAAGGAGTCCCTGCAGCTCGTCGAGGCCATCCGCAACGACAAGGAAGTGGCGAAGATCATCGAGATCGGACAACGCCTGGAAGGCCTCTCCCGTCACGCCGGCATGCACGCGGCGGGAGTGGTCATCACGCCCGAGCCGGTCACGAACTACGTGCCGCTGTACCTGACGAACCGCGATGAGATCGTGACGCAGTACGACATGCGCGTGGTCGAGAAGATGGGTCTGCTGAAGATGGACTTCCTCGGCCTGCGCACGCTGACGGTGATCGACGACGCCGTCAAATCGGTGAAACAGGAGAGCGGCCAGTCGGTCGACATCGCCGCCATTCCGCTCGACGATCCCGAGGTCTACCGGCTGTTCCAGGAGGGGCGGGCCAAGGGAGTGTTCCAGTTCGAGTCCGGCGGCATGGTGGACCTGCTCCGGAAATCGCGCCCGACGAAGTTCGAGGATCTGGCCGCGCTCAATGCCCTCTACCGCCCCGGTGCCCTCGACGCGGGCATGGTCGACGAGTACGTGAAGCGCAAGAACGGCACGTCCAAGGCTCGTTATCTCGTGCCGATCATGAAGGAGATCCTGGAGGAGACCTACGGCGTCATCGTCTACCAGGAGCAGGTCATGCAGATCGCGCAGCGCGTGGCCGGCTACTCGCTGGGCCAGGCAGACCTGCTGCGCAAGGCCATGGGGAAGAAGGACGCCGTGATCATGGCCGCGGAGCGCGACAAGTTCGTCAGCGGCGCGATCGCCGAGGGCTACGACAAGAAGAAGGCCAACGAGATCTTCGACTACATCGAGCCGTTCGCCCGCTACGGTTTCAACAAGTCCCACTCGGTGGCCTACGCCCTGGTCGCCTACCAGACGGCCTGGCTGAAGGTGCACCACCCGCGGCAGTTCATGGCCGCGCTGATGTCGTCGGAGATGGACAAGACCGACAGCGTGGTGAAGTTCATCCACGAGGCGGGATCGATGGGCATCAAGGTGCTGCCGCCCGACGTCAACGAGTCGAACATGTTCTTCACGGTCGTCGGTCCGAACATCCGCTTCGGCCTCGGCGCGGTGAAGGGCATCGGCGAGAGCGCCATCGAGTCGATCCTGGAGGCCCGCCGCCGCGTCGGGCGCTTCGGGTCGCTGCTGCAGTTCTGCGAGGAAGTCGACCTGCGGGCCTGCAACAAGAAAGTCCTGGAAGCGCTGATCAAGAGCGGGTCGTTCGATTTCGCAGGCACGACGCGAAAGGCGCTGTTCGACCAGCTCGAATCGACGGCCGACCGAGCTCAGCGGATCAAGGACGAGAAGGAGCGGGGACAGAGCTCGCTCTTTGGTGCAGGGCAGGCTTTCCAGCCTGTCCCTCCGGTCTCGCTTTCGAAAGGACAGGCTGGAAAGCCTGTCCTACACGAGGAAGAATGGTCCGACGAGGAGATGCTGCGCTACGAGAAGGAGACTCTCGGCTTTTATGTCTCCGGCCACCCCCTGAACAAGTACCTCGAAGAGACGCGCCTGTTCGCCACGCCGGGCGTGAACACCGAGACACTTAGTCAACATGTTGACGAAACGGTCAACATCGCCGGGATCGTCTCGCAGATCAAGCGCACCAAGATCAAGAAGGGGCAGAACGAAGGAAAGCTGATGGCCAAGTTCGTCCTCGACGACCAGGTCGGCTCGGTGGACGTGGTGGTCTTCAGCGATCTGTTCGCGAAATACGCGCGCTGGCTCGACAACGGCGTGGCCATCCTGCTCACGGCGGCGGTCAAGGACACGGGCGGTGTCTCCGGCGGCCGGAGCGCCTCGCTGCAATCGGCCGAGCAGTCGGCGCAGCACATCGACGACGAGTACGGCGGCCATCCCGAGGCGCGGGGCCGGGCCTCGGCGTACGCAGTGCGCACCCCGAAATTCTCGTATCTCGAGGTCGGCGAGGAAGATGCCTCGGAAGAGGAAGAGCGCGACCCGAAGGAGATCGAGCGCGAGAAGTATGGCGATCGGACAGACAACTTCGGACTGTTCGGTGGGGGTTCCTCGGTTCCTCGGGGTTCGGCCGGTCCGGAATCAGCCCGAGGAACCGAGGAACCAGGAACCGAGGAACCAGGAACCGAGGAACCACGACCCCCGGAACCCTCCGACGCCGAAAGCTTCAACGACGCGGTTGCGGCGATCGCGGAGAACGGTGAGCCCGAGGTCGCGCCCGTCGAGAGCGGAGCCGCCGACCAGGGCTTCGCCGCACACGCCGCCGCCTTTCACGAGGCGCCGATCACGCCGGAGCTGAACGCCCTGGAGATCCTCCCGCTCGACGGCATTCGCGACAAGAAGGTGAAGGAGATCGCGCTGGAAGTGCCGTACGCGCGCATGAGCGAGGACACCGTCAAGAAGATTCGTGAGATCGTCGAGGAGCACCTTGGCGAGGTCCCGCTGAGCATCACTCTGACCGATCTGCCGGAGTCCGTCGCAGGGAGTGCCGGCCGCGGCGACCTGCGCCTGAAGATCTCGCATCACTTCCGCGTCGAGCCGGGACCCGCCCTCAACGCGGCACTGCAGCAGGTGCACGCGATCACGAAGTACGTGTTCTGATCGTCGAGGGCGGCGCCCGCGACTCGACGATCGCGGCGCGTGATCGGGGGAGAAGGTCCTCGAAGTTCGTTCTCGGGTGTTGCCGGCCGATCAACCGCTTGAGTGAGCGGAAGCTATGCCGGGCAGCGAGCCGATGGAGTCAGGACGCCTGCTGCATGTTCGCGTCGTATTTCACTGGCCAGCGCGGGTCCGCGCCGCCTAACCCCGTCACTCCTTCGTATCCCGTTCGATCATCGCCGCCCATTTCTTCAACTTGGCATCGGGCTGGAGCCGAAAGCCCTGGTAGTCCTGCCAGAGTTCGATGGATCCGGCTCCGAGCGAGACGGCCTTCTGGATCGTGCCCTCGAAATCGGAGGGCGTCTCGTGGAACGTCTGAAACTCGGTCGGCGTGCCGAGTCTCTTCATGGAGGCGTAGATCGGAAGGATGGATTTCGGAGGCTTGGTGTCGAGATCGTGATTGTCGAAGATGCACACGATGCCACCGAAGATGCCCGGCTTCGCATTCAGCGGCTCCAGCGTGTTGACGGGATCCGTCCCCGCCACCACGAATTTGTACGCGCCCATCGACACCAGGCCGCGGATCGGTTCCTTCGTCTCTGCAGCGTGGAGTGCCCCCGCGAGCAACAGCAAAGCAGTGATTACCGCCGAACGGATTCGCATGGCGTGATTCTTCTTCTGATCTGGATGACTGGAGGGCAGCCATTCTACCAGTGGCGGCTCACCGTTTGGCGACGTGAGCCTGTGGGGAGACGATTCTGGCCGGCCGGGTGGTCTGGTCCGGCGACCGCCGCGCTCACTGAGGTCGGCCGCGGGGACCGCAGCCGACTGCGGGTCTGGAGACCCGCTCTCCGCTGCGGCGGCTCGGCCTACATCCCTGCGGCGGCTTCCTGCGGCTCGAGATCCATCTCGTGCAGCTCGTTCTCCGCCTCCGCGGCCGCAGGCTTGCTTCGCAGGCGGTCCATGTAGAGGTAGAACACCGGCGTCACGAAGAGGGTCAGGGTCTGCGAGAAGAGCAGGCCGCCCACGACCGCCAGGCCTAACGGACGGCGCGACTCGGCGCCGGCTCCGAAGCCCAGCGCAATCGGCAGAGTGCCCATCAGCGCGGCCATGGTGGTCATCATGATCGGCCGGAAGCGGACCACGCAGGCGTCGTAGATGGCCTGCTCCGCGCTCAATCCGGCCTTCTCGGCCTCGACCGCGAAGTCGACCATCATGATGCCGTTCTTCTTGACCAGGCCGACCAGCATGATCACGCCCACGAAGGCGTAGATCGAGAGGTCGACCCTGAAGATCAGCAGCGTCAGCAGCGCGCCGAAGCCCGCGAACGGGAGTGCCGACAGAATCGTGATCGGGTGGATGAAGCTCTCGTAGAGGATGCCCAGCACCATGTAGATCACGGCAATGGCCATGATCAGCAGGAGCCCCAGGCCCTTCATCGAAGACTGGAAGGCCTGGGCCTGTCCCTGGAAGCTGGTGACGACGGTGGGCGGCAGGGTGCGCTTGCTCACGTTGTCGATCGCCGCCACCGCTTCGCCGAGCGAGTAGCCGGGCCTGAGGTTGAACGAGATCGTCACCGACGGCATCTGTCCGGTGTGGTTGACGGTCAGCGGACCGACGTTCTGCGTGAGCTTGGCGAAGGCGCTGATGGGAACGAGCTCGCCGGAGGCCGCCCGGACATACAACAGCGACAGCGCCGAAGGATCGTGCTGGTACTTCGGGTCGACTTCCAGGATGACCTGGTACTCGTTGTTCGGTGCGTAGATCTGCGAGACCTGGCGGGAGCCGTACGCGGTGTAGAGCGCATCCTCGATCTGGCTTGCCGTCAAACCGTACGAGGCCGCGCGATCGCGGTTGATGTCGACGGCGATCTGCGGGTTGGTGATCTGCAGGTCGGTCGACACATCGACGAATCCCGGCAGCTTTTTCACCTTGTCGAGCAGCGTCTGCGCGGAGGTGTAGAGCTCGTTCGTGTCCGGCGACTGCAGCGTGTACTGGTAGAGCGCCCGGGAAGCGCGACCGCCGAGGGAGATCGACGGCGGGTTCTGCAGGTACGAGCGCAACCCCGGAATCTGGGCGAGCTTCGGCCGCAGCTCCGCGATCACCTCGTCGGCCGAGAGATCGCGCTCCTCACGCGGCTTCAGGCGGATGGAGATGATGCCCGCGTTCGAATTGCGGAATCCACCGCAACTGGAGAAGAACCCCGCCACGTTTGGGTCGGCCTGCACGATGTTCGCTGCAGCCTGCTGGTGCTTCATCATCTCCGGGAAGGAGATGCCCTGCGCCGCCTCGGTCTGGATCATGACCTGGCCCGTGTCTTCGCTCGGGATGAAGCCTTTCGGCACGATCTTGAACAGGTAGAGCGTAGCCAGGAGCACGACGAACGAACCCATCAGCGTGGCGAAGCGATGGCGCATGACGAAGCGCAGACCGCCCTTGTAGAGGTTCAGGAGCCCATCGAAGAAGTTCTCGAAGGCCTGGTACAGGCGGCCATGGTGCTCGCCCTCGTGCGGGCGGAGAAACTTCGCGCTGAGCAGCGGCGTGAGGGTCAGCGAGACGAATCCCGAGACCAGGATGGCCGCGCCGATCGTCACCGCGAATTCGTGGAAGAGGCGTCCCAGGATGCCGCCCATGAAGAGGACGGGGAGGAACACCGCGGTCAGCGAGATGGTCATCGACAGAATCGTGAAGCCGATCTCTTTCGATCCGCGGAAGGCCGCTTCCATCGGCGGCTCGCCCATCTCCATGTGCCGGACGATGTTCTCCAGCATGACGATGGCGTCGTCGACGACGAACCCCACCGACAGGGTGAGAGCCATCAGCGAGAGGTTGTCCAGCGAGTAATGGAGCGTGTACATCACGGCGAACGTGCCGATGACCGACATCGGCAGCGCCAGGCTGGGAATGACCGTGGCGGAGACGTTCCTCAGGAAGAGGAAGATCACCATGATGACCAGGAAGAGCGTCAGCAGCAGGGTGAACTTGACGTCGTTGACCGAGGCGCGGATGGTCTCCGACCGGTCGCGGTGAACCAGAAGCTCGACTGACGGCGGCAGCTGTTTGCGGAATCCGTCGACGAGGTTTCGAACCGCGTCGGCGACCTGGACGGTATTGATGCCGGGCTGCTTCTGCACGGCCAGGATGACGGCGCGCTTCTCGAGGAACCAGGCCGCGGTCTTGTTGTCCTCGACGGAATCGAAGACATGGCCGAGGTCGCCGAGGCGGACCGGAGAACCGTTCCGGAAAGCCACGGTCATCGGGCGATAGGCGTCGGCGTCGGTGAGCTGTCCGTTCGCCTGGACGGTATAGGCGGTGTTCGGCCCGTTCAGCACGCCGGTGGGAAGGTTGACGTTGCTCTTCTGGATGGCGGTCGTCACCTCATCGAGGCCGATGCCGCGGGAGGCCAGCTGCGAAGGATCGACCTGGATGCGGACGGCGTACTTCTGGCCGCCATAGACGTTGACCTGGGCGACGCCCGGGACCATGGACAGTCGCTGGGCGACGGTTGTTTCGGCGTACTCGTCGAGCTGGTACAGCGGCATGGTGTCGCTGCGCAGCGCCAGAAAGAACACGGGCTGGTCGGCGGGATTGACCTTTCTGTACGAGGGCGGCGCGGGCATGTTAGGCGGCAGCTGGCGGGCCGCGGCGGCGATGGCCGACTGCACGTCCTGGGCGGCCGCGTCGATGTTGCGGCTGAGGTTGAACTGGATGGTGATGGAGGTCGAGCCCTGGGAGCTGACCGAGGACATCGAATCGATGCCGGCGATGGTCGAGAACTGCCGCTCCAGCGGAGTGGCCACCGCCGAGGCCATCGTGTCCGGGCTGGCGCCGGGAAGCGACGCGCCCACCTGGATGGTCGGGAAGTCGACGTTAGGCAGGTCGCTGACCGGCAGCTGGCGGTAGGCCATCACGCCGAACAGCACGATGGCCAGCATGACCAGCGTCGTCATGACCGGACGGCGGATGAAGATTGCGGCAATGTTCATGAATGATTCCTAAGGATACGGCGGCATGGCATCTGACGTTGAAAACGTCATCAAACCTTGTTCTTGATCTCCACTTTGCTCTTCGGCGTGAGCCGGAGCTGGCCGTCGGTGACGACGGTCTCGCCCGGCCTGATGCCGCTGGCGATGACGCTCTCCTCATCGGTGGATCTCGCCACCTTGACCGGGCGCATCTCCACCTGGTCGCCCTGGTTCACGACGTAAATGTACTGGCCTTTCTGGCCGGTCTGCACCGCCTTCGTCGGAACCACCGTGGCGTTGCGCTCGCTCGAGAGCGTGACCGCCACATTCACGAACTGGCCCGGCCAGAGCGCGCGGTTCGCGTTCGGGAACGTGGCCTTGAGCATGATTGTGCCGGTGGTCGTGTCGACGGCGTTGTCGACGAACGTCAGCTTCCCGTTCGTGATCGGCGTTCCGCCCGCCTGCGGTGAGGCGATGACGGGAACGGGGGCTTCGCCGCTGCGGCCGCGGAAATCTCCCAGCTGTTCTTCCGGGACCGAGAACTGGACGTAGACCGGCGTGATCTGGTTGATCACCAGCATCGGCGTGGTGTCATTGGCCTTGACGATGTTGCCGGCGTGAGCCATGAGGCTGCCCGTGCGTCCGTCGAGAGGGGAGCGGATCTCGCAGTACGACAGCTCCAGCCGGGCGGTGTCGACGGCAGCACGGTCCGCGGCCACAGTGGCTTTGGCCGCCTCGGCCGCGGAGGTGAACTTGTCGTAGTCCTCGCGGGTGACGAAGTCCTTTTTCACGAGATCGGCGTAGCGCGCCGCCTGCGATTCGGCATTCTTCTGATTGGCTACGTCGCGGGCCAGGTTGGCCTGCGCCTGCGCCAGTGCCGCCTGATACGGCCGCTCGTCGATGGTGAAGAGCAGCTGGCCGCGACGGACGTCATCGCCCTCTTTGAACCACACCTTCTGCAGTTCCCCTCCGACGAGCGCGCGTACAGCCACGTTCGAGATCGGCTGGACGGTACCGATGGCGTGGATCTGGACAGGCACGTCCTTCGACGACGCCACCGCCACGGTCACCGGAACTTTCTCTTCGGGCGGCTTCTGCTTTGCGCCCGAACAGGCCGCGAGCGCTACGGCCAAGACTGCCATGATTCTCTTCATTGGTCCTTCATTTCCCCTGTTGCAGTGGTCCCAGCATTCCGGTGTCGTGCGCGAGCTGAGCGACGGCCACGAGCCAGTCGGCGCGCGACTGCACTTCCTGGGCGCGAGCGTTTTCCAGAGCAGCTTCGGCAGTGAGCAGGTCGATGATGCTGCCCACTCCCGCCTTGTATCGGCCGGCCTCGACATCGACGGACTGTTGGGCGCTGGCGAGCAGGTCGCGGCTCGTGTGCACGCGCTGCGTCGCCGTCTGGAGCGCGTAGTAGCTGTTCCAGACCTGCAGCCCGACCAGATCGGCCAGACCGCGGGTGTCTTCCTGTGTGGCCTGCGCGATCGCTTCGGCCTGGCGGATGTCGTAGGTGTTTCTGAATCCGGTGAAGAGCGGGAACCGCAATCCCACGCCCGCCGAGTAGGTCGTCAACGAGGTGCTTCCCGGAGTGCCGACGAAGCTGCGTCCGAAGCCGCTGGAGAGGCCGACCGTCGGCAGGCCCTGCGAGCGAACCTCGCGGACGCGGGCGCGGGCATTGAGCACGGCTGCGCGGGATGCGGCCAGGTCCGGACGCGCGGCTTCGGCCTGGGCGATGAGCTGGTCGACCGATTGCGAGACCGTCTCGACCGGCAGATCGGTCGGGAGGTCGCCGGCCTCGAAGCGCGCGGTGGCCGGCAGCCCCATGGCATTCGACAGCGTTCCTTCGGCGCTGCGCAGGCTTCCCTGGAATGACTCCAGCGCCAGCTGCGCCTGGGAAAGGGCCGTGCGCGCCTGCAGGACGTCGGCGATCGTGGCCACGCCCGAGTGGTGGCGCGCATCCGCAGCATCGAGGCCGGTCTGCCGTTCCCGAACCGTGGCCGCCTGCGCGGCGACGAGCGCCTTGGCGTCGAGATATCCGTAGTAGGCCTGCTGCGTCCGCAGAACCACGTCCTGGATGGTCTGGTTCTGGGAGAAGGCCGTAGCGATCAGGGACTGGCGGGCTTCCTCCACCTGCGCGGCCCGCCCTCCGAAATCGAAGAGCAGGTAGGTGAGCGCCAGCGACGTGCCGTAGGTGGTTTCGACGACGGGGCCCTTCGAACCCGCGCTGCGGCCACGGGCGAGACTGGCGTCGAGGTCGATCTCGGGCAGGTATGCGGCGCGGCGACTGCCGAGGGCCGCTTCGGCGGCGCGTGTGGCGAACCACGTGGAGCGAGTGTCGGGGTTGTTCGCCAGGGCTACGTCGATGGCCTGCGCCAGGGTGATCGCGGAGCCGGGATGCACGTCGGCCGGCAGGCTCGCGGTGATCTGCTTTTCGACGGCGGGAGGAACCGCGGACGCCGGCGCCACCCACGGCACGCCGGGCGCCGCCGAGCTGCCGGGGCCGACGTGCTGCGAGGGGGTGAACAGTGATTCCGGAGACTGCAGCGTCGAGCAGCCGGCCAGAGCGGCAGCGAGGAGCAGGAGCATTCGCCTCATTTCGCGCTCCTCCGCCTCTGCGTCGATTCGGCAGCCAGCCCGCGGATGAAGATCTCGGCGATCAGTCCGGCGTCGTCCTCGACCGGCGCCGGCTTGTCGATGAGCAGGCGCTGGTTGACGATGGCCACGATGGAGTCGACGAACATCGCCGCCACCAGGTGAGCGTCGACGTGCCGGAACTCTCCGCCGCGGATTCCTTCGCGGATCGCGGCAGCGGCGAACTCGACGAGCTTTCGGTAGCGCCCCGTCTGATAACGCTTGCTGGTCGTGCGCGTCATCTGGCGCTCGTAGAGAAGAATCCGGAAAAGGTCGCGCGAGTCGTCGAAGTAGGTGAGGTAGCGGAGCGCATAGGCAAGCAGCTTTCGCTCGGGCGCGCTGCTGGCGCTGACCACTTCCGCGATGCGCTCCACCAGCGGGTCGAGCGCCGCGTCCTTCACTTCTTCGAGGAGCTGCTGCTTGTCGCGGTAGTGGAGATAGACGGTGCCCTTGGCGATTCCGACTTCCTGGGCCACCCGCTCCATGGTGACGTTCTGGAGGCCCTCGCGGCACATGAGCCGGATGACGGCGTCCTGGATGCTCTGGCGCTTGTGACTTTCCCAGAGGTTCGGCGATTCTGCGGCGACTGCAATTCTTCTGGTCATGACCGGTCGGTCATTTTATGACCGCGGCGGTCAGAACCCGTGACAGAACGGTTTCATTGCGGCATCACGTCCCGGTGTGATTGAGTCCTGAGTCCTGAGTCCTGAGTCCTGAGTCCTGAGTCCTGAGTCCTGAGTCCTGAGTGCTGAGTGCTGAGTCCCGAGTGCGGAGTGCTGAGCGGCACGCCTCCAGCCGCGGAGCGGCGGAATCTCAGTAGCCCAATGCGTCAGCGTTGGGACGATCGGTGCGCGATCCAGCGTATGAGCCGGCGCACTCAGGACTCGACCGTCTGCTCCATCAGCTCCAGGAACACGTCCGCAGTGACCGGTGGCTTGATCAGATAGCCCTGCATCTGGTCGCAGCCATAGCGGCGCAGGAAGACCGCCTGCTCGCTCAGTTCCACCCCCTCGGCGACGACCTTGAGCCGCAGGCTGTGAGCCATGGCGATGATGGCCATGACGATGGCCGCGGTGTCGGGATCGGCGTTGATGTCGCGCACGAACGACTGGTCGATCTTCAGCGTGTCGATGGGGAAGCGTTTGAGGTAGCTCAGCGACGAATGCCCCGTGCCGAAGTCGTCGAGCGAGATGCGCACGCCGAGCTTCTTCAGGTCGTACAGAGTGCGGATGCTCGACTCCGGGCTCTGCATGGCGCTGCTCTCGGTGATTTCCAGCTCGAGCAGGCGCGCCGGCAGGCCGGTCTCGTCGAGGATCTGCGTCACGCGTTGGACGAGATCGCCCTGCTGGAGCTGGGTCACGGAGAGATTCACCGCCAGCGACAGGTTCCGGAACCCTGCGTCGTGCCACGCCTTCGCCTGTTTGCAGGCCGTGCGCAGCACCCACGTGCCGATCGGGACCATGACGCCGGTCGTCTCCGCGACGGGGATGAACATGGCCGGTGGAATCGTCCCCATGTCGGGGCTGTGCCAGCGCAGGAGCGCTTCCATCCCGGTGATGCGGTCCGTGCGGAAATCGAAGATCGGCTGGTACTGCACTTCCAGCTCGCCGTTGGCCAGGGCTCGCCGCAGTCCGTGCTCCATGGCGATGCGCTGCAGCGAGCGCTGGTTCACGTGGGCGTTGAACATCTGGTAGTTGTCGCGGCCGAGCTCTTTGGCCTGGTACATGGCCGTGTCGGCGTTCTTGATCAGGGTCTCGGCATCGGAGCCGTCGTCGGGGAAGAGGCTGATGCCGACGCTGGTGCTGATGTAGAACTCGTGGCCTTCGACGTGGAAGGGCTGGCGCACGGCCTCCAGGGTTTTCTCGGCGACGACCGCGGCATCCTCGGGCCGGTTGAGATTCCCGATCAGGACGGTGAACTCGTCGCCGCCCAGCCTGGAGAGAGTGTCGCTGTCGCGGATGCAGGTGCGTACGCGCTCGGCGACGGCCTGCAGCAGATGATCGCCGACGTTGTGGCCGAGGGAGTCGTTGATGAACTTGAAGCGATCGAGATCGAGGAACATCACCGCAAGACGGGTGGTCGTGCGCTGCGCCTGGGAGATGGCCACGGTCAGGCGATCCTTGAACAGAAGGCGGTTCGGCAGTGCGGTCAGGGCATCGTGATAGGCGAGGTGCTTGATCTGCTCCTCGGCGTACGTCCGTTCGGTGATGTCGCGGACCACGCACACCATCCCGCCGCCGCCGATCGAGGTCAGCGAGATTTCCTGCGGGAAGTTCGTGCCGTCGCTGCGCACGCCCGTGGCCTCCCCGCGCCAGCGGCCGCTCTGGTGGACGACCGGCACGATGGCGGTGACGAAGCGGACCTGCTCGGGCGGATCGTACAGGTCGCACAACGAACGGCCGATCAGTGAACCCGGCGAGGGACAGCCGAAGAGTTTGGCGAACGCGTCATTCGAATACGTGAACTCGAGACGCTCGTTCAGGATGCCGATGCCGTCCATCGAGGCGGTCATGGCCGCGGCCTGATTGCGCAGCAGCTCCTCGGCGCGCTTTCGTTCCGTGACGTCCGTGCCGGCGTGCAGGAATCCGGTGATCGTCCCGTCCTCGCCGCGGATCGCGGTGACCGACACCAGGACGGTCAGGTGCTCGCCGTCCTTCTTCACATAGGTCCACTCGCGTTCTTCCAGACCGTGCGTGGCGGCGCGGTGGACGAGCACGGGAAATCCGGACAGCGGCTCATGCAGCTCTCCGCTGAGGCCGTAACCGTGGATGAGCAGCTCGGAAGCGACGTGCAGGTCGACCAGCGAGCGCTTCCCGATCATCTCTTCGGCGGTGTAGCCGAGCATCCTCTCGGCGCCGGCGTTGAAGACCGTGATGATGCCGTCCGGGTCGGTGGCGATGATCGAGGCTCGCGTGGCGGCATCGAGCACGGCCTTTCGCTGTGCGTTGGCAGTGGAGAGCCGTTGTTCGGCGAGCTTGCGCTCCGTGATCTCGTGGACGAAGCCCTCCACCCACGCCTCGCCGCGTGCGGAGTGCAGGACGTGGGCGTTGAGCTGTACCCAGACCGGCGAGCCGTCGCGCCGTCTCCAGAGCAGCTCGTAGTTCGAGGGGAGGCCGTCCAGGCCGTAGCGGCGCACCAGATCCTCGCGCTCGCCGCGGCTGAAGAAGACGTCGTTGGTCATGCTCAGGCCCAGCAGCTCGTCGGGCGAGTCGTAGCCGAGCATGGTGGCCAGGGTCGTGTTTGCGGTGAGCAGCTGCCCGTCCGAGGTGGCCTGGTAGATGCCCACCGGCGCGAACTCGAAAATGCTGCGGTACTTCTCCTCCGACTGCTGCAGGCCCTGTTCTGCCCGCCGGCGCTCGGTGACGTCGTGAACGATCGAATAGAGGACGCGCCGGCCGCCGATCTCGATCGGGCCGGAATGGACTTCGACGTCGCGCACCTCGCCGTTGGCGCGCAGGTGGCGGAAGACGAAGGTGCTCCGCTCCTGGGTCGTGGCTCGTGTCATTTCCGCTCGGATGGTCACTTCGCCGGCCACGTTGATGTCCCAGACGTGCATCCATTGCAGCTGGTCGCGCGTGTAGCCGTAGAACTCGCACGCCGCAGCGTTGGCGTCGAGGATCTGTCCAGTGTCGGGATCGATGATCATCTGGACGGCGCGGTTGTTCTCGAACATCTGCCGGTATCGGCGCTCGCTGGCCCGGATGGCGTCGTTGCGGCGACGCTGCTCGATGGCGGAGGCCACGTGCTGCGCCACGAACACCAGGATCTCCAGGTCCTTCTCGGTATATCGGACCTGCTCGTCGTAGGACTGGATTCCCATCACGCCCCAGGTCTCGTCGCCCGTGTTGAGCGGAGCTCCGATCCAGTCCACCGAAGGAGCGCCGATGGCCTGCACCTCACCCTCGTCGATCAGTTGCTGGAACTTCTCGGGAGTGGCCAGGAGCGGCTCGGCTGTGCGCAGCACGTACGAAGTCAGCCCGCCTCCCGGCGCGCGCCCTTCCGGAGCCCTGTCGTACTTGTCGACGAAGTAGGGGAACACCAGGATGTCGCGCGCCGCTTCGTATTCGGCGATGTAGAAGTTGGTGGCGTCCATCAGTCCGCCGATCACCTCGTGGATGGCGGCGTAGAAGTCGTCGAGATCCTCCGACTCGCGGGTGAGCTGGGCGATGCGGAACAGCGCCGTCTGCAGCTTCTCGGCTTTCTTCTCCGCGGTGACGTCGCGGAAGTACCACGACCGGCCGGCGATGCGCCCGTGCGAGCGAACGGGGATGGAGGCGCGGGAAAGAATCCGCCCGTCCTTCAGCGGCACCAGGTCGTCGCTGCGCATCTCGTCCGGATGTTCGTAGAGATAGCGCACCGTCTCGATGAACGACGGCCAGTCGGACACCAGATTCGCGGCGTAGCCGAGAAGCTCGCTGTCGTCGGCATGGGCGGCAACCTCGTCGGGGATATTCCAGATCTCTCGGAAGCGGCGATTGTGCGAGAGGACGCGGCCGGTGAGGTCGACCACCAGGATGCCGTCGAGCGTGGCTTCCTGCTGGGCCCGGAGAATGGCCATCGTCGTGCGCCCCGCCCGGCTCAGGCGCCTCCGCGGCTGGCCGACCAGACGCGCGAATCCACGCCGCGCGTCGAGCAGCCGCGAGAAACGCTTGGACGAGGGGATGTCCGGATCGGTCGACATTCGGGTGAGACTTTGGAATTTATTGTATCAGCGCCTGCTGACCCGACGGGAGATGAGGTCCAGGTCGCAGATGGCAGATCGCAGATCGCAGGAGATCGCACATGCCAGATCGCAGGCGGGTCAGAGTGTCCTTCTATTCCCCAGGGAATCCACCCTTCCTGAACTGTCGCCACTGCTGGATGTTGATGTACACGTACCAGGCGATCAGCAGGGCCAGCAGATAGAAGCCGATGTAGATCCCGAGAGCCACGATCGCCGCGCCGACGATGATCGCGATCCAGACCGCCACCGCGAAAGCGGCGCGCTCCTTGAGGAACATGCGCAGGAAGTTGCGCACGATGTGACCCCCGTCCATCGGGTTGACCGGAATGAGGTTGAAAATGCCCCACCAGACATTCGCCTTCTGCAGCAGCGGGAGGAAGGCGATGAGCATCGGATCGCGCCCGGCGATCGGCACGTTGACCATGACCAGCGTAGTCAACCAGGCGATGACGAAGCTGGAGGCGGGACCGGCCGCGCTGATGATCATGTCCTGCCACGGCCGGGCTCGGCGCTGGTTGATGGTCACGCCGCCCATGCCGCCGAGGATGATCTGGCTCGCCCCGTAGCCGAAGGCACCGATCGCCGCTGCGTGCGCGAGCTCATGCAGAAGAACACTCAGGAACAGCACCGGCGCCCACAGCAACGCGTACTTCAGCCCGATTTCGCGGTTGTAGAACGTGGCCACGAACAGCCCCATGATGATGAGGAAGCTGAGGTCGATGTCGATCGAGGTCCTGCCGATGGAGCCGAGGTGGATCATGTTGGGGGGATCATAGACCGCAGTTGGCAGACCACAGACCACAGACTGTGGTCTGTGGTCTGCGGTCTGTGGTCTGTGGTCTGCGGTCTAGAATCCCTCATGCACTTCGAGACCAAAGCCATCCACGCCGGCGCCGAACCCGATCCGGAAACCGGGGCGATCGCTGCTCCGATTCATCTGTCGACCACGTTCGAGCGAGGGATCGACGGGCAGCCTGCGCACGGCTACAGCTACGTGCGCGACGCCAATCCGACGCAGTCGCGGCTGGAAGAGGCGCTGGCGGCCATCGACTCGGCCGCGGGCGCGCTGGTCTTCGGATCAGGCATGGCCGCAGGCTCGGCGCTCCTGCAGTCGCTCGCGCCCGGCTCGCACGTGCTCTTTCCCGACGACTGCTACTACGGCTTTCGCATTCTGGCCACCGACTTCTTTCCGAACTGGAGCCTCACGGCCGATTTCGTGGCCATGGAGGATCTCGATGCGGTGCGACGGTCGATGCGGCCGCAGACGAAGGTGCTGTGGGCCGAGACTCCGTCGAATCCGCTCATGAAGATCGTCGACATCGCGGCGCTCGTGGGGATCGCACACGAGCGGGGAGCGACGATGGTCGTCGACGGGACGTTCGCCACGCCGGCCCTGCAGCGTCCGATCGAGCTGGGCGCCGACGTCGTTCTCCAATCCACCACGAAATACCTCGGCGGCCACAGCGACGTGCAGGGCGGATCGCTCGCCTTCGCACGGCGCGGCTCTCTCTTCGAGGCGGCGATGCACACGCGCCACATCACCGGCGGCGTGGCCTCGCCGTTCAACTCCTGGCTGGTGCTGCGCGGCCTGCGCTCGCTCGGCGCGAGGATGCGGGTCCATTGCGAAAACGCGCGCGCCATCGCAGAGCTCCTGTCGAAGCACCCGCGCGTGGCTGTCGTTCATTACCCCGGCCTCTCCGCGCATCCGCGGCACGACGTGGCGGCGCGGCAGATGAGCGACTTCGGCGGGATGCTTTCCTTCGAGGTGAAAGGCGGCCGCGCCGAAGCCCTGGCCGTGGCCTCGAAAGTGAAGGTGTTCACGCGGGCCACCTCGCTGGGCGGCACCGAGAGCCTCATCGAGCACCGCGCCTCCAGCGAAGGGCCCACCAGCCGGACCTCCGAGTCGCTGCTGCGCATGTCGATCGGCCTCGAGCATCGCGACGACCTGCTCGCGGACCTGGAACAGGCTCTGAAGTCCTGAGTCCTGAGTTCTGAGTGGCCGTAGGGACGCGCAGCAGCGCGTCCGCAACTCTGGTGGGGCGCAACGACGAAAGCTGCGGACGCGCTGCTGCGCGTCCCTACTGAGCACTCAGGACTCAGGACTCAGGACTAAAATCCCTTCATGTCCAAGAACTTCGAGATCACATGTCCGTGCTGCGAGGCGACGATCGTGATCGACCGCCTCTCCGGCGAGATCCTTCTGCACAAGGAGAAGGAAAAGAAGTCGGGTCTTTCTCTCGAAGCGATGGTCTCGAATCTCGGCGCCGAGAAAACCGAGGCCCAGAAACACTTCGACAGGCAGATGGAAGCCCAGAAGGATCGGGCCCGCATCCTCGAGGAGAAGTTCAAGGAAGCGATGCAGCGTGCCGACAAGGATCCGGATAAGAAGCCGTTCAATCCGATGGATCTGGATTGACGGTTTCGCGGTTGCGCAGTGGCACAATTCGAAAGATGAAGAGGCAATCAGCCGCACCGCGGAACCGCGCAACCGCGCAACCGCGTAACCTCGATTTCGACCCCGACGCCGCGGCGGGCTCGTCGTCCGGCATTTACGGGCTTCCTTTCACCGTCGCCGAATCGGCCGTGGTGATCGTCCCGGTTCCCTTCGAGGCCACGACCTCCTACGGCGCGGGAGCGTCGAAAGGGCCGAGGGCCGTGCTCGAGGCATCGCGGCAGGTCGACCTTTTCGATCGTGAGACCGGCCGCCCGTATGCCGCCGGCATCGCCATGCTCGACATGCCGATGAGGGTGGCGCGCTGGAACCTCGAAGCGAAGCGCCTGGCGCGAATCGTGATCGCCCGAGGCGGCCCGGTCGACCGCGAAACACGGGCCGCCGCTGCGAAGGTCAACGACTTCGGCGATCGTCTCAACTCCTGGATCTACGAGACGACGGCCAGGCTTCTCGACGAAGGAAAGATGGCCGTGACGCTGGGCGGCGACCATTCTGTCCCCTTCGGCGCCATCCGCGCCTACGCCGAGCGCTTTCCCGGCCTGGGCATCCTCCACCTCGACGCCCACGCGGATCTTCGCTGCTCGTTCGAAGGGTTCACCTGGTCGCACGCCTCGATCTTTCACAACGTGATGACCCGGATCCCGCAGGTGGGAGGGCTCGTGCAGGTCGGCGTGCGCGACCTCGGCGTGGCCGAGAACGCCATGATCGCCGAGTCGGCGGGACGCATCGTCACCTTCTTCGATGCCGACCTCGCCGCGCGCAAGGATGCGGGCGTTCCGTTCGGCCAGATCGCCGACGAGATCGCCGGTCACCTGCCGGAGAACGTCTATCTCTCGTGGGACATCGACGGCCTCGATCCTACGCTCTGCCCCGGAACGGGAACGCCGGTGCCGGGCGGGCTTTCATGGAACGAGGCCATCGGCCTGCTGCGCGCGCTGCTGCGCCGCGGCAAGCGCATCGTCGGCCTCGACCTCTGCGAAGTCTCACCCGGCGCATCCGAGTGGGACGCCAACGTCGGTGCGCGCCTGCTGTACAAGATGATCGGCTTCGCGCTGCTGACGCAGAAACGGATTTGAGATCAGTCGTCTTCGCGTCCGGGGGCAAGCCCTGCCACGCGCTGGCCGGTGATCGCGCCGACGATGCGCGGGATGTGGACGTGGCAGGTCTCGACGATGACGGTGACCTTGCGCGGAGGCGTTCCTGCCACCGCAGTTCCGGCCACGAAGACGCCGGGAGCATTGGTCTCCATGGTCGTGGCATCGTAGGTGGGCTGGCAGTCCTGGCCGTGCAACTGCACGCCGAACATCTCGAACAGCGTCGCGTCCTGACGGTAGCCGGTCATCAGCAGGACGAAGTCGGCATCGACCTCCTGGAGCGGGGAATCGGGGATGAGCGCGCCCGATTCGTCGGTCGGGGCGAGCAGGACCGAGCCGCGGCGGATCTCCACGGCCACGGTGCGGGGGAGAAAGCGCACCCGCTGGTCGCGGATCATCGAACGGATCTCCGGCAGCAGCCAGAACTTGACGACGTTCGGGTCGAAGTCCGCGCGGCGGTAACTGATGGTGACGTTCGCGCCGGCACGCTGGCAGCGGACGGCGGTTTCCACGGAAGAGTTCCGGCCGCCGACGATCAGAAGGTTCTTCTGAAAATAGGCGTGCGGGTCGCCGAAGTAGTGGCTGACGTGCGGAAGGTCCTCACCGGGGATGTCGAGCATGCGCGGCGCGTGAAAGGCTCCGATGGCGAGGACGACGATGTCCACGTGGTAGCGCCTCTCGCCGGCCATGCTCGTCGTACGGAGCTCGAACGTGCCGTTGGGCAGGCGCGTGGCGTCGACGACTTTCTCGTAGGTCCGCACCTTGAGGTTGAACTGCAGCACCAGCGAGCGGAGGTAGGCGAGGTACTCCTCGCGGGTCAGCTTCTGTTGATTCGGTACCTGGATGGGAACGCCGGCCAGCGAGAGGCGGTCGGCGCTGGAGTGGAAGATCATCTCCGGCGGATACCAGGAGATGGTGGTGCCGATCTGTCCGGCGTCGATCTGCACATAATCGATGCCGGCGTTCTTGAGGGCTACGGCCAGCTCGATGCCGATGGGGCCCGCTCCGATGATGGCGACGTGAAAGTGCTCGGCCATGACCGGGCGAGTCTATCGCTCCTGCGAGCGCTGGGGCTGAAATTGAAAATTGAAAATTGAAAATTGAAAATTGAAAACCGGGAGACGCCCGGGTCGGCTTTTCAATTTTCAATTCTCAATTTTCAATTCGCTTCACACCTCTCTGCCCAGCTCCCGCAGCACATCCACCTTGGCCTCGATCATGACGTGGTGCTCGAGTCCGAGGAGGTCGGCGAGCTTGCGGACGAGATAGTTCTCGTTGTCGCTGAGGCGGCCGTCGGCGTAGACGATGCGCCACATGGCCTTGACGATCTCGATGCGGTCGGCCAGCGAAGAGTTCTTGCGCAGGTAGTTGGTGATGGCGAAGTAGTCGATGGTCCGCCTGCGGATCTCTTCGGCCGCGCCCATCAGCTGGCGGGCCGATTCCGCATCGAGATCGAAGGCGCGTTTCAGGTAGCCGACGATGTCGCCGTCCTCGGCGGCCTTGAACTCGCCGTCCGCGTTGGCGATCTCGAGCAGGACCGCGGCCGTGGCCAGGCGCACCGGATCGTGCTGTGGCCGTGACGCCTCGGGCGACGACAATCCGCGCTTGAAATGATCGATCAGACTGGAGATGCTCACCTGGCGAGTGTACTGAAATTCGAACGGCCTTCGTATCCGTTGAGAGTTGTCATCATGCCGATAGTCGAGCTCGACCGCCTCTCTGACGATTCTGCGATCTGGGTATTCGGCATCGCGCCGCCCCTCGACGAGCGCGGCGCGGCCGTCCTTCTGAAAACCGTCGATGCCTTTCTCGGTCAGTGGACTGCGCACAACGTGCCCGTCGTCTGCGGGCGCGAGCTGCGCGAGGGCCGCTTCCTCGTCGTCGCGGCGGAAGCAACCAGCGAGACCTCCGGCTGCTCGATCGACAAGCTCTTCGGTCTGGTGCGCGGGCTGGAGAAGCAGCTCGGCATCTCGATGCTCGACCCGAACGCAATCTTCTTCCGCGACCAGAGCGGCAGGATCGCTTCGGGCAGCCGCTCCGAGTTCCGCGACGGCTGCAACGCCGACACCATCGTCTTCGACGTCACCGCGCAGCGCTTGCACGACCTGCGCAGCGGCGTCTGGGAACGTCCGGCGCGCGACTCCTGGCACCGGCAGCTGCTGGCGATCACGGCGTGAGTTCAATTCACCACAGAGGCACAGAGATTCACAGATTCGATTTTAGAATTGTGATTGATGATTTGTGAACCGAAGACGGCCGCTGCGGTTCATAAATCATCAATCTCAGATCCCAAATCGTCTGCGGCACATTCCCTCCGGAAGGAAGCCACTCTTTTGAAGCGCACCTGCCTCTCACTCCTCACTCTCACGCTTGCATCGCTTCTCGATGCCCAGACTGTCGCGCCGCCGCCGCAGCGCGAGACCATCGAAGTCACTGCCACCAAGATCGCGGAAGACGTGACCATCGTCCCACAGTCGATCACGATCATCGATGGCGACGAGATCCGCGCCCGTGGAGCGAATGACCTTACCTCGGCGCTCGCTCTGACCGCCGGCGTGTCGATCAGTCCCGGGGGCGACGGAGGCCCGGCCGGAAGCGTTCCGGAAATGTGGGGGCTGCGCGAGGTCGACGCCTTCCTGCTCGTCGTCGACGGCGTGCCGTGGGGCGGCGCGTTCAATCCTGATCTTCCGTCGCTCGATCTCACCGATGTCGATCGCATCGAGGTGCTGCGCGGCGCCGCTCCGGTGATGTACGGCGCCACGTCGTTCACCGGAGTCATCCACGTCATCCACCGCGAAGCAGGCGCGCCGGGATCCGCACGCCTGGCCGTCGGCAATTATTCGAGCGGCCGCGCGGCGGCCACTGTGCCGATCTCACAGAAATCCGAGCTGCGGCAGTCGATCACCGCGGACTACGACCGGCGCGGATTCGCCGACGGCCGCTCCGGCTTCGATCGCACCCACCTGTTCTATCGCTCGGCGGCGGCGATCGGCGGCGGGACCCTGCGCTTCGACCTCGACGGCATGCGCGTGCTGCAGTCGCCGTCCAGTCCCCAGCCGCGCATCGGGACGATGCTCACTCCGCTGGTGCGCCTCGACTCGAACGAAAACCCAATAGGCTCGAAGATCGACGAGGATCGACTGGCGGGCGTCCTCGGATTCGAAACCAGGACACCCCTGCCGTGGACGACGACGCTTTCCTTTGCCCGCAGCCGCTTCGGCACGATCCGCGGGTTCCTCACCGGCGTCGCGGCCCAGACGCCGAATGCCACCGGCTACGACCAGCTGCGATACGTGAACGACCTCTACTTCGACTCGCACGTCGTGCAGCAGCTGGGAGGGTCAGCACGACTGATCGTGGGAGTCGACCATCTCTACGGCAGCGGAACAGCGGACAGCGGGCTGTTCGATTACTTCGTCCCGCTCGGCGGAGTGGCGCCGCGGTTCGACGCCTCCTGGATCGACGAGCACACGTTTCTGCACGCCCGCCGCAATTTCTCGGGCCTATACGCTCAATCGGAGTGGAACCCGCTGCCCGCGTTGCGCATCGACCTCGGCGCGCGCCTGAACCACACAACCGAGCGGCGCGACACCGCCGACGCCGGCGGTTCCGATTCCGCATCGCGCTCCACCACCCGCGGCAGCGGCGGCGCGGGCGCCACCTGGTCGCTCCTCTCCCGCGGCGATCGAACCGTGGCAGTGTTCGCGAATTACCGGAACACCTTCAAGCCGGCAGCGATCGACTTCGGGCCCGATGCCGAGACCGACATCCTGCGGCCGGAAACCGGACAGAGCTACGAGATCGGAGCGAAGGGGAAGCTCGGAAAACGCCTGGAGTGGGAGTCGTCGGTGTTCCGCAACGACCTGACGAACCTGCTCGTCACGGCGACCGTCAACGGGCTGCCGCAGCTGCAGAACAGCGGCAGGATCCGCGTGACCGGTGCGGAGACGGAGCTGCGCGCTCTCGTCGCCGGCGCGCTGACGGCACAGCTCGCGTACGCGTACCACGACTCACGCTTCCGCGATTACGTGCTCGAGGGCGAGCAGCTGGCCGGCAATCGCTTCGAGATGTCGCCGCTGCAGCAGGCCGCATTCGGGCTGCTCTATTCGCCGGCGGCAGGACCGACCGCGCATGCCGAGCTCGCCTACACGGGATCGCGCTATCTCAACAAGCGCAACACCGCGCTGGCCGGCGGCTACGTCACGCTGTCGGCCGGGATCGGTTACGGCGTGCGCCGCGGATCGTTGCGGATCGACGGCTGGAACCTGACCAACAGCCGCCCGCCCATCGCCGAAAGCGAGTTGGGCGACGCGCAGTACTACCGCCTGCCGGCTCGCGCCCTCGAGCTCTCGTACGCGACGAGGTTCTGAGAAACCGGGACCGGAAGCGATGCGTGTTCCGCGCGTAAAATGAAGCCGTGCCCTGGATCGTTCGCGATGCTCCGTTCGACTGGACCTTGAAGGAGGCTGCGCGACGCCGCGAAGCTGTCGAACAGACGATCGCCCGCGTAGCCAGGCGTCTAACCGAGGAGGGGATCGATTACGCTCTGATTGGCGGTATGGCGCTGGTGGCACACGGCTACGTCCGCTTTACGAACGATGTTGATCTGCTGACGACCAGCGAAGGACTGGCGCGAATTCACGAGCGGCTCGTCGGTCGTGGCTATCGTCCGGCATTCGAGGGGTCGCGTAAGAAGTTGCGGGACACAGAGACCGGCATCGACATCGAGTTCATCACGGCCGGCGAATTCCCTGGTGATGGCAAGCCGAAACCGGTCAGTTTCCCTGATCCCAAAGACGTCGCGATCGAACGCGAAGGTATCCGTGTCATCGCCCTGCCCAAACTCATCGAACTGAAACTCGCGTCGGGACTGAGTGCCGAGCATCGCCGTCTCCGCGACCTCGCCGACGTTCAGGATCTGATCATTGCCCTGCAACTCCCGCGTGATCTGGGCGACGGCCTCGATCCTTCGGTACGCGAGGACTACATCCGGATGTGGGATGCGGCGCAGAGTCCGCCCGGCCCGGAACACGACGGTTAGGGCCTGACCTTGTCAGCCCTTGTCCTCCTCCTTGTCATCCCGAGCACTCGAATCGCGCAGGCGCGACACCGGAGACGCGACACCGGAGAGAAGAAACGTTCGATCGTTCCCCCTCTCCCCGCCGCAGCGGGGAGAGGGCCGGGGTGAGGGGTCTCGTTCTGGTTCAAAAGGAGACCCCTCATCTGCCTTCGGCACCTTCTCCCCGCTGCGGCGGGGAGAAGGGCAACGAACGCCAGAGCCCGCATAAACACTGGAAGTTTCTTGGAAGCGTGAGCGAGGGATCTGGGTGTGCGGGCGGCGTGCTGAATGAGCAAAGCGTGCTGCCCCACCCCCCCAGATCCCTCGCTGACGCTCGGGATGACGGACGCTACAGCCTCACCCTTCGCAGCCGCAGCGCGTTCGAGATCACGGTCACGCTGCTGAACGTCATCGCCGCGCTGGCGATGATCGGGCTGAGCAGAATCCCGAAGAAGGGGTAAAGCACCCCGGCCGCGATCGGCACGCCGAGGAGGTTGTAGATGAAGGCGAAGAAGAGATTCTGGCGGATGTTCCGCATCATCGCTTCGCTGAGCGCGCGCGCTCGGGCGATGCCGCGCAGATCGCCTTTGACCAGCGTCACTCCTGCGCTTTCGATGGCGATGTCGGTCCCGGTTCCCATGGCGATGCCGACGTCGGCGCGCGAGAGCGCCGGCGCGTCATTGACCCCGTCGCCGGCCATGGCCACGCGGTGCCCTTCGCCCTGAAGCTTCCTCACGGCCGCTTCCTTGTCCGCCGGCTGCACCTCGGCCTCGATCTGGTCGATGCCGAGCTTCCGGGCCACGGCCTCCGCCGTGCGCCGCGAGTCGCCGGTCAGCATCGTCACTCGGATTCCCCGCTCGTGCAGCGAGCGAATGGCCTCCGCGCTCGACTCTTTGACGGGGTCCGCAACGGCGATGAGAGCGGCAAGCTGCGCATCGATGCGTACGAAGACGACCGTGCTCCCTTCCTGCTGCTGCGCGGAAGCGCGGGCGGCCAATGCACCGGGGTCGCCGACGAGCACCGGGTTGCCGACGGCCACACGACGGCCGTTCACGATCCCGCTGACGCCCTGGCCGGCGATGGTCTTCACGTCGGAAACGTTTGCCAGAGCGATGCTCTGCTGCAGGGCGCCGGCGACGATCGCCGCGGCGAGCGGATGCTCGCTGGCGCGCTCGAGCGAGGCTACGAGCGTGAGCACTTCGCGCTCGTCGAACCCGTTCGCCGTCTCGACGGCCACGAGGCGCGGCTTGCCTTCCGTCAGCGTCCCGGTCTTGTCGATGACGAGCGTGTCGACTTTCGCCAGCGTCTCCAGCGATTCGGCGTTCTTGACGAGCACTCCCGCGGTCGCCCCACGGCCCGTCGCGACCATGACGGACATCGGTGTGGCCAGGCCGAGCGCGCAGGGGCAGGCGATGATCAGCACCGCCACGGCGTTGATCAGCGCATGCGCGAATCGCGGCTCCGGTCCGAAAACTGCCCAGGCGATGAACGTGATGATCGAGACGAGCACCACGAGCGGAACGAAGTAGCCCGCCACCGCGTCGGCCAGTCTCTGGATCGGCGCGCGGCTGCGCTGCGCCTCGGCCACCATGCGCACGATGTGCGAGAGCAGCGTGTCCGCTCCGACCCGCTCGGCGCGCATGATCGCGCTCCCGGTCGTGCAGACCGTTCCGCCCGTGACCTTGTCGCCGGCTCCTTTTTCGACGGGCATCGGCTCGCCCGTGATCATCGACTCATCGACAGACATGCTGCCTGCGTCGATCGAGCCGTCCACCGGGACGCGCTCACCGGGGCGAACCCTGAGGCGCATGCCCGCAGTGATTTGCGCCATGGGCATGTCGTGCTCGCTGCCGTCGGTCAGCACGACCCGGGCAGTGCTCGGCGCGAGGCGCAGCAGCGATTTGATCGCGCCCGAGGTCTTCTCTCGTGCGCGCAGCTCCAGCACCTGTCCGAGAAGCACGAGCGCGGTGATGACGGCAGCGGGCTCGAAGTAGAGCGGAAGCATGCCGTGCTCAGTTCGGAACGACGGCGGGAAGATCGACGGCGCCAGCGTGGCCACCGCGCTGTACGCATACGCGGCGCCGGTGCCGAGGCCGATGAGCGTGAACATGTTGAGGTGCCGCGTGACCAGCGAGCGCCAGGCCCGCTCGAAGAACGGCCAGCCGGCCCAGAGAACGACCGGTGTGGCCAGGATCAGCTGCACCCACGGGTTCTGCAGGAGCGTCAGCCGCGGATGGCCGCCTCGAGCGGCGATCGCCATGTCCACCATGGCGACGAGAAACGGGATCGTCAGGATCACGCTGACGACGAAGCGGCGGCGCATGTCCGCGAGCTCGGGATTGGGCTGATCGGCGAGCGTGACGGTGCGCGGCTCGAGTGCCATGCCGCAGATCGGGCAGGGGCCGGGAGCGTCGCGCACGATCTCCGGGTCCATGGGGCACGTGTACTCGACGGAGTGCTGAGTACTGAGTGCTGAGTACTGAGCCGCCGTGTCATCCTGAGCCGGCGAAACCCCGGAGGGGTGAAGCGCGGCGAAGGATCCCCCGCCAGCGTCTTCTTTTCGCGCCCCGTACTGCTGCGGATTGGCGTCGAACTTCGCCTTGCACGACGGATTGCAGAAGAAGATCGTCCGCCCCTGGTGCTCCGATTTCCATCTGGCGGTGGCCGGATCGACAGTCATCCCGCAGACGGGATCCTTCGCGAGCTGCCTGGGGACGGTGTCATCCTGAGCCGGCGGAACCGCGGAGGGGTGAAGCGCGGCGAAGGATCCCGCGCCAGCGTCTTCTGTTCGCGCCCCGTACTGCTGCGGATTCGCGTCGAACTTCGCCTTGCACGACGGATTGCAGAAGAAGATCGTCCGCCCCTGGTACTCCGATTTCCATCTGGCGGTGGCCGGATCGACGCTCATGCCGCACACTGGATCCGTTGCCATCTGCGGTCCGCGGTCTGCGGTCTGCGATCCCTTGTCCATCATGCGATGGCCGCCCATCTTCATCGGCCGCGGACCGCGGGCGAGCACTCGCTGCGGATTGGCGTCGAACTCGATCTTGCACATCGGATTGCAGAAATAGAACGTCCTGCCGTCGTAGTCGGAACGGTACTTCGCTCTGGCGAGATCGACGGTCATGCCGCAGACGGGGTCGATGCTGCTCTCTTCGGTAGCGGGGTGATCATTCATGGTGTGGGCCTCATCGCACGAGCTTTGCGAACAGGTCGGTGAGCTCGTCGTACATTTCGTCCCGCCGCCTGGAGTCATCGGAGCGGATGGCTGCGGTGGCGCAGAACTGCAGGTGGTTGCGCAGCAGCAGGCGGGCCACGGCGCGGAGCGACTCCTGGACGGCGGCGATCTGCACGAGGATGTCGGCGCAGTAGCGCTCGTCGTCGACCATCTTCTGGAGGCCGCGAATCTGTCCTTCGATGCGCTTGAGCCGGACGACGGACTGCTGTTTGAGGGTCTCGTCGCTGCCGTGGGCGTGCTCTGGTTTCGGGGGTTGCTTCATGATGGGGACCATACCCCGGTAGGGTATATAGGTCAAGTGCTGAGTGCTCAGCACTCAGTACTCAGTACTCAGTACTCAGTACTCAGTACTCAGTACTCAGTACTCAGTACTCACTCCGCCGCCGGCCGCGCCTCGGACGCCTTGCGCTTGCGACGACGCGGGCGGTCGTTCTCGGCGACGTGTTTCTTGGCGCGGAGGAGCTCGGCATCGGCGCGATCGATGAGCTCGGCCGCTTCGAGCCGGGCGGAGGAGGTGGAGGTGCTCACGCCGGTGCTGGCAGTGACGCGGATGGCCCCCGCGCCTGACGCAGATTGCCACGCGAGCTCGGCAATGGCCTTGCGGATGCGATTGGCGATCTGGCGTGCTTCGCGTTCCGAAGTTTCGGGCAAGAGCAGCACGAACTCGTCGCCGCCATAGCGCGCCAGGAGGTCGCCGACGCGCGAGCAGCCCTTGAGCGCCTGCGCGACGCCGGCCAGGACCCGGTCGCCGGCCAGGTGGCCGTGCGTATCGTTGATGTCCTTGAAACGGTCGATGTCGAAGATGGCGGCGCTGACGCGGCGGGAAACGCGCAACATCTCTGCGGCGGCGCCGAAGAGCGCGCGCCGGTTCGCGATTCCCGTGAGCTCGTCGGTCAGGGCCATGGCCTGAAGGGCGGCGTTCTCGAGGTGCAGCCGCTTTTCGAGGTCGATGCGCCGGGCCGCGCTTCGGATCTTTGCCACGATTTCCGGGGCACTGGCGGTCTTGGCGAGGAAATCATCGAGACCGTTTTTCAGCGCCCGCAGCTTGGTATCGGGATCCGCGTATGCGGTGAGAAGAATGACGTAGAGCGAGGGATCGGCGCACGCACGCAGCTGGCGGACAGTCTCGATCCCGTCCATCCCGGGCATGGCGAGGTCCATCAACACCAGCGAGATGTCGTGGTCTTCGTACACCTTCTGGAGCGCTGCGGCGCCGTCGGGGGCGACAGCCACTTCGAACCCTGCTCGCCTGAGCAGCAGCTGCAGGAAACGGAGGTAGGCGCGATCGTCGTCGACGGCGAGAATCCGCATTCGCTGCGGTTCCGCGTGCGAGTCCGTTTTGCGCCGTGAAGGCGGCATGTCCATACCTCCGACGCCGGACACAGCAACAGCAGTGCCGGGTTATTTGGAGGAGGTGAGCCGGATCACCAAATCCCTGAAACTCTTGTGGAACGGCGCGGAGCGCCGGCTGCCAGCCGGCCGGTGCGGCGGCGGCCCGCGCCGCCGCCGCACCTCGAGGAATTGCCGTTCGGCTACTGCGCCGGCACGTACGTCGGGTCGCTGCTCTTCCTGTCGACCACCGATCCGTACGCGGCGAGCTTTCCGCTTCCGCCCGTGACCTCGACGATCGCGCGGACGTTATAGGCCGTTGTGCTGGCGGGGAGAATATTGGCGAGCGGCGGTTGCAGGAAGCTGTTGGCGTCGAGATGGAAAGGGTAGATCGGGGCTACTTTCGCATCCGGCAGAATCAGCGTGATCTTTCCGTCCACCGGGTTTCCTGACACTTCCGCGAGTCCGATGTTCGACCGGAACTGCGCCGACTGCTCGAGCTGAAGGATCTGCAGCGGGCGGTCGCCGAGGCGGATGCCCTGGCCGGGCGTGACGCCGGGGATGAACTGACCGAATGTGCCGCCGTCGGCGTTGCTGCTGTACGTGCGACCGGTAACGACGAGCGAGGAATCGCTGTCGGACGTGGCGACGACCGCTCCGCCGTAGTTCGAGCCGGCGCCGAGCTTGAAGTAGTTCGCCAGGACGTTGTCGAGGCGCTCGACCTGCCCCGGCGCGAGGGTGAACGCGGGCGCCGGAATCGTGACCGCCTTGCCTGTCGCGTCGGCGCCGTAAAGCGTGAGCGTGACGTTGGCCGGGTTGGTCCCGCCGTTGAAGACGCGCATGTCCGAGTGGAAATTGCGGCCGTCCGGGAAGACGTATTCGGCGATGCCTGGGAGGACGTAGCGCGTGGCATGGATCGACGATGGCACGACTGGAATGACCGCCAGCGGATCGTGCGTGATGTTGTCGGCGACCGAGGCATAGCCGGTGACCGCACCGGTGGGCGAGGTGACCTTGATCTCGATCCGGCCGTCGTCGAGGTTCGTCACGCCGAGATCGGGGAGGCTGATCTGCGTCTGCTGGCCGGGATTCAGATCGAGCGGCACGCTCTTCACGAGAGTGCCGTTATCGTCGTAGATGTTGATGGTGCCTTTCGCGGGAGTGCCCGATCCCTCGACCAGACCGAGGTTCGTGTGGAACCTGTCCGACTGCGCGACCTGCTGGAAGCTGATAGTCGCATTGCTGGGCGGCGCCGGCGTATACGGGTTCGCCGGCAATTGCGAAACGGCACTGGCGAATTGCGAGAACGGGATGGCCGCGATGAACTGGCCATACGTGCCGCTGCTCGTCGTGGCGTAGGTACGGCTCGACACATACGTCGCCAGCGAGGCGCTGTTGGTCGGACGAATCTCGAGAGCGCCCAAGCCCGTATCGGCGGAGGTGCCGCTCGCGCCGACACCGAAGAAATCCTTGGCCACGTCGTTGAGCGCGATCGTGGTTCCGGGCTGCACCGTGACGTTAGTGATCTGTCCGGTCGTTGCGCCGTTGGGGTTGGCGGCCGTGTACGTGACCTGGTAGTTGATCGCGCTCGTGCTGGCGTTGGTCAGGCGGACGTCGGAGACGAATGGCGTGTTCCCCTGGCCGACGAGGTGACCGACCGCAGGGATGACCAGCGCGTTCGCCGGCGGGAGCGATTTCGCGCCCGGAGTGACCGGCGTGACGAGAGTGACGGAGACCGGCAGCGAGACGGTCGTGCTGGCGAGCGGTTGGACCCGGTTCGCCGTGACCGGGGGGGTGAGGGTGAGGAGCAGGGTTCCGGTGCTCGCGCCGGGCGGCAGATTGGCGGGGCTGGCCGTGATGGCGAGATTCAGCAATCCGCTCGCAGGAACTGTTCCGGACGGCGGCATGACGCTGTAGAAGGACGGCTGGTCCGTGGTGGCCGAGAAGGCGTAACCGGCATCCGAGGTCGGCAGCTGGATCGGCATCGGAATCACGAACGGCGTGGTCGTACCAAACGGAACGACGACGTCGGTGGTTCCGGTCGTCGACGGCGTGGGCGGCGCCTGGACCAGGATCGACGCGATATTGGAATACGTTCCCGGCTGTCCGCCGCAGGTGGTGGCGCGGACGCGGTAGTAGTACCTGCCGGCCGCCGTGTGCTGAAACTCCAGGCTGGTGGCGCTGGTGGTCTGGGTCGAGGTGATGGCGCTGAAATCGGGCGTCGTGGACTCATCGACCATATAGGTCGCGCCGGGCTCGGAAACCGCGCTCCACGTCAGTTTGTAGGCCACGCCGGCGAGGGTCGCGTTGGGAACGCCTGCGTCCGGCGTACACGTCCCTGCGGTGGCGTTGTTGACGGCGTACGCGAATCCGAGAACCGTCTGGACGGCCGGGTCGAGGACCTCGGTGAGGGCGAAGAGCTGCGTATTGGCCGGCGCGTTCGTCGTGACTGTCGACGTGAAGCTCGCTCCGGCGGCGAGCGATCCCGTGCCGGTGCACCACGCGAAATTGACCTGTTGTCCGGGGAAGGCGGCGGAGTCGATGCACTGCGAGCCGGTCAGGCTGATGCCCGGCTGGAAATTCGTGAAGGTGGCGGTGTTCGCCTCGGCGACGAAGCCGGTGAAGATCGTGCCCGTGCAGGCGTTCGATCCGTTATTCGCGGTAGTCGAGGTGCACTGTCCGTTCGAACAGCTCATGACCATGCCCAGGTTGCACGGGTACTGCGTCTGCTGGGCGGAAGCTCCTGCCGGGGCGACGAGGGTGATGGCGGCAGCGAGCGTGAGGATCGCGACGATGCTTCGGGACACGATGGGGCCTCCTTGTCGGTCTTGATTTCCGGATTCTACCCTTGGAGCAAGAGGGCGGAGCGCGAAGGCCATAGGAGGCCGCTCACAGCTCCCTGTGAGCGATGGCCCGGCAGAGAGCGTCGAACTCCTGCAGCGACATCTCCTCGGCGCGCACGCCTTCCGGGAGGCCGGCGGCGGCGATGGCCTCGTGCACCGCATCGCGGGAGAGGTCGAGCCAATCAGTCAAGTTATTGACCAGTTTCTTGCGGCGCATGCGGAAGGAGGCGCTGATCAGCGCGATCAGGCGTTCGCGGTCGCAGGTGTAGCGCGGCGGCACTGGGTCCAGGACCACCACCGCGCTGCGCACTTTCGGCGCGGGGTGGAAGGACTTCGGCTCGAGCGTCATCAGGATGCGGGAGTCAGCGAACAGCTGCGCATAGAGCGTCAGATATCCGTAAGGCTCGTCTCTTGGATGGGCCACGAGCCGCTCGGCGACTTCCTTCTGCAGCATGAAGACGGCCCGGCGGCAGCGGGGATCGGCGATGACGCGGCGGAGGATCGGCGTACCGGCGTTGTAGGGAAGATTGCCGACAGCCCGGTACGGCTGCTGCGGCAGGTCCGCATCGATGGCGTCTGCGTTGACGACGGTCAGCCGGTCGCCGAAGCGGCTGCGCATGCGCGCCGCGAGCTCGGGATCGATCTCGATGGCCACCGTCGGGCGGCCGAGGTCGAGGAGCTTCTCGGTGAGTGCACCTTCGCCGGGACCGATCTCCAGGACGATCTCGCCGTCGCGCGGCTCGACCGCCGCCACGATGCGCTCGGCCGCGCCACGGTTGCGGAGGAAGTTCTGGCCCCATTTCTTTTTCGGCTTCGACATCCTGCGCAGTTTAGATCGCAGATGGCAGATGGCAGATGGCAGATGGCAGATCGCAGGTGGAGTTGCGAGCCGGGCGCGTCCTGTCTGCTCACTCAACCGTCAGGTAACGGGTAACTCCGGATCCTCCTGCCCTTTGCGATCTCCACCTGCGATCTGCGATCTGCGATCTGCTATCTGCGATCTCGTTTTAGACTACGAAGCGCATGGACCAACTCGCCGCGGAACAGGCCCTCCGCAACTCCCACGAGGTCATCGGCCGTCTTCGCCAGGAGGTCGGCCGAGCGGTGATCGGTCAGCAGGCGGTCGTGGACCGGCTGGTGATCGCGCTGCTGATCCGCGGCCACGTTCTGGTGGAAGGGCTGCCGGGACTGGCCAAGACGCTCCTGGTGAAGACGCTGGCCGGTGCCATCGACGCCTCGTTCAAGCGGATCCAGTTCACGCCCGACCTTCTTCCGGCCGACATCACCGGCACGCTCATCTTCGATCCGGGGAACCGCACGTTCACGCCGCGCTTCGGGCCGATCTTCGCGAATCTGGTCCTGGCCGACGAGATCAACCGCGCGCCGGCGAAGGTGCAGAGCGCACTGCTCGAGGCGATGCAGGAGCGGCAGGTGACGATCGGCAACACGTCGTACCCGCTGCCCGACCCGTTCGTGGTCATCGCCACGCAGAATCCGATCGAGCACGAGGGGACCTACGCGCTGCCCGAAGCGCAGGTGGATCGTTTCGTGATGAAGCTTCGGGTCGACTATCCGAATGCCGACGAGGAGCTGCGCATGCTCAACCTCTATCTCGATCCGACCGCCGAGCCGGTGGCGGTTCACAAGGTGCTGCAGCTCGACGCCATTCACGAAGTGGCTCGCCTCGCGGCCGCGGTGCACGTCGACGACCGGATCGGCCGCTACGCCGTCCAGCTGGTCACGGCCACGCGCCAGCCGTCGCAGCACGGTCTCGCCGCCATCGCTCCGCACGTAGCCTTCGGCGCCTCACCGCGGGCCACGCTGGCGCTGGCACACGTGGCCAAAGCACACGCATTCATCGAAGGGCGTGCCTTCGTCGTTCCCGAGGACGTGAAGGCGGTGGCTCACGATGTCCTCCGCCACCGGCTCGTCCTGAGTTACGAAGCCGCCGCGGAGAACGTGACCGCGGACGCCATCATCGACAAGGTTCTCGCAGCGGTGCCCGTACCGTGACGAGTGCTGAGTACTGAGTGCTGAGTACTGAGTCGGACGAGCGGCTTGGGTCACTCAGTACTCAGCACTCAGTACTCAGCACTCAGTACTCAGCACTGAAACCATGCTTTCATTGTTCGAGCGCTTCAAGCGCAAGCCGCGCGAGACGCGGAAACCACTGCAGAGGCGGGTGAGCGACCTGGAGATCGTCAGCGCCCGGCTGATCCGCGCCGGTTTCGCGGGCGATTACCACTCCGCGTTCCACGGCCGCGGGATCGAGTTCTCGCAGGTGCGCGAGTACCAGCCGGGCGACGACATCCGCAGCATCGACTGGAACGTGACCGCGCGGAGCGGCGTGCCTCACGTGAAGGAATTCATCGAGGAGCGCGACCTGACCATCCTGGTGGCCGTCGACGTCTCGGGCTCGATGGCCTTCGGCTCGGTGGACTGGCGGAAGATCGACATCGCCGCGGAGCTGGTGTCGGTCTTCGCATTCTCGGCCGTGGAGAACTCCGATCGCGTCGGGCTTCTGCTCTTCTCGAAGAGCGCACAGCGGTTCATCCCGCCGCGCCGCGGCCGCGCCCACGCCCAGGTGCTCGTGCACGCCGCCGTGGCCGCGGCGACGGGAGGCTGCGCCGGTGGTGCCGATCTGGCAGCGGCAGCCACGTTCATGAACCGCGTGGCCATCAAGCGCTCGGTCGTCATCGTCATCTCCGATTTTCTCGACCTGGAGTTCGAGAATCCCCTGCGGCGTTTGAACCGGCGCCATGACGTGGTGGCGATCGCCCTCACCGATCCGCGGGAACAGCGCTTTCCCGACCGCGGCCTGGTGCGCCTGGTCGATGACGAGACCGGTGAGACGCGGCTCGTGGACCTGCGGCGCAACGAGGTGGCCCGCCGCGCGGCGCAGCGCAGCAGCGACCTCGAGCGCCGCTTCATCACCGCCGGCATCGACCATCTGGAAGTGTCGACCGCGATTCCCTACGATCGGGGGCTCTTGCGGTTCTTCAGGGAAAGAGTGAAAAGAAGGCGATGACAGTCCTGAGTCCTGAGTGGGCTCTCGGCACTCAGGACTCAGGACTCAGGACTCAGGACTCAGGACTTCCATGCTGGCTGCCCTCCTGCTCGTGACCGCCACCTTCCACCCGGCCCATCCGACCGTGGGCGATCGGATCACGGTCGATTTTCCGAGGAGCGTGGTGCTCGACCGTTCGCCGGCTTACGAGATCGTTTCGCAGCACGGGTCGCGCGCGGTAGTGCGGACGTTCGAGCCGAAGCCGTTTGCGTTGAGCGGGACGACCGAGGGCATCCGCTTCCGCAACCTGGTCGTGCCGGTGCGATCGGTCCTCGCACCCGGCGACGCCATGCAGCCGGCGCCATTGAAGCCGCCGCAACGCCTGCCGATGCCCCGGGCGCCCTTCGCCGCGATCGGGGTGGCGGCGCTCGTCGCGGCGGCGGCCTGGGCGGGGCTGCTGGTGCTGCACCGTCGCGAGCTGCGTCGCGCGCGCGGCGTGCCGGTCATCCCTCCGGCGGAGCGCTTCCGCACGGGCGTGACGTCTTTGATGGAGAGGCAGCCGGCACAGCCGTGGGCCTCTCTCGCCGATCTCACCCGGATCTACCTCGACGGGCGCGGATTCGGGGCTGACCTCACGACTTCGGAACTTCTCGCTTTCCTCGGTGGCCATGAGTTGGTCGCAGAGATCCTCCGCCGCGGCGATCTGGAAAAGTTCTCGCCCTGGGGAGCACCGCCGGGAGATTTTTCCGCCCTCGCGCAGCGGGCCCTCACGATTCCCGACGAGTTCGAGCCAGCGCCGGTCGCGGAGGAGGCGGCGTGAGGCAGATGGCAGATGGCAGATCGCAGATCGCATGCAATGCGAGCGGCAATGCTCTGCCGGCCTGCGATCTGCGATCTGCGATCTGCGATCCGGGAGGGAAGGGGGCATGATCCGCCTGGCCTCTCCGTGGCTTCTGCTGCTGGCGCTTCTGATCGTGCTGCGCATCGCGGTACTCGTGCGCGACCGCCGCGATCGGACCGGCGCCTTTGGCTTCTCCTCTTTCTCACTCCTGGGCATGCGCCGCAGTTTCCGGGCGAGCCTCTCCGGCCTGCCGTTCTTTCTGGAGTGCGTCGCCGCCCTGGCGCTCGTCGTCGCGCTGGCGCGGCCGCAGCGCGTCATCCGGATGAGCACCAGCGACCGCTACGGCATCGACATCGTGGTCTGCCTCGACGCGTCCGGCAGCATGGCCGCCGAGGACTTCCGGCCGCGCAACCGCTTCGAGGTGGCCAAGGCGCTGATCGGCGATTTCATCCGGCGGCGGACGGACGACCGCATCGGCATCGTCACGTTCGGTGTGCGGGCGGCCACGCGCGTTCCGGTCACGTTCGATCGCGAGATCGCCGAGTCGATGCTGGAGAAGGCCGAGGTGGGGGAGAACGGCGACGGAACGGCCATCGGCCACGCCATCGCCACGGCCATCAACCGGTTGCGCACGTCGAAGTCGCGCACCCGGGTCATCATCCTCGTCACCGACGGCGTGAACAATTCCGGCTCCATCGATCCTCTCGTGGCGGCGAAGCTGGCGGCGCACTACGGCATCCGCATCTACACGATCGGAGTGGGAAGCGAGGGGCCGGTGCCGCTGCCGATCAAGCGTCAGGATCCGCTAACCGGCCAGATCGAGACGTTCTACACGACGATCCGCGGGGAGCTCGACGAGCGCTCGCTGCAGCAGATCGCGCAGGTCACGGGCGGGGAGTTCTATCGCGCCACGGACGCGCAGGCCATGAACGACGTGCTGCAGCGCATTGACAGGCTGGAGAAGACGCGGCTGACTGCTCCGAAGAGCGAGCGCATCGACGAGCTCTATCCGATCCCGCTGGCGATCGCACTGCTGGCCCTGGCGCTCTCGCTGCTGGCCGGCGAGACCGTCTGGCAGAAGGTGCCGGCATGACCTTCCGCTACGCACCGTGGCTGTGGCTGCTGGCGGCCGTTCCGTTCGCGGCTTTGTTCCTGGCCTCGCGCGAGCGGGTGCGGGAGCGGATCGCCCGCCGCTTCGTATCGGAGCGGCTGCGTGGCGGCGCAAGCGCTCTGCGAATGCTGCGGCCCTGGGCATTGACACTGGCGCTGGCGCTCGCCGTGGTCGCGCTGGCAGGCCCGTCGCGCGGGTTCATCACGGTTCCGGTGACGGATCGCGAAACCAATCGGGTGATCGTCCTCGACGTCTCGAACAGCATGCGCGCGCAGGACATCGGGACTTCTCGCCTGACAGCGGCCAAGGCCGTCGCCAGGCGGCTCATCGAAGCCAGCAACGGCCGGCTGGCCCTGGTCGAGTTCGAGGCCGTGCCCGAAATGGTCGCTCCCCTGACCAACGATGGCGACGCCGTCGTGGCGATGCTCGACAGCATTCAGGCCGGCGAGGTCGGCCAGCCCGGCTCCGACTTCGGCGCCGCACTGGCCGCGGCACAGAAGGTCGTGGAGAGCGACCCCTCGACGCGAGCGGACATCGTTCTCATCAGCGACGGCGAGGACCAGGGGGCGAACCTCCGTGATGCCCTTCGCCACGCCCGCGAACGCGGCACGCCGATCTCCACGATCCTCGTCGGAACGGAGCAGGGCAGCACCATTCCGATGCCTGACGGCCCTCTGCGCGACGACTCCGGCCGCGTCGTCACCACGTATGCGCATCCGGAAGTGCTGCAGCAGATCGCGGGCGCGACCGGTGGCACGTTCATCGCCAATCCCTTTCCGGCGCACGCACTCGATCCCCTTCTCGCATTTCGTGGCGGCACGGCCAGGCAGCGTAGCGTGCGCATCCCCATCGACCGCTACCAATGGCCGCTCGGCCTCGCCTTCGCCTTCCTGCTCATCGGCTCGATCGCCAATCGAGGTGCGGAATGAGGAGAGCGCAGAGCGCAGAGCGCAGGCTGAATCGCGAATTGCGTTATGGCGGATCGCGAATTGCGGATGGCGGATCGCGATTTGCGGATTGTGAGTATCGTGGCCCTTCTCCCCGCCGCAGCGGGGAGAAGGTGGCCCCTTCGACTCGCGCTTGGCGCTCGCTCAGGGCAGGCTTCGGCCGGATGAGGGGTCGGTCATGAAGATTCTGATTCTGGCTCTGATCCCCTTTTCTCTCGTCAACCTCTGGCACCGCGCCACCTTTGCTACGAACTCGCACGCAGCGAACGTTCGAGGGGTGAAGGCCTACCAGTCGCGCCAGTACGCGGAATCCGCGACGGCATTCTCGGCCGCGAACGCCGCCGCTCCTTCTCCCGCCAACGCCTTCAACCTCGGTACGTCGCAGATCGCCGCCGGCCAGCGCGAACAGGGCTCGGGAAGCCTCACTGCCGCGATGGGCGATCCCTCGCTTCGCGCCTCGGCGCTCTACAACCGCGGCAACAGCGCCCTTTCGGCAAATGCTTTCGACAGCGCTGTACGCGATTACACCGCGGCGCTGCGGCTGCGGCCGGCCGACGCAGAGGCCAAGCGCAACCTGGAGATCGCGCTGGCGAAACGGGAAGAGCAGAAGCGGTCGGCCTCGGGCCAGCAGAACAATCCGAGCGGCTCGCAGCCGAACCAGAAGCGGCCTCCGGAATCGCCAGCCGGGATGCAGAAGAGGCAGCCGAGCGGCAACGAGCAGAACGCCGAGGCGCTTCTCCGAGCCGTCCAGGAGCAGGAACAGGAAGAGCTCAATCGCATGAAGCGGGCGAAGGCGGAACGCGGGCGGGTGGGGTGGTGAGGGTGAATTGAGAATTGAGAATTGAAAATTGAAAATGACCAGAGGGAATGTTGAATGTTGAATGTTGAATGTTGAATGAAGGAACGGGAGTCACACGGCATTCAACATTGAACATTGAACATTCAACATTTGAAGCTTTTCCTTCGATTGGCGCTCACCGCGTCCGTAATGATCGGCTCCTCCGCCCTCGCGGACAGCCTGACCGTCGACCGTCGGACGGTGCGCATCGACGAGCCGGTGTCGATCGTGGTCACGCTCGAGGGAGCGTTTGCGGTCAACGACACGATCCGTGTGCCGGTGCAAAACCTGGCCATCGACGGAGCGCCGTCGGTCTCTTCGGAGATGTCGTGGATCAACGGCACGGTGACTCGGCGAAAGGTCTTCACATTCACGGCCCGGCCCCTGCAGCCGGGAGGCGCGATGGTCGGGCCTCTGGTGGTCAACGGTGAGGGAGGGCAGCGGGAGACGCTGCCTGCGGTTGCACTCGAGATCATCGTCGACCGGGCCAGCGAGACCAACGACCCGCTGACCATCCTGCATGAGCTGCTCGCCACCGGCCGCGAGCCGTTCTTCGTGGTGGCCGAAGCCGACAAGAGCAGCGTCTGGGTGGGAGAGCAGGTCGTCGTCACCTGGTATCTCTACAACGGCACGAACGTCGAGCAGTGGCAGATTGGAGCGGCGCCAAAGCTCGACGACTTCTGGACCGAAGAGATCGAGACGCGCAACGAAGAGCCGGAACGGGTTCTCGTCGGAGACCGCACGCTGCTGAAGATGGCCATCCGCCGCGTGGCGCTCTTCCCGCTGCACAGCGGCACGCTTCGGGTAGCCGGGATGGAAGTGAACGCCCAGGTGATGCGCCGCTTCGACAGCAGTCCCGCCTCGCTGTTCGAGGGAACGCTGGTGGAGACGGGATTCGAATCGGCGCCGCTGGAAGTCGAAGCGCGCCCGCTGCCGCCCGGCCCGACGCCGGCCGTGATCGGCGAGGTCTTGCTGGACTGCACTCCGCCCGCGCAGAAGGCGGGCGGCCCGGTGGCCATGTCGGTGACTCTGCGCGGGAGGGCCAATCTGCGCGGGGTCGAGCCGCCGCACCTGGACGGGGCGGTCGACGGCGAGGTGCAGATCCAGCCTGCGCCGTTGTCGGTTCAGCGCTCGCCGGCCGGCGTGGTGATGTCGCGGAAATGGCAGATCCTGATCTTCCCGTCACGCAGCGGAACGATGAACGTGCCGCCGGTCGTGACCAGCGCGTTCAACACCGCGACCGCGCGGCGGGCCCGGCTTCGCTGCGGAGGGGCGGCACTGACGGTCGACGCAGCGGCGGTTTCGCGGCCATCGGCCGGAGGCAGAGCGATGCCGCTCCGGCATTCGCCGAGTGATCTGATTCCCTGGATCGGCGCGCTGGTGGTCGTCTTGCTCGCGGCCGCGGTGTTCGTGCCCCGGCTCCGATCGTGGCTGCGGCTGCGTCGCGAGGTGCGAGCCCTGGTCGAAGATGCCGCGCCGGCGGCAGTGCGCGATCGCGTCCACGCCTGGCTTCAGGCCCGCGGCATCGACGCCACCGCGCTGTCGGTCGAGCCGAGCGACCGCGGAGACGCTTACCGCGCCTTTCGCTCGCTTGCCGATGCTCTCGACCGCGAACGCATCGCCGATGGCGATCTGGAGACACGAGTCCGCGATCTGGTGCAGACGGTACGTTGAGGCGGGGTCGCGAGGTTTCGAGGTCGCGAGGTTTCGAGATCACGAGGCCGTCGATGCCTCGCAACCTCGCAACCTCGTGACCCGGAAAAAGGGGGCGACGCTTTCCCTTTCAGCTTCGTAGAATGTGGCAAGGACAATTCATGAAGAACTCGATCAGGAACATCCTTCTGCTCTCGCTCGTCGTTGCCTGGCCCGCCTTTGCGCGGGTTCGAGCCGTGGCCGTGCCCGAAGGGCCGATTCTCTACAGCTCGACCGTCGTCGATGCCGTCACGGGGCAGCCCGTCATTGGCGCGCAGGTCGCCAACGGTTCCACCACCACGACTACCGGCAACAACGGCGCCTTCACGATTCCGGTTTACCCCGGCAAGCAGGCCACGCTCGTCGTCAGCCGCAGCGGCTACGACACGGCCCAGGTCACGGTCGTCGTGCAGTCCGGCACGCCCGGCGTGCCGATCAAGCTGCAGCCGCGCTCCACGGTCACGGTCCACACGACGAGCGGACAGACCGTGCAGCTCGATTTCGAGACCTTCCAGTTCGTTTATGCCCAGCCGTTGGCGAGCGTGCTGAGCAGTCCGACCGCCCGGTTCTGTGCGAACGGCAGCGAGCTGGACGTCGATCGCAGCCAGATCGCCCGCATCCTCGGGCCGGCCGTCAGTTCGGAGGGAGGCGCCTGCTGCAACAGGCCCGTCCTCTGGTTCGACGTCGACTTGAAGAGCGGCGAGCGCCAGCACGTCTCTCTGGTGTTCGACTGCTACACCTATGACTGCTTCATCGGCGGCCGCGATCACACCACCTATCAGCAGACCTACTTCACCTTCAAGGAAATCGCCGAAGTCGATTTCCCGTAGCCCTTCCGCACCGTCATTCCGAGCGTGAGCGAGGGATCTGGGAGGGTGGGGCGGCAGGTTCTGCTCATTCAGCGCGCCGCCCGCACACCCAGATCCCTCGCCGCCAGGGACGACCAGGGTGAGACCGCTTGCGTTCCCTCCCGTAGAATCTGGGGCTGTGCAACCCCCCACACTGACGACGGAGCGGCTGATCCTCCGGCCGTTCGCGGCGACCGATGCCACGGACGTGCAGCGGTTGGCCGGTGCGCGCGAAGTGGCGCTCAACACGCTGCACATCCCACATCCGTATCTCGATGGCGTGGCCGAAGCGTGGATCGAGAGGATTCGACAGCCGGAGGCCCCCGAGACCGTGTTCGCGATCGTTCCGCGGGAGACGGGCGAGCTTGCCGGCGCGGTCGGCCTCGTGCCGAAAGAGCACGACAAGGCCGAGATCGGATACTGGATCGGAGTGCCGTACTGGGGGCGCGGCTATGCCACGGAAGCGGCCTCCGCGGTGATCGCGTACGGGTTCGAGCAGCGAGGGCTCAACCGCATCGAAGCCTGCCACTTCACGAGAAATCCGCAGTCCGGCCGCGTGCTGGCGAAATGCGGGATGCAGCGCGAAGGCACGTGGCGCCAGGCAATCCGGAAGTGGGACCAGTACGTCGACGTGACCTGGTGGTCGATCCTGCGAAGCGAGTGGGAACGGCGGCCGCAAACACGTTGACTCGGGCGTCGAGCCGCACTTACCCCCGCACTGCCGCGAGCGAATAGAATCGGGCCATCATGACCGCAGAGCTTCAGTTCACCCGCGCCACGGCGGTCGGGGAGATCGACCGCCTCTACGAGCTCCAGCAGAAACGCCGGCCGGCGATCGTGCAGACGACGGTCGCACAGCGGATCGAGAAGCTGCGCAAAATCGAGCGGGCCATGCTCGCTCATCGAGACGAGATCCGCGCAGCCATGTGGGCCGACTACCAGAAGCCGGTCCCGGAGGTCGATCTCTCGGAGATCTTCGCCGTCGTCGGCGAGGCACGCCACGCGAGGCGCCATCTGCGCCGCTGGATGAAGCCGCGGCGAGTGTCCACACCTCTGTCGCTCCTCGGATCGCGCTCGAAGATCCTCTACGAGCCCAAGGGCATGGTCCTGATCCTGGCCCCCTGGAACTTCCCCTTCAACCTGACGCTCGGGCCGCTCGTCTCCGCGGTCGCCGCCGGCAACTGCGCGATTCTCAAGCCATCGGAGATGACGCCGCACTCGAGCGCCTGCATGAAGAAGATCCTGGCGGAGATCTTCGACGAGAGCGAAGTAGCGGTCATCGAGGGGGACGCCGAGGTGGCGGCCGCGCTGCTGAAGAAGCGCTTCGACCACATCTTCTTCACCGGCAGTCCGCGGGTGGGCCGCATCGTGATGAAGGCCGCCGCCGAGTACCTGACGTCCGTGACGCTGGAGCTGGGGGGGAAATCGCCCGCCATCATCGACGGCACGGCGAACCTCGACGAGGCCGCGAAGAAGATCGCCTGGGGGAAGTGCTTCAACTCGGGGCAGGTCTGCATCGCCCCGGATTACCTTCTCGTCGACGAGAAAGTGCGCGAGCCGTTCCTGGAGAAGCTGCGCTCGGCGATCGCGGAGATCGGCGGCGAGGGTTCCCGCGGCCTGCTGGTGACCTCAGCGTACGCGACGCGGATCCGCCAGCTGCTCGACGACGCTCTTCAGCGCGGTGCGAAGGTCCTGGCAGGAGGAGAATCGAAAGAGCGCGATTTCCCGGTGACGATTCTGGAAAACGTCAGTCCGGACGCGACCCTGATGAAGCAGGAGATCTTCGGCCCGCTGCTGCCCGTTTCGACATACCGCACCATCGACGAGGCGCTGAACACCATCGCGGAGAGGGAGAAGCCGCTGGTCCTCTACCTGTTCAGCCGCGATCGCCGCATCATCCGCGAGGTGTTAGGCGGGACGACGGCCGGCGGAACCGCGGTCAACGAGACTCTGATTCACTTCTTCCAGCTCTATCTGCCATTCGGTGGCGTGGGGGAAAGCGGAATCGGGAAATCGCACGGCTTCTTCGGATTCGAAGCCTTCTCCAACGCCCGCGGCATCCTCCAGCAGCCGACCCGTTTCAGCTCGATCCAGCTGATGTACCCGCCGTACAACAAGTTCAAGCGGAAGATCGTCGACCTGACGCTGAAGTACTTCTGAGGAGTCCTGAGTGGCCCAACTCAGGACTCAGGACTCAGCACTCAGGACTAAAACCGCTGTTCCGCCAGAAAGAACCGTCTCCCGCCATCGAACCGGTAGTCCTCCACTGCGTCGCGTCCCCGATACGACATCAGCCACTGCATGAACCACTCGGCGTTGCGGTTCTTTTCCGGAGCGGTGAGCAGGACGGCGGTGTAGTCGTTGTGCAGCATCGGTACGCCTTCGAGGAGCGGCTCGAGGCGACTGGCCTTGACGGTTGCGATCGTGGCGCGGTCGGTGATCGTGTATGCGTCGAGCCGGTTGGCCTCATCCAGCGCGGCCGCCGCCGTGCCGTGGCAGAGCACGTATCGGGCCTTCTTCGGATTGATCTTCGCGAGGCTCCAGACCTGGTTCTCGCGTTCGCGCAGTCCCTGCACGTCGGCGGGCGAACAGAACCGGTGTCGGCTCCTGACGATCCTCCGGAATGCCTCGGCCGCCGTTTTCGCTGATCGTGCCCTGGCCGGGTCCTTCCGCGGACCGGCGATGATGTAGTCGTCGTACGCGAAGACGCTGCCGAGCTTCACCAGGTTTGAGTGCCGGAATGCGGCGACCACCGCGGGCGAGTTGACGATCGCCACGTCGATCTTCCCGCTGCGTGCCGCACTCTCCAGCGCCTCGTCGCTGGCCGCAATGAACGTGGCCTTCACGTGCGTCTCGCCGACGAACCGCTTCAGCAGGAGCTGCGGGAGCCCCGTCGCGGCAACTTCGGTCGATGCGGCGATCGTGACCGGCTTCTGCTCGGCGGCCGGGTGCCTGCACGCCGAGAGCATGGCGGCCGTGATGATGATTGCCAGCGCCTTGGTTTTCATTCGAAGAACTCGAACGCTTCGTCCTGCGTCTCCGTCGAATGCGCGATGCGCGCGCGGAGGAGATCCGACGGGCTGAGGAATCCGACGACGCGCTGTGCGGCATCGACGACCGGACACCGGTCCACGCTTCGGATCTGCATCTGCTTGACGAGGTCGACCACGAGGTCGGTGTCGCGGGCCACGAGCTTCGGCTGTTCCACGAGGTCGCGTACCAACTCGTCAAGACGGCCCGCCACCGCCGCTGCGTCGATGGCCTCGCGCGTCACCACTCCCGCCAGCCTCCCTTCGCCATCCACGACCGGATAGAAACGATGGCGCGTCCCGGCCACCTTGCGGGTGGCGTCGATGAGCGTGGCGTCGATCGGCAAGGTCACCGCGTTCGGCACCATGGTCTCGGACGCGAGCACGTGGGCCAGGGGATCCGCCGCTTTGTGCTCCTCGATCCACCCTTCATCGACCATCTGCTGCTCGACGATCGACAGCGGCGAGATGCGTCGCGAGATCGCCACCGCCAGCGACACACCCAGCATCAGCGGCACGATCAGCTCGTAGTCGCGTGTCAGCTCCACCACGATCAGCACCGCCGCGATCGGGCTGCGCAGCAGACCGGCGAAGAACGTGCCCATGCCGAGAATGGCGTAGGCCTTCGGGTCGATCCCGGCATTCGGGAAGATGTCCTGCGCGCCGTGGCCGATCGCCGCGCCGAGTGCCGTGCCGATGAACAGCGACGGTGCGAACGTCCCGCCGATGATGCCGCCGCTGATGGCGATCACGAACGCGACGATCTTGACCAGGAAGGCCAGCCCCGTCGTGTAGGCGCCCGACCCGCCGTTCAGCCAGAACGAGACCGAGTCGTAGCCGACGCCGAGGATCTCCGGAGCGAGGAGGCCGGCAGCGCCGATCAGCAGGCCGGCCAGCGCGGCGCGCAGCACGATCGACGGCATCACCGCGGCCCAGCGCCGCTTCAGACGGTGCGCCACGGCGATCGCGAATCCGGAAGCCACGCCAGCGACGACGCCAACGATCGCGAACCCGATCAGCTCGCGCGGATCGCTCCACGACGAGAATGGCGCGGAAAGCGTCGGACGGCCGCCGAGAAGCATTCGTTCGACGACGGCGGCGGCCACGGAGCCGACCAGGACACCGCCCAGGATGCCGCGCTCGGCAGTGCCGAGGATCTCCTCCAGCGCGAAGACGACGCCTGTAATCGGCGTGTTGAAAATCGCGGAGATCCCGGCGGCCACGCCGATCGGGATCATGCCGCGCACGATCTTCCGCGGAAGTTTGAGCACCCTGGCAATGGCGGCGGAAAACCCCGCCGTGATGACCGTGATCGGTCCCTCCGGACCGAGCGGCGCGCCGGCTCCGAGGGAGAGCGGCGTGGCAATCAGCGTGGCGCCGACGGCGCGCGGGCCGAGAAGCGATGGATCCTGGTTGTAGGCCATGCGCACCCGGGCCAGATTGGCGCCGACGGCCCGCGGAGCAAAGCGGCGAATCGCCCAGGCCAGGGCGGAGAAGAGGATCGTCGGCGTGGCCACGACGAAGATCACGTGCGCCACCCCGTGCTGCTCGAGCGCGCGCCCGATCAGGTAATGCCGTGCCAGCTCGACATACTGGTGGAAGAGGACCGCGAGAACGCCGCAGGACGCGCCGATGAGAATCAGGGTGAGGAGAAAAAAGCGTTGGGCGAGAAACCGGATGTAGGAAACGAGGCGGCTGAGCAGCCCCGGCGCGGCCGGGCTGGCGGCTGTTGCATCAGGCGGCGGGGGCAATTGCGTGAGCGACATCGATGGATATCAAGTTGTCGGGGAACAGGTTACCTGAGTCCTGAGTCCTGAGTCCTACATCCTGGCCGTCGACGGCGCCACCACGAAGGGCGTGGACAACTTCTACCGCCTGCTGGAGAACAAGGCCAACCGCATCGTGACGCTGCTCCTCAACTCGAAGCCCGAGCTGGCCGGTGCCCACGAGGAGAAGGTCAGGGCGACCGCGAAGGAGACCGACCTCCGCTATCTCGACTGGGTCGACTCGCGGCGCGCCCTGGTCGACAAGCTCTCCGGCGGCCGCATCGGCTACATCCACCTCCCCGACCCGGCGAACGAGGGCAACCAGGAGCTGTTCAAGTACTTCTACCCGCAGGTCGACAAGGACGCGCTGATCATCGACGACCGCTACAACGGCGGTGGGTTCATCCCCGACCGGATGATCGAGCTGCTCGACCGGCCGATCCTCAACTACTGGGTCCGCCGCGGCGAGAAGCCTTCCCAGACCCCGGCCTACGCGAACGCCGGGCCGAAGGTGATGCTCATCAACGGCTTCTCGTCATCCGGCGGCGACGCGCTGCCGTACTACTTCCGAGAACGCGGCATCGGCAAGCTGATCGGGACGCGCACCTGGGGTGGGCTGATCGGCATCTCCGGCAACCCGTCGCTCATGGGCGGTGGAGGCATCTCCGCTCCGCAGTTCCGCTTTCTCGATACCCACGGCATGTGGGCGGTGGAAGGGACGGGCGTGTCGCCGGACATCGAGGTGGTCGACCGCCCCGATCTCGTCGCCGCCGGCCACGACCCGTCGCTGGAGATGGGTGTCAAGGTGCTGATGGATGAGCTGGCGAAGAACCCGCCGAAGAAGGTGACGGTGCCGCCGGCGCCCGTGATCCCATAAGTCATGGCAGGTCGTCTCTTGCAGCCGGCTGCGCTTTCTGCGGCCGGCTGTTTTTTTGTGAGAGCGGCGAACGGCCCTTCCACCGAAACCGCTCCAGATCGATCCTTCCTCGCGCATCGAACGCGATTCCCTCCGCCTCGAGCAGGTGCCGCTGCAGCTCGTGGGAATCGCCGCTCGATCGCGCGCTCAATTCACCACGGGCGTTGACGACGCGGTGCCACGGGACGCCGGATCGGGAGGGAAGGGCGTGCAGCGCGTAGCCGACCTGGCGGGCATGCCCGTCCAAACCGGCGAGCTCCGCAATCTGGCCGTAGGTGGCCACGCGCCCGCGCGGCACGCGCCGGACCGCGGCGTAGAAGCGTTCCCAGCGGGGAAGTGCATCCGGCTGCTCCCGCCGTTGTTTCGATTCTTCATTCTGAATTCTGCGTTCTGAATTCATTTTCACCATTTTGCATTCTTCATTCTGAATTGCCGAATTCAGAATGAATGAATTCAGAAATCGAATAGAACGCAGAATCCTGAATTGAGGTTCTTCAGGATATTCAGTGGGTCCGGGGAAATTTCGAAGAGGGCAACCCAGCCGTGGAGCGGCGAGATTCAAGGAGGCGTAGCCGCCGTAAGAATTTAGCGGCGGCCGTCAGGCCGCCGGAGCAAGCGATCGCGTCAGCCTACGAGGGCACGAGGTGCCCGACAGAAGGCCGGGGAAGATCGACCGGGGATCTGTCGCGCGTTCGGACTGGGCCGGGCCGATCGGACGGCGGCCTGACGGCCGCCGCTGATTTCTGTCGGCGGCTCCGCCGCCTCGACAAAGGCCCTGTGGTTGCGTTCGTCACTGCTTGACTGCACAATATTCGGTCACCCCGATACGGAACAGACGGTGCCCAGCCCTCGTTTACCATCGCACTTGAGGTGAGGACATGCCCAGAGCCATTGCTACCGGACAGATCGCGTTCGGTCTCGTCGCCATTCCGGTGAAACTCTTTTCCGCCGCCGAGTCGTCGGAGCGGATCAGCTTCAACATGCTGCACAAGGACTGCGGGAACCGCATCCAGCAGCAGCTCTTCTGCCCGAAGGACGAGCGCACCATCGACCGCAGCGAAGTGGTCAAGGGCTACGAGTTCTCGAAAGGACAGTACGTCCTCTTTTCCGAAGAGGAGCTGAAGACGCTGGAGGAGAAGTCCACCCAGTCGATCGAGATCAGCGAGTTCGTGCCGCGCGAGACGATCGACCCGATCTACTTCTCGAAGGCTTACTACCTTGCGCCCGACCGCGGCGCCGATCGCGCCTACACGCTCCTGGCCAAAGCGCTCGAGCAGACGGGGCGCTGGGCGCTGGCGAAGTATGCAGCGCGCGGCAAGGGCTACCTCGTCATCCTGCGGCCGCTGGGCAAGGGCCTGGTGATGCAGCAGCTCTACTACGCCAACGAAGTTCGCTCCATGAACGACCTCGACATCGGCGAGGCTCAGGTGAAGGAAAACGAGCTGAAGATGGCGATCCAGCTCGCCGAGATGGGCGCGGCGGACGAGTTCCATCCCGAGCAGTACCGGGACGAAGTGTCGGACCGGATTCGCGAGCTCATCCAGAAGAAGGTCGACGGCGGCCAGGAAATCACTTCGGATCTCACTCAGGAACCGCGGGCTCAGGTCATCGATCTGATGGAAGCGCTGAAAGCGAGCCTCGGCGCATCGCGCAACACGGCACCGCGTGCGGCTAGGGTCGCCAAGATGCCGATCAAGGCCGAGGCCAAGCGCAAACCGGCAAAGCAGGCGGCTCGGAAAGTGGTTGCGGCGAAATCGAGGGCGCGGTAGGACGGGAATGGAGAATGGAGAATGGAGAATGGAGAATTGAAAATTGAAAATTGAAAGACACGCCATTTTCAATTTTCAATTTTCAATTTTCAATTTTCAATTCTCAATTCGCCCCGGGCCCGAACCGACCGACTACAATTTCCGGCATGTCCTACTCCCTCCGCGAGGTCGCGGCCATGCTCGGGCTTTCGCCTGGGCGGATCCGGTCGTACGCCAGCAAGGGATTCCTCGAGCCTGAGCGCGGCCGCCGCGGCGAGCTGCGGTTCGGCTTCCGCGACCTGATCCTCCTCCGCACGGCGGGAGAGCTCTCGGCGGCGAAGATCCCGTCGCGAAAAGTGAAGCGCGTCCTGGAGCGCTTGCGCGTGCAGCTGCCGCAGGGGCGCTCGCTGACCGGTGTGCGCATCGCTGCTGACGGCGAGCGCGTGGTGGTGCGCGACGGCGATGCCGTCTGGAACCCCGAGTCGGGACAGGCGCTGTTCGACTTTGCGGTTGCCGACGTGGTCGCGAAAACGGCTCCGTTCGCGCGCCGCGCGGCGGAAGAGGCCCGGAGCCGCGCCGAGGCAATGTCCGTCGACGACTGGTACGCGCTCGCCTGTGAGCTCGAGATGACCTCCGTCGACGACGCCATCGAAGTCTATGAACGAATCCTGAAGGCGGACCCCGACCACGCCGATGCGCACGTCAACCTCGGCCGGCTCCTGCATGAGCGCCGCGCTCCCGCGGCCGCCGAGGAGCATTACCGGGCTGCGCTGAGGGTCGAGCCGCGTCATGCCGTGGCCGTGTTCAACCTCGGCGTTGCCCTGGAGGACCTCGGGCGGCTACGCGATGCCATCGCCGCCTACCAGCGCGCCCTCGAGCTCGACCCCGACAACGCCGACGCGCACTTCAACCTCGCCGGCCTGTTCGAGCGCCGCGGCGACAAAGCCGGAGCCGTGCGGCATTTGAAGGCCTACAAGGTGCTGGCAACGAACTGAGCTCCTCGTGTGGGACAGGCTTTCTAGCCTGTCCTCGTGGGGGCGGGCTTTCCAGCCCGCCATGGACAGGCTAGAAAGCCTGTCCCACACGAGGGCGGTTTTTGGTTTTCAATTTAAGATTTCGGCGTAGTCTCTTTGGATGTCCGTCGCCGAACTGGCCAAAACCGAGGCAGAGCCCGCCGTCACCAGCACCGTTGCGCCGTTGCCGATGGAGCGTCTTCTGGCCCTGGACGTCTTCCGGGGAGCGACCATCGCCGGAATGCTGCTCGTCAACGATCCCGGCTCGTGGAGCGCGATTTACCCGCCGCTCGAGCACGCGCCGTGGAACGGCTGGACACCCACTGACCTGATCTTCCCGTTCTTCCTTTTCATCGTCGGGATCACCACGCATCTGTCCCTCGGCACCCGCAAGGCCAGCGGCGCCGCGCAGCGCGATCTCGTGAAGAAGGTCATTCGCCGCGGCCTGATGATTTTCTTCATCGGCCTCGCGCTCAACGCCTTCCCGTTCTTCTGGTGGGGGAAGATCGCCGGCAATCCCGATCCGTCGTTCCTGCAGCGGTTCGCCTATCGATACGAGCACCTGCGCTACCTCGGCGTGCTGCAGCGCATCGGCATCGTCTATCTCGTGGCGGGACTGGTCTCGCTTCGCGCCACCCGCAAACAGATCATCATCACGGCGGTCTCGATCCTGCTCGGCTACTGGATGATCATGATGCTCGTGCCGGTGCCCGGCACCGGGACGATCGGCGCCTTCGTGCAGACGGTTCCGGACAAGACTCTCGCCGCCTGGAGCGACCGCCTGATCCTCGGAACCAACCACACCTGGGCCGAGACCAAGCGCTGGGATCCCGAGGGGCCGCTGTCGACGATTCCGGCAGTGGCCACGGCGCTGCTCGGCATCCTCGCGGGACAGTGGATCACCCGCAAGGACAAGCCGCTGATCGAGCGCGTGGCCGGCCTGTTCGGAGGCGGGTGCCTGGCCATGGTAGCCGCCGAGCTCTGGCATTGGCAATTTCCGATCAACAAGAATCTCTGGACCAGCTCGTTCGTGCTCTTCACGGCGGGCTTCGCGTGCGTGGCGCTGGCGACCTGCCTCTGGTTGATCGACGTCTATCACGTGCGCGGCTGGACCCAGCCGTTCGCGGTGTACGGGCTCAACCCGCTGATCGCGTTCGCCGGGTCGGGCCTGATGGCGCGACTCATCTATTCGCTGATTCACGTGAGCTACCAGGGCGAGAGAATCCCGCTGCAGGCGTGGACGTACCGCGTGGCTTTTCAGCCTTACTTCACCGACAAGTTCGCCTCGCTTCTGTGGGCCCTCTGCTTCGTGGCCTTCTGGTACGGGATCCTGTGGGTCCTCTACAAGCGCAACATCGTCGTGAAGGTGTGAGGGTTTCCACCGCCCGTCGTCGCCGCGTCCAGCGCGGCACCGGCCAGGGTCGACCGGGCATGAAGCCCGCACGTCGAAAGAAATACCGAACCGGCTGTTCATCGTTTGTTCCTGCTCAAAAGGAGGAGCTCCAAGTGACCCGACGGATACTGATTCTCCTCTCCCTTTTCGCCCTGGCGTCGACGGCCTTCGCCCAGAAGGTCAAGACGTTCGACGCGACCTACACCGCCACGGTCAAGGCCATCCCGGCGGGAACGAAGAATCTGAAGGTCTGGATTCCGCTCCCCATGACGTGCGGTCCGCAGGTCGTTTCCGACCTCGTGATCGATTCGCCCTACCACTGGACGCGGTACACGGACCCGGAATTCGGCGACCAGTACGCCTATGCCGTGATCCCGAATCCTCCGGCCGGCGACTTCAGAGTGGACGTGCACTTCAACGCCCGGCGCAGCGAGGCGCTCATGACGGCTCCTACCGAAACGAGCGCATCGCCGGCTGAGCTCCAGCGCGCACTGCGGGCCGACAGGCTCGTCACGCTCTCGCCGCGGGTCAGCAAGCTGGCCGCCCAGCTGACTGCTGGCAAGACCACGACGATCGAGAAGGCGCACGCGATCTACGACTACGTCTCCAGCTCGATCAAGTACGACAAGACCATTCCGGGCTGGGGTCACGGCGACACCGAGCGCGTCTGCGACGTTCGAGCCGGCAACTGTACCGACTTCCACTCGCTGTTCCTTTCGCTCGCCCGCGCCAGCGGCATTCCCGCGCGCTTCGTGATCGGGTTTCCGCTCACGGCCAAAGACGGTGAAGTGACCGGTTATCACTGCTGGGCGGAGTTCTACGTGAAGGGACGCGGCTGGATCCCGATCGACGCATCCGAAGCCTCGCTGTCGAGCGATCCGATGAGGCGTGCGTATCTGTTCGGCAACCTCGATCCCGATCGCATCCAGTTCACCATGGGTCGCGATCTGGTCCTCCACCCGAAGACCGCCGAGCCGCTGAACTACTTCATCTACCCGCACGCGGAAGCGAACGGGGCGGAGGTGGGGACCGCTTCGATCGCGCTCCATTTCCGCGAGGTGAACGCGAGCGGAATGACTTCGAGCAACGGCGCCTCACGGTAAGCCGTCATTCTGAGCCCCGAAGTGTGGGACAGGCTTTCCAGCCTGCGCTCCAGTGGCGGGCTGGAAAGCCCCACCCACACCGTGGGTGGCCCGGCGAAGAGTCTCCAGCTGACAAATCGTCCCGGTAAGAGACTCTTCGCCGCGCTCCACCGCTCCCGCCCGTCCGCCGCCTACGCGGTTGCGCCGGCTCAGAGTGACGGAGGGACGGCGGTTTCGCCGGCTGGGATGACGGGGGGAATCTACCGTGCGATCGCGATCCGGGCGTCGGCCGGCGTCACCAGAGCCGCGGTGCGCGCGCCGTCGTACACGATGAAAAGCTCATTCGTGCGGACGAAGGCATTGCGCAGGATCGCCGTGTAGGGGCGCTGGCTCCGGTACGACTTGAGGAGCGCGTCCTTGCGTTTCCGCACCTCGGGCGTCAGCGGATAGGTTGCCCACGCCATTTTGCGCAGGCTGGACGGAGGAAGCAGGGCCCGGCGCGTCCTGCGCACCAGCGATGTCGGGATGCGCTGCGAGTGCACGAGGTAGCCGAGGCGGCGGGGGTGCATGCCGGCATCAAACAGCGCCAGGTCGGTGATCTCGGCCGTGGCGCTGTGATCGGAGTGCAGGTCGAAGTCGACCGGCGCGATCACGATGGTCGGCGCGGCGATCTCCAGGACGCGTTCCATGTCGCTCATCACGCTCTCGAACGTGTATGGCGAGCCCGGTGTCATGGCCTCGACATACGGGACGGCGCGCTGGCGGGTGCCGCGCGCACGGACGATGTCCTTCCGGTTGTCCACGATGCTCCGCAGCCCCCGATCGGGATAGCCGAGCACGAAGTAATGGTCTTCAGCAATGCCGACATGCTCCATCACCGACCTGGCTTCCGCGATGCGTGTCCGGCCCACGGTCAGGTAGCTGCTGACTGTCGGATCGAGGGTCTTGTTGACCACTCGCGCGGAGATGCGGTTGCAGTCGCCGGCCGTGATGAAGACGACGTAGACCTGGGCGCCGCTCGCGATCGCGTCGATGGCATAGCCGGCAGCGCTGATCGACTCGTCATCGATGTGCGGCGCCACGATCAGGATGCGATCCGACTCCGTCGGTCGCGCGATTCGTGGGTATGGCTTCACCCGTCCCTCCGTCGACGCCGCTGTGGCCCGTGCAAGAGCAAGAACGGATAGCAGGCCCATCAGCATCATGATCGTCTTCGACCATATACCACGACCTGCTTTGATTTGTTTCACGAGGTTCCGCGGGGTCCCGTCGCTCTGAGCCGGTGGAGCCGCGAGGAAGGTGGGAGGGCGGAGCGGCGCAGCGCGGCGAAGAGTCTCCAGCGTCCCAATCGTCCCGGTAAGAGACTCTTCGCCGCGCTCCAACGCTCCCGCCCATCCGCCTCCCTCGCGGTTTACGCCGGCTCAGAGTGACGGGGCCGCGGTTACGCCGGCTCGGAGTGACGGTGGGTTCCGGCCATTCTCTGGTTTCTGATTTGTGTCTGCAGCCTTGCGGCGAAAACGTGTAGCGTACGCGGCAAGCGTTCGAATATGCACGAGATCACCCGCACGATCGCAGCCGTGAAGTGCCTCACCGAGGCAGGTAAACGCGGCGTTCTCATCACCGTGGTCGCCGCTCGCGGCTCGACCTATCGTCGGCCCGGCGCCCGCGCCGTCATCAGCGAAGAAGGGGCGATCACCGGCGCGATCAGCGGCGGGTGCCTCGAGCGAGACATCGCCGAGAGGATCAAGAAGTTACTCGATGACCCGCGGCCGACGTTCATGGTCTACGACACGACCAACAATGGCGACGTGCTCTTCGGGCTCGGCCTGGGATGCCGCGGCGAGCTCGATGTCTACGTCGAGCCATTCGACGCGCGTCATCTGCCGCGCCTGGTGACCGAGTTCCGCTGGAACGGGAGGGAGCCGGTGCTCTGGACGACGACTCACGAAGGACGCGAGCTGCTCGTCGAAGTGATCCGGCCGGAGCGGGCGGTGGTGGTCTTCGGGGGTGGCGGCGACGTCGACCCGGTGGCGCGGCTGGCGCAGCAGGTCGGCTGGCGCGTTTCGGTGATTGCGCCGAAGGACGTCCATCCCGAGGAAGTGCACGAGAAAGTCGATCTGAATGCGTTCGACGCCGCCGTGATCATGACCCACAACTTCCTGCACGATGTGGCGTTGCTGACGGCCGTCCTCCCGAGCTCAATCCCGTACGTCGGGCTCCTCGGGCCGAAATCGCGCGGCGAGGAGCTGCTGGCCCAGATCGGGAACGTGCCGGCCGACCAGCTGGCGAAGCTTCACAGCCCCATCGGTCTCGATCTCGGCGCCGAGACGCCCGACGAGATCGCCCTGTCGATCATCGCCGAGATCCAGGGCGCGCTGACCTCGCGCAGCGCGCACTCGTTGCGCGAGATCCAGGGAGCGATTCATGCGCGAGGCAGCGCGGCCGTGAACGTGGCGCGATAGCTCTTCACTTCACGCGGGGATCTCGCCACAGGCCTACGACGCGCCGGCCGTAATCGATCGACACGAGGAACTTCGACAGCAGCCGGTTGCCGAGTCGCGGCTGGGTCAGGCCCGGCGCGATGGCGATGTCGACCGAGCCGAGATCCGATCCGGCGATGGTGACATGCGCGGTGCGGCGTCCGGCGATCGGGCCCGGCAGCTCCAGCGTTTCCGGGCTGGCGGTGTCGACGATGGCGCTGATCTGCCGGCCGTCGAGATCGACGTTGACCATCGGCTGGGCGTCGAAGTTGTACAGCGTCATCAGGCCGGGATGAATCCCTTCCTTCTGGTACGTGAGCAACCCGGAAACGTAGTCGATGGAGATGGCGTGGTTGCCCCAGACGTCGGCACCGAGCATGGCATCGCCGGTGCTTCCGAGGTTCAGGGAGACGGGATTGAACTGCAGCGCTTCCCGTTCGCCAATGCGCAGCACGTAGGACGACTTGGGGCCATGCAGCTCGGCGACGAGACGAGGATCGAGGACCGTCCGCGGCGATGCGGTGCTGAAGAAGTAGCGTCCGGCGCGGTTGTCGATGGTGACCGAGGGGAGGTAGAGCAGGTTGTGGTCGACGACGAACGCCACGTTCACTTCTTCGCCGACAGGCTCGTTCTGCCACGGCTCAACGGATGAGCACGAAGAAAACAGGAGTGCCAACGCGCACAGTGCTGTTACGGTCCTTGCCCTCACCATTGAATTCGATAACATCCTGCCGCCGCCTCAGGCTGCAACATCGACGCCGGGGCTCAGCCTTTGAAAGGACACCATCGTCATGACTACGTTGACTGAACCGAGGACCGAGCGCGCTACTGCTGCGGCGCTGAGTGAATTCAAGAACGAGCCGCTCACGGACTTTACCAAACCCGAGAACAAGACCGCGATGGAAGCGGCGCTGCAGAAGGTGAAGGGCGAGATCGGTCGAGAGTATCCGCTCGTCATCGGCGGCAAGCGCATCACCGGCCTGAAGACCTTCAGCTCGGCGAACCCGTCGCACAAGGAGCAGGTGGTCGGCAAGTTCCAGAAGGGAACGCGCGAGAACGTGCAGCAGGCTCTCGACGCGGCGTGGAAGGCCTTCGAGAGCTGGAGCAGGCAGCCGGTCGACGTTCGCGCCGGACTGCTCGTGCGGACCGCGAAGCTGCTTCGCGAGCGCAAGCACGAGTTCTCCGCGACGATGATCTACGAGGTCGGCAAGACCTGGGCGGAGGCCGACGCCGACACGGCGGAGGCGATCGACTTCTGCGAGTTCTACGCTCGCGAGGCCTACCGCTATGCGGGCCGGCAGCCGATCACGAAGATCCCGAACGAAGAGAACGAGCTCGTCTACCTGCCGCTCGGCGTGGGCGCCGTGATCCCGCCGTGGAACTTCCCGCTGGCGATCATGGCCGGCATGACCACCGCTGCCGCGGTGTCGGGTAACTGCGTGATCCTCAAGCCGTCCTCCGATGCGCCGTGGATCGCCTACCGCTTCGTCGCCCTGATGGAGGAGGCGGGCATGCCGGCGGGCGTGGTGAACTTCATGAGCGGCTCCGGCGGTGAGGTCGGCGATCCGCTGATCCAGAGCCCGCGCATCCGCTTCATCTCCTTCACGGGCTCGAAGGAAGTGGGGCTGCACATCAACGAGGAAGCCGCCAGGACGCCGAAGGGGCAGATCTGGATCAAGCGCGTGATCGCCGAAATGGGCGGCAAGGACGCCATCGTCGTCGACCGCGAGACGGGGAGCCTCGATGAGGCAGCCACCGCGGTCGTCTCCTCGGCGTTCGGATTCCAGGGCCAGAAGTGCTCGGCCTGCTCTCGACTCATCGTCGACGAAGCGATCTACGACAAATTCATGCCGCTGGTGGTGGAGAAGACGAAAGCCATGCGCATCGGCGCATCCGAGAAGGGGGAGTCGCAGATCGGCCCCGTCGTCAACGAGTCGGCGATGAAGAAGATCAAGGAGTACATCGACAAGGGCGCGAAGGAAGGACAGGTCCTGGCCGGCGGCCAAGTGCATCCGGAACAGGGATTCTTCATCGAGCCGACCGTCATTGGGCCGGTCGCCCGCAATGCCGTCATCGCCCAGGAAGAGATCTTCGGGCCGGTGCTGGCGGTGATCAAAGCGAAGAACTTCGACGACGCCCTGGCCATCGCCAACGACACCGAGTTCGGCCTCACCGGCGCTGTGTTCACCGATAACGAGGAGAAGATCCGCAAGGCGCAGAACGAGTTCTTCGTCGGCAATCTCTATATCAACCGCAAGTGCACTGGCGCTCTGGTCGGCGTCCACCCGTTCGGCGGCTTCAACATGTCGGGCACCGATTCGAAGGCCGGCGGCCGCGACTACCTCGGCCTCTTCCTGCAGGCCAAGGCCATCGCGCGGAAGGTCACGAAGAAGCAGACGCCCCACGAGGGAGTGGGGGAGTAGTCGAACGTTCGATCGAAAGGTGGGACTGCAAGGCACCCTCATCCGCCTTCGGCACCTTCTCCCCGCTGCGGCGGGGAGAAGGGCAACGAACGGCAGGCCCCGCTTGGACCTCGGAGTTTCTTAGAATGGCATTCGAATGCGGCTGCTGACGGTGCTCTCGATGGTGTTGCTGGCGGCGTGTGCCTCCGCGCCGCAACCTCCCTCCGATGAGCCGATCCCGCCGCAGTGGCTCGCCGCCGCGCAGAGTGCGCAATATCCGCAACTGTCCTACGGCGCGGGAGGGGTGCTGCTGTTCACGCCGCGGGTGCCGGTCGAGAGCGGAGTGCGCATCGTGCGGTCGGCGGCCGGGGCGAAGCTCGTCGACGGCGATCGCGACCTCACGCCGGAGTACGCGGATATCGACTCCTTCGACGTCTCGATGGATCGTCGCGAAGTGGCGTTCTCGGCAAAGCGGAAGGACAACTTCGACATCGGGCTGGTCTCGCTCGAAGGCAGCAAAGTGAGCTGGGTTCCGGAAGATCCCGCCGATGAAGTGGGCGTCCAGTACGCGCCGCGGGGAAACAAGATCAGCTTCATCATTCGCGCTCGCGGCGGAGACCTCGTGCGCACGGTGCACATCCCCACATCGATGCAGCTGACGAACGAATTTCCGTACGGTCGCGTCGAAGATCTGGCGTGGGAGCCGAAGGCGGAGCAGTATGCCGTCTCGTGGAGCTCCGTCGACGCATCGGACCGGGTCGAGGTGATGACGTACTCCGGCCGGCAGCGAAAGGTTACGGCAGCGCCGTCAGTCCGCCTCGACGTCTCGGCCGATCCACTCGGCGGATCGCTGCTCCTGCGACCGACTCTCATGCGCTACGGCGAGAAACTGCCGCTGGTCGTCTGGCGCGCTGAAGGGTGGAACGAGTGGAACGATGCTCGCGGACGCCTGGAAAGTGCTGCGCGTGTCGTTTGTGCCGTCATCGACCACGATCCCGACCAGGCGTTCTGGAAGGCTGTCAGTGCGGTGCCATGGATCGACACCGGGCGTGTCTTCGTCGTCGGAGTGCGGACGTCCTCGTCCGCCGCGGCGGGACGCCCTCGTCCCGCCGATTTGTCAGCGCCGGGGCTGACGTCCGGCGCAAGCGGACGAGGACGTCCGCACTCCGCAATCTGGATCGTCGCCGACGCGTCCGTCCCCCCCGGTTTCTACCGGACCCGGCGGAACATCGTGGCTGTTGCCCCCGCTCTAGTACAATCCTTCGGCGCCGCCTGGATCGCACATCAGTTGAAGGGACACCCGCCAGAGAATGGCAGCCACCGATGATTCCCAGAAGAAGTCGACGATCCGCGAATACTACGAAGCGCTTCTGATCGCCGTCATCTTCGTCAATTTCGCCCGAATCTTCGTCTTTCAGGCCTTCAAGATCCCGACGGGATCGATGGAGGACAACCTCAAAGTCGGCGATCACATCATCGTCAACAAATTCATTTACGGCCCCGAGCCGAATGCCTTCCTGGCGAAGCTGCTGCCGCTGCGGCCTGTCCGGCGCGGCGACATCATCGTTTTCCGTTACCCGCTCCAGCCGGATACCGACTTCGTCAAGCGCGTCATCGGCATGCCGGGCGACACCATCGAGATCCGGTACAAGAAGGTCTTCATCGACGGGAAGCCGCTCTCCGAGCCGTACGTGATTCACGAGGATCCGACGATTTTCCCGCCTCAGCCCACCCTTCCAGAGCCGTATCGGTCGCGCGACCAGTACGGTCCCTACACGGTGCCGGAGGGGCAATACTTCGCCATGGGCGACAACCGCGACCGCTCCAGCGACTCGCGATACTGGGGGACCGTGCCACGGTCGATGATCAAGGGCCGCGCCTTCATGGTCTACTGGTCGTTCCGGGGAACGCCACCCCCGCCCGACGCGCCGGCCTCCGACCGAGTCAAGGAGCTGGCCAGCGTCTTCATTCACTTTTTCACACGCACTCGGTGGGACCGCACGTTCTTCATCGTCGACAGCAAGTACCACTACCACGCGGAACCCGCGGACACCGACACCGGAGCCGAATCCTTCAGTCCATGACCGATCAGCCACACCCTCAGGCCGACCCCACAGCCGGCGAACCACAGCACGACCACGACCCGGACGCCGCGCCGGCCGAGGGCATCATCATCGACCGCAGCGCGCACCCGATCTCGCGGCGCAAGATCCCCGAAAATGTTCTGAAGGTCCTGTATCGCCTTCACCGCAGCGGTTATCGGGCCTACCTCTGCGGCGGCAGCGTCCGCGACCTGCTCGCCGGCCGCACGCCGAAGGATTTCGACATCGCCACCGACGCCCATCCGGCGGAAGTGCGACGGCTGTTCCGCAACAGCCGCATCATCGGCCGCCGCTTCCGCCTCGTGCACGTCATCTTTCAGGACCAGGTGGTGGAGGTCTCGACCTTTCGCCGGGAGCCGGAACGAGCCGACGACGCCGAGGACCTACTCATCACCGACGACAACACCTTCGGTTCGCCGCTGCAGGACGCCCGGCGCCGCGACTTCACGATCAACGCCCTCTTCTACAACATCGCTGATTTTTCGGTGATCGACTACGTCGGCGGACTCGAGGACATGGCCGCCAAACGCATCCGCGTCATCGGCGATCCCGACGTCCGCTTCCGCGAGGACCCGGTGCGCATGATGCGCGCCATCGAGTTCGCCTCGCGCCTGGGCTTCGAGATCGAGCCGGCCACCTACGAGGGCATCGTCCGGCATCGGAACGAGATCCTGAAGGCCTCGCCCCCCAGGGTCTCCGAGGAGATCCTGGAGCTGCTGCGGCGCGCCTGGTCGCGCGGAGCGATCCAGCTGGCCGTTGACGCCGGCCTTCTCGAGCCGCTCCTGCCCGAGGTCTACCACTCCATCTCCGACGATCGCGCTCCTTACTTCTGGAAGATGCTCGACGTCCTCGACCGCACCGTGCAGGCAGGACGAAAGATCTCCGACGCCGTGCTGCTCTCGGTGCTCTTCCTGCCGTGGATCGTCGCCGAGCTCGAGCGCGAGGAGCACCGCCGCGAAGGGCGCATGCGCATCGGCGAGGTGATCGTCTTCATCCGCGAGCTGATCCAGCCGCTCTGCGCACGCATGGCCCTCGCCGCAGGCACGCGCCATCAGATCGAACAGACCGTGGAGACCCTGTGGCGCCTGCTCGAGCCGCCCACCGAGAAGCGCGCCATGTTCCGCTTCATCTACCGCGATCCGTTCAACGACGCCCTGGCTCTGCTGGAGCTGTACGCCCTCTCCTCGGGCCGCTACGTCGAACAGTTCCGGCAGTGGCAGTCGTTCGCCAACCGCGTCCACCGCAGCGCCGACGAGGCTGCGCCCGAACCGAAGAAGAGGCGCCGGCGCCGGAAGAGTTAGGCCTGTCCGTCACTCTGAGCCGGCGGAGCCGCTGGAAGGTTGGGTGGGTGGAGCGGCGAAGCGCGGCGAAGAGTCTCCAGATTGCACGATCGCGGTGAGCCTGCTGTTACACGCGATTCCGCTCGGACCAGCAATCGTCCCGGTAAGAGATCCTTCGCCGCGCTCCACCGCTCCGGCCACCCACTCGTGTGGGTCGGGCCTGCCCGCCAAGGAGGGCAGGCTGGAAAGCCTGCCCCACACGGCCGGCTCAGGATGACGGGGTCGCGTATGATTTCCACGGTGCCGGCCGATCCGATCTATTTCGACCATCACGCCACCACGCCGTGCGATCCGCGGGTGGTCGAGAAGATGCTCCCGTACTTCACCGAGCACTTCGGCAATGCCGCCTCGCTGACGCATGTGCAGGGCCGCAAGGCCGCCAACGCGGTCGAGGATGCCCGCATCGCCATGGCCCGCTTCTTCGCCGTGCAGCCGAACGAGATCTACTTCACGGCGGGTGCCACGGAATCGAACAACATCGCCCTGAACCTCGTGCAGCCTGGCGAGCATCTGATCACTACGGCGGTCGAGCATCGCTCCATCCTCGCGCCAGCCTGGCGTCTGGAATCGCAAGGCGTCGAGCTGACCGTCCTCCGGCCCGACAGCGAAGGCTTCATCGACGCCGGCCGGCTGCGCGATGCTCTCCGCCCTAACACGCGGCTGGTATCGATCGAAGCGGCAAACGGCGAGATCGGAACCCTCCAGCCGCTCCCGGAGCTTGCGGCCGTCTGCCGCGAGCGGAAAGTCCTCTTTCACTCCGACATCACGCAGGCGGCGGGGAAGGTTCCGCTCGATTTCGCGAGTCTCGACCTGGCCTCGTTCTCCGGCCACAAGTTCTACGGGCCGAAGGGGATCGGAGGGCTTTTCGTACGGAGGGGAATCAAAGTGCCCCCGGTGATCGTCGGCGGCGGACAGGAGAAGAACGTCCGCTCGGGGACGGTCAACGTGCCGGGCGTCGTGGGAATGGCGGCAGCGCTGCAGCTGCGGGCACTGGAGATGGGCGACGAGGCGCCACGGCTGACGGCGCTGCGGAACGAGCTCCGGGACCGGCTGGTCTCCGGCATCGAAGGCGTTTCCGTCAATGGGCCCAGAGGTTTAAGATTGCCTGGCAACCTGAACGTCAGTTTCGAACGCGTCGAAGCCGACTCGTTGATCGTCGCCATGCGCCGTTTTTCGCTGTCCTCGGGGTCGGCCTGCAGCTCGGGTCAGCACGGACCGTCCCCGGTGCTCACGGCGATCGGGGTTCCGGAAGCTCTGGCCATGGGGTCGATCCGCATCGGGCTCGGCAAATCGAACAGGGGGGAGGAAGTGGCGATGTTCGTGGATGACGCGAAACGGGTGGTGGCGCGGTTGCGCGAGATTTCGGCGGCATGACCTCCAGGAAACGAGAGCCCGGACGCATTCTCCTGGTCGACCGCTCCCGCGGAGCGCTGCTCTTCCACGAGACCATCCTGCGGCGGCGGGAGAGCGTCATCATCACTGCCCTCGGCGGCAGTGAGGGACTGGAGCGCGCCCGCGAGGAGAAGCCCCACCTGATCGTCTTCGGATACGACCTCTTCGACATGGCCGGACCTGAGTTCTGCCGCGAGATCCGCTCCCAGCCCGTGACGAAGATGGCGTCGCTGCTTCTGGTCGCCGACAAGATCAGCCCCGAACAGGCCGACCTCTGCATCGCTGCCGGCTGCAACGACGTCATCTACCGCCCCATCCAGCGCCGCGAGCTCGATCTCAAGGTGCAGAAGCTGACCACCATCCCGGTGCGCCGCCAGCTGCGCACGATCACGAAGATCGACGTCTCCATGGAGAAGAACGGCCGCTTCGTCCTCGGCCGCAGCATGAACATCTCCGCAAACGGCATGCTCCTCGAGGTGGATCGCGTTTTGCCCGCCGAGAGCGACGTGCGTCTTCATTTCTACCTTCCCGGCGATCCCAAGCCGCTGGAGCTCGAGGCCCACGTTCTTCGCGCCGAGTTCAGCGGCACGATGGCCCGCTATGGACTGCAATTCGTCAGCACCACGGAGGATGAGCGCCAGCGCATCGAGCAGTACGTAGAGAGGCTCCGATCGCGCGAGCTCCTGTGAATGGGTCGACTCAAGGATATCGACGTTGCCATCGTGACAGCGCAGGAGGAGGACTTCCTGCGTGCTTACAACATGTTCATCGAGCTCTACGGCACCGAGGACGGGCCGCCGCTCGATACGCCGAAAGCGGCCAACGGCCTGTCGTACTTCGGCCTGTGCGTGGCGCTCGTGCAGAAGCAATACAAGTCGGCCATCGATCTCTGCAAGCGCGCCATCGATCTCGAGTTCTATAACGGCGACCACTACGCGAACCTGGCCCGCGTCTACGCAGCGGCAGGAAACCGGAAGAAGGCCGTGGAAGTCGCTGACGCCGGCCTGAAGGTCGCCCCCGAGAGCGAAATACTCCTGGCTGCCCGCCGGGAACTGGGCGTCCGCGCCCGCCCTGCGGTGCCGTTCCTCGACCGCTCCAACCCGATCAACGTCACGTTAGGCCATGCCCGCCACGCCCGGAAGAGCTCCGAGGTCGGGGCGCCGCAGCGGAAGAAGACGGCGCCGAGGAAGCGGAGGTAGTCGAGGGTTGCCGGGTCACGAGGTTGCGCGGTTCCGCGGTCGCGCGGCGAAGAGTCTCGCGTGTCATCCTGAGCACTCGAATCGCGGAGGCGCGACACCGGACGAAAGAAACGTTTGAGTTCCCCCTCTCCCCGCCGCAGCGGGGAGAGGGCCGGGGTGAGGGGTCTCCTTCTCGTTCAAAAGAAGCCCCCCTCATCCGCCTTCGGCACCTTCTCCCCGCTGCGGCGGGGAGAAGGGTAACGAACGCCAAAGCCCGCATGACGCTGGGAGTTTCTTGGAAGCCGCTGGAGCGCGGCGAAGGACGGCGAAGGATTCCCCGCAATCACCGCGCCTTTACCTCTCTCGCCGGTACATCCGCGCCAGCGACTCCGGATCCGCGCCGAACCGCCACGCGCTCACGATCCGCCAGTTCGTGAAGGCCGTGCGCAGGACACCCCTCTCGAGGAAGCGGCGTCCCGAGGTGATGACCTTCTGCGGAAGAACGCCGGTCGGGCCGCGGCCCTTCATCCGCACCGCCAGCTCGTAGTCCTCCATGATCGCGATCTCGCGAAATCCTCCGCCGGCGAGGAGTTCGTCGCGACGGACGAACTGCGCCTGGTCGCCCCACGGACAATGCGTGATGGCCGTGCGCAAATTGATCATCGCCGCGGCGACGCGAAGACGCGCAGAACGTTCTCGGAATGCCAGCCGAAATCCGCCGAAGTGCCAGCGCTCCAGCGCGCCGGTGACGAGTGCAGCGGCCCCAGCCGGCAATTCGGTGTCGGCGTGCAGGAAGATCAGCGCCTCGCTGCGCGCCGCTTCCGCTCCGCGGTTCGCCTGCCGCGCCCGCATCGTTTCGCCGGTGATCACGGTTGCGCCGTGCCCGCGTGCGATCTCGACGGTCCGGTCGCTGCTCCCGCCGTCGCATACGAAGACCTCGGCCGCGCCCGCCGCGAACGCCGAATCGACGGTCGCAGCGATCTGTGCCTCCTCGTCGAGAGTGGGGATTACGACCGACACGGTCCCGGCCATCGCCCGATGGTAACCTACCGTTTCGCATGAACTGTTACGTGCTCGCCGGCGGCCGGTCGCGTCGAATGGGAACCTCGAAAGTCGACCTCCCGTTCGCGGGAACGAGTTTCCTCGGGCGCATGGAGGCAACGGCGCGTCAGGCGTTCGAGCGGGTCATCGCAGTGCAGAGGTCGGACGGCGCGCCGCTCCGCGGCATCGAGACGATCCTGGAGATGCAGCACGAGCTCGAGGCGCCGCTCTTCGGCGTCCAGCGCGCACTGCAGCACGCGCAGGATCGATGCTTCGTGATCGCCGTCGATTACCCGCTGATGACTGCCGAGCTGCTTCGCGACCTGCGCCGCCGCTTCGAAGAAACGAGCGCGCCGGCCCTCGTGCCGGTGTGGAACGGGCGGCGGCAGATCCTCTGCTCCGGCTGCTCGCCGCAGCTGCTGGCCCGCATCGACGAGCAGCTCGCCGCGAAGCGCTTCGACCTGCACGGCGTCTTCGTGGACGCCGAATCGATTCCCGAAGAGACGCTGCGGGCACGCTTCCCGGGCGAGCCGCTGATGAACGTCAACACGCCGGAAGAGCTCGAGGAGGCAAGACGGCTCTATGACCAGCAAGGACTTCTCGCACCTCGATGAGACCGGCGGCATCTCCATGGTCGACGTCGGAGCCAAACGACCCACGGTGCGCGAGGCCGTCGCCGCCGCGACCGTGCGCATGTCGCCGAAAACGCTGTCCAGGCTCGTCGCTCAGGCGTTACCGAAAGGCGACGTCCTGACGACCGCGAAGGTAGCCGGCGTCCTCGCGGCCAAGCAGACACCCTTTCTGATTCCTCTCTCCCATCCCATCGCCGTCGACTCCATCGACATCACATTCGACATCGACCAGAAGGCGGGAACGATCGAGGTGCGCTCCATCGTCCGCTGCGAAGGGAAGACCGGCGTGGAGATGGAAGCGATGACCGCCTGCGCCGTGGCCTCGCTGACCATCTACGACATGTGCAAGAGCGCCGAGAAGGGGATCACCATCGACGGCCTGCAGCTCGTGCGGAAGTCGGGTGGGAAGAGCGGGTTGTGGGAGCGGGCCTAGGGGTGCCGGCTTCCAGCCGGCCTGCCGCCGGGCATCCTGCCCGGGGGCGACTGCAGACAAATTTCCCTCAACCCCAATGAGACAAAAATCGAAGAGCGATCTTGTCATTCCTCGCTAACGCTCGGAATGACAAGCGCTGGGGTTCGCGAAAGTCGCCTTCGCGATTCCGTGATGGGGTGCTTGGTGTGGGACGGGCTTTCCAGCCCGTCCTCAGGAGGACAGGCTCGAAAGCCTGTCCTACACGGGGCCTACACGGGGAGAGGCGGCAGGATGCCGGCACGCCGGATTCTTCGCTACGGCTTCCTCTGCGCCCAACCGGGCAAATTGCCGCTCGCCGCGGCGCTGTTGTCGATGTTGTCGGTGGTGACCAGCTGCTTACGGATCGTGCCGAGGATGCGCTGGTCGGTCGCGTCGGCGAGATTCACGATGGTCTGGCGGTCCGTGTAGCCGTTGAAGGCGATCAGAAAGCGATCGATCCGGAACGCCACCGCGCGCCCCAGGAACTTGTCCTCGGCGCTGAAGTTTTCCTCACCGAGGTTCGGGATCGGGTCGAGGAGCTTGCCATTGCGGACGTAGAGCATGCGGTACGCGGCCAGCATGGCCGCGGCCGCGTTCTTGTCGGCTGCCGGAATGACGAGGCCCGTCACCGGCCCGTTCGCTGTCGTGAAATCGGCCTGGAACGAGTTGCCGAGGAACGGCTGGCCGAAGCCGGAGTCGACCGAATAGCGCTCGCTGTTGGGAACACGGTCGGCCGTGGGAAGGAAGTTGAACACGGCGGGCCGGGCCGGCGCGGCAGGCATGTGAGCGATGACAGCGGTGAGCAGCCGTTGCATGGCGGCGGGACCCTCGGTGCCGCCGCTGCCCACGATGCGAACGTAGAACGGCCCGCGCCAGAGCTGGATCGAGTTCTTTGAGGCGAAGGCCTCGTTCTCGATGTTGATGAACTGACGCGGCCCTTTCTTGTGGACCGAGTACGCGCCGAAGGCCTTCACGAAATCGGGGAAGCGGAAGATCTCCACCGTCGCGAATCCATTGCCGCCGGTGGTCAGGTAATTGCCGGCTGCGAGATCGACGGCGCCGTAGCTGATGAAGATCGAGGCCTCGCCGTCGAGGTAGCTGGCCAGCTTGTTCCCGGGCACGACGACCGGATCGGACTCGAGCCGCCAGCCCGGCGCTTCCTCCTGACGCGGAAGAAACTGCAGGCTGGGCGACTCGCCCGTGGTGAAGTCCTCTTCCTGCGGCGGTCGGACGACGATGGTCTGCGCCGCACGCCGTCCTTCGCAGGCGAACGACAGCGCGGCCACGATCAGCGCAACAGCGACTGCAGGAACTCGATGGTGACGCGTACGCCCGCGCCGGTCGCTCCCTTCGGCTCCCGCGCGTTCTCTCCCTCGGCGTAGGCGGTCCCGGCGATGTCCAGATGTGCCCATGACGGACAGTTGACGAACTCCTTCAGAAACAGCGCGGCCGAGCTCGCGCCGCCCCAGCGGCCGCCCGAGTTCTTCATATCCGCCCATTCGCTGCGAATCAGGTCTTTGTACGAGTCCCATTCCGGAAGGCGCCAGAGACGCTCACCGACGCGCTCACCGCATTCAATCAACTTTTGAGCCAGCTCGTCATTATTCGAGAAGAGTCCGGCCGCCTCGCTGCCGAGAGCGACCACGCAGGCGCCGGTCAGCGTGGCGTAGTCGAGAATGTGGTTCGGCTTCAGCTTCGATGCGTAGTGCAGGGCATCGGCCAGGATCATCCGCCCTTCTGCGTCGGTGTTGACGACCTCGACGGTCTTGCCGCTCATCATGGTGATGATGTCGCCGGGCTTGTAGGCGCGGCCGCCGGGAAGATTCTCGGTCGAGGGAATCAGGCCGGTGATCTTCACCGGGATTTCGAGGCGGGCCGCCGCCTGGATCGTGCCGATCACGGCCGCGGCTCCGCACATGTCGAACTTCATCTCTTCCATCTTCTCGGAGGGCTTGATGGAGATTCCGCCGGAGTCGAAGGTGATGCCCTTGCCGACCAGGGCCACGTGCTGCTTTGCGCGGCGCGGTGCGTATTCGAGGACGATGAAGCGCGGCTCCTCGGCCGATCCGCGGTTGACCGCGAGCAGGCCGCCCATCTTCATCTTTTCGATGGCGGCGCGGCCATGGACGGTGCACTTCACTCCCACTTCCTTCGCCACCTCCTCGGCACGCCGGGCGATGAAGGCGGGCGTGGCCAGGTTGCCGGGAGCGTTGCCGAGGTCGCGGACGGTGCGGACGGCATCGGCGATGGCCTGCGCTTCCTTCTGATCGCGGCGGATCGCTTTCGAGTCGGTACCCTCGGTGACGACGAGCGTTGCCGCGATCGGCCCGCTCTTCTTGTCCTTGTTCTGGGTGATGTAGGTGTCGTACTTGTAGTCGGCAGCGGCGAGATATTCGGCGAGGACGCGCGGGTCCCTGCCGTCAAGCTTCGGGAGCGCGAACGGAGCGACCACGGCGATGGTCCGGTCGTGGTGCTTCTTCGCGATCTTGGCAACGTTGTACAGCGCCGCGCGGACGCCGCGGATGTTCAGCGAATCGGGCTTGCCGAGGCCGATGAGTGTCACCTTGCGCGGCTGCTCGGCGAGGATGGTGATCGACTCGTCGGTGCGGCCTTCGAACCCGGAATCGTCGATGGCCTGCTTCACGATTCCGGCCAGATCGGGAGAGACATTGATGTCCGCGGTCTTCTCTGGGACGAGGGCGAACAGATGGTCGAGTTTGGAGAGTTTGGGATCGCGGCTGATGTCGACTTTCATGGCGGCGCGATTGTATCGGAGAGAGCAGTGTCATCCCGGTGTCATCCTGAGCCGCCGGAGCCGCGGGGTCGGTGGGTGGGGGCGTAGCGGCGGAGGACGGCGAAGGACCCCGAGGTTTGTTACTGGTGAAGGCATCGGCGGCGGAACCTCGGGGTCCTTCGCCGTACTTCGCCGCTCCGCCGGCCCTTCCTTCCCCGCGGCTGCGCCGGCTCAGGATGACACGCGCGCGAAGCGTGGTTTACAGTGCCGGCACTCGAATGAAGTTCAACGACAAGGCGAAGTACCTGCGGTACTTGGTCCGCAAGCGCGGGATGAAGCCGGTGTACCTGATCATCGGCCTGACCTACGACTGCAACTCGTTCTGCCGCACCTGCTTCAACTGGGAGCAGTTGCGGAAGAACAAGGACCAGGAGCTTTCCCTCGACGAGCTCAAGCGCACCTTCGCCTCGCTGGGCGACCTTCTGTTCGTGGTCATGAGCGGCGGCGAGCCGTTTCTCCGGCGCGATCTTCCGGAGGTCTGCGAAGCGCTCTCGACGATGAACCACGCCAAGCAGATCACCATCCCCACCGGCGCAATCGCCAGCGACCTGATCGGCCGGGCTGTGGAGGCGACCGTGCAGCGCTGCCCCGACACGCAGATCGTGGTCAATCTCTCGATCGACCACATCGGGGACAAGCACGACTGGATCCGCGGCGTTCCCGGAAATTACGAAAAGGCGAAGAAGACCTACGCCAACCTCATCCCGCTCAGGAAGCGCTACCCGAACCTGACCGTGAACGTGCACACGTGCCTGTGCACATTCAACGCCGACGATCTCGACGTGATGTTCGCCGGCGTCAGGCGCGACTTTCCGGAGGTCTCGTTCCACTCGTTCGAGATGCTCCGCGGCGACCAGCCCGACAAGAACATCCAGCCGATCTCGACGGAACGCTACCGCGAGCTGCTGCCGAAGCTCGAGGCCTACTGGAGTTCGTTCCGGAACTACGATGGCTTCCTGAAGTTCGTGAAGATGTACTCGCGGCGCATGGAGCTGGCCGTCCTCGAGCAGGAGACGCAGGTGCGGCCGTGCCACGCCGGGCTGGTGTCGGGCGTGCTCGACGCGCGCGGCGAAGTGCGCATGTGCGAGTTGCGCGAGGCCGTCGGCAACGTCCGCGACGCCGGCTACGACTTCGGTAAGCTGTGGTTCTCCGAGGCCGCCGACGCGCAGCGCAAATCGATCCGCGCCAGGGAGTGCCACTGCACGCACTCCTGCTTCATGTCGTCGTCGCTGGTGTTCGACTGGCGGACGTGGGGCGCGTACGGTGTGTCGACAGTGATGAGTTTCCTGTCGGCTTAGGCTGGATGCTCGTGTGTTTTTAACCACAGAGCGCACAGAGATCACAGAGCAGTTCTGACCCGAAGTCTCCGTGTCCTCTGTGCTCTCTGTGGTTAAACAACGCCTGTGCGTTCAGAGCTCAATGTCCACGCCGCGATAGACTCAGACCCGCGTGAACGTCGCCCTCATCGGCCCCGTCTATCCGTACCGCGCGGGCATTGCCTATTGCACGACACGGCTGGCGGCGGAGCTCGGGAAATCGCATGACGTCGCGGTCGTGTCGTTCAAGCGGCAGTATCCCAGGCGCTTCTATCCGGGCGGCGACGACATCGATGAGACGCTTCGCGCGAAGGCTCCGCAGGGCGCCCGTTTCGACCTCGACGTGGTGAATCCGCTGACGTGGATCGACACGGGACGGGAACTGCGCCGTGCCCGGCCGGACGCCGTCATCTTCGTCTGGTGGATCTGGGTCTGGGCGCTGCCGTATCTGGCGATCCTGGCGTTTCTGCCGCGCCGCACGCGCGTGATCCTGCAGTGCCACAACATCGGCGAGAAGGAGCCGTCGTGGTGGAAGCGCGCGCTGACCAATCGCGTCCTGCGCAGGGCGGACGTTCTCGTCGTGCACGCCAGGAGCGAAGGGGAAGAGGCTGAGCGGAGAGTCCGCGGGAGAGCCGCGGTCGAGGTCACGTTCCTTCCCGTCCACGAGTTAGGCGGAGAAGTCCCGTCGCGCCTGACAGCGCGTGCGGAGCTCGGCGTGGCCTCGAAAAACGTGGCCCTCTTCTTCGGCCACGTGCGCCCGTTCAAGGCCCTCGATGTCGCGCTGCGAGCCTGGGCGAAACTCAGGACCGAGGATGCCCTGCTCCTCGTCGCCGGGGAGGCGTGGTGGAAGGGGGAGGAGGAGTATCGGCGACTGGCGCGAGAGCTTGGCCTCTGTCATTCCGAGCGGAGCGAGGAATCTGGGAGGGCGGGGCGCGCGATGAACGAGTTCGGCGCCGCCCACCCGCCCAGATCCCTCGCTGACGCTCGGGATGACGGGGCTGGCGCTCGGGATGACAGGGTCCGCTTCGATTTTCGCTTCATTCCGGACTCGGAAATCGCGACGTACTTTGCCGCCGCGGACGTTGTGCTCGCGCCGTACAGGATCGAGGCGCAGAGCGGCGTGGCGCTGACCGCGTTCCACTTCGCGCGGCCGGTCATCGCCACGACCGTCGGCGGATTGCCGGAGATCATCCGGGAAGGGGAGAACGGATACCTGGTCCCGCCGGACGATCCAGACGCACTGGCCCGCGCAATCGACGGCTTCTTCGCGCAGGGCGATCGCGCATCGATGGAGCGCGCGGCCGCGGCCGCGGCCGCGAGGTACTCGTGGGAGGAATACGGACGAGTGTTTACGCACTTGGTGACCGGGAGTGGCCGAAAAGGAATGTTGAATGTTGAATGTTGAACATTCAATATTCGATCTTCGGCCCGGATCCCGATCCCATGAAAATGAACCCTCGCCGCATCAAGGTCGGCCTCGAGCTGACCTCCAAGTGCAACCTCCGTTGCGGCATGTGCCCGCTGCCGGTGCTCCGCCGGCCGTACGAGGACATGGTCTGGCCACTCGTCGAGAAGTCCGAGAAGGAGATCCACGGCCTGGGGCTGCGCCTGAAGTGGCTGCACGAGATGGGCGAGCCGCTGCTCTACTCGCGCATCGACGATGCCATCCGCCTCTTTCCCGAAGCAAGCCTGAGCACCAACGGCCTGGTGCTGACTCCCGAGATCGGAGCGAGGCTGCTGAATACTCCGCTCAAACGCATCCGCATCTGTGTCGACTCAGTGAACCCGGAGGTCTATCCGCAGCTGCGGACTGGCGGCGACTTCGACCGCCTGGTCGAGCTGACGCGGAAGTTTCTGGCCCAGGCCAAAGGGGAAGCGATCCGCATCGAGATCCAGAAGATGCGATCGCGGCTGACGCTCGACGAGACCGTCGACGATTTCCGCCGTCTGTTCGACCTCAGGCAGTTCCGGAACGCACGCGTGATCGAGAAGACCTGTGAGGCGCTCGACGTCAACGAGGAGACGGACCTTCACGGCAAGTTCTACGGCTGCGTGCAGGGCGCCTTCTTCACCTGGGTGGTGATCTTCGCCGACGGTCGCGTGACCCACTGCTGCTACGACGCCCACGGCGAGCAGATCCTGGGCGACCTCAAGACCCAGTCGCTCCGCGAGATCGTCGAGAGCGAGCGGATGGTGGCGATGCAGGCGATGTTCGACCGCCGAGATTTCACGCAGCTGCCCCGCTGCGCGGAGTGCTTCAGGCACGGCGGCGAATCGCACGCCTTCAACGACGTCCTGACCCGCGTGCAGAACCTCCCCAACGCCGCCAAGGACGTCGTGCGCAAGGTCATCGACGTGCGCTACCGAAGCTGAGACCGATTTGAGATCTGAGATTGATGATTTATGAACCGATGAAGACTCTGCGGTTCATAAATCATCAATCTGAAATCCTAAATTCGTGACAGCGCTCATCCTGAACCTCCTCCTCGGCGTCGTCCCCGCCATCATCCTCGGTGGCAGCATCGCCGCCGGCGTGGAAGACGATCGCCGGCATCGCCTGATGTTCCTGCTCGTCTATGGTCTCTGGTCGCTGACCCTGGCCATGTGGAACTGGATGCGATCGGCGCCCATCGGGTGGATCGTGCTCTGGGCTGCGGTGGGAGTGGCATCGCTCATCGTGTGCGCGGTGATGCGGAAGAGCCCGCGGATCTGAGATTGGAGACTAATGATTTTGGGTCTTCAGGATTCTCAGTGGTCCGAAGAAATGTCGAAAATGCCACTGAAGCCGTGGAGCGCCGAGATTGAAGGCGGCGTAGCCGCCGTGAGAATTTAGCGGCGGCCGTCAGGCCGCCGGAGCGCCGGCGTCAGGCCGCCGGAGCAAGCGATCGCATCAGCGTACGAGGGCACGAAGTGCCCGACAGAAGGCCGGCGAAACAGACCTCAGATCTGTCGCGCGCTGCGCGCGCTCGGACGCCGGGTCGGGCCGATCGGACGGCGGCCTGACGGCCGCCGCTAAATGATGTCGGCGGCTCCGCCGCCTCGACAAAGCCCCACTGCGAAAAGCGCTTCGCGCTCCCTTACCGGAAGCTGACCGGGATGTCGTCCATGGTCAGGACGCCGGGGCGGGCGGTGACGACGCGCGGGATGCAGTTCACGACCATGGCCGCGGTGGCGCGATCGCCGTGCACGCCGCCCTTGATCTGCAGCTCGATGTCGGGAACTCCGGTGATGATCACCCGGTCGGCGGCCACCGCTTCCGCGCCGACGTACATCCGCAGCTCGAGGCTCACGTTGATCCGTCCCTTGCCGTAGATGGTCTGGTGCACGCCGGCGACCTGGCCGGGCGCGACCTTCAGGTACTGAGTCACGACGGCCTTCTCGGCGACGATCGGCTCGATCTTTTCGTCGGTGACGTGCTCGAACTCGACGCCCAGGCCGTTGCCGACCATCATCAGCGACTCGCGCAGCCCCATGTGCTTGATCGTGCCTGCGGCGACGGCCTTCTTGAACTCGTCGACGGTCATGCCCGCCCCAACCTTGCGCTGCAGCGGCTCGCGGCGGGTGGAGGCGTTCTGGATGCGGATGATCTCGACTTTTTCGATCTGCTGGCAAACGGCGCTGACCGTCAGCGGCAGTTTGTCCATGACGAATCCCGGGTTGACGCCGGTGCCGAGGAGCGTGACGTTCTTGGAGCGAGCCACCTGCTGGAGATCCTCGCGGATGGGCTCGTCGAGCGGGAAGGAAAGCTCTTCGCAGGTCGACACGACATGGCAGCCGCGGGAGAGCAGATCCTTGAGCTGGCCCTGCACGTCGCGCAGGCGCGATCCGGTGGAATGGCAGACGACGTCGGGCTTGACGGAGAGCTCGCTCGTGACCTTGACGCCGACCTGGCGACCGAGGCCGATGACCTCACCGAGGTCCTTGCCGACTTTGGCCGGATCGATGTCGACCGCGGCCACGATCTTGATCCACGGTTTGGTGAGCAGGAGCTTTGCGATCTCGGCACCGATGGGTCCGATGCCGTACTGTGCGACGGTGATGGTTTGTTTGTTCATCTGACCTCTCCCGGACGGTTCAAAAGCGGCGCGCATTGTAAGGGATCGCAGCGTTAGGACGAAGGGTTCATGTCACGGAAAGGATGTGTTGGAGGGCGAGGAGGGGATGGGTTGCGCGGTTCCGCGGTGAGCGGGCCCAGATACACCTCGTAACCCCGCAACCGCGTAACCGCGTAACCCACGTTCACCCACCAAACAGCTCCGGCTCGCTCCCCGGTTCCTCTTCCTCCTCGTCGAGAAAGTTCGACACGCCTACGCCGGCGAGGCGGTAGCGGGAGTTCTGAGGAAACGAGAATCGCTGGAGGAGCTCGACGGCGATGGTCGCGAGCTCGTCTCCGCTTGCCGGAAGCGCTTCGGGCGTCAGGCGGCGTGTCGCCGTCTGAAAGTCGCCGGTGCGCAGCTTCACCGTGATCGTACGGCCGTGGATCGAGCGTTGTTCGAGCGATTCCCACAGATGGTGTGCCTCGCTCCGCAGATACTCCGCGACCTCTTCGAGCGTGATGTCCTTCTGGAAAGTGTTCTCACTCGACCACGACTTGCGCTTGCGCGAAGGGACCACCGGCGACTCGTCGATGCCGCGGGCGAGCTCGAAGAGGCGCGTTCCCCACTTTCCGAACCGGGCGATGAGCTCCTCTTCGGTCCACTGGCGCAGGTCGCCGACCGTGGCGATGCCCATGTCGGTCAGCACCTGCTCGGTGGCCTTGCCGACGCCTGGGATCTTGCGGACGGGGAGGGGAGTGAGAAAGCTCTCGACCTGGTGCGGCCTGATGACGAAGCAGCCGTCGGGTTTCTTCCAGTCCGAGGCGATCTTGGCCAGGAACTTGTTGGGAGCGACGCCGGCGGAGGCAGTCAGCTGCGTTTCCTCCCGGATCTCGGCGCGAATCTTCTCGGCAGTCTCGGTGGCCGTCGGGATGCCGGTGAGCTCGACCGTGACGTCGAGGTAGGCCTCGTCGAGCGAGAGCGGCTCGACCAGCGGGGTGTGGCGCTCGAAGATCTCCCGGATCTTCCGCGACACGGCGCGGTATTTGTCGAAATCGGGATGGATGAAGACCGCCGTGGGACAGAGGCGGCGGGCCCTCAGCGCGGGCATGGCCGAGTGCACGCCGAACTTCCGCGCCTCGTATGACGCCGCGCAGACCACGCTCCTCTGTCCCGGCCAGCCGACGATCACCGGCCGTCCCTTCAGCGACGGGTCATCGCGCTGCTCGACCGACGCGTAGAAGGCGTCCATGTCGATGTGAAGGATCTTTCGCACGGCTAGATTTTGAATTGAGAATTGAGAATTGAGAATTGAGAAAATGAGCGTATGGCATCCGAACGTTCTCAATTCTCAATTCTCAATTCTCAATTCGCCGGACTGACGACCCCCTTGTTTCTCGTCGATCGCGACATCGTCCGGCGCAATTGCGACCGCATGCACGAGAAGGCGGCGCGCTCCGGCGTGGCCTTCCGGCCTCACGTCAAGACGCACAAGACGCTGGAGATCGGGCGGATGCAGCACGGCGGTGCGATCGGGCCGATCACGGTGTCGACGCTGGCCGAGGGGGAGTTCTTCGCCGCGGCGGGATTCCGCGACATCACCTACGCGGTGCCGATCGCGCCGGAGAAGCTGGAGCGGGTGGCGGCGCTGGCGGCGAAGGTCGAGCGGGTGAACATCCTGCTCGACAACGAGCGCACTCTACGCGCCGTAGAAGAGTTTCATTGCGCTCACGGCGCTGCATTCGACGTCTTTCTGAAGATCGATTGCGGTTCGCACCGCGCCGGAGTCGATCCCGATGATCCGGCAAGCGTCGCCCTCGCGCAGGCGATCGCGAAATCGCCCGCGACACGTCTGCGCGGAGCTCTTGCGCATGCCGGTCACTCCTACGCCGGCCGGAACGCGGACGAGATCCGGGCTGTGGCGCACGAGGAGTCCGATGCCGTGACGAGCTTTCGCGACCACCTCGGCAGCCCCGATCTGATCCGCAGCATCGGCTCGACGCCGACGGCTTCGGTCGTCGATCGCTTCACCGGCTGCGACGAGGTGCGCCCCGGCAACTACGTCTTCTTCGATGCCTACCAGGCGACGATCGGCTCGTGCGCGCTCGGCGATTGCGCGGTGTCGGTGCTGGCGACGGTGATCGGTTCCTATCCGGAGCGCCGCTCCCTCGTGCTCGATGCCGGCGCGCTGGCGTTGTCGAAGGATGCCGGGCCCAACCACGTCGATCCGAATTTCGGCTACGGCATCGTCTGCGATCTCGAGCTGAGGCCGCTCCCGCTGAAACTCGTCTCGCTCTCGCAGGAGCACGGGAAGGTCGAAGGCGAGCCGTCCGCCATCGCCCGCCTGCCGATCGGAACGATGGTGCGCGTGATCCCCAACCATTCCTGCCTGACCGCGGCCATGTACGACACCTACCAGGTGGTCGCGCACGGAGCAATCGTCGAGCAGTGGAAACCGGTACGGGGGTGGTGACCTACCGTCACTCTGAGCCGGCGAAGCCGCGGGGTGGGGTGGTTGGGCGGAGCGGCGGAGCGCGGCGAAGAGTCTCCAGATTGCACGATCGCGGTGAGCCTGCTGTCACATGCGATCCGCTCCCAGCCCGACAAATCGTCCCGGTAAGAGACTCTTCGCCGCGCTACGCCGCCGGGGGCGGTTGCGCCGGCTCAGAGTGACGGGGGGCGGCTCCGCCGGCTCAGAGTGACGGGGGGCGGCTCCGCCGGCTCAGAGTGACGGGGGGCGGCGCTGTCACCAATCCCAGCCGTCTCGACTCTATCGACATGGAGGAGCTTCCATGGATCGCCGTCTCAACACTGCTTACTGGGTCCTGCGCATCGGCCTCGGCGTGGGGCCGTTCCTGGCGGGGCTCGACAAGTTCTTCAACTTTCTCACCGACTGGTCGATGTACCTGAGCCCGATGGCGACGAAAGTCATCCCGATCAGCGCCACGACGTTCATGCACATCGTCGGCGTCGTCGAGATGGTGGTCGGCCTGGCCGTTCTGGCCGGATTTACCAGGATCGGTGCCTACGTGGTGATGGTGTGGCTGATCGCCATCGCCATCAATCTCGTGACCACCGGGATGTATTACGATCTCGCCGTTCGCGACATCGAAATTGCCCTTGGGGCGTTCGCGCTGGCCCGCCTGGCCGAAGTGCGTGAGACCGCCGGGGTGAATGATTTGAGTTCAATGCGGATCAAAGCCGCGTGAAAAGGAGAGGAAAGATGAGGAAGATTGCCCTGACCATCGCAGCCCTGGCCCTGGCCCTGCCGATGTACGCCACGACGTGGAAGGACGTGTCGCTGATGGACGCCAACTGCGCCAAGAAGAAGGACGCCATCGCCAGTCCCGACAAACATTCCCGCTCGTGCGCTCTGCAGTGCTCGAAGGCGGGCTATGGTGCAGTGGTCGACGGGAAGTTCGTGAAGTTCGACGAGAAGGGAAGCGAGCTGGCCAAGGCCGCTCTGCTGAAGTCGGACAAGAAAGATCATTTGCGCGCCACCGTCACCGGAGACGAGAAGGACGGCGTGATCCACGTTTCGGCTCTGACGCTGGACTAGTCGAACTCCGCGCCCCTCATCCGGCCTTCGGCCAGCTTCTCCCCGCTGCTGCGGGGAGGAGGGCAACGATTCGCGGTTCCTGCGAGTGTTGATGTTCGTTGCCCCTCTCCCCGCCGCGCGGGGAGAGGGTGGCGAAGCCGGGTGAGGGGCTGCCTGACGGCCGTCAGTCCGCCTTCTTTGCGAACTCCTCGCCAAAGATGGTCAAGCTATTGACCTTTCCGTCCTGAGCGATCTGGAACTGCACTTTCTCGTCGACGTCGTCGGGCTCGGACACGGCGGAGAACGTGTCATAGGTCCAGTGCGTCAGAGGCAGGACCAGCTTCTGCCAGCGCAGGACGAGGCCGCCGTTCTCGAAGGAAACCGTCGCCGGACCATATCCCGCATTCTGGTAGACGCCCGCGTAGGCGCTCAGGTCGTGTGAAGGCTTCGTGTCCTTCGGCAACGCGGCTTCGGTTTCGGCCTTCTTCTTCTCCGCCTTCGCAATTTCTTCATTCTCGCGGCTGAGGTAGAAGGCGCTCCAATCGCGCTGGGGTGTGCCGAGAATCAGATCGACGATCGCACGCCGTACGGCGAGGGCGGCGTTGCCGCGGCTGCTGTTGATCATCACGGCCACGCCGGCATGCTGGTCGGGGAGGAGGGCCACGTTGCTGCGGAACCGGTTCAGCGCGCCTGCGTGCGCGACGAGCAGCTGCCCGAGATAATCCTGAACGCCCCAGCCCATGCCGTAGGTCATGATGTTGGTGCCGGGGTTGTTCTGCTTCGAGTCGGCGTCCATCGGGATGATCATCTGCGGCTTCTTCGTCTCGCCGAGCGCGTCAGCGGAGACGATGCGCTTGCCGTCGACTGTGCCGTCGTCGAGCTGGAAGCGGATCCACTGGCCCATGTCGCTGGCGCACGACTTGATGGCGCCGGCGGGCCCGAGGGCGGTGTCGTCGTCGGGCGGCTGGACGACCATGACGTCCTTCTTCCGATCGTAGTTGTGGCCGATGGCGTGGTCGGATGCGTAGAAATCGGACATGGACGTGCGGGTGTGCGTCATCCCGAGCGGGTCGAAAATGCGCGTCCGGACGAAGTCGCTCCACGGCATCTTCGCCGCCGCGGCCACCGCCTCGCCGGCGGTCATGAACATGATGTTGTTGTACTGGTAGGCCGTGCGGATCGGTTTGGAGAGTTTCACGTGGCCGATCGCGCGGATGACCTGTTCACGGGACCAGTTCGTGTTGTCCCAGAGCTCGTCGTGGCGCGACAGGCCGGTGCGATGCGAAACGATGTCCCGCAGCGTGACCAGCGAGTCGGCGCACGGATCGTCGAGGTGAAAGTAGTCGACGTATTTTCGTACCGGGTCGTCCCACGACATCTTCTTCTCGTCGACCAGGATGGCCATGGCCGCGGTGGTGAAGGCCTTGGAGTTGGAGGCGATGGCGAAGAGAGTGTCGGGCGTGACGGCGTCGGGCTTCCCGAGCTCCTTCACTCCGAAGCCCTTCGCATAGACGACGCGGTCGTCCTGCACGATGGCCACCGCCGCTCCCGGCACCTTCCAGGCTTTCATGGTGTCCTCTACGATTCGATCGACCACGCGCGGGTCGATGTCTCTCGCAAATGCCGCGGTCGCCAGAATGAGGAGGAGAAAGGGGAGAGTGCGCTTGAGCATGGGCGAAGGATAGCCGATGGAAGACGGCAGACCGCAGACGGCAGACCGCAGACCACAGACCGCAGACCGCAGACCACAGACCGCGCCCCGGGCATCTGTGGTCTGCCGTCTGCGGTCTGCGGTCTGCCGTCTGCGGTCTGCGGTCTGGTAATAGACTTTCCCTCGTGAACCGTATCTGCGTCTTCTGTGGCTCCTATTCGGGTGCGCGCGGCGACTACGCCGAGGCGGCGCGCGATCTGGCGGACGCGCTCGTGCGCGAGGGCATCGCCCTGGTGTACGGGGGTGGGCGGGTGGGGCTGATGGGCGTGGTGGCGGACGAGGTCATCGGTCGCGGCGGTCAGGTCATCGGCGTCATCCCGCGCGCCCTGCTCCGGCGCGAGCTCGGCCACACCGGCCTGACGGCCATGCGCGTCGTCGACACCATGCACGAGCGCAAGGCGATGATGGCGGAGCTCTCCGACGGCTTCATCGCCCTCCCCGGCGGCCTGGGCACCCTCGAGGAGATCTTCGAGATCTGGACCTGGGCCCAGCTGGGCATGCACCGCAAGCCGGTCGGATTCCTCAACGTCAACGGCTATTACTCGAAGCTGTTCGAGTTCCTCGATCACGGGGTGAGCGAGTCGTTCATCCGTCCGGAGATGCGCCGCGCCGCGATCGTGGAATCCGATGCCCACGCGCTGCTGCGGCGCTTCGCGGAGTACGTACCGCCCGCCGTCGAGCAATGGATCGATCGCGATGAGACCTGAATGCCCGGACAGGCAGGTGCGGTGCAGGGACGCGCAGCAGCGCGTCCGCAGCTCTCGTCCACGCCGCCGCCACGGGGAGTTGCGGACGCGCTGCTGCGCGTCCCTACGCGCCTCCGCGCTGGTCGCATTGACGCTCCTCGTGGCCTGCGGCTCGGTTCATCTGGTCGAGGTACAGCAGATCGACACGCTTTACTTCGGCACTGCGCGTCCGGGCGGAGTGGTCAGTGATGCGGAGTGGAAGGGCTTCGTCGAGGAAGTCATCACGCCGCGCTTTCCCGGCTTCACGGAATGGAGCGCCACGGGCCACTGGCAGGGCAAGCGGGAGGCGTCGCACGTCGTCGAGATGACTCACCCGCAGGGCGGCGAGAACGACCGCAAGATCGCCGAGATCATCGATGCCTACAAGACGCGGTTTCAGCAGCAGGCCGTGTTCTGGGTGCGAGAGCGGGGAGTCGCTGAAGCGCGGTGAGCTGGGAATTGAAAATTGAAAATTGAAAATTGAAAATTGAAAGATGGCGAGGCTTCTTTCAATTTTCAATTTCCAATTTTCAATTTCTTCGCGAACGCTTCCCTCAAGACGTAGAACACGATTCCCGCCGCGATCACGTACAGCCCGCCCACCTTCAACCCCTTCTCGGGCGAGATGACGATGAACGACCACAGCCCCAAGGCGACGATCGCGGGCAGCGGATAGAGCCACATGCGGAAGGGCCGTGGGCGCTCCGGCTCGCGGACGCGCAGGATCACGGCGCCGACGATCTGGGCCATGAACGGGATGATGGCCCTGATCGAGAGGATGGCCTGAAGCACGTTCTTCAGCGGGATCCAGCAGAAGATCGCCGCCACGCCGCCGAGGAAGAGAAGCGACACCACCGGGTATGCATGCGTGGGGTGCAGCCTCGAGAAGATCGCGAAGAAGTTCCGGTCTCGCGCCGCCGCGTAGAGGATCCGCGAATAACCGAGCATCAGCGAGAAGATCGAGGCGAACGCGGTCCAGAGGATGAGCAGCGAGATCCACCTCGCCGCGCGCGTGCCGAGGAGCGCGGCGAGGTAGTCACTGACGACCGACTGGGAGGTCATGGCCTGCTTCATCGGCAGGACCGAGATGATGCAGGCATTCATCACCAGGTAAATGGCGCCGATGGAGAGGATGGAGATGACGATCACCCTGGGGATGGTGCGCGACGGCTCGTGAACCTCGTCGCCGAGGTAGCAGATGTTGTAGTAGCCGAGGTAGTCGTAGACCGAGTAGATGAGCGCGACGCCGAGGCCGGAGTAGGCGAGCTTCCCGTCGAGCCGGGGTGCGTTCCAGAACTGGAACGCCGAGAGCTTCAGGTGGGGCAGGCCGGCGAAGATGACGATGGCCAGAGTGCCGAGGACCCCGATCCAGAGCAGGATCGAGAATTTGCCGATGTCGCCGATGCGGCGGAGCAACAGGAGCGTCGTCAGGATGCAGACGATCATGGCCGTGAGCGGCACGGCATGAGTGGCCCGCGGCACCAGCACGCCGAGGTAGTTCGCAAAGCCGATGCATCCGGAGGCCATCGACAGAGGAGCGGAGACGAGGATCTGGAACAGGAAGAGGAACGAGACCAGGCGTCCCCACTTCCCGTAGGCGTTGCGGAGGAAGACGTATGAGCCGCCGGCGCCGGGAAGCTCGGCGGAGAGCTCGGCGGTGACCAGTCCGTCGCTGATGGCCAGCAGCCCGCCTAACACCCAGGCCAGCATCCCGCGGCCGCCGCCCATGGCCGCCAGGATGAACGGGATGGTGATGAACGGGCCGATCCCGACCATGTCGATCATGTTCAGGGCGACCCCGCGCCACAGCCCGATCTCGCGCCGGAGGCTGCTCATGCGCGGCGAAGTGTACCGAATCAAGTGCTGAGTACTGAGTGCTGAGTACTGAGTGGGCAGCCATGCGGTGTTGCCCCCGGCATGACTGCATGTCGATGCGGACTCAGGCTCAGTACTCAGCACTCAGTACTCAGCACTCAGTACTCAGCACTCGGGGGGGCTGGCACAGTTCGTTCACGCGCCCGTCTGCAAAAGTTTCGATACGATGCGCTGCCGAATGGATGCACATCCACAGGAAAAGGAGATCCGATGCGCAGAGCCGGGCCGTTTCTCGCTGTCGCTGCAGCCGTCCTGATCGTGTCGTGCTCGACCACGACGAAATCCACCTCGACCACCACCGAGACCCCCACCGCTTCACCCGCCGCCGCCACCACCTCCGAGCCGGTGACGAGGCACGCCTTCATCGGCGCGCACGGCTTCGACGTCGGCGGCATGGACACGGCCGTCAAGGCCTGTGACGACTTCTACAACTACGCCGTCGGGAAGTGGCGCGCCTCGCATCCGCTGCCGCCGCAGTACTCGCGCTTCGGCCGCTTCGAAGAGCTCGCGGAGCGCAATCGCGAGACGCTCCACAAGATTCTCGAGGCCGACGCCGCGCAGAACGCGCCGGCCGGCAGCAACCCGCAGAAGCTCGGTGACTTCTACTCGGCCTGCATGAACGAAACAGCCATCGAAGCTGCCGGTACGACGCCGATTCAGCCCGAGCTGGCGCGCATCAACGGAATCAGCGACCGCCAGCAGTTCCTCGCCGAGCTGACCCGCCTGCACACCGAAGGCTACGCGCCGCTGTTCCGCGTCGGCGGCGTCAACGACTTCAAGAACAGCACGATGATCATCGCCGCCCTAGGCGCCGGCTCCCTCGGCCTGCCCGACCGCGATTACTACCTCCGCGACGATGCCCGCTTCGTGAAGATCCGCAGCGAGTACGTCGCCCACGTGGCGAAGGAATTCGCTCTGGCCGGCGAGGACGCAGCCACCGCTGAGGCCGATGCCAGGCGCGTCCTCGATCTCGAGACCAAGCTCGCCACGGCCACGCTCCCGCGCGTCGAGATGCGCAATCCCGACAACACGTACCACATCACCACCGTCGCCCAGCTCGAGTCGATGGCGCCTGCGATCAACTGGACGAGTTACCTCCAGAGCGTCGGCGTCGCCCAGCCGACCCTCAACGTGACCCAGCCGAAGTACGTCGAAGCCATGAACCGGCTGCTCAACGACGTCCCGCTCGACGACTGGAAGGCCTATCTCCGCTGGAACATCGTCGACGCCGCCGCCCCGGCCCTGACCAAGGCCTTCCAGGAGGAGGACTTCAACTTCAACGGCCGCATCCTCTCCGGCCAGAAGGAACAGCAGGAGCGCTGGAAGCGCTGTGTGCAGTCCACCGACCGCTCCCTCGGCTGGCTGTTAGGCCAGGAGTACGTCCGGACGAACTTCACCCCCGAGGCCAAGGCCAAGATGAACTCGCTGATCGACAACCTCGTCGGCGCCCTGCGCGAGGACATCCCGACGCTCAGCTGGATGGGACCGGAGACGAAGAAGGCTGCCCTGGTGAAGCTCGACGCCTTCCGCCGCCGCATCGGCTATCCCGACAAGTGGGTCGACTACAGCTCGGTCACGATCGGCAAGGACTCGTACTACAACGACGTCCGCGCCACGCGGCAGTTCGCGTATCACCGCAACATCAACAAGATCGGCAAGCCCGACGACCCGAGCGAGTGGGGCTTCATGACGCCGCCGACCGTCAACGCGTTCTACAACCCCAGCCAGAACAACATCACCTTCCCGGCCGGCATCCTGCAGCCGCCGTTCTACGACCCGAACGCCGACGACGCCTACAACTACGGCGGCATCGGCACGGTCATCGGCCACGAGATGACGCACGGCTTCGACGACCAGGGCGCGAAGTTCGACGCCCACGGCAACCTGCGCAACTGGTGGACGCCCGAGGACCTGAAGAACTTCCAGTCGCGCGCGGAGTGCATCTCGAACGAGTACAGCGAATTCAACGTGGCGCCGGGGATCAACATCAACGGCAAGCTCGTTACCGGCGAGGAGATCGCAGACCTCGGCGGCGCGACGCTGGCGCTGCGCGCCTACGAGAAATCGCAGGAAGGGAAGCCGCGCCAGACGGTCGACGGATTCACGCCCGAGCAGCGCTTCTTCCTCGGATTCGCGCAGGTGTGGGGCGAGAACATGGCCCCTGAGGAGCAGACCCGCCGCGCGCTGATCGACCCGCACGCGCAGGGCCCGTTCCGCGTCAACGGCACCGTGCAGAACATGCCGGCGTTCCAGAAGGCGTTCGGCTGTAACGAGGGCCAGACGATGGTTCGCGCCGAAGCGAAGCGCTGCGCGATCTGGTAGGAGTGCGGACATACTGCCCGCCGGTCGCCGGGCTTCCAGCCCGGCGACTCAGCGGCCGGGCAGGATGCCCGGCCGCCGGCCGGCTTGAAGCCGGCACTCCTGCGCGATAATGCGCGCCGCCATGACCGCGCGCTTTCCCCTCGAGCCCGACGCCACCGAGATGCGCCACCTCGTCGACGAGGCGATGGACCGCATCGTCGCTCACATCGAATCGCTGCCGCAGCAACCCGCCCAGAATGTGGAAGGGGCAACGGAATTCGCCCGCACGCTCATCGAGTCGCTCCCGCAGCGCGGCCAGTCGTACGAGAAGCTGCTCGACCAGCTCTTCGATGAGCTGATCCCTCGCTCGTTCAATGCGGCCGGTCCCGGCTACCTCGCGTACATCCCCGGCGGCGGCATCTTCCACTCCGCCGTCGCTGATCTGATCGCCGACGCCGTGAACCGCTACGTCGGCGTTTGCGCCGCCGCGCCCGCGCTGGCTCAGCTCGAAGCCAACGTGGTGCGCTGGCTGTGCGAGATCGTCGGATTTCCGCGCGGCGCGGGCGGCGGCCTGGCCTCGGGCGGCTCGCTGGCGAACCTCACCGCCATCACCACCGCCCGGGACGAGCGTCTCGGCGGCGACTTCCAGCGCGGGACGCTCTACTGTTCCACGGAGGTCCACCACTCGTTCCAGAAAGCAGTGCACCTGGCCGGTTTTCCGAAGAAGAACATCCGCGAGATCGCCGTCGATGCGAAGTTCCGGATGCGCACCGACCTCCTCGAGGAGGCGATCGAACACGACCGGCAGAAAGGCTTCACGCCGTTTCTGGTCATTGGCAGCGCAGGCACGACGGGCACGGGCGCGGTCGACGATCTGGCCCGCCTGGCCGCCATTGCCCGGGCCAGCGGCCTGTGGTTCCACGTCGACGGCGCATACGGCGCACTGTTTGCGATGACCGACCGCGGCCGCGAGCGCCTGCGCGGCATGGAAGAGGCGGATTCGGTGATCCTCGATCCGCACAAGACGCTCTTCCTGCCGTTCGGCACGGGGGCCGTGCTGCTGCGCGATGCCGGGGCGCTGCGCCGCACGCACAGCATGCACGCCGATTACCTGCCGCAGATGCAGACCGAAGACGAGCTCGTCGACTTCTGCGAGATCTCGCCGGAGCTGTCGCGCGACTTCCGCGGCTTGCGGGTCTGGCTCCCTCTGAAGATGTTCGGCATCACGCCATTCCGTCAACAACTTGACGAAAAGCTCGACCTTGCTGCGGTGGTCACAGCCGAGCTGCGGAAGATCAAAGGCATCGAGATCGTGGCCGAGCCGCAGCTGTCCATCATGGCCTTCCGCGTGGTGAAGCCGGGCCTGGCGGAGAAGGAGCTGAACGAGCTGAACCGCAATCTGCTCGAGCGCATCAACGCGCGGAAGCGGGTCATGCTGACGCCGACGGTTCTCAGCGGCCGCTTCGTGATCCGCATCTGCGTCGTCTCCCACCGCACGCACCGGGACCGGATCGACATGGCGGTGGAGGACGTTCGGGCGGCGGTGGACGAAGTCCTGAGTCCTGAGTCCTGAGTGTGTGCCGCCGGTGTGGGACAGGCTTTCCAGCCTGTCCTCTTTCGCTGGTTGGAAAGCCCGCGCCACACGAGTGGGTGGGTAGTGGGCGAAGAGTCTCAAACCTGCTGATCGTCCCGGTAAGAGACTCTTCGCCGCGCTCCACCGCTCCCGCCCGTCCACCCCGCCCTCGCGGTTGCGCCGGCTCAGAGTGACGGGGGGGCGCTCCGCGCTCTGGTCTCATCCCTCAGCGCTCTCGCCTGCGCTTTCAAACTCAACCATTCCATCACCACGCCACTCGGCTCGGATTTGGTATATTCCGGCGCCGGCGCGAGTCCACCCGACATCTCCTCCCGCGCCACAAATTCGCCACGTACAGAGCGCAGCCTCCAATCCTTCGCTCGTTGCGCGGCTCTGAGGACGACATGCCGCATAACACCTTCAATACGCTCGAAAAGTTAGATCTCGGAAACGGCCGCTCCGGCCAGTTTTACTCGCTCCCCGCTCTCGAGAAGGCTGGAATCGCGCCGGTCTCGAAACTGCCGGTCAGCATTCGTATCGTGCTGGAGTCGGTGCTTCGAAACGTCGACGGCAAGAAGATCACCGAGAACGACGTCCGCACCCTCGCCAACTGGAAAGCCAAAGCCGAGCGCACCGAAGAGATCCCGTTCATGGTCGCTCGGGTCCTGCTGCAGGACTTCACCGGCGTGCCGCTGCTCGTCGACCTGGCGGCCATGCGCTCCGCCGCGAAGAACTTCGGCAAGGATCCCAAACTGATCGAGCCGCTCGTTCCGGTCGACCTGGTCATCGACCACTCCGTGCAGGTCGACTTCTCCAACGTCCCCGATGCCCTGCAGAAGAACATGGACATGGAGTTCGAGCGCAACCGCTCGCGCTACCAGTTCCTGAAGTGGGGGATGCAGGCCTTCAACGGCTTCCGCGTCGTGCCTCCGGGAATCGGCATCGTCCACCAGGTCAACCTCGAGTACCTGGCCCGCGGAGTCCTGGAGAAGGGCGGAGTCTGGTATCCCGACACGCTCGTGGGCACCGACTCCCACACCACGATGATCAACGGTCTCGGCATCGTGGCCTGGGGCGTCGGCGGCATCGAGGCGGAAGCGGGCATGCTCGGGCAACCGGTGTACTTCCTCACTCCGGACGTCGTCGGCGTCCACCTCACCGGCGCGCTGCGCGAGGGCGTCACCGCCACCGACCTCGTCCTCACGATCACGGAGATGCTGCGCAAGGCCAAGGTGGTGGGCAAGTTCGTGGAGTACTTCGGCGAGGGAGCGGCATCGCTGGCTCTGGCCGACCGCGCCACGATCGCCAACATGGCGCCGGAGTACGGCGCGACCATGGGCTACTTCCCGGTCGACGACGAGACCTGCCGCTACCTCGAGCTCACCGGCCGCACCGACGAGCAGATCAACGCCTTCCGCAACTACTTCAAGGCGCAGGGCCTCTACGGGATGCCGAAGAAGGGGCAGCTCGACTACACGAACGTCCTGGAGCTCGACCTCGGCACAGTGCGCGCGAGCGTGGCCGGGCCCAAGCGTCCGCAGGATCGCATCGAGCTCGACTCGCTTCACGACGCGTTCAAGACCATGCTCACCGCGCCCGCGCCGAACGGCTACGGAAAGCCCGCTTCCGCCGCCGACCGCACCTCGTGGAAGACGAGCATCGGCATCGCTCCGAATGCGAAGGGAACGATCACCGGCGGCGGTCAGCAGGGCATGGAGACGATTCCGTCATCGAAGGCTCGGAACACGAACCCGACGACGGAAGAGGAGATGATGAACAACCGGCCGACGCCGGACCGCGTGTCGGCCAGCGCCGTGGCGGACGAGTTTCCGCGCGCAGTGGCCGAGCTGCACGACGGCGATGTCCTCATCGCAGCCATCACCTCGTGCACTAACACTTCGAATCCCTCGGTGATGCTCGCCGCCGGGCTCCTGGCGAAAAAGGCCGTGGAGAAGGGGCTGACGGTGTCGCGCGTGGTGAAGACCTCGCTGGCACCCGGCTCGCGCGTGGTCACCGAGTATTACCGCAAGAGCGGCCTGCAGCCGTATCTGGACAAGCTCGGCTTCTACCTGGTGGGCTACGGATGCACGACCTGCATCGGCAACTCCGGCCCGCTCGATCCGATGATCGAGGAAGCGATCACGAAGAACGACCTCGTGGCCGCCTCGGTGCTCAGCGGCAACCGCAACTTCGAGGCCCGCGTGCACCAGTCCATCCGCGCCAACTTCCTGATGTCGCCGCCGCTGGTAGTGGCCTTCGCCCTGGCCGGTCGCGTGGACATCGACATGTCGAAGGATCCGCTCGGCACGGGGAAAGATGGTCAACCTGTTTACCTTCGCGACATCTGGCCGACGCTCGGAGAAGTGCGCGACGTATTGAAGAAGGCCGTCGATCCCGCCGATTTCCGCCGCCTCTACTCGAATTTCGCGGAGCAGAACCCGCTCTGGAACCAGATCCCGTCGAGCACGGGTCAGATCTACCAGTGGGAGGAGAAGTCGACCTACATCCAGGAGCCGCCGTTCTTCGAGGGTTTCGGCATGGAGCCCGGCAAGGCCGCCGACATCAGGGGCGCGCGCCCGCTGGCGATTTTCGGGGATTCCGTGACCACCGACCACATCAGCCCGGCCGGGTCGATCAAGGCCAACTCGCCGGCCGGCCGCTATCTCGTCGAGAACGGCGTCAAACCGCAGGACTTCAACAGCTACGGCTCACGGCGCGGCAACGACCGCGTCATGACCCGCGGCACGTTCGCGAACGTGCGCATCAAGAACCTCATGGTGCCTGGCGTGGAAGGCGGCGTGACCGTCCATCAACCGGATGGCGAGCGCATGGCCATCTACGACGCGGCCGTGAAGTACGAGAAAGCCGGCACTCCTCTGATCGTCGTCGCAGGCCAGGAGTACGGCACCGGAAGCTCTCGCGACTGGGCGGCGAAAGGCACGAAGCTCCTCGGTGTGAGCGCGGTCGTGGCCCAGAGCTTCGAGCGCATCCACCGCTCCAACCTCGTCGGCATGGGCGTGCTGCCCCTGCAGTTCGAGGAAGGGACGAACGCCCAGAGCCTCGCTCTCGACGGCACGGAAACTTATGACGTAACCGGCGTCGAGGGTTCGCTCAAGCCTCGCCAGAAGGCCACGCTGCGCATTCACCGCAAGGACGGCAAGACGCAGGACGTGCCGGTGGTCGTGCGCATCGACACGCCGATCGAGGTCGACTACTACCTCCACGGCGGAATCCTGCCGTTCGTTCTGCGGCAGCTCGTGTCCGCCGGAAAAGGGGCCACGGCGCACTGAAGACGAGGGGTGCGGGCGTCCCCGCCCGCACCCGCCGGCCGTCCCGGCCGGCGGTGCACTGCATGCTTCAGCCACACGATCGGGCGGGACGCCCGATCGATGCGGGCGGGACGCCCGCACTCCTATCCGATAAACTCGCGCGCCATGAAACGCGCGCTCTCCATCGCTCTTCTCCTCTCACTCTGCATCCCGGCGGCATTTGCCCAGCGGAAGCAGGTCACGCTCGAAACGATCTACGACCCGACTGTCCGCGTCCATTTCAGCGGCGCGGTGCAGAGCGGATTCCAGTGGCTCGACGACTCTGCGTTCATCTGGCCGCGGACGAACGAGAAGGGCGAGCTCGTCGAATGGGAGCGCTTCGACGTGAAGAGCGGGAAGACCACGCCGTTCTTCGACGCGGCGAAGCTCGAGCGCGCCCTCGCCGAGGCCGGCGTCGCCGACAACGAGGCGAAGGCGGCCGCGCACCGGCGCACGCAGAACTTCGACGCGAAGAAGAACGCCATCCTCATCGAGGCGGCCGGCGACCTCTTTGTCTACTCGCTCGGAAAGCAGACGGCGACACGCCTGACGTCCACGCCGCAGCGTGAAGACGTCCCGACCTTCAGCCCTGACGGCCAGCGCGTGGCCTTCGTTCGTGGCAATAACCTCTTCGTCGTCGACGTCGCCACCGGACGCGAGCGCCAGCTCACAACCGACGGCAGCAACGAGATTCTCAACGGCCGACTCGACTGGGTTTACGACGAGGAGGTCTACGGCCGGGGCACCAAGATCGGCTACTGGTGGAGCCCCGACTCGAGGCGCATCGCCTTCCTGCGGCTCGACGAACACTCTGTGCCGACGTCGACGATCGTCGACCGCATCCCATATCACCCCACCGTCGACACCTACACGTACCCGAACGCCGGCGATCCGAATCCGCTCGTCAGGCTGATGGTCGCGCCGGCCGGCGGCGGTGCCATCGTCACCGTGAACGACGAGCGCTACTCCGCCAGCGAACACCTGATTGTGCGCGTGGCCTGGAATCGCGACAGCTCCGCGCTGACGTATATGGTTCAGGATCGCGAGCAGACATGGCTCGACCTGAACTCCGCAAATCCGGCGAACGGTGAGAACAAGACCCTGTTCCGCGACTCCACGAAGGCCTGGATCGAGCCGGAAGACAATCCGGAGTTCCTCCCGGACGGATCGTTCCTGTGGGAGAGCGAGCGGAGCGGCTGGCGCCATCTTTACCTGTACAAAGCCGACGGCACGCTCGTCCGCCAGATCACGAGCGGCAACTGGGAAGTCCGCAACCTTCACGGATACGACGACAAGACGCAGACGGTCTACTTCTCGGGCACGGAGCGCAGCCCGATCGGCCTCGACGTCTATCGGATCAAGCTCGACGGAACCGGCCTGCAGCGGATCTCGGAGAAGCCTGGAACGCACGCCGCGAAGTTCGATCCCTCGATGACGCTGTTCGTCGACAACTGGAGCGACGTGGACACGCCGAACCAGGCGCGGCTCTATCGCGCGGATGGTTCGCTCCTGAAGGTCGTCAGCGAGAACCCCGTTCCGGCGCTGACCGAGTACGACCTGCCGCGGCCGGCGTTCCTGCAGGTGAAGGCGCGCGACGGCTTCGTCATGGAAGCGATGATGATCAAGCCCTCCAATTTCGATGCGTCGAAGAAGTATCCCGTGTTCGAGTACCACTACGGCGGTCCGCACGCCCAGCAGGTGGTGAACTCGTGGCGTGGTCCGCTGATGCAGTTCCTGCAGCTGATCGCAAATCAGGGCATCGTCGTCTGGGTCTGCGACAACCGGACGGCGAGCGGCAAGGGGGCGGTTTCCACGTGGCCGGTCTACAAGAACTTCGGCGAGCCGGAGCTTCGCGACATGGAGGACGGGCTTACGTGGCTGAAGTCGAACCCGTGGATCGACGGATCCCGGATCGCAACGTACGGCTGGAGCTTCGGCGGATACATGACGACCTACGCCCTGACACACAGCAAGAGCTTCGTCGCCGGCATCGCCGGCGGGACGGTCTCCGACTGGCGCGATTACGATTCGATCTACACAGAGCGCTACATGCTCATGCCGCAGAACAACCCGGACGGATACCGCAAGAGCTCTCCGCGATTTTTCGCGAAGGATCTCAGCGGGAACCTTCTGCTGCTGTACGGAGCGGTCGACGACAACGTGCACGTGCAGAACACGGTTCAGCTCGCGTACGAGCTGGAAAAGGCCGGTAAGCCGTTCGAGATGAAGTTCTATCCGAAGCAGCAGCACGGCGTGCGCGATCCGGCACTGGTGTTGGACCTGCAGAGGACCATGCTGGCGTTCGTAAGGAAGAATCTGCTGGGGCAGTAGAAACGGGCTTGCGCGGTTGCGAGGTGTTCGGCCTCTAGCGGCGTCGCAGCGCATAGTGGGTCCCCGTCATCCTGAGCCGGCGGAACCACGGGGGCGGTGGTTGGGCGGGAGCGGTGGAGCGCGGCGAAGGATCTCTTACCGGGACGATGGGGAAGTTTGAGACTCTTCGCCGCGCTTCGCGGCCGGGGGCGGCTCCGCCGGCTCAGAGTGACGGGAACCTCACGTATGATCGTGAGGCGCGCGATTTGACTCGGCGCGACAGCGGGCCTATCAATCGCAAAGCAAATCCAACTCGAGGGCACTCGAAGAAGAAGTGACCGATGAATCCGACAACGACTGTTGATCAAGCGACGAAGAGCGGAACGGCTCTGCAGCTGTCCCGGCGTGCTCACCTCATTCCCGCCTCACCGATCCGCAAGCTGGCGCCGCTGGCCGACGCGGCCAAGGCCCGAGGCATTCACGTCTACCACCTGAACATCGGACAGCCGGACATCGAGACGCCGGCCTGCATGCGCTCGCGGCTCAAAGAGCTCGATGCGAAGGTGCTCGAGTACTCGCCTTCGGGCGGGACGCCCGCCTACGTCGAATCGCTGCAGCACTACTATCAGCGCCGCCTGGGAATGGACCTGCGGACCGACCAGATCCTGGCCACGACGGGCGGCAGCGAAGCCATCCTGTTCGCGTTCATGGCCTGTGCGAACGAGGGTGACGACGTGCTCTCGCTCGAGCCGTTCTACACGAACTACCGCGCCTTCGCGACGATGGCCGGGCTGAACATCCGTCCCGTGGCCACCCGCGGTCGCGACGGTTTCCATCTTCCTGCCCGCGAAGCGTTCGAGCAGGCGCTCACGCCGCGCACGAAGGTCGTCATCATCTGCAACCCCAACAACCCGACCGGAACCGTCTTCTCGCGCGAGGAGATCGAGATGCTGGCCGGCTTCTGCCGCGAGCACGGCCTGTTCCTGATCTCGGACGAGGTCTACCGCGAGTTCGTCTACGACGGCCGGCACGCCACCAGCGCGCTCGAGCTTCCGAACGCGGACGACTTCGTCATCGTCGTCGACAGCCTTTCGAAGCGATACAGCGCCTGCGGCATCCGCCTCGGTGCGCTGGTCACGCGCAACAAGTCCGTCTGGGACGCCGGCCTGCGGATGGCGCAGGGGAGGCTTTCGCCTCCGGGGCTGGCACAGTTCATCGCCGTCGGCGCCGAGAACCTCGGCGAGGAGTACACCCGCGACGTGGTGAAGGAATACCAGCACCGTCGCGACGTGCTCTACGACGGGCTGCGCGCGATTCCGGGCGTGTCTCTGACGAAACCGGAAGGTGCCTTCTACTGCATGCCGACGCTGCCGATCGACGACGCCGACCGTTTCGCCTCGTGGCTGCTGCGCGATTTCTCGCACGACGGGGCGACGGTGATGGTGGCTCCGGCGACGGGGTTCTATGCCTCCGAGTTAGGCCAGCACGAGGTGCGCATCGCATACGTCCTCAATGAGAAGGACCTTCGCGCCTCGATCGACCTGCTGCGGATTGCCCTGGAGCAGTATCCGGGACGGACTGCGTAGGGCAGAGGCATTCACCACAGAGGCACAGAGAGCGCAGAGACGTTTCTTCCCTCTGTACTACTAGCTCGAAAGTTCTGCGCGCCACGCGACGATTTCCTGCACAGGTGGCAGGGCGACCGGTCCCCTCGCCCCGTGCGCCCGACGAACAGCCTCGCGGAATTGATCCGCCCGGGGCGAGGGGACCTATCAGGCGATCTTCGGTTGCGGGCGAGCGGAGCGAGCCTGCTCTGTGTCTCTGTGGTGAATTGAGAAGGTTCACCGATACCGGGCCACGGCGCTCTCCAGGATCGTGCCGATCAGCTCCGTATAACTGCGCCCGGACTCCTTGCCGGCCATGGCGAACTCGGAATCGGGGTGCAGCCACGGGTTTGGGTTGACCTCGATCACGTAGACGCGCCCTTCCGGCGTCACGCGCAGGTCGGCGCGCGCGTAGTCGCGCATCTTCAGGGCGCGACAGGCGGTGAGTGCGGTCTGCTCGATGCGCTCGCGCAGCTGGTCGTCGATGTCGCGGGCCGGCGCCGACTTCGTCCGCTTGTAGGCCTCGTGGGTGGTGTCGAACTTCACTTCGTAGCCCGCGATGTGCGGCACGCCCTCCGGCAGTTTCGACAGGTCGAGCTCGATGAGCGGCAGCACCACAGGACGATCGTTGCCGAGGACCGCGGCATAGATCTCGCGGCCCTCGATGTACTCCTCGATCAGGGCGGGGGAGTTGAACTCGGCGTCGATGTAGTCGATGCGCTCCATGAGGTCCTTGAGCGAAGTGACGACCGAGTTCACGTCGATGCCCTTCGACGCGTCCTCGGCGGCCGGCTTCACGATCAGCGGGAAGTGAATGTCCTGGGCGTGCTCGGCGCGCCCCTTGTTGATCAGCGCCGAATACGGCGTGTGGAGATCGTGAAAGCGGATGATCTTCTTGGCCACCGACTTGTCCATGGCCAGGTAGGAAGCCTCGGGACCGGCGCCGGTGTAGTGCTTCCCGACGAGCTCGAGAAACGCGGCGAAGTGAGCTTCCTTCGTGTCGTCGCCGGCGTAGGACTCGGTGAGGTTGAACAGAAAATCGGCGTCGCTGCGGGCAATCTTCGAGAGTGTCTGCACGCGGCCGTCGACCGCGATCTCGAAGGGCTCGTGTCCGAGCTCGCGGAGCGCCGCGGCAATGGCGTCGCGATCGGTGACGGTCTTCTTCCGGCGCTTCCGCTTCGGCGCCGCGTCTTCCAGGTTGGCGCCCGGATACTCCTCGGTGCCCTCGAAACGGTCGTAGACGATGGCGATTTTCATGATGAAGCGACCGCAGACCGCAGACCGCGGACCGCGGAAGCGGCGTCGGTCGCTCGATCCCGTCGCCGACCTCTGCGGTCTGCCGGCTGTGGACTGCGGTGTCTTTCCGGCAAAGTCATTGGTTGGCCCCTCGTCGATGCCGCAGCGGCCGATCGCCCAGCAGGAACGTCATGGCCAGCGTGGTGATGTAGACGGTGATCTCGATCATCTCGGCCCGGCTGCGGTGGACGTCGGCCAGAAGGCCGAGCTCGGAGAGGCGGTGCTCGATCGTGGTGACGAGGGTGCGCACCAGGGTGCGGCGCACTCCGGTCCAGTAGTTGACCTTGTCGACGATGTCCCGGCGATGCTCGGCCAGGAGCTCGGAGGCGGGACGGTACTCGCGCTCGGTCTCACGCCGGTGCTCTTCGACGAAGATGTCGGTAAGGTCGGTGTCGAGCGCCAGGCCTCTGACCATGGCCGACTCGTCGACGTTGCGGGCGCGGTAGAACTCCTCGATGGTCTGTTCCATCTCGTCGACGGTGATGTCGGTGCGGCCGGCGCTGCGGAGCGGCTCGCGGTCGCCGACGTCCTGCGCGATGCGATCGACGTACAGCAGCTTGCGCAGGGCCGCCCAGCCGGCGTAGCGATTCCGCCAATCCGCGTCGGGATCGAGCCAGACCGCGAACGTCTCCGCGAAGTCCTCGTCGGGATGCTTCTGCGCATACCAGCCTGCGATGTGGCGCACGTAATCCCGCGAGAATGGCGCGAACGAGTAATCGTCGCGATACGGCCGGCGGAACGGCCCGAAGAGATCCCGCCACTCCTCGGTCTTGTACAGCTCGTATGCGTAGTTGAAGGCGTGCCCGGCCTCGTGGCGGAGGTACATCATGACCTCGCGCTCGTTCTCGACGTCGTTCATGGCGTTCTCGATCTCGGCTACGCGCGGATCGGCAAGATAGAACGGAATCCCGATCACGGGCTCGCCGGAAGGACAGCCCCACTCGTCCGACAGGTAACACGGCGGCCGGAAATGATGAAGGCCGTGCTCCTCGAGCTCGCGATAGAGTTCCTCGATCTGGTCGTGCAGCGGCGTCCCCTCGAGCTTCAGCCCAAGCTCGCGGATGCGCACGGGCAGCAGCTGCAACACCTCAGGCGGTGTCTTCTCGAAAGCGACCATGGCTGAAGCTGCTACAGCAACAAACGCGCCGTGAAGAGTCCTGAGTCCTGAGTGCTGAGTCCTGAGTGGGTCCGCCGGCGCTTCGGTCGAAGGCAGGAACACGGTACTCAGCACTCTCTCTCGTGTAGGGCAGGCTTTCCAGCCTGTCCCCTCGCTCCTCCCTCCCTGGGGCAGGCTGGAGAGCCTGCCCTACACGGGAGAGGTTGTCGTGTGGTCCCTGACACTCACTTGACCGGCCGCGCTCCGTAAACTCTCTCAGGACTCAGGACTCAGGACTCAGGACTCAGGACTCAGGACTAGTGATGCATCTCGAAGCCATCGAAGCCGACATCACGAAGTTGAATGTGGATGCCATCGTCAACGCCGCGAACACGTCGCTGTTGGGCGGCGGCGGCGTGGACGGCGCCATCCACCGGGCTGCCGGGCCCGAGCTCGTTGCGGAGTGCCGGAAGATCGGTGGATGTCCGACCGGTGAGGCCAGGATCACGCGCGGATATCGCCTGCCGGCGAAATACGTCATCCACACGGTCGGGCCGGTCTGGTATGGCGGCGAGCGTGGAGAAGCCGATCTGCTCGCTTCGTGTTACCGGACGAGCCTGCGCCTCGCGGCGGAGCACGGCATCAAGACCATCGCCTTCCCAGCGATCAGCTGCGGGATCTACGGCTATCCGATCGACGAGGCCACCGAGATCGCGGTGCGGGAGACGAGGATGTTTCTCCAGCGCAGACCGTCGATCGAGCGAGTGATCTTCGCCTGTTTCGGACACGATGTGCTCGCTGCGTACGAGCGTGCTCTCGGCGAGTAGAAGTCTCGCCGCTGGCGCGCAGTTTGGGCGCCCGTTACGTGGAGCTCTGGTCCCGTCACTCTGAGCCGGCGGAGCCGCGTGGAAGGCGGTTGGGTGGAGCGGCGTAGCACGGCGAAGAGTCTCTTACCGGGACGATTGTTAGACTGAAGCAGATCGCGCGTGACAGCAGGCTCACCGCGATCGTGCAATCTGGAGACTCTTCGCCGCGCTCCGCCCACCCACCCTTTCCCGCGGCTCCGCCGGCTCAGAGTGACGGCAGGTCAGCCTCTGCGCTCTGCTCTCTGCGCTCTGCCCTCTAAGACATCGCCTGCCCGATCTCGCCGGCCACGTCGATCTGATCGAACTGTGTGCCGAGGAGGTGGATGGCGATCCAGAGCTCGACGAAGAGGACGGTGATGGCCGGGACCGTCCCGAGGACGAGGAAGACGGGGCTGTCCTGGAAATACCTGTGAGCGAGGAAAAAAGTCGGGGCGAAGACGATCACGGCGGGCACGAGCGCGACGACCAGGACGATCAGGTTGCCGCCGAGGATCAGCAGGCGCTGGCCGAAGACGGCGAAGCCGCGTGTCTCGTCGGGCGCCTGCAGCGCCCAGCCGGGGAGGATGATGGCGACGGCGTTGTGAATGAGCAGCTCAATGGCGCAGATCGGGATGGCGACGAGGAGGGCGATCACGACGAACTCCGGGCTCACCCACCGGGTCATCGCGTCGGAACTGTCGGCGAGATGCGTCAGGATGGCCGTGCCGCTGAGCAGGAACACTTCCACGAGGGCGACGGTGATCGTCGGACCGGCGATCTCGGCCAGGACGAGGCGCTCGCCCGTGATCGGATAACTCTTCAGGATCTCGATGCGTGGAAGGTCGAGCCGCAGGTCCTGCCGGAGCATGTTGCTCCCAATGAATGGAAACAGCGCACAGAACATCAGGCTGATGGCCACGACCCCCATGTGCAGGTTGGAGCCGTGCAGGATCGCGGCGTCGACGGCGAACGCCGAGAACACGACCACGACGAGAATCATCCAGGCCAGGGAGGTCCGGAGCATTGCGGTCACGTTCTTCCAGACGATGGCCAGCACGGGCCCCGAGCGCTCGGTGAGGTGAACCGGCAACCGGGCGCGGCGTAAGATGATCACGCGTCCGGCGCGGCGATCCCAGATCGTAGCGCGCACGCGTTGATGCTTCTGCGACACGTGGACTGATGCTTCCTCGAAGGAGACGTTGAGTCGTGCTGCGAGCTGGAAAAAGGCAACGCCGACGGCGAGCAGGCCAACACAGGCGAGGGCCAGCGTGGCCGCGTCCTTCGGGAACACGGCCGTAGCGAAGAAGCGGGGGATGAACAGCATCGCGCGGACGAACGGACTGTGAAACAGCGACCCGGCACCGCGCAGGAGCGCCTCGAGCTGGGCGTTCGATTGGGGCTCGGGTTTGTTGGCAAATGGATTGTGCAGGTCGCTGGCGATCAGCATTCCGGTACCGAGGGCCAGAACTACCACGACCGCCAGCCGGGCCACGAAGCCGATGTGCATGAGCTTCAGCCGCGCCCGACCCAGCGACACCATCGTGAAGTAGATCGACATCACCATGAAGGCCATCCAGAGGCCGATGAACATCGAGTGGCGGAAGCCGAACGCCGTCATCATCAAGGCACTGATGAGGATCGGTGGCTGCTGGCGGAAGATCTTGTAGATCAGGAGTTCGCGCCGGCTCACCGGCGCCGGGAAGAGGAATTGGATCTCCGCCTCGCTGAACACGAGGCCGCCGCCCGAATCGGGAAAGGCCCAGACCAGGAGCATGGCCCCGAAGGCGATCACCGAAAGGATGTCGACGCCGATGTCGCTGACCGGAAGGGCTCCGACGCTGACATGCGACGACGACATCGTCATGCGACGGAAGGCGACGAACCAGAGGTAGGCCAGTCCCGCCAGCATCGAGAGCGCGTAGCGTGGAGAGCGGAGTCTGCGCAGCCGCTGCAGGAGGCGGTTCTTGAACGAGCGAGTCGTGACGAACCAGAACGCTCCGATCACGTCGTGCTCCGCGCCTCCGCCGGCTTCTCAGTGATTTTGAGGAAGGCCTCCTCGAGCGAGACGCCGCCGCGCCCCTGCGCGATCTGCCATTTAAGGTCGTCGATCGTGCCGTAGGCCACGCGCGCGCCGTCCTGGATGATCACGACCGTGTCGCACAGCTCCTCGACGAGGTGCAGCAGATGAGAGCTGAGGACCACCGCCGCTCCCGCCTTGGCTCGTCGTGTGATCGATTCCTTCATCCGCCGGATGCCGAGCGGGTCGAGCCCCGTCAGCGGCTCGTCGAAGATCAGGATCTCGGGCGCGTGCAGGAAGCCGCAGGCGATCATCAGCTTCTGCTTCATGCCGCGGGAGAGCTCGGAGGGAAGGGCCCTGCGCTTGTCGCGGAGCTCGAACTCGTCGAGGAGTGGATCGACCAGCGGGCGGAAATCGCGGACCCGGTAGATGCCGGCGGTGAACTCGAGGTGCTCGTCGACGGTGAGGTAGTCGAACAGTCGCGGCTCGTCGGGAAAGAAAGCCAGCCTTTTCTTGGCCTCGACCGCGTCGTTGACGATGTCGAACCCGCAGAGCCGGACCTGGCCGTCGCTGGGCGGGTGGATGCCAGCCAGCGCGCGCAGGGTCGTGGTCTTTCCCGCGCCGTTAGGCCCGACGAGGCCCAGGACCTCGCCCGGCTTCACCGCAAACGAGAACTCCTTGACCGCCGCGAAGGAGCCGTACTTCTTCGTGAGGTTGACCACCTCGATGGCATTCATTCCTCGATGATACGGGAACGGCGAGGGGGAGTTTACGAAGTGCTGAGTACTGAGTGCTGAGTACTGAGTGCTGAGTACTGAGTGCTGAGTACTGAGTGTTTGGGGGGGGTGCATCTACAAGAAGGGTCACCTTCGCGCTCGCGCGAATCCATGTTCGGGGACTGAAGCGCCGGCCGGCCACTCAGTACTCAGCACTCAGTACTCAGTACTTCGCTTCAGACAGGCGTCACGTTGGCGGCCTGCAGACCTTTCGGTCCTTCCACCAGATCGAACTCGACCTGAGAGCCTTCGGCGAGTGAGCGGAAGCCCTTGGCCTGGATCGCCGAGAAGTGGACGAACACGTCCTCTCCCGTGGCGGTCGTGATGAAGCCATAACCCTTCGCGTCGTTGAACCACTTCACAGTGCCGGTGCTACGCATTCCTGCAAATCTCCTTGAAAGTGTTGACCTCGTTTCGTGCTGCTGCTGGAGGTTTCTCGGGGTGGAAACGCCACTGCCGACCTCGGACAGTCACCACGGAACGTCAGAAAAAACGCCACCCCTCGAATCATAAATTTCGCAACAGCCGCCATGGCTTAATCACGGCCTGGACGACGGAAGATGGCGGTCGCGATCACCGAAGCGAGCATAGGCATGGCCACTGCGGCCAGGCTCGCCGACTATTTCCCCGCCCAGGAGCAGATCGGGCAGGCCGAACGGTCGTGGCCGCGGGCGGGGCAGTGCTCACGGCCGAAGTAAATGATCTGCAGATGACGGCGCGCCCATTCCTCCTGCGGAAAGACTTTCTTGAGATCGCGCTCGGTCTGCTCGACGTTCTTGCCGCGAGAGAGGCCCCAGCGATGGGCCAGCCGGTGGATGTGAGTGTCGACCGGAAACGCCGGGAGGCCGAACGCCTGGGACATGACCACGCTGGCAGTCTTGTGGCCGACGCCGGGGAGTTTTTCCAGAGCGTCGAAGTCGGCGGGAACGCGTCCGCCGTGCTCGTCGACGAGCATCTGGGCAAGCCTTTTCAGATTGCGAGCTTTCCCCGGCGCCAGGCCGCAGCTCCGGATGAGCTTCAGGATCTCGGTCTCGCTCATGGCCGCGAGCCGTTGCGGCGTCGGTGCGCGACGAAAGAGGGCGGGCGTGACGCGGTTGACCTGGGCGTCCGTGGTCTGCGCCGAGAGTACGACCGCCACGAGCAGCGTGAACGGGTCGCGATGCTGCAATGGAATGGGAGGGAGAGCGTAGAGCTCGTCGAGGATCTCTCCGATCCGTTTCGCTTTGCCCGCGCGCTTCATTCGGTCCGGATGATAGTGGAGACGTTCACCACAGAGGCACAGAGATCACAGACTCGATTTAGGATTTTAGATTGATGATTTATGAACCGCAGTCGGCCCCTGCGGTTCATAAATCATCAATCTCAAATCTAGAATCGACTCTGTGTTCTGTGGTTGGTTCTCAGTTGAGATCGAACAATAGAATCTCGCCCTCGCGACCGGTGATCGCGACCTGAGTCTCATCGGAAATTGCGGCACCGTCGCCGGCCGCCAGTCGTTGTCCGTTCACCTCGACCTCGCCGCGCGTCACCTGGAGCCACCCGTAACGGCCGGCTGCGAACGAATGCGTCAGCGTCTCGCCGTCCCCGACAAAGCCGTCGTACAGACTCACGTCCTGATGGATCGACACCGAGCCGTCGCGACCGTCGGGCGATGCCACCAGACGCAGCTTCCCTCGCCGCTCCTCGGCGGAAAACGACTTCTGCTCGTACTCGGGCTCGAGGCCGCGCCGCTCCGGCAGGATCCAGATCTGCAGGAAGTGCACGGGCTCGCTCTTCGACGGATTCATCTCGCTGTGCATCACCCCGGTGCCGGCCGACATCCGCTGCACCTCGCCCGGACGGATCACCGAGCCGGTGCCCATGCTGTCGCGGTGCGCGAGCTCGCCCTCGAGCACATAGGAAATGATTTCCATGTCGCGGTGACCGTGCGTGCCGAAGCCGACGCCTGGCTTGACGCGATCCTCGTTGATGACCCGCAGCGTGCGAAAGCCCATGAACTCGGGATCGTGGTAATCGGCAAACGAAAACGTGTGGTAGGTGTTCAGCCATCCATGGTCGAAATGGCCGCGGTCGCCGCCCTTGCGAATCGTGATCATCGGATCCTCCGCACTGCACAACAAAAGCGCATTTCGCAGGGTATTATCGGCGTGGGTGTCGGGTGTCAGGTCTCGGGTATCAGGAAGCCACCCCGAAGCCGGCCCTCCGAGACCCGCCACCCGCCACCCGAGACCCATGGAAGAGAGCACTCCGCGGCAGCTTCCCGAGCGCACCGGCCGCCACCTCTGCACGCGCTGTCTCGCAGAGGTGCCGGTGGAGGAGTATCTGGCCAACGACCACCTTTGCGGCAAGTGCGCCGAGGACGGGGACTACCCGCTGCAATCGACGCCCGAAGAGAAGAAGAGCGGAACGATGACCGATGAACGATGAGCAGCGCCATGCCACGCCGCCGCTGCTCCGTTCTTACGGGCGCGTGGCCGTCATCCACGACTGGCTCACCGGCATGCGCGGCGGCGAGCAGGTCCTGGAAGGCATCCTCGGCGTCGTTCCGGACGCGGACCTCTACACGCTCTTCCATTTTCCCGGAACCGTGTCGACTCGCATCGAGCTGCGGCCGATCTACACCTCGTCCCTGCAGCGACTGGCCGGCATGGTCGACGACTACCGCAAGCTCCTTCCTCTCTTTGCCCGCGCCGTCCGCGAGTGGGACTTCAGCGGTTACGACCTGGTCATCTCGTCGAGCCATGCCGTGGCCAAGGGGATCGACGCGAAGGGAAAGCCGCATCTCTGCTACTGCCACACGCCGATGCGGTACATCTGGGACCGCTTTGATGACTACTTTCCCCGCTCGAAGCCCTTCCGCCGGTTGGCGATGAAGTTCATCGCCTGGCGGCTTCGGCGATGGGACGTGAAGACCTCGAAGGGCGTCACGGAGTTCCTGGCCAACTCGAACTTCGTGGCCGAGCGGGTACGGCGGTTTTACGGGCGGGAGGCGGAGGTTGTGCATCCGTTCGTCGACGAGTCGTTCCTGGCGGCACCACTGCCGCGGGAACGCGAGGATTACCACGTGGTGGTGTCTGCGCTGGTGCCGTACAAACGGGTCGAGCTGGCCATCGGCGCGGCGAGGGCCGGAGGCAAAAGGCTGATCGTGATCGGCTCGGGACCGCTCCAGGAGGCGCTTTCCCGCCGGGCCGCCCCCAACGTTGAGATCGCCGGCTCCGTATCGAGAGCGAGCATCATCGAGCGCGTTGGCCGCGCGCGGAGCCTGATCCTGCCGGGCGTCGAGGATTTCGGGATCACGCCGCTGGAGGCCATGGCCCTCGGGACGCCGGTGGTGGCCCTGCGGGGCGGGGGAGTGATCGATACGGTTATCGAAGGGAAGACAGGAATATTTTTCGACGAGCCGGCGGTAGAGTCGCTCGACCGTGCTCTGGACGAAGTCGAAGCCCGTCAGTGGGATCGGTCGATCCTCCGCTCTCATGCGGCGGCGTTCTCCCGGGCCCGTTTTCACACGCAGTTCCGCAGTGCACTGAACAGGATGATCGACAGGCGATGATCGAAACGAAGCACCGCGCCCTCGCCTCGGTCCTGCTCATCAACGATGCCGTGGCCTCGAACCTGGCCATGCTCGCGGCGTGGTTTCTCCGCTTCCAGTTCGAGGTCATTCCGGTCACGAAAGGGCAGCAGCATTTTTCGACTTACGTGGCGCTGCTGCCGATCGTGACGATCGTCTTTCCGCTCGCGTTCGCGGTGCAGGGGCTGTATCGCATTCATCCGACCCGCGGTAAAACCGAGGAGTGGATCTCGGTGGCCATCGGCTCGGTGGTGGCGACGGTGATCCTCTCCGGCGTGCTGCTGTGGGTGCGTCCCGGAGCGCCGGATGTCTTCTACTCGCGCGCCACGCTGGCCATCTTCATGGTCATGGCGCTGGTGTTCGTGATCGTCGGCCGTACGTTCGTGCGCGCCACCGTGGAGAGACGCCACCGGTCGGGAAAGGATCTCGATCGTGTGCTGATCGCCGGCAACGGCGACCTGGCCCGCGCGGTCGTCGAGCGGATGAGCACTCATCTCGACGAGCTGGGGTTCCGCATCGTCGGGTACCTCCGCAACGGAGACGAGGTCCGCCTCGACGGTCTGCAATGCCTCGGCACAATCGAGGAGGCGGAGCGGGTGGTGCTGGAGCAGAACATCGCCCACGTATTCGTGGCGCTGCCGCATGCCTCTTCCGAGGCGATGATGGGGCTGCTCGATCGACTGGTGAGAAACTGCGTATCGATTCACGTCGTCCCGGACCTGCTGCAGTTCATGGTGCTGCGCTCGCGGGTCGAAGATCTCGACGGACTGCCGACGATCAATCTTTCCGAGACGCCCCTGGAGGGCTGGAGCCGGTTCGTGAAGCGCGCCTTCGACTTGCTCGTGGCTGCGGCCGCGCTCGCGGTGCTCTCTCCGGTCATGGCCGTGGCGGCGCTGGCGATCTGGCTCGAAGACCGCGGCCCGATTTTCTACCGGCAGGTGCGGATGGGCCTGGACGGCAAACCGTTCGAGATCCTCAAATTCCGATCGATGCGGGTCGGTGCGGAGAAGGAGACCGGCGCGGTGTGGGCGGAGAAGGACGATCCGCGGCGGACGAAGATCGGGCGCTTCATCCGGGCCTGGTCGATCGACGAGCTTCCCCAGCTGTGGAACGTGCTCAACGGCGACATGAGCGTGGTCGGCCCGCGGCCGGAGCGGCCGCAATTCGTCGAGCAGTTCCGCGCCGAGTTCCCGCACTACATGCTGCGCCACAAGGTGCGCGCCGGCATGACCGGCTGGGCGCAGGTGCACGGCTGGCGCGGCAACACCTCCATTCGCGTGCGCATCGAGCACGACCTCTACTACATCGAGAACTGGTCGCTCGGCCTCGACGTGAAGATCCTGTTCATGACCGTGATCCACGGCCTGCGCCACGAGAACGCATACTGACCGGAGTGCGGGCGTCCCGCCCGCAAGCGCCGGACGTCTCGTCCGGCGCTCACACGCTACACCGCGGCACGGGACGTGCCGCGGATGCGGGCGAGACGCCCGCACTCCTCACCTCACTCTGACCAGATCGTTCGATCGCTTCACCGTCCAGTGCTCACCGTCGGCCGATTCGGAACCTTCCGAGTGGATGCGATCCGATCCGGTAAAGACGTTGACCGTCCGGTACCAGGTCGTCTTTCCTTCGCGCTCGCCCTTGCTGTTGTACGTCCAGCGATCCCCATCGATGGTCAGGTCGCCGCGGCCGGTGGACCGTCCGTCCGGAAGAACGTTGTCCGTGTAGAAGTGGCCGGGTGTGGCGGTTGGAACGAAGACGAGCAGCGCCCCGACTTTCCCATTCACGCTCTGCTGGCAGACGAAGTACGTTCCGACAAGCGTGCAGTGGTCGGTAAGGCGGTCTGGCTTCGCGCTGTTCGAGCCGTTCCTGACTTCCCACGATCCGTCATAGAGCCGCAGCGAGGCGTAGGGGTCATCAGCCGCAAGGAGTTGCGCGGCAAACGCGACGCAGAGAACGAGCCCGCAGAGCATTGGTTTCATGGTCCCTCCTGGTGCGAATGTGAAGGCGGGAGGATAGCAAGGAGTGCCGGTTCTCTGTCACTCGCTCTCTGCTCTTCGGATGCAACGACGGCCGCGGTGCCGCCGGGATTTGCGATAATCCCCGGCACCTGAATGAGGGAGGACACCCCGATGAGATCACGCACTCAGCTGGTGTTGCTGTGCAGCACATTCGCCCTTCTGTTGTCCGTTGCGCCGGTGGCGCTGGCTCGCGGCAGCAAGCCGGTCACCGAGCCCGGGAAATACAAGTCGTGGGGACCTGACATCGACGAAGTCGAGATCCTCAAGACGTTCAAGACCGCCGACTACGACCGCATCGTGGTCCTTCCGTTCGACACCTCCTCGACGCCGCTGCCCGACCCGAAGGACCGCTCGTACGACACGATCAAGTCGGTGCTGGCGAGCTACACGGACACGTTCACGGAAGCTTTCCGCAGCGAGCTGAAGGCGAAGGCGAAGGTCGAACAGGCCAGCACGGCACCGCATACCGCGCGGACCCTGATCGTCCGCGGAGCCGTCGATGACATGTCGCCCGGGTCGCGCGCGAAACGCTACCTCGTCGGTTACGGCGCCGGCGCAGCAGGCTCGAAGATCCATGGCGAGATCGTCGATGCCAAGAGCGGTGACGTGCTGGTGCGCTTCACCCAGGAACGCCGATCCGGCGGCACGTTCAAGTTCGGCGGCGGCAACGACGCCCAGGTCATGCGCGACAGCGTCCATGCCGAAGCCCAGGACGTCGCCCACATGCTCGACGTTTTCTAGGGGAGTGCCGGCTTCCAGCCGGCCGGCCGTCGGGCATCCTGCCCGACGGCTTTTTTTTGGTCAGCACGAACTCGCCGGGCTGGAAGCCCGGCGACCGGCCGGCTGGAAGCCGGCACCCCGTCAAATAACCGCCTCCCGCAGTGTGATGGGAGTCACGGGGGCGAGGTTGCCGCGCACGAATCCCCCCTTTTTCCACCGCTATAATCCGCCCGCCATGGGTAAGCAATCGGACGCTCTTTTCCAACGCGCACAGCAAGTTATCCCCGGCGGCGTCAACTCGCCGGTCCGCGCATTCCGCGGCGTGGGCGGCACCCCGCTGTTCATCGAACAGGCGCTGGGCGCCCGCATTTTCGACGTCGACAACCTCCAGTACATCGACTGTGTCGGCTCCTGGGGGCCGATGATCCTGGGCCACGGCCACCGCTATGTCGTCGAGGCGGTGAAGAAGGCGGCCACGAGGGGCTTCTCATTCGGCGCTCCGACCGCCGGCGAGGTCGAGCTCGCGGAGATGGTCATCCAGGCGGTCCCGTCGATCGAGATGCTGCGGCTGGTCAGCTCGGGGACCGAGGCGACGATGAGCGCGCTGCGGCTGGCGCGGGCGGCGACCGGGCGGAAGAAGATCATCAAGTTCGACGGCGGCTATCACGGCCACGTCGATTCGCTGCTCGTGAAGGCAGGCTCCGGCGGGGCGACGTTCAACGTGCCCGATTCGGCGGGGGTTCCGAAGGAAGTCGCCGAGCTGACGATCAGCGTCGCTTACAACGACCTCGAGGCGGTTCGCGCGGTCATCAGCGACGACGTGGCGGCAATCATCGTCGAGCCGGTGGCCGGCAACATGGGCTGCGTCCCGCCGAGGGAAGGATTCCTCCAGGGCCTCCGGAAGATCTGCGACGACTCCGGCGCGCTGCTGATCCTCGACGAAGTCATGACCGGCTTCCGCGTGGCGTACGGCGGCGCGCAGTCGCTCTACAACGTCACCCCCGACATCACCACCCTCGGCAAGGTGATCGGCGGCGGCATGCCGATCGGGGCGTACGGCGGGAAGAAGAAGCTCATGGAGCTCGTCTCGCCGCTGGGTCCGATGTACCAGGCCGGAACGCTGTCCGGAAATCCGATTGCGGTGGCGGCGGGGAAGGCCACGCTCGGCGTGCTGAAGAACTCGGCGATCTACTCGGATCTCGAGGAGCGCAGCGCGGAATTCGAAGCGGGCGTGCGAGCGGCGGCCGAGAAGCACGGTGTACCGATCACGTTCAACCGGGTCGGCTCGATGTGGACGCTCTTCTTCACCGACGGCCCGGTGTTCGACTTCGAGTCCGCCAACAAATCGAACCGCGAGAAGTTCGCGCGATTCTTCCACCTGATGTTAGGCGAAGGCGTTTACCTCCCGCCCTCGCAGCTCGAAGCGGCCTTCTTCTCCGCCGCGCACGCCAAGAAGGACATCCTCCAGCTGATCGAGCGTGCGGACCGGTCGCTGAAGAAAGTGGCGTGGGAGTTCGAGAAGTAACCGGCGTTCTCCCCCGTCAGAGTGACGGTGGGCGGCTGCTGCTCCGCGGTGCCGCGTGCCAGCATCGGCGCGATCAGGAAAGATCTTTTCGCAGCTTTGCCAGGATTTCGCTCTCCGCCGCTGCGTGCGCCTCTTTCGCCTTCTCCCACGCGGCATCGGCCCGCGCCAGCAGCGAGGATTTCCGTCCCGCGTCGCTCAACCCCGCGAGATTGATGCAGACGTTCTGATACGCGCCCGCCGCGGCGGCCCGACCAACCTGAGCGCCGACGCCGGCGTCCGACAACGACGCCTGCAGTCCGATCTTCGCGATCTCGCGGCAGAGCTCGATCACCTCGGAGCACTTTCCCAGCACGCCTAACGGCACCTCCGTCGCGTGCGCCGTAGCCTCGGCGAGCGCCGAGTCCCTTGCCGCGAGCTCTTCCGGGCTGTTCTTCGGCATGCGCATCGCCTCGAGCAGCCGGTCGAAGGCGGCCGTGTCCGCGTCAACCGCCGCCAGGAACTGATCCTTCAGCTGCTGCGCGCGGACGGCGATCCTGTCGAGATCCCCCTGTTTCGACTCGAAGCCCTTCTTCGTGAACGACAGCACCGCCACCATCGAAGCCAGCGCTGCGCCTAAGGCGGCGGCGAGCGCGGAGACCGATCCGCCGCCCGGCGCAGGCGACTCGCTGGAGAGCTCGTCGACAAAATCGCGGATCGACATCGACACCAGGCGTCCGGTGCTGCCGAGGCGATACTCGATGATCCGCTCCTGCGGGTCGAATGGCTTGACCTCGGACAGTCCCAACGTCCGGATCGCGGTGTGGACGAGCGCTGATTCAGGCACGCCGGTGGGACGTCCCATCTTCGCGAGGTAGTGCCGGCCGGCGGCGAGAATCACCGACAGCGGCACCAGACCGACGATCTCCGATCCCGTCGCGCGCAGGCCGCGGTCGCGGGCCCGTTCGTCGGCGGTGTCGAAGGCGACGTGGAGCGGCGTGACGTCGAGGTCGGTCAGGTTGATCGAGACCTGTGCGCAGCCGAACTCCGGGATGACCCAGCCGACGGCCTTCACCGACTTGAGGATGCCGGGCTCCCAGATCGCTTCGCCCTTGGCGTCGAGGATCGGATTGCCTTCCTCGTCGCGCCTCATGCGGCCGCGCTCGCGGATGTCGAACGCCACGCGCGTGGCCAGCCGCTTGTCGAGCGTGTTCAGGTCGACGTTGTACGCGACGAGGAACTTCCGTGCGCCGATCACGACCGCGCCGCTGCGGGGGATGAACTGGGCCGGACCGAAGTCGGGCTTCCACTCCCTGTGCGTGATCTTCTTCGACAGCCCTTCGTACTCGCCCTCGCGGATGTCGGCCAGGTTGCGGCGATGCGGCGCACTCGCGGCGAACTCGTAGAGGTAGACCGGGACGTTCAGCTCGTTGCCGACGCGCTCGCCGAGTCGGCGGGCCAGGACTGCGCAGTCGTCCATGGTCATGTCGGAGATGGGGATGAACGGCACGACGTCGACGGCCCCGATGCGCGGATGCGCGCCGCGGTGCGTGCTCATGTCGATCAGCTCGATGCCCCTGGCGACGAGGCGGAACGCTCCCTCGAGCACCGCTTCGGGATCGCCGACGAGCGTGATGACCGTGCGGTTGGTGTCCGCACCCGGGTCGATGTTCAGCACGGTGACACCGCTGACCGATGCAGCGGCAGCAGCAACGGCGTCGTACACGGCGGCATTGCGACCTTCGGAAATGTTAGGAACGCACTCGACGAGCTTCATGACAGGGGATGCTAACAAGAGTCGGGCGGGGGCGCAGTGAGGAATGCGGGCGTCCCGCCCGCAACCGCGGGACGTCTCGTCCCGCGGGCTTGGAAGATCAGCGCCGGGCGAGACGCCCGGCGCGTGCGGGCGGGACGCCCGCACTCCTATGCTTCTTCGGTCACCCGCTCCCGCACCGACAGCCAGCTCCCGATCCACCCGGCCAGCATCCCGCCGGCGATCAACGCCGCGATCTTCTGCCAGGGGAGAAACCCGATGAAGAGAAAGCTCCAGAGCAGCGAGTTGGAGGGCGCGAGCAGCCGCTGGGCGAGGACGAACGTGCCGAAGAGGAGACCGACTGCCACGAACCCGCCGATCGCCCCCTGCAGGATGCCCTCGATCAGGAACGGTCCGCGGATGATGCGCTCGGTGGCCCCGACGAGGCGCATGATCTCGATCTCTTCGCGGTAGGTGAGCATCGTCAGCCGGATGACGTTCGCGATGGTGAAGGCGGCGGCCACCGCCAGGATGCCGCCCGCGGTGAGGCCGACGGCGTTGACGATGTCGATCAGGCGCCGCAGCCGATTGAGCCATTCCCAGTCGAACTGCACCTGCTCGACGCCGCTCATCGACCGGAGCGCCTTCATCTCGGCGGGAAATCCGGGCGACTGAATGATCCGCGGCGTGACTTCCACTTCGAATGACGCCGGGAACGGATTCTCGTCGAGCTGATCGACCACCTGCGAGAGGTTGACGAAGTACGTCTTGAACCGCTCCAGCGCCTGCGCGCGGGTGACGAAGTGACGGGTGTGCAAATCGGGATGCGAGGCCAGAAACCCGTCGACCGCGCGGATCTGGTCGGGCGCGGCCTCGATGTCGAGAAAGACGTTGACGTGCGACTTCCCCTGCCAGCGCTCCACCGCCCGCTCCATGTTGTCGGCCACGAGCACGAAGCCGCCGAGGATGAACAGCGACATGGCGATCATGGCTACGGCCACGAAACTGGTGCGCTTGGTGACCCAGATGCGGCGGAAGGCCTCGCGGACGAAATACGAGACCGTGTTGGAGGGAGTGTCGGGCTCGCGAAGATCGCGGGGCATTGTTGTCAGTGTAGCTGAGGATTCGCGCGGCGCTGGCTGCGGGGTTACGAGGTTACGCGGTTCCGCGGTTCCGCGGTTCCGCGGTTCCGCGGTGTACGGACGGATCATCGCTTCGAACACCGCGCAACCGCGCAACCGCCTCTACGACAGCCCGAACACCCCATCGGTCCGCGCCGGCCGTTCCACGACCGCGGGCTTCTCCTCGATGAGGCGGCCCTGGTCGAGCACGAGCGTGCGCCGGCCGCTGACCTGGATCAGGTCGCGGTCGTGCGTGGCCAGGAGCACGGTCGAGCCGCGGAGATGGGCGTCGCCGAAGATCTGCATGATCTCCTGGGCCAGGTCGGGATCGAGGTTCCCCGTCGGTTCGTCTGCGATGAGGACGAGCGGATCGTTGATCAGCGCCCGGGCAATGGCCACTCGCTGCTGCTCGCCGCCGGAGAGTTGCGGCGGATAGGCGTTGAGCTTGTGGTGCAGGTTGACGGCACGCAGCACCTGATAGGCCTTTTTCTTGTGCTCCCTCGGGGCGACGTTGAGCACCGTCAGGATGAAGGAGAGATTCTCGAACACGGTCATGCGCTCGATGAGCTTGAAGTCCTGGAACACCATCCCGATCTCGCGCCGGAAGAAGGGGAGGTGATTGCGCTTCATGGCATTGAGGTTCCGGCCATTGACCACGATCTGCCCTTCGGTCGGCCGGATCTGCCGCAGGATCAGCTTGAGCAGCGTCGATTTCCCGGCGCCGCTGGCGCCGGTCAGGAAGACGAACTCGCCCTTCTCGACATGGAAAGTCACGTCCTGGAGCGCCGTCGAGTAGAGGTCGAATTTCTTCGTGACGTGATAGAAGTGGATCATGACCGTGCGCTGCGGGCATGATAGCGGACGAAGGTCCTGGCTCTCAGCTCGGGGCTCTTGGGAGGGTCAGCGTTTCCCAAAGAGCCCGAGACCCAAGAGCCAAGAGCCCAGAGCCAAGAGCTACAACGCATGATCCGCTTCCTCCTGATCTGCCTCGGCGGCGCCATTGGAACCGGAGCGCGCTATCTGACGGCGCTCTGGGCGGCCGCGGCGTTCGGTACGGCGTTTCCGTTCGGCACGCTGATCGTGAATGTCGTCGGATCGTTTCTGCTCGCGATGATCGTGCAGATCAGCAGCGCCACGGAGATGATCTCCGCGGATGTCCGCCTGATGCTGACCACCGGCATCATGGGCGGCTTCACGACGTACTCGACGTTCAACTACGAGACGACGAACTACTTCCGCGAGGGCGCGTGGCTCCTGGGAATCGCCAATGCGGGGGTGACGATCTTCGGTTGCCTGGCCGCCGGCATAGCGGGTCTGGCCTTCGCGCGGCTGATCGTCGGACGATGAGGAGGAACGCATGCGCACACTGACCGGCGAACAGATGATGGTCCGGATCTTCTTCGGCGAGTCCGACATGTGGAAGCATCAGTCGCTCGAGCACGCGCTGCTGGAGCGTCTGCGGAAGGAAGGCTTCGCCGGAGCGACGGTGTTCCGCGGCGTGGCCGGCTTCGGCGCGAACAGCGTCATCCACACCACGCACCTGCTGGAGCTCTCGGCCGACCTGCCTGTGGTCATCGAAGTGGTCGATACCGAAGATCACATCGAGAAGCTGCTGCCGGTGCTCGATGAGATGCTCGACGACGGCCTGGTCACGATCGAGAAGGTGCGCGTGATGAGGTACGGGGCGGCCAGGAAGAATTGAAAATTGAAAATTAAAAATTGAAAAAACGCCTCCGGAGCACAGGCTGGTCTTTTCAATTTTCAATTTTCAATTTTCAATTCGCCTATCCCTCAACCCTCTCGCAGCGCACTCGCCACCGGCATCCGCGCCGCACGAATCGCTGGGAACAAACCGCCGACCAGTCCGATGACCAATGCGTAGAAGATCGCCCAGCCGACGAGCGCAGCATTCACTTCGAAGGCGAAGGCCACCTGGCTGAACGACTGCCAGTTCATCGTCGCCGTGCGATAACCGTCGAAGGCGAGATAGGCGACGCCTGCTCCGATCAGTCCGCCGATGAGCGCGAGCAGCATTGCTTCTGCGATCACCGAGACCATGACCGCGCCGGTTCCGAATCCGAGCGCCTCGAGCGTGGCGATCTCGCGCGACCGCGAGGCCACCGCGGTGTACATCGTATTCAGCGCGCCGAAGATCGCGCCCAGGCCCATGAGGCTGCAGACGATTACGGCCAGGCCGGTGACGAGCAGGCGCAGGACGCGCGACTGTGAGGCGTAGTACTCGGTCTCGCGAACGACCTTGACCGCCAGGCGCGGATCGGAGGTCAGCGCGTCCTTGAACTGCCGGAACGATCCCGCCGAGGCCAGCTTCACGACGCCGGTCTGGTAGGAGTTGCCGCGGTGGTAGGCGGGAGCGAGGACGTTGCCGTCGGCCCACAGCTCCGATTCCGAGATGCCGCCGCCGGCGCTGAAGATGCCCACCACGGTCCACTGGTTCTCGCCGAACTTCAGCTGCGTGCCGATGTCGGTGTTCTTGAACTCGTTGTGCGCGCCGCGGCCGACGATGACCTCGTTGCGGCCCCAGGCGAAGGGACGTCCTTCGATGATCTTCACCTCCGGCCGGACAGCGAAGGCCATCGGGTTGACGCCGCGCATCGGGACATTTGCGTCGGTCCCGCTGGAGCGTTTCGGAAGATCGACGACGACGAACAGCTCCGGCGAGACCATCGGCTTTCCGTGGACGCGCGCCACGCCGGGAGCGCTCTCGATCATCCCCACCGTGTCGCCCATCAGCACGCTGGTCATCTCGCTGTCGGCCCCGGCGCGCTGCACCAGGGCGTTGGCGGGCGAGCCGGTGGAGAGCATCACCCGCTGAAAGCCTTCTCCGATCGACAGAACGCCGACCAGCACGGCCACGACGCCGGCCACTCCGAAGATCGCGGCGGCGGCCGATCCTTTTCGCGTGGGGAGCGTCCGCAGTCCGAACCCGAAGAGCGCCGCCACCTGTGAGAACCAGTTCATTGCAGATCCTCCGCTACTCCCTGCGCAGCGCTTCGACGGCATTGAGACGCATGGCCTGCAGGGCCGGAATGATTCCGGTGATGAGGCCGAGGACGACGACGATGATCGCGCCTTTGACGAGATCCGCGGTCGGGAAGAGGAAGATCGGCAGGGCGCCGTGCGTCGGATCTCCGCCGGAGATGAACAGCGATCCGAGGGCCAGCCCGGCGGCGCCCCCGACGACCGAGATCAGCAGCGATTCCACGAGCACCAGGCCCAGCATCTGCAGGTCGGTGAAGCCAATGGCTTTGAGCACGCCGAGCTCTCCGATGCGCTCGCGCACGGCCTGGGCCATGGTGTTGCCGGCCACGAGAAGGATGGTGAAGAAGACGGCGCCGAGGATCGCGGTGACGATCGCGCCGATGTTGCCCATCTGCTCGGCAAAGCCCTTGATGAAGGCTTTCTCGGTCTCGGTCTTGGTCTCGGCGGGAGAATTCGCGAAGTGCTCGTCGATGCGGCGGGCGATCGATTCGGCGTTCTTCGGGTCCTTCACCTTGATGTAGTACCAGCCGGTCTGGCCTTTGCCGAAAGTGCGGTTCTCGTCGACGTAGTCGGTGCGCATGAAGAACTGCGTGGTGTCGGTCTCCGGGTTGGCGCCGTCGTAGATCCCCACCAGGTCGAACGTCCAGAGGTTTCCGCCGTCCTTCGGGCGCATGTAGGTGGCCATGATCGGGATCTTGTCTCCGACGTGCCAGCCGAACCTCTCGGCGAGCTTGCGGCCGGCCACGACGCCGGTGCGCGTCGCCAGCCAGGCCTTCTTCTGGTCCGGCTTCAGGATGAACTCAGGATAGATGTCCATGAACTTCTGCGGCTCGACGGCGATCTGCGGGATCTGGTTCCGCACGTCCTTGTAGATGCCTCCGAACCAGACGGCCTGGCTGCTCTCGGCGACGCCGTCAATCCGATCGATCTCGGCCTGATAGCTCATCGGCAGAGGCTGGATGATCGAGACCTTGTGGCGGACGACCAGCCGGTCGGCGCCGGCCATGCTCACTCCCATCTCGAAGGCATGGCGGATGGCCGCCAGATAAGCGAAGAGCACGAAGGCCACGACGATCGAGGCGATGGTCAGGATCGTGCGCAGCATGTGGCGGCGGAAGTTGGAAAGGACGAGCAGCGCGAATCTCATGCGGCCATCTCGGTGGAGAGCTGCCCGTCGAGGAGGTAGAGGCGGCGAGCGGCATGCGAGGCGGCGTGCGGGTCGTGCGTGACCATGACGATGGTCTTGCCGTGCTCGCGATTGAGCGCCTGCAGCAGGTCGAGGATGCCGTCGCCGGTCTTGCGATCGAGATCGCCGGTGGGCTCGTCGGCGAGGATCAGGGTGGGATCGGTGACGATGGCGCGGGCGATGCCGACGCGCTGCTGCTCGCCGCCGGACAGCGTACGCGGGGTGTGTTTGGCGCGATGCGAGAGTCCGACGATCTCGAGCGCCGTCTCGGCACGGCGGCGCCTTTCCGCGCCGGACATCGGCAGCAGCAACAGCGGCAGCTCGACGTTGCGCATCGCGGAGAGGACCGGCAGGAGGTTGTAGAACTGGAAGACGAAGCCGATGTGGCGGGCGCGCCAGCGCGACAGCTCGCGCCGTGAGAGCTCGTCGATACGCCGCTCGCCGACCTCGATCGATCCCGAGCTGGGGCGGTCCAGACCCGCCATCAGGTTGAGCAGCGTCGATTTTCCCGAGCCCGATGGTCCCATGAGCGCCAGGAAGTCTCCCGCACCGATCTCCAGGTCGAGCGCGTGCAGGACGCGGATCTCCTCGGCGCCGCGGTGGAAGAGCTTCTCCACGCCACGCATCCGTACGATGGGCTTGCCGTCCGTCATGACGCTTTCTCCTCCTTCCTGATCTTCACGCGCTGCCCGTCGCGGAGATCGGCCGGCCCGGCCGTGACGACGCGATCGCCCGCCGTGAGGCCGGCACTGATCACGGCCCATCCGCTGTCGTTGCCCGTGATCTTCACCGCGCGGCGTTCTACGCGATCACCGGAGACCACGAACACCACGTCCTGATTGCCGTCCCGCCGCAGCGCGCTCTGAGGTATCTGCACACCGCGGCTCCCTTCCGTCCCGCGGCTGTTGTCGATGAAGGCGACCTTCACGCCCATGTCGGGGAGGATGCGCGGGTCCTTCGCATCGAAGGCGATGCGCACCTTCACGGTCGCCTTCTGCCGGTCGGCCGTGGGGATCACGGTGATCACGTGCGCCGGAATCCGCCAGTCCGGATAGGCATCGAGCACCGCTTCCACGGGCTGCGCGGGCCGCACCCGGTTGATGTAGGACTCGCTCACGTCGACGTCGATCTCCAGCGAGTCCATGTCGACGATCGTGCAGATGCCGGTGCGCGTGAAGCCGCCGCCTGCGGAAATCGGGGAGACCATTTCGCCGGGCTGGGCGTCCTTGGAGACGACCACGCCGTCGAACGGCGCGCGGATGACCGTGTCGGCCATGTCCTGGCTGGTGAGCTCGACCTGGCGCCGGGCGACGTTGAGCGCATCGGTCTGGGCAGCGAGGTGCGCCCGCAACGCATTCAGCGAAGCCGTATCGCGATCGAGGTCGGCCTTGCTGAAGATCTGCTGGGTGCTGAGCGCCCGCGACCGGTCGAAATTTGCCTGCGCCTCGATGATCCGCACCCGCGTCTCCTCGAGATCGGCGGCCGCAGCGGAGGCCTGCGCCCTGGCCAGGCTCAACGCCGACGCCGCACGTGCATCGTCGAGCCTTGCCAGCACCTGGCCTGCCTTCACGTGCAGCCCTTCCTCGATCAACACCTCGGCGACCTTGCCGGTGACTTTCGCGGACACCGTCGCCTGGCGGCGGGCGGTGACGTAACCCGTGGCATTGAGGACTGCTGAGCCGCCCGGCGCCGCGGAAACGCTCTGCGCCGTCGCGACGGTCACGTCCGCTACCGAGCCTCCCAGAAGCAGCAGCACGATGACGATCGCAGCCACAGCAAACGCGACTCCGGCGAAGATGACCCACCGCCGGCTGGCGGGCAGATCATCCGACGGCCGCTCGATGCGAAGCTGATCGAGACTCGACTTGCTGACGTTCATGGCGATTGGCGGCCGCCATTATCGCAGCGTTGGCGGAGTGCGGACGTCCCGTCCGCATGCGCCGGGCGTCCCGCCCGGCGCTGTTCCTGCAGCACCGCGGGACGAGACGTCCCGCGCTTGCGGACGGGACGTCCGCACTCCTAGGCGAGCTTCTCCAGCACGCCTAACACGAGAGCCGCGAACTGCTTCTGCACTCGGGCGGTCGTGTCCATGACTTCCTGGTGCGTGAGCTTCTGCTTGAGGATGCCGGCGGCCATGTTCGTGATGCAGGAGATCCCGAGCACCGGAATCTGCATCTGCGAGGCGGCGATGACTTCGGGCACCGTGGACATGCCGACCGCGTCGGCGCCCAGAGTGCGGAAGGCGCGGATCTCTGCGGGCGTCTCGTAGGTCGGCCCGGAGAGCGCCAGATAGACGCCTTCCTGAAGCTTGATTCCGATCGACCTGGCAACGCCCCTGGCCATTTCCCGCAACGACTCGGGGTAGGACTCCGACATGTCGGGGAAGCGCACGCCCAGCTCGTCGATGTTGGGCCCGCGCAGAGGATTCACGCCCATGAAGTTGATGTGATCCGAGATCAGCATCAGGTCGCCGGCGCCGTAGGAGGTGTTCACGCCACCGGCGGCGTTGGTGACGACGAGCGACTTGATCCCGAGCCGCCCCAGGACGCGCGTCAGGAACATCACGTCGCCCAACTCGTGGCCTTCGTAGAAGTGAATGCGGCCCTGCATCACGGCGACGGGCGCCTTTCCGGCGCGGCCGAGGACGAGGCGGCCCTGATGGCCGGCCACACCTGACGCTTTCGCGCCCGGGATCTCGCCATAGCCGATGGCGGTCTCGACGTCGATGGAGTCGGCCACGTCGCCCAGCCCGGAGCCGAGGATGACGCCGGCGGCGGGCTGCAGCCTGGAACGCGAGCGGATGAACGAGACGGCTTCGTCGATCGGTTTGATCATGGCGGGCGGGAGTATAACCGCGAGCTTTATCGAGCAGGCCCGAGGTTGCGAGGTTGCGCGGTTGCGCGGTTCCGTGGTGTGCGATGGCGCGGAAAAGTCCGAATTCCTCGACCGCGGAACCGCGCAACCGCGGAACCGCCCACCCCCTGTCGTCATTGACTGTCGCGCCCGCCTCGGCTACAACGCTCGCGCGGTTCAACACACGCAACAAGATCGGAGCTCCAGATGGAGCGTTTCTCTGCGCTGATAGGGTTCGTGCTCATTCTCGGCATTGCCATCGGGCTGTCCAACAACCGATCGGCCATTCGGTGGAAGACGGTCGGCTGGGGCCTTCTGCTGCAGATCCTCGTCGCCATCACGGTCCTCAAGGGGACGCTCATCGCCAGCGTGCTCGCGCCGATCGCCGCGCCGATCACTCGCGAGCTGGCGGGAGCGATCTTCGTCGTCCTGGCGATCGTCGTGTACCAGATCGCCAAACGGATGCAACAGCCAGCGCCTCGCCGCGGTCTCTGGGCGGCATTCGGCGTCGCCACCGCCTATCTGTTTCTGACGTTCAACCTTCTGGCGTTCCTCTTCGAGACGCTCAAGGAAATCGTCAACCGCCTGCTCGGCTACACCGCGGAAGGAGCGAGATTCGTCTTCGGTCCGCTGGGCGACGGCTCCAGCAGTCTCGGACTGATCTTCGCCATGCAGGTGCTGCCGACGATCATTTTCATCGCCTCGATCTTTGCCATCCTCTACTACGTCGGCGTCATGCAACCGGTGGTGCGCTTCTTCGCGAAGATCATGACCCGCTTCATGGGCGCCTCGGGTGCGGAGTCGACCTCGGTCGCCGCCTCGATCTTCATGGGCCAGACCGAGGCACCTCTGACCATCCGGCCTTTCCTCGATGACATGACCATGTCGGAGCTCATGACGATCATGACTGCCGGCATGGCCCACGTCTCCGGCGCGATCATGGCTGCCTACGTCCTGGTGGCGCACGTGGACGTCATCCACCTTCTGACCGCCGTGATCATGACCGCCCCGGGCGCGATCATGATGGCCAAGATCATCGTTCCCGAGACCGAACAGCCGAAGACGGGCGGGGACATCGAGATCGTCGTTCCGAAGCAGGATGTGAACGTGATCGACGCCGCCGGCCGTGGGGCGATCGAGGGACTGTATCTCGCGCTCAACGTTGCGGGCATGCTCATCGCCTTCATCGCGCTGGTGGCGCTGTTCAACGGGATCTTCGGCTACGTGCACGGCTGGCTGCTGACCGCTGCACCGGCGGTTGCCGCGTATTTCCCGGCCAGCCTCGACATCCTCATGGGCTGGGTTTTCCGCCCCATCGCCTGGGCCATGGGGGTGTCGTGGAAGGACACCCTGCAGGTTGGCAACCTTCTCGGTACGCGCATGGTGCTCAACGAGTTCGTGGCCTTCGCGCGGCTCGGCGAGATCATCAGGGCCAACCCGCACGCCATGGATCCGCGCAGCTTCGCGATCGTGACCTACGCGCTCTGCGGTTTCGCCAACTTCTCCTCGATCGCCATCCAGATCGGCGGCATCGGCTCGCTCGCTCCCAAGCGGCGAGGCGACCTGGCCCGGTTAGGCCTGCGCGCGATGATCGCCGGCACCCTGGCGAACTTCCTGACGGCGACGATTGCGGGGATGTTGTTGTAGGAACCTTGGTTGCGCGGTTCCGCGGTTGCGCGGTTCCGCGGTGGTGGTAGCCGAGGTACACTGAGGCTACCCACACCAGCCGCAGTCGATCCTTGTCTCCTTCGGTGCGTCATTGTCGGCGCCGAAATCACATGTCCAAATCGTTCTACGACCTCGTTGCTTTCCAACGAGCTGTTGACCTGACGGCCGAGGTCTACGCAGTCACCGCAGCATTCCCTAGGGCTGAGCTCTACGGCTTGACCTCACAACTGCGCCGAGCCGCGGTGGGAGTGTCAAGCCAGATTGCTGAGGGGCAGGGAAGACTGTCATTCGGAGAGTGGCGGCAGTTCCTCAGCCAGGCTCGCGGATCGCTGTTTGAGGTGGAGGCGGAAGCCCTGATCGCGAATCGCCTTGGCTTTCTTGACGAGCAGCAGCGCGAGCGAATTGCGCGCGGCGTACAGCGTACCGGCAAGGCCCTCGTTGGTCTGATCGACTGGGTACAGCGGCGAGAACGTGAGGCTCGAACACCGCGCAACCGCGGAACCGCGCAACCGCGGAACCGGATTACCGAAGAGCCACAATGAGCTGCGCCATATCCACAGGCACCTCCGCCTCGAACGTCATGGTGGCCCCCGTTCGCGGGTGCACGATCGTCAGACGCGCGGCATGCAGAGCCTGGCGAGGCAGCGATGCCAGCGCTTTCTGAATGCGTTTGTCCGGGATCCCTCTCCACTGCGGTCCGGAATAGACGGGATCGCCGACGATCGGATGGCCGATGTGCTTCATGTGCACGCGGATCTGATGGGTGCGACCGCTGCGCAGGCGGCAGCGGACGACGGAGACTCCGCGGAGGCGCTCGATCACTTCGTAGTCGGTGATGGCGCGGCGGCCACTTTTCAACACGGTCATGCGCTTGCGGTTGCGAGGGTCGCGGCCGATCGGCGCGTCGATCGTTCCCCTGATCGGCTCGGGCGTTCCGTAAACGACGGCGACGTACTCCTTTCGGATGGAGTCGCTGTTCCACGCCGCCGTCAGCTTTCGATGAGCTTCGTCGTTTTTGGCGATCACCATGACGCCGCTGGTGTCCTTGTCGAGACGGTGCACGATGCCCGGCCGCAGCTCACCACCGACCCCGCTGAGGTCGTGGACGTGGAACAGCAGAGCGTTGACGAGCGTCCGGTCGCGATGTCCCGCTGCCGGATGGACCACCAGTCCCGCCGGTTTGTCGATGACCACGAGATCCTCGTCGTCGAACAGCACCCGCAACGGCAGGTCCTGCGATTCGATGGAGGCGGGGGCGGGAGGAGGGAATTCCACCTCGACCCGCTGGCCTGCGGCGACTCGCTGCGACGCTTTGCCGGCGACCGCCGTATCAACGCGTACATGACCCTCGGCGATCAGACGCGCCAGAAAGCTGCGGCTGCACTCCGGGTACATCTCCACGAGCGCGCGATCGAGACGTGCGCCGTCGTGTTCCGGCCGGACGATGTGGGCGCGAAGATTGCTCACCGGCCGAAGTATACGGATGCAGCCGCTGCGCATATCGTCCGCGCTCTTGGCCCGATCGTCGCTGAAAGTTTGGAGTTGTCGAAGAAAAGTTTGGCATTAGAATGCATGATCACAAAGAGCCGCAAATGTCGTTTCGAGAGTCAATTCATCCATTGATGTAGAAGGGGAGACTATGTCGAAGCTTAAGTTTTTCGGTGTTGCCGCGATCTTCGCCCTCAGCGCCGCCACGGCCATGGCGACGAACTTCCGTGCCGCCGACCAGGTCTACGTTCCGGCTGTCATTCACGCTGTGGGCGGGTCGGGCACGTTCCTGACCGACGTCTTCATCTCCAACGTCACCACCGACCCTGTGGCCGTTTCGGTCATCTACTGCGCCGGCCCGTTGGGCTGCCCCACGGGGGCGACGACGTTCCCGAACCTGATCACTCTGCAGCCGCTGGAGCGGCGCACCCTCGTCGACTTCGTCGGCCTCCCGCAGGCTCAGGGCGGTTTGGGGATGACCAGCGGTTTCGGCCAGGCCGTGTTCAACGGCTGCAAAGCGAACACGAGCTGCGGCGCCGATACGCAGAATTCAAACGGCGTCAGCCCGAACTTCCGCAATATCTCGGTCGAGACGCGCGTCTACTCGATTCCTTCGGGGGCCACGCTCGGCCAGCCCTACACGAACAGCTGCGGGCAGGTACTCGCCGCTCCGCCAACGACCGGCCAGCTCTTCACCGGATACCCCTGGTACAACTTCGTCTCCTCTGACCAGGCGGCCAACGGCCTCGATCAGGTGTTCATCACCGGCATCACGCAGAACGGCACCACCGGCACGGCTGGGACCTATCGCAGCAACATCGGTCTGGTGAACGCGTCGCAGTTTTCGAACACGGTCCTCAAGGTCACCCTCTACGCCGGCAACGCTCCGACTACGCCGGTCGGCACGCCGTACCAGGCCTCCCTCGGACCGCTCGGCCAAACGCAGATACCGCTCCCCACAGCCTTTCCGGGCGTCTCCGGAACGAATTTCTTCGTGACGGTCCAGCAGATCAGCAGCACGCCGACGAGCGACGCCCCGACGAACTGTCTGCCGAACGGTTGCCCGGCCTTCTTCGCCTACGGTTCGGTTGCCGACAACGCGTCGGGCGACGCCACGACGCTCGAGCCGCAGTACTTCCTCGCCTTGACCGACAATCAGATCTCCTGCATCTATCCCGGCGCGGGGCAGACCCCCTGCAAGGGCGTTCCGGTGATGCACCGCGCAGTGAAGCACTAGCGGATTTTCCTCGATTTTCAGCCCGAGGCCGCGCGGCAACGCGCGGCCTTTTTTTTTCAGCGGGTAGCGGGTAGCGGGCAGGGCGACCAGGGACTCTCTGACTTTTTCGGCTCTTCAGGATATTCAGCGGGTGCGGCGGAATTTCGAAAGGGCACTCCCGCCGCGGAGCAGCGACAGGCGGCGTAGCCGCCGTAAGAATTTAGCGGCGGCCGTCAGGCCGCCGGAGCAAGTGATCGCATCAGCGTACGAGGGCACGAAGTGCCCGACAGAAGTCCGGGGAAACAGACCGAGGATCTGTTGCGCGCTGCGCGCGCTCGGACGCTGGGTCGGGCCGATCGGACGGCGGCCCCACGGCCGCCGCTAAATGATGTCGGCGGCTCCGCCGCCTCGCCAAAGCCCCGCTGCCAGCTCGATTTTTACGCTCCGCTCATGCCGCGCTGACGACGGGGGCGAGTTGACCAGTTATCATTTTGCAGCTGATGCAGCAGTATCCGAGGACGCGTCGCGTACAAAGGGTCCATCTGCCGCAGCCGCTGATCGCGCGGCTCGGAACGGCCCAGGTCGTCATTGTCGACGTCAGCGTCCTCGGTGCGCGCATTGAGCACGCCAGCGCTCTGGCCGCGGGGAGCACCGGTCACCTGGCGTTCCGCTGGGAAGAAGAGGACATCTCGGTCGATTGCCGAATCGTCCGCTCCCGGCTGGAGCGCTTCTCGGTCGGTGCGGACGGGATGACCGTCTATCACTCCGGCCTGGAGTTCATGAATATCGTCGGGGCGACCAAGGCATCCCTCAAGAAGATGATCGGCGTCTTCATCACCCGCGCTCTCGAGGAGCAGAAGATGAACGCCCGCGGGGTCGTGCCGAAGCACGAGGTCGGCAAGATGCCGATCTTCCGCCACGGTGGCCAGCTCACCGCCAATGTCAAGGACGTCAAGGAAGCGGTCGGCTCATCGGTGCTCCCGACCTCCCGCATGGCCAAGGAAAGCGGCTATGTCTGCTATCAGTGGGAGAACAACGGCTGGAGGCAGAAGCGGACGCACGATCCCGGGCAGCCGGCTCAGGGGTTCACGATTTCTGCCCTCGAGGACGCCGAGCAGGTTCAACTGCTCTGCGATGCCTACGCACGCTCGGATGAACAGGGGCGGAAGATGATCCAGCTCTTTGCGCAGCTGTCGATCGCCGAGGGGGAGGGGATTCCGCCGGGCCGTTTCCAGCCGTGACGGGTTGCGCGGTTCCGCGGTTCCGCAGTGTCCGGTTGCAACCGCACCGCGCAACCTCGTAACCGCGCAACCTCGCAACCGGCCGGGCGGTGGGAATCCGAGCTAAGTCCCTGATGTTGTAGGCGCCCGCAGTAGGTTGTATCATTCGACAGCTTTCGAGCGGATCCTTCGAAAGCGGCCGATTTCGGCCGCTTTTTTTGTTGATGGTAGGTATGAGCGGTTTGCCGGAGAAGGTCGAGGCGGAGATCGAGAAGATCGTGGCATCAGAGGGGATGGAGCTCGTCCATGTCGAATACAAGCGGCAGGGGGGCGGCTATCTGCTTCGCATCGATATTGACAAGGACGGGGGAGTCAATCTGGAGAATTGCGAGCTGATCTCGCACCAGGTGAGCACCTACCTCGACGTCGAAGATCCAGTGCCGGGCGAGTATGAATTGCAGGTGTCGTCGCCCGGGCTCGATCGTAAGTTTTATCGGGACTCGGATTACAGGAAGTTCGTCGGCCGACTGGTGCGGGTGAAGACGTCGAAAGCGATTCGCGGACTTCACGTGATCGTCGGCAGGTTGAAGGAGTTCGACGGGCAGAGAGTCGTGGTCACGGATCCGGTGATGAAGAAGGATCCCGACTACGAGATTCCGCTCGGCGACATCAAGGAGACGCGGTTGGAAGTGGAGATCTGACGGAGTTCCTCGGTTCCTCGGGGTTCCTCGGTTCCTCGGGCTGAAAAACCGAGGAACCGGGAACCGAGGAACCGAGGAACTCTGTCCAATCGGGGAGCACGATGTTCAACGAAAACGTCAGCAAAGACATCAAGGCGCTTGCCTATGAGAAGTCCATCGATGTCGAGCGTGTGTTCGACGCTCTCGAGGACGCTCTCTCGACGGCGGCGCGCAAGTACTACAAGACACGCGAGCCGCTGGAAGCGGAGATCGAGCGCAGCAATGGCAACGTCATCATCTGGGTGATCAAGGAGATCGTCGAGGACGAGAACCAGATCGAGGATCCGCAGGCTCAATGGACGCTCGAGCAGGCCCGCGCAGTCGATCCCAACGCCCAGGTCGGCGGAACGATCCGGCTGAGCTACATCACCAAGGAAGTCGTCGACGTGGTGAAGGATCCGCACACGCAGATCCGCACCTACGAAGCCCAGAAAATCGATTCGGAAGTCGAGCAGGGAGACGAGGTCAAGATCCCGCTGACCAAACCGCCCGACGAGCTGGGGCGCATCGCCGCGCAGTCGGCCAAGCAGGTCCTTTACCAGAAGGTCCGCGAGGCCGAGCGCGAGAAGGTGTTCAACGAGTTCAAGGACAAGATGGGCGAGCTCGAGAACGGCTACGTAAAGCGTTTCGAGCGCGGCGACATGATCATCGACCTCAACGGCAAGACCGAGGGCATCATCCCGCGATCGCAGCAGTCGCGCGCCGAGCGCTATTCGCAGGGCGACCGCATCAAGGCCGTCATCGTCGACGTGCACACGCAGCCCAAGGGACCGCAGGTCGTCCTCTCGCGCACCGATCCGCGCCTCCTCATCAAGCTCTTCGAAATGGAAGTGCCGGAGATCTACGACGGCACCGTCGTGATCAAGTGCGCTGTCCGCGAGCCGGGCGAGCGCGCCAAGATCGCGGTGGCCTCGCGCGAGCGTGACGTCGACCCGGTCGGCGCCTGCGTGGGTATGAAGGGCTCGCGCGTGCAGTCCATCATCCGCGAGCTTCGCGGCGAGAAGATCGACATCATCCCCTGGCACGAGGACATCGTCATCTTCGCCCAGAACTCTCTCGCTCCGGCCAAGATCACCCGCGTCTCGGTGACCAGCGACGAGACCGCGCATCGGCCGCACCTCGACGTCATCGTCGACAACGATCAGCTCTCGCTGGCCATCGGCAAGCGCGGGCTGAACGTGCGGCTGGCCGCTGAGCTGATCGGCGCCCGGATCGACATCAAGTCCGAGGAAGAGGTCAAGGGCGAAGTGGCGGACGCGCTGTCGGCTATGCTCCAGGAAGCCATGGCCGAGGCCCGCTCGCAGACCAATGTGCACGAGATCGAGGACCTGCCGCCGGAATGGGCGGACAAGCTCGAGGAAGCCGGGTACGACGATCTGGACTCGATCATCAACGCCTCGGTCGAGGATTTGACCGCCATCGACGGCATCGACGCGGAGATGGCGGCCCGCATGATCGAGCTCGCGCGCAAGCACGAGCAGCTGGAAGCGCAGGAGATCGGCGCTCCGGCCGAGGAAGAAGAAGCAACGGGCGAAGAGTCGGGCGACGAAGAGGCCGCCAGCGAAGAGCCACAAGAGGCTCCGGTCGAATGATCGCCGGAGTCATCCTGAGGCCCCGGGGCACGAGCAACGGGACGAAGGATTCTCAAATGTGACGTTCAGCGGATAGATAGCTCAAGGGAGATTGAATGGCGGCAGCAAAGTTCCGTGTGAGTGACGTAGCCAAGAAGATGGGCGTTTCCGATAAGGACCTCATCTTCCGGCTTCAGTCGCTCGGTGCCGAGATCAACGATCCGAACCAGGTCCTGGAACCGGAAGTCATCCAGGCGTTGATCACAGGCAAGAAGCTGAATACGCGCATGCGCAGCGTGATCATGCGCGAGGACAAGCCCCAGGTCGAAAAGAAGAAAGAAGCGGTCCGTCCGCCGCGCCCCATCGTCCAGCCGCCGGTTCGCGTCCGCAAGGAAGCTCCGAAAGAGGAGCCCGTGGTCGCGGCGCCGCCTCCCACGGTGATCATCCCTGAGTTCGTCCAGGCCGCGGAAGCCGAAGAGCGCGCCGCGCTCGAAGCTCCCGAGCAGCCCGCACAGCCGCCCGTCGAAAAACCGAAACGCGCACCGGCTGCCGCTCATGCGCCTGCCGCTGCCGAGGCGCCGCAACCGATGGCTGCCGCACCCGCCGCAGCGCCCCAACCAGCCGCTGCAGCACCTCCTCCCGCTGCACCGGCCGCTCCTCATCGTCCGACGGCCGCTCATCCGGAACGGCGCCCCACCGGGCCGACCGGCCCACGGGCCCGCGCTCCTCAGGGTCCGCGGCCCAATTACGCCGGCCAGACGCCCGTCAGCCGCCCCTCGATGGCGGTTCGCCCGGCTGCTCCGGCGGGAATGCGTCCTGCCGGTCAGGGTGTCCCTCGTCCTGCCGGTCCGGGCCTGCGTCCCGGCGCGCCGGGACGGCCGGGCCCGGGCATGCGTCCGTCCGGTCCGGGTACTGCAATGCGCGGTGCGGGTCCGGGAGTCCGTCCAGGCAGCGCTCCGGGACGCCCCATGTCGCCTCCGCCGCCGGCGCCCGGCGTCGGTCTCGGCGTCCGCCGGAAGAAGGTCGACGAGACCGAGGATCGCGAGAAGAAGAAAACCACCGGCAAGCGCGGCAAGACCACCCGAGCCGTGGAAGTGGACAACGAGCTCTTCACGAAAGGGCCGTTCTCCGGAACCCAGATCATCGCCGACGACCTCGGTCCCGACATCGTCCTTCCGGAAGTGGAAGGAGAAGAGACGAAGTCGTCACGCCGCCACGCGCGCAAGCAGCCGGTCTCGGCAACCGCTCGCGTGCTCGAGTTCAAGCGCCCCACCGGCAAGGTGGCCCTGACGGAAGGCGTCACGGTCAAGGAGCTCGCCGACAAGCTGTCGGTGAAGGCCAATGACCTCATGCGCCACCTCATGACCAAGCGCGGCATCATGGCTTCCATCAATCAGCCGCTGGGCGCCGAGCTGGCCCTGGAGATCGCCAAGGACCTGGGCATGGACGCGGAGGTCGTGTCCTTCGAAGACGCGGTCGAGCTTCAGTCGATCGAAAAAGCCACCACGACCGCTGGCACCACTCCACGCGGCCCGGTCATCACGGTCATGGGCCACGTCGACCACGGCAAGACCTCGCTGCTCGACGCCATCCGCGAGACCAATGTCGCGGCGGCCGAAGCGGGCGGCATCACACAGCACATCGGCGCCTACATGGTGGAGAAGCGCGATCGCCGGATCGTTTTCCTCGACACGCCCGGCCACGAAGCGTTCACGATGATGCGAGCGCGCGGCGCCAAGGTGACGGACATCGTCGTCCTGGTGGTCGCGGCCGACGACGGCGTCATGCCTCAGACCAAGGAAGCCATCGACCACGCGCGCGCCGCCAAGGTGCCGATGATCGTGGCCATCAACAAGATCGACAAGCCGAACGCCAATGTCGACCGCGTCCGCCGCGAGCTCAGCGAGTTCGGCGTGCTCGTCGAGCAGTGGGGCGGCGACGTCGTCTCCGTCGAAGTTTCGGCCGTCAAGAAGCAGGGCATCGACGATCTGCTGGACATGATCCTGCTCACCGCCGACATGCTCGACCTGAAGGCCAATCCCGAGCTTCCGGCCAGGGGCGTGGTCCTCGAGGCGCGGAAGGAAGTCGGGCGCGGCATCGTCTCCACGGTGCTCGTCCAGGACGGCACGCTGCGCATCGGCGACGCGTTCTTCTCCGGTTCCACCTACGGCCGCGTTCGGGCCATGACCGACCAGCGCGGCGAGCGCGTCAAGGAAGCGCCGCCGGCCACACCGGTGCAGGTGAGCGGCTTTGACGACGTGCCGAACGCAGGCGACTCGCTGCAGGTTCTCGACGACGAGACCCAGGCCCGCGTGATCGGCCAGATGCGCCAGGAGAAGGCGCGCGAGGCCAATCAGAACAAGGGCTCGCGCATGTCGCTCGACCAGCTGTTCCAGCGCATGCAGCAGGGCAACGTCAAGGAGCTCAACGTCATCCTCAAGGCCGATGTGCAGGGCTCGGTGGAAGTGCTCAACGAGACGCTGCGGAAACTGTCGACCGGCGAGGTCAAGGTCAACGTGCTGCACTCCTCCGTCGGAGCGATCTCCACCAACGACGTCCTGCTGGCGACCGCCTCGGACGCCATCGTGGTGGGCTTCAACGTGCGCCCCGAGCGCAATGCCTCCGAGCTGGCCGACAAGGAAGGCGTCGACATCCGCATGTACACGGTCATCTACAACCTCGTCGACGAGATGAAGGCCGCCATGACCGGCCTGCTGGAGCCGAAGTTCCAGGAGGTCTACCAGGGCCGGGCCGAAGTGCGGAACACCTTCAAGGTGCCGAAGGCCGGCGTGGTGGCGGGATGCATGGTCACCGACGGGACGATTCCCCGAACCGCCACCGTGCGGCTGCTGCGCGACAACCGCGTCATTTACGAAGGGAAGATCGCCTCGCTGCGGCACTTCAAGAACGACGTCAGTGAAGTGCGGCAGGGCTTCGAGTGCGGCATTGCCATCGAGAAGTTCCAGGACATCAAGATCGGGGACATCATCGAAGGCTTCCGGGTCGAGAAGCTCGCCGCGGTGCTCGCGTAGCGCGAAAAAGTCCTGAGTCCTGAGTCCTGAGTGGCCGGTATGCTGCTCGAGACTCAGGACTTTGCTTTTCACGATCGTTGGATGAATGTCGGCACGCGCCGCGTTTAGGCGAGCAATGCTGGTGGCCGTGGCCCTTTTCGAGATTCACATCGAGTATGCCCAGTCGCTGAAGGAAAAGCGCATGGTCGTGAAATCGCTTCGCGACAAGCTGCGTGCGCGGTTCGAGATCTCCGCGGCCGAGGTGGGGTTGCAGGACCTCCATCAGAGAGCACGGCTCGGGATATCGTTCGTCGCACTCGACGGCCCGGCAGCGGACGCCCAGCTCGAGAGAATCGTGACCTTCATCGAATCGAATACCGACGCCCGTCTCAATGGATGGACGAGCGAGAAGCTCGATTTCGACGCCGAAGTCGCGTTATAAGGCACTCCTCGGGAAGACACGGGTACGAGGCGCACAAATCACTCGTACCACGCGCCCCAAGATCGTGAGATTGACTGGATGAGAAAAACCCGCAGAACCTCACGCGTCGGAGAGATGATCCGCGACACTCTCGTGGAAGTCCTCCGGCACGACGTGAAGGACGTTCCCCTCGGCCTCAACTCGATCACCGGCGTCGAGGTCAGTCCCGACCTTCACCTTGCGCGCGTCTTCATCAGCGGCATGAGTGAGGAGGAGGCGAAGGCGAAGGTCAAGGAGCTGCAGAACGCCCGCGGCCGTGTACGCCACGCCCTCGGCCAGCGCATCCGCCTGCGCTTCACGCCCGACCTGGAGTTCAAGTACGACGAGACGCCGATCCGCGCCGGACGCATCGAGGATCTTCTCCAGCAGGTGATGCCGAAGAAGGAATCCGAGGCGGGAGCTGCCGGCGCGGAGGACGAAGAAGCGGACGACGAGGAGTCGTGAGCTCCCGGCGGTGTGGGGCAGGCTTTCCAGCCTGCCCTCCCTTGCCTGAATCTTCACCACAGAGACGCAGAGACACCGAGGTACACAGAGTTTCCTCTGTGAATTCTGCGCGCCACGCGGAGATTTCCTTGCACAAGCGGCAGGGCGACCGGTCCCCTCGCCCCGTGCTCCCCGACGAACAATCTCGCGAAACTGATCCGCACGGGGCGAGGGGACCTATGAGGCCATCTTCGGATGCGGGCGAGCGGAGCGAGCCTGTGCTTTGAATCTCTGTGCCTCCGTGTCTCTGTGGTTGAAACTCTGGACGGAGGCTGGAACCGTCGGGGATTTCTGCACAGCCTCTAAGGATGACGGGGGCGACTCACCCCTTCCTGAACACAGCCTTCCGGTAAAACTCCAGCTCCGCGATCGAGTCTTCGATGTCGGCGAGAGCTCGATGGGTCTCGTCTTTCTTCGGCGGTTCGATCTTCCCGCGGTACCACTCCTTCACCAGCACCTTGATCGTGCTCACGTCGACGACACGGTAGTGCAGGAATTCGTTGAGCTGCGGCATGTAGCGGACCAGGAATCGCTTGTCCTGGCCGACGCTGTTTCCGCAGAGCGGCGCGGTCTTCGCGTAGCAGTGCTTCCTGACGAAGGCTAGCGTCAGGCGTTCAGCGTCTTCCACCGAGACACCCTCTGCGCGGATCCGGTCGATGAGGCCGCTTTTCTTGTGCGTGCGCCGGTTCCAGGCGTCCATGTTGCGCAGCCGTGCCTCGCTCGTGCGGATGGCGAGGTCCGGCCCCCGGGCGATGACCTTCAGGTTGTAGTCGGTGACGATCGTAGCGATCTCGATGAGCACGTCCGTCTCCGGATCGAGCCCCGTCATTTCGCAGTCGATCCACACCATGCGTTTCTTGCTTCGTTTCATCATGGATGTGCATTGTAGCGAGCGCGTCAGCGGACCTTGGTGGCGGTGGCGATCGCGGCTCCGTTCACTGGAACGTCGCTCCCGCCATCGAAGCGCCGCAGGCGCCGCCATGAGGGCTCATCGACTATGCTTCGCCACCAACATGCTCGCCCAACCCAAACCAGCCGATGGCATCCTCCTCGTCGACAAGAAATCGGGCCTGACCTCGCACGACGTCGTCGAGAGGTTCCGGCGTCGCACCAAAGTGAAGAAAGCCGGGCACACCGGCACGCTCGATCCTCTGGCGACCGGACTGCTCGTCCTCTGCGTCGGCAAGGCCACGCGCCTGCAGGCCTACCTCATGGGGATGGAGAAGACGTACGAAGGGACGATCCAGTTCGGCTGGGCGACCGACTCGTACGACGCCGCCGGCGAGCCGGTCGGCGAACCGGTCGAAGCGGACGTCGAGCACATCGACTTCACACCGCACATCGCGAAGTTCCTCGGCGAGATCGAGCAGATCCCGCCGGTGTTCTCTGCGAAGAAGGTGCAGGGCGTCCGCTCCTACGAGCTCGCTCGAAAAGGGGAGGCGGTCCCGCTCGCGCCGAAGCGCGTCACCGTCTACGAGTTCGTGATCCTGGGCGTGGAGACATCGAGAGTGCGCTTCCGCGTGCGCTCGTCGGCCGGTACCTATGTCCGCTCGCTGGCGCATGACCTGGGAGGCTCGATTGGCATCCCCGCGCATCTAAAGGAGCTTCGCCGCACCGCCATCGGCAGCTTCTCCGTGGAACAGGCGATCGCGTTTGACCGGCTCGTCGAGGACACGACCGAGCAGATCCTCGCGCCGCCGCACTTCCAGCCGCTCTCCGCAATCGAACTGCCACTGGAGCGCCTGCGCATCGACTGGGCGCAGCAGGGAAAGATGATGCAGGGCCAGGGCGTGATCATGGTTCCGACGATTCCCGTTCACAAAGGCGACCTCCTGGCTCTCGGCAACCCGCACGACCAGCTCGTGGCGATCGGCGAGGTGGTCAACGTGCTGCGGGAGGGCGGGCCGGTGGAAGTGAAGCCGAAGGTGGTGCTGGCGGGGTGAGGCGGAGAGGAAGACCACAGACCACAGACCACAGACCACAGACCAGAGACCACAGACCACAGACCGCAGACCGCAGACCGCAGGCGGTAGACCACCTCTCAACGAGACGAGTGCGTGCTAAGTCATTTGTAATCTGCGGTCTGAGGTCTGCCGTCTGCGGTCTCGAGCCGGTCGGGATTGATTTCACCACCACCCGCTGTTATGGTGTCGCGACTTTACAGACCACGTGTATCCACAAGGTACGCTTAACCGGTTAAGGAGACTGGATTTTGCCGACCACCAAGGAACAGAAAACCGAGCTCATTTCGCAGTACAAGACCCACGACGGCGACACCGGGTCGCCGGAGGTGCAGATCGCACTTCTTTCGAATCGCATCAACTACCTGACCGAGCACTTCAAGACCCACGCGAAGGATCACCACAGCCGCCGCGGCCTCCTGAAGCTCGTCGGCCGCCGGCGCCGCCTTCTCGATTACCTGAAGAAGGCCGACCTCGAGCGCTATCGCACGATCATCGACAAGCTCGGCATCCGCAAGTAGACCAGGTGGAGGACAGGCGGCAACGCCTGTCCTCTTCGTTTTCGGGGCAGACGAATCTGCCCTCCATCCGGCGCAAACCCTGCGCCGAATCCCCCTCCGGCCGGATCCCATCGTTCGGCCAAAGCGGTCAAATCCAAAGCGTGCAGTGATGAGTGGCTTCACGCATCGAAGGGAACAATGAGCAACAAAAAGGAAATGCAGATCGGCGGGAAAACCCTGTCGCTGGAGACAGGTGCGGTCGCGAAGCAGGCCAATGGGGCCTGCGTCATCCGCTACGGCGACACGGTCGTGCTCGCCACAGCCTGCTACAAGGACGGTAACGTGCTCGGCGACTTCATGCCGCTGACCGTTGACTACAAGGAGTACACCTACGCCGGCGGACGCATCCCGGGCGGCTTCTTCAAGCGCGAAGGACGTCCGACCGAAAAAGAGATCCTGACCTCCCGCCTGATCGACCGGCCGCTGCGCCCGTCATTCCAGAAGGGCTACCGCCAGGAGACGCAGATCATCGCCCTCGTGCTTTCTGCCGACGGCGAGAACGATCCCGATACCCTGGCCATCAACGCCGCCTCGACGGCGCTGGTGATCTCCGAGATCCCGTTCCACCATCCCATCGGGGCGGTGCGCATCGGCTACACCGACGGACAGATCGTGGTGAATCCGACGAACGCGCAGCGCGATCTTTCCGATCTCGACCTGGTCGTGGCCGGAACGCCGGATGCGATCGTGATGGTCGAAGCGGGCGCCCGCGAAGTCGACGAGAAGATCGTCCTCGACGCGCTGGACGCCGCCCACGCCGAGATCAAGCGCATCTGCCAGCTGCAGCTCGATCTGCGAGCCGAGGTCGGCAAACCGAAACTCGAAGTCAGCTACACGCCGAAGTTCACGGACGAACTGCTCAACGAGCTGATGGCGAAGCACGGCAGCGCGTTGCGCTCGGCCATGCTCACCACCGGCAAGTTCGCCCGCTACGACGCCATCAAGCAGCTCAAGGCGGAGATGCTGGCCGCCGTGCCGGCCGAAGACCTCGAGCGGCTGGCCGCGGTGGAAGCAGCCTTCGGCGAGATGGAAGTGCGCGTCTTCCGCAAGATCATCCTCGACGAGAAGCAGCGCGTCGACGGCCGCAAGTTCGATGAGATCCGTCCGATCTCGATCGAGCTGGGCGTCCTTCCGCGCACCCACGGCTCCGCCATCTTCACCCGCGGCGAGACCCAGGCCCTCGTCACCGTCACCCTCGGTACTCCGCAGGAAGCGCAGAAGATCGAAGATTTCGAAGGCGAGACCTTCCAGCGCTTCATGCTCCACTACAACTTCCCGCCCTTCTCGGTCGGCGAAGTGAAGTTCATGCGCGGACCGGCGCGGCGCGAGATCGGCCATGGAAACCTGGCTCGTCGCGCACTGCAGCCGCTGCTCCCGACCGAGGACGAGTTCGCGTACACGATCCGCTGCGTCAGCGACATCCTCGAGTCCAATGGCTCGTCGTCGATGGCCTCGGTCTGCGGCGGCTCGCTTTCGCTCATGGATGCAGGCGTGCCGCTGAAGGCCGCCGTGGCCGGAGTGGCCATGGGTCTGGTCAGCGGCGATGGCCACCGTGTCGCGGTCCTCACCGACATCGCAGGGATGGAGGACCACGAAGGCGACATGGACTTCAAGGTTGCCGGCACGCGCAAGGGCATCACCGCCCTGCAGATGGATATCAAGGTGTCAGGGCTGTCGCGCGAGATCATGGCCCAGGCGCTCGAGCAGGCGCACGCCGGCCGTCTCTTCATCCTCGGCAAGATGGAAGCAGCCATCGCCGGCCCGCGCGCGGAGCTCTCCGAGTTCGCACCGCGTCTGTACACGATCCAGGTTCCGAAGGACCGCATCCGCGACGTCATCGGCTCCGGTGGCAAGACCATCCGCTGGATCATCGAAGAGACCGGGACGAAGATCGACGTCGAAGACGACGGCAAGGTCACGATCGCCTCGATGGACGCCAAGTCCGCCGAGCGGGCCATCGAGATCATCAAGGGCCTCACGGCCTCGGCGGAGATCGGCAGGAACTACAAAGGCACGGTCAAGCGCATCGAGCCGTACGGAGCGTTCGTGGAGATCCTTCCCGGCCAGGACGGCCTGCTGCACATCTCGGAGATGGCGCATTCGCGCGTCGGCCAGGTCACCGATCTCTTCCAGATCGGCGACGAGGTGGAAGTGCAGGTCGTGGGCATCGAGCCCGATACCGGCAAGATCCGCCTGTCGCGCAAGCCGTTGCTTCCGCCTCCCACCGAGGAGGAGATGGCGGCGGCTCGTGAGCGTGCGGCGCGCGCTCCGCGCGGCGAGCATGGCGGCGGAGGCGAGCATCGCGGCGGAGGGTTCCGCGGTGGTGATCGCGACCGCGGTGGCGAGCATCGCGGCGGCGGTTTCCGGGGCGGCGACCGTGGCCCGCGCCGTGACGACCGTGGACCGCGTCGTGACGATCGCGGCCCGCGCCGCGATGATCACGGTCCCCGTCGCGAAGGTGGCGAGGGCGGAGGCCATGCCGCAGCCCCGCGCGAGGGTGGTCACGAAGGTGGTCATCACGATGGCGGCGGCCACGAAGGTGGCAGCGAGGGCGGCAACGCGTAGCGCGTAGGGACGCGCAGCAGCGCGTCCGCTCCCTCGTCAAATCAGTGAATTCAAAGCCCCCGGAAACGGGGGCTTTGTCGTTTCAGAGCACCGATCAGCTCCCGGCTCAACGCTGCGCCATGAGGCTCCGTGTAGGACAGCCTCTCAAGCCTGTCCTGAGGAGGGCAGGCTGGTAAGCCTGCCCCACACGGGGATCCAATTCGATCTCCTGCGCAGGATGTTACAAGCCCTCACTGCTGCGCGGCGCGGAGGCTCTCCGCGCTGATCTCGGCGATCGTGCGCAGGTGTGAGGCGATCATCTCCTGAACGCGGAGCCATGCGAGCGTCTCTTCCTGGAGGATCGCGCCATTGCGCGCCACCACGCGGGTGACCGGACCGATGGCTTCGGTGCGGATGGTTCCCCGCAGCCGGCCGAAATCGGCGGTGGCGGGGCTGAGGCGCGCTGCCTCGACGGCTCGTTCCGCGTTGATCACGCCCTGCATGACGAGGAACTCGGGATTCAATGTCTTCGCCGCACCGATCTCTTCGAGCGCCTTCTGCACGGCATTGTTCGGCTGGGTCGGGTCGGTGAGAGCCTCGTCCGCCGCACGGAGGTGCCGAAGCACGTCGAGGTCGCGGTCGTATCTCGCCTTCATCGCCGCGACCTGCTGCATGGCCTGCTTCACAGCCCCCTCAGCCTGTCCGGCCATGACGCTGACGGACATCGGCCGCTCGCCGATCCGCCTGGAGGGTTGTGCGGCAGGGAGAGGGTCGCCGTGAGAAAGACGAATAAGAATTTTCGCATCTGAGCCTCTCTTTCCGGAGCTTACCAGTTAGACGCGGCAGGTCGCGGGCGGTTCGTTGTTCGCGCGGACGGCGACAGCTGTCACCTCGCAATGCATCGGTTGGGATACTCTGACCGGGCATCTCATCAGGAGAGAGAACCTCATGCAACTCGGCATCGTAGGACTCCCGTTTTCAGGGAAGTCGACCCTTTTTCAGGCTGTGACGAAGACGCATCTGGACCACGCGGTGGCCGCGAAGGCCGAGGCACACCTCGGCACCGCCAAAGTGCCCGACCCGCGGCTCGACCGCTGTGCGGAATTGTTCTCGCCGAAGAGCACCGTGCACGCGACGATCGAGTTCGTCGACGTCGCCGGGCTGAAGAAAGGGGAGAGCCAGACTGCGCAGTTCACGACGAGTTTCCTCTCGGCGGTCAAGACCAACGACGCGCTCGTGCAGGTGGTCCGGCTGTTCAGAAACGACGCGCTGCCGCACCCCGAGGGAAGCATCGACTCGCTGCGCGACGTGGCGACGTTCGAGACGGAGTTCATCCTCGCGGACATGGCCGTCGTCGAGTCGCGGATCGACAAGATCCACAAGCAGGCCGCGCGCACGCATGATGACCAGATGAAGAAAGAGCTGCCGGTCATGGAGAAGTGCCTGCAGTCTCTGCAGGCTGAAAAGTCGCTGCGGAACGAGGATCTCTCGCCGGAAGAGCTGCACCTGCTGAAGAGCTATCAGCTGCTTTCACTCAAGCCCATGCTGATCGCGCTCTCGCTCGACGAGTCACAGCTCTCGATCATCGACGCGGAGGTCGCGCGGGTGGCGGCAGCCAAAGCCGGTCTGCGAACGCGGGTGGCGGCCTTCTTCGGAAAGATCGACATGGAGATGTCGGAGCTCTCCGGCGAGGATGCCCGCATGTTCATGGACGAGTACGGGATCCGGGAGTCCGCGCTCGACACGCTCATCCGCGAAGCGTATGCACTGTTAGGTCTGCAATCGTTCCTCACCGTCGGCGAGGACGAGTGCCGTGCCTGGACCATCCGCGCCGGCATGTCGGCCCAGGAAGCCGCGGGAGTGATCCACTCCGATTTCTCGAACCGCTTCATCCGTGCCGAGGTCGTGCACTACGACGATTTCATCGCCGCGGGAGGATCGTTTGCGAAGGCGAAGGAGTCGGGCCACTGGCGGCTGGAAGGGAAGGGCTACATCGTCAAGGACGGGGACATCCTGAACATCAGGCACAGTTAGGCGGGTGTTCGCTCCTATGGGACCTATAGGACCGATGGGACTTATGGGACAGATGAGACCTATGGGACCGTGCTACCCATCTGTCCCATAGGTCCCATCGCCCCCCCGAAAACACTCGGTGAACGCGAGACGCCACGTCGCAAGGGCGCGATATTTCATCTTGACGCCCCCGCCTCCATCCTTCATTGTCCAATCCTACAGTTGCACTCGACGGAGAACTCACTCCAGCGAACTCGCCACTGCTGGAGGATCTAACCCATGTCCCGAGTTCTTCTTACAAGCGTATGCCGTCCGCTCGGCGAGCGCTACGGCGATGCAAAAAGCGTCGGATACGAGCTCCTCTACGGCCAGGTCACCCGCGCCCAGGGGCTCTTCAGCCCGCGGGCCAACCACGTCCAGTTCTCGGCCGAATACATCGCCGAGAACCTCGACGCCCCCACCACGGTCCTGCACTACCCGAGCAAACGTGAGCTGATCCGGGAGCTCGAAAAGGGCTACGACTACGTGGGCATGTCATTCGTCCTGTCGACGTACCACAGGATGAAGGAAGCGGTAGCGCTGATCCGCAAGCACTCGCCGCACTCGAAGGTCATCCTCGGCGGGTACGGCACAGTGCTTTCGGACGAAGAGCTCGCGCCATGGTCCGACTACGTCTGCCGCGAAGAGGGCGTCGGCTTCATGCAGCGGCTTCTCGGCGAGCGCCCGACGCCGTTGCCGCAGCGCCATCCACTGGTGGTCAGTCGTCTCAAGGTCTTCGGCCGCGAGGTGTCGCGCACCGGTATGATCTTCGCCGGGCTGGGCTGCCCGAACGGCTGCGATTTCTGCTGCACTTCGCACTTCTTCAAACGGAAGCACATCAAGCTCCTCCCCACGGGTCGCGACATCTACGGCGTCATGCAGCGTTATCTCGAGATCGAGCCGGAGATGTCGCTGGTCGTTCTCGATGAGGACTTCCTCCTCAACCGCAAGCGGGCCATGGAGCTGCGCGACTGCGTCATCGAGGGTGGAAAAGCTCTCTCCATCTTCGCCTTTGCCAGCATCAAGGCGCTGAGCCAGTACACCATGACCGAGATCCTGGAGATGGGGATCGACGGCGTCTGGATCGGTTACGAGGGGACGCGCTCGGGCTACGCGAAGCAGAGCGGCAGGCCGGCTGCCGAACTTTTCAAGGACCTGCGCGAGCACGGCATCAGCATTCTCAGTTCCATGATCGTGGGGCTGCCGTACCAGACTCCCGAGATCATCGAGGAGGAGATGCAGGGTCTTCTCGATCTCGAGCCGACGCTGTGTCAGTTCCTCATCTACGGTCCGACGCCCGGCACGCCGTTCTACGAGCAGGTCATGAGCGAGGGCCGGCTGCAGAAGGAGATGACCGACGATCGCGAGCTCTACTACCGCAATTGCAGCGGGTTCAAGTCCATGGTCGTTCATCCGACGATGAGCGCCGGCGCGATCGAGGCGGCACAGGAGCATTGTTTCGCCGAGGACGTGCGCCAGCTCGGACCGTCGATGTTCCGCTCGCTGGAGACGTGGCTGCTCGGTTACGAGCGCCTGAAGGATTCCGAGAACCCGATGCTTCGCCGCAAGGCGGAGCGATTCGCCTTCGAGATCCGCCGCGCGTATCCGGTGTTTTTGACCGGCAAAGTGTTAGGTCAGGGGGCGGAGGTGCGGAAGCGCATCGCGGAGCTGGAGACGCGCATTCACGACGCCTTTGGCCAGCCGACATTCGGCGAGCGAATTCAATCGACCGCTGCCCTCGGCCTGGCGGCCTGGACGGGCTTGTCCCTGAAGCTCGGCATCGAGCAGCATCCCAGCCTGATCCGTCACACCTTCCGCATGCCGGAAGAGTCGCTGCCCGCCCGTGTCTGGCGGCGGCTCTGTGCCGTACACGATTCCGATCACAACGTGCAGGTAGAGCTTCGTCCCGAGTCGACGGTGTGGGTCACGGTGGCGGGAACGCTCAACACTGCCGGTGCACGACGCCTGGCCACCGAGATCGGCGACGCTCTGCGCGAACGCAAGGAGCGGCTGGTGCTCGATCTCGAACGCCTGGCCAAGGCCGAGCATCAGGCCGTCGAAGAGCTCGGCGAGCGTCTCCGCGAGTATCGCGACCGCATCCGCGTGGTCGTCCCCAACGCCGATGAGTTCGCCGCGTTTTCGATGCAGTTCGCGCTCTACCGTTAGATCTGAAGTCGGACTGCGGGCGTCTCGCCCGCCTGCGGCCGGGCGTCCTGCCCGGCCGCTGTCGTTTCTGTCGGGAGAAGAAGTCGCCGGCCTGGAAGGCCGGCGACCGGCCGGCTGGAAGCCGGCACTCCTGCACCGCACTCCTAGAGCGGCAGCGAGAAGCTGAAGGTCGAGCCGCGGCCGACGGCGCTGTCGACCCATACCGATCCGCCGTGAGCTGTGACGATGCGCCGCACGATCGAGAGGCCCAGCCCGGTCGACTTCTCGCCGCCGGTCGGCCGCACGCTCGTTCGTGAGAAATCGTGGAAGAGCTTGTCCACTTCGTTCGCGGGGATGCCCGGACCCTGGTCGGCGACCGAGATGACGACCGCGTGCCGCTCCCCATCGACAGCGGCGCGGATCTCCACCAACGTGTCGCGCTGGGAGTACTTCACGGCATTGCTGACCAGATTGTTGATCACCTGCTCGATGCGGCGGGCGTCGAGCGGCACGCGCGGGATCGCCTTCGCCATCTCCAGCCTTAGCTCGATGGTCTTGCCGCTGGCCAGCATCCGGTTGGTCTCGACCACGCGTTCCAGGAAGGGCTCCAGCGCCGTCGGGACGATCTCCAGGACGAGTTGGCCGGACTCGATGGCGCTCACGTCCAGCAGGTCGTCGATCAGGTGCAGCATCGATCCGCACGACTGCTCCATCTGCTGCAGGGCTTTCCTCTGCTTGTCGTCGACCGGACCGAGAACGCCTTCGCGCAGCAGCGTGGCGAACGACTGCACCACGCCGATGGGATTACGCAGGTCGTGCGCGGCCATCCCCAGGAAACGATTCTTGGCCTCGTTCAGCTCGAGCAGCTCCTTGTACAGCCGGCTCTTCTCGACGATCGCCGCGAGCTGGCCGGCAATCTGGAGAAACAGATCCACGTGCGCATCGCGATACGTGTGCCCCTGGAAGCTCGAGAAGAAGATGAACCCGATGGCCTTGCCTTCGTTCACGAGAGGGCAGGTGAGGCTCGATCGCACACCCTCTTCGACGATCAGCTGTGTGGACTCGGAATGGGGGTGTTCGTTCAGGTAGGCGACGAGGTCGTTGAGGATTCGCGGCCGTCCTGTGTCGAGCACCTCCTGGAGACTGCTGCCTTCCATGCGCGCGGAGAAGCCTGCGTTGATGCGAACGTTCGGGGCTTCCGACCGCGCCCATCGGGCGCGCAGGATGCGGCCATTCTCCTCGAGAAGCGAGAAGCCGATGCGATCGTACGGGATGATCTCGTGGAATGACGCGTAGACGTACTCCAGGACCTCGTCGAGGATCAGGCCGGCGTTGACACGCTCGGTGATCTTCACCAGCTCGGACATCTCGCGGTATTTCCGCTCGACGGTCTGGGCGAGCTCATGGATCGCTTCGCCGAGGCGCGTGACGTCGTCGGCGCCTTCGAGCGGGACCTTGACCGGGAACTGCCCGAGGCGCAGGGCGACGGCGGCATCTCGATACGCGCGGATGCGGTCGTCGGAAGGCGGGCGCGTCTTGTCGTTCGGCATGGCGGATCTCGAGCTTCACAGCCTAGCGCAGTCCCTGACGGGCCGCACTGCCGCCACCCGTGTGGCGCGGGCTTTCCAGGGAGGGACTCTCGACGTGCGCGGGCCGGAAAGCCCGCGCCACACCAGGCCCGAGATCACGTCAAATGGCGGCAATTGTGTGACCTGGGCACCTTTTGCCGTTTCGGCTGTCGCTACAATAAATGGTTGCGGTAGGAGTCTCCGTGGCTGAGCAGGAGCTGAGCGAAGAAGTCCAAACGGCAGTCTGGGACATCCAGCGTTATCTCCTGGATCAGATCCCTCCTCTGACTGCTTCCGAGTCGGTGCAGTTGATGATGCAGCAGCCACCTGTGCTGATGATGCGGCAGATCAACGGGTGGGCGCTCGAGCAGGGACGTCTGCAGTCGGCGGCCATGACCGACCTGCTGTATCACGCGCTGAAAAAGATCTACCTTTTCGCCTCGCTGAAGCTCATCGAAAAGCCGGCGATCGAGGCTTATCTCGCGAAGCTGATCCCGATGGCGCTGCAGCTTTGTCCGGCCGAGGATCGCGAGCTCCTGCGGAAGAACCTGGCTGCCCTTGGCGACACGCAGCCGGTGTCCGGTGCCGCCGTCGACATTTCGCGTGCTCCCGGTGCGGCGCTGAAACCGCAGAGTGCCACCGGCAAGGTCACCGACGTGGTCACGCGCAGCGCGCGCCGGCTGTCGCTGGTGATCGACCGGCTGGCGCGGCGCGTTCCCGGCGCCACCGCCGCCTCCGCGCCCACTGCGGCAGCGGAGACGGCTTCGGCGCCCCTGCCGATGGAGACGCCGGCGGCGGAGCTCGTCAGTATGGCCGCTGCGAGCTCTTCGTCCGAGCAGGAGCTCCAGCAGTACATCGAAAAACTGAAGCCCTACACCGGCGACACGAATTCGGAAAACCTCTTCCGCATCCTGGCGACGAGCCTTCCGGCCTGGAACATCCTCGTTCCTCCCTCGGCAGGAGTGAAGGCGCCGGCGCCCGTGGAGGCGATGCACAAGATCCTTTCTCTGACAAAGAACCCGCTGGAGAACAACAAGCGCTTCCGCGACCTGCTGATGACGGCAGTGGACCAGTTCAACGCCGGCTCGCTCTCTGCGGCAGCGTCGATGCTCGAACTGGCCGACGCGGTCATTCTCGAGAAGAAGATCGATCCATCGACCGTCGATCGCGTCCGCCTCGACGCCGTGCAGGCTCTCAATTCCGAGCAGTTGAAGAAATACGCCGAGAACAAGTCGAAGCATGCGCTGCTGCGGAAGGTCCTCAGCTCGTTCCCGGCGCTGACCAAGGAGAGTCTGCTGGCAGACCTTCGGGGCGAGCAGCGGCCGGAGCGCCGGCGCGCGCTACTGAGTCTGCTCGAGGCCTACGGCGGCGAGGCCCGATCTGCGGCCCTGGTCGAACTGGAAGCGGAGCTCAAACGCTCACCGGCCGAGATCGACACGTACTACCTTCGCAATGTCATCTACCTCCTGCACCGCATCCCGCGTGAGTCGGAAGATTTCCAGAAGGAGCTGGAGCTCCTCACGCGAGCATCGGCGCGGAACCAGTCGATTTACGTGATCAAGGAAGCGGTGATCCCACTCGGACAGATGAAGGGCGATGCCGCGGTGAAGCTGCTCACGCTGCGGCTCGCCGAGTTCGAGGCCCTCCTGCTGCGCAAGGACACCTCGCTCTATCCCGCGCAGGAGATGCAGAAAGTGCTCGACCGCACCGTCGCAGCGCTGGCACGGATCGGCACGCCGGCCGCGCTGCTGACCGTGGCCCGTCACGGCATGAAACCGAATCCACTCCTCGGCGACACGCGCGCCCGGTTGTCGGTCCTCTCGCAGCACGACCTCTCGTTCGACGAGACCACCGTGAACCTGCTGGTGAAGACCATTCGCGAGGATCTTCCCAGCAGGATTCTCGGCCGCGTGCTTCCCAGGCGGCAGGCGCCGCCCCTTCCGCTGATCGAGGCCTTGTCGAGCACGCGCGCGGAGGTCGTCGAGAATCTGTTCGCCGACATCGTGGAACGCTTCCCCGAGCACGATGTCGGTCGAGCCGCTGCCGCGGCGCTCGAGAATCTCGCGTCGGACTCGACCACGGCGGCGCGCGAGGGTACGGCCACCCTGACCGGCGACCTCCAGTTCTTCGGATTGCCGTCGCTGATGCAGTCGCTCGCCGAGACGCAGGCCACCGGCATCGTGACGCTCAGCAGCAAAGAGTCGCGGCAGACCGCCGGCAAGCTGCTGTTCGTCGGCGGAAAGTTTGCGGACGCACAGTGTGCGCAACTGCGCGGCTCCGATGCTCTCTACCAGCTTCTGGAGCGGCCGACGGTCGGCACGTTCTCGTTCGTGCCGCAGCAGCCGGACACGGTGCGCACCAGGGGCGAGCCGCAGGAAGTGATGGGGTTGATCTTCGAGGGCATTCGCCGGCACGACGAGCTGAAACAGGCGAGCGTGATGGTGCCGGACGAGCTCGCGCTCAAGGCCACCTCCTCCAAGCCGACGCCCGATCCCGAGGAGAAGGATCCCGCCATCATTCGCGACGTCTGGCTGAAGGCCTCGGCCGGTGCGCCGATCCGCGACTGGGAAGGCCAGATCGCCACCGACGCCTTCCGCGTCCGCCGCCTCGTGGCGCGCTGGCTCGAGGAAGGCGCCTTGCAGCCCGCGGGGTAGCGGGGACAACGCGCAGAGGACTCTGCTCTGCGCTCGTCGCCTGTGATAAACATTCGCCCCCAAAAGGAGCGATGCCATGCCACGTTTTCGACGGGCGGTCCTGCTGCTCATCCTCTCCTCTCTTTTCACTGGATTCCTCCAGGCCGCACCTAGAAAAGCGGCGACGGCCGCCAAATCGACGAATGAACCCGATGCTTCGGTCCTGAAAGCCATGCAGTGGCGGCTGGTCGGGCCGTTCCGCGGCGGTCGGGCCGATGCGGTCGAGGGAATCGCGGGCGACCGCGAGACCTACTACTTCGGCGCCACCGGCGGCGGCGTCTGGAAGACCACCGACGGCGGCCAGACCTGGAAGAACGTATCCGACGGCTTCTTCGGCGGAACGATCGGGGCCATCGCCGTGGCTCCGTCGGATCCGGCGGTCGTTTACGTCGGGACCGGCGAGGAGACCATCCGCGGCAACGTGTCACCGGGCGCCGGCGTGTGGAAGTCGACCGACGCTGGAAAAACGTGGACGCACATCGGCCTGGAGGACTCGCAGCACATTGGGCGCATCCGCGTCAGCCCTACGAACCCCGATCTGGTCTACGTGGCGGCCATGGGCCACGCCTTTGGGCCGAATCAGACCCGCGGCGTCTATCGCTCGCACGACGGCGGGAAGACGTGGGAGCGGATCCTGTTCGTGAATCCCGACTCGGGCGCGGTCGACCTGGCCATGGACCCGACGAACCCGCGCATCCTCTACGCGTCGACGTGGCGCTTCCGCCGCGGCGCTTACTTCTTCGAGAGCGGCGGCGAAGGCTCGGCGCTGTGGAAGTCGACCGACGGCGGCGACACCTGGAAGGAGCTCTCGCGGAACAAGGGCATGCCCAAGGGCACCCTCGGCATCATTGGCGTGAGCGTCTCGCCGACGAATCAGAACAATGTCTACGCCATCGTGGAGGCGAAGGACGGCGGGGTCTACCGCTCCCGCGACGGCGGCGACACCTGGACGAAGGTCAGCAGCGACTCGGATCTTCGCCAGCGTGCCTGGTATTACACCCGGATTTACGCCGATCCGAAGGACGAGGACACTGCGTATGTAGTGAACGTCGGTTTCCACAAGAGCAAGGACGGTGGAAAGACGTGGTCGGCCATTCGCACGCCGCACGGCGATAACCACGACCTCTGGATCGCGCCTAATGACCCGCAGCGGATGATCGAAGCCAACGACGGCGGCGTGAACGTCTCCACGGATGGCGGCGCGTCGTGGACCACCCAGATGAACCAGCCCACGGCTCAGTTCTACCGCGTCTCGGTCGATACCGACTTCCCGTACCGGCTGTTAGGGCCGCAGCAGGACAACACGGCAGTGAGAATCCGCCACGCGACGTCCGGCGGGGGCATCGGCGAGCGCGACTGGGAGGTAACGGCCGGCGGCGAGAGCGGCTATATCGTGGCCGATCCCACGAATCCGGACATCGTCTACGGCGGCTCTTACGGCGGCCTGCTGGTGGTCCTCAACCACCGCACCGGAGCGATTCGCGACGTCAATCCGTGGCCCGACAATCCCATGGGTGCCGGCGACGTCGACCTCAAGCAGCGCTTCCAGTGGAACTTCCCGATCTTCTTTTCGCCGAACGACCCGCACAAGCTCTATGCGGCTTCCCAGTACCTGATGCAGTCCACCAACGGCGGAGCCAGCTGGCAGGTCATCAGCCCCGACCTCACCCGCAACGATCCGACGAAGATGCAGCCCACCGGCGGCCCGATCACGAAGGACAACACCTCCGTCGAGTACTACTGCACGATCTTCTACGGCGCCGAATCGCCGGTGGAACCGGGCGTGATCTGGGTCGGGTCCGACGACGGGCTGGTCCACGTCACGCGCGACGGCGGACAGCACTGGACGAACGTCACCCCACCGAAATCGATCATGCCGGAATGGATCATGATCAACGAGATCGACGCCAGCCCGATCGACAAGGGAACCGCGTATGTCGCGGCCACCATGTACAAGTGGGACGATTTCCGCCCCTACCTCTACAAGACCACCGACTACGGCCAGACCTGGACGAAGATCACCGACGGCATTCCCCCCGGCGAGTTCACGCGCGTGATCCGCGCCGATCCGAAGCGGAAGGGCCTGCTCTATGCCGGCACGGAGCGCGGCGTGTACGTCTCGTTCGACGACGGCGGGCACTGGCAGTCGCTGCAGTACAAGCTGCCCACAGTGCCGATCGCCGATCTTCTGGTGCACGATGACGCACTGATCGCAGCGACGCACGGCCGCGCTTTCTGGATGCTCGACGACCTGGAGCCTCTGCGGCAGCTCACGCCCGACATGGCCACGAAGGCTGAGCAGCTCTTCACGCCACCGTTGGCCTGGCGCATGGAGGGCGGCGGCCGCGGATTCGGAGGCGGCGGCGGAGCGATAGGGGCGAATCCGCCTTACGGAGCGGTCGTCGACTTCATGATCCACGACCAGAAGCCGGGAACGAAAGTCTCTCTGGCGTTCCTGGGGCCTGATGGCAAGGTTCTGCGCGAATTCAAAGGGAAGGTCGAGGCGGAGGCGCCGAAGCCGAAGGAGCTCAAGGCGTCGGAGATGAACAAGCCGGCGGCGGCAGCGGCCGAGCGGCAGGAGGAATCCAAGGTAGCTGTGAAATCCGAGGGCGGTGCTGCTGAGCAGCAGCCTTCCGCGGAAGCCTCGGGCGAGGAGAAACCGGAAGCGGCGGAGGAAGGCGGCCGGCGCGGGCGCGACCTCGACGTATTGAAGGACGTGACCAACGGCCACAATCGCTTCGCCTGGAATCTGCGCATGCCCGAAGCGAAGCGCTTTCCCGGTCTGGTCATGTGGTCCGGCGGCACGTTAGGTCCTCGTGTACTGCCGGGGAGCTACCAGGCTCGCCTGACGGTGGGCGACCTGGCGCCGGTGACGGTCCCGTTCGAGATCCGGCAGGACCCGCGGACGACGGCATCGCCGGCCGACCTGAAGGCGCAGTTCGATTTCGTGATGAGTGTTCACGAGAAGCTCTCGCAGACCAACGAGGCCATTTCGCACATTCGCGACGTGCACCGCCAGCTGGCTGACATCAAGAAGCGCGTCGGCAAATCCAAGGAGTCGAAGCCGGTGGTCGACGCCGCCAATGACCTCGACAAGAAGATCACGGCCATCGAGGAGACGCTCTATCAGACGAAGAACCACAGCCCGGAGGATCCGCTGAACTTTCCGATCAGGCTCAACGACAAGCTGGCGGGCGTAGGCGACTCGGCGGCGCTCGGGTTCAACGCGCCGACGGTGCAGCAGATCGCCGTACGCGACGAGCTGGTGAAGCAGATCGACGCCGAGCTGGCCAAACTCGACACGATCTGGAAGACCGACCTGCCGGCGTTCAACAAGACGGTCCAGAACATACCCGCCATAACAGTCAAGTAGTTGACGATATGGAGTGCGGACGTCTCGTCCGCAGCCGCCGGGCGTCTCGCCCGGCGGTGTCATCAGGAGTTACCGAGAACGGTCGGGCGGGGACGCCCGACCGTTGCGGACGAGACGTCCGCACTCCTAAATGCGCTCCCACCGGCCCTCGTTCGCATTCGAGCGCCGTGCTGCGTCTAACACGCGCTGCTGGGCCAGGCCGTCCTCGAATGTGGCGGCAGGGGCGAGCGTGTCGCGGCTTCCGTCGTCCAGAGCGGACTTGAGCGCCAGACCGAGATAGAAGGTGCCGCTGCCGAACGCTCCGCCGACGGTATTGCCGGGGCGCTTCGCCACGTCGCTTCCCGCGATCCGCTGGAAGGGCTGATTGCGCCTGGCGAAGAGGAGTTCTTCCTCCATCAGACGAATAGCGCCCTCTTCGCAGTGAATCGTGATCGAGGTCGGCTCGTCGGGGCCTCCGGCAGCAGCGCTCAAGGACATCGTGACGACCGCGCCGTTGTCGAGGCGCACGTTGACCACGGCGAAGTCGTCGGAGGTGACCCGTTCGTGTCTTCCGCCACCGGGCAGTGGCCGCTCGGCAATGATCGTGCTCAAGCTCGCCTGCACCGCTTCGATCTCGCCCATGAGATACCGCACGCTGTCCGCCATGTGCGAGCCGATGGCGCCGAGGACTCCGCCGCCGCGCGCGGCATCGCTCCACCAGTTCCAGGGGCGGCTGCGATCTCCGCGGCTGGGGCTCGCATAACGCACCTCGGCATAGCGCAAGCCTCCGAGCTCCGGAATCCTCCGCCGCGCCTCGCGCCAGGCCGGGAGGAAGCGGAGCTCGTGATCGAGCAGTGCGATGCGGTCCGGCTTCGCTTTCGCCGCGGCGACGAGCTGTCGGGCTTGGTCCGCGTTCAGCGCCGTCGGCTTTTCGCAGAGGACGTGCCTGCCCGCCGCGAGCGCCGCGCACGCCATCTCCACGTGTTCCGAAGGCGGCGTGACGATGGTGATGAGGTCGAGATCGAACGCGATCAGCTCGCGCCACGATGCGAACGGCTTGACCTGCAGGTCGTCCGCAGCCTGCCGCGTCTTGTCGCTGTCGTGCCCCGCGATGGCCACGACCTCCAGTCCTGCTTCGCGAAATACGGGCACCTGGACGCGTGCGCCCCAGCCGGTGCCGATGATGCCGATACGTCCCATAGCAAACTCCTAAGTGCTGAGTACTGAGTACTGAGTACTGAGTGCTGAGTACTGAGTGTTCGCTCGCCAACTCAGCATTCAGTACTTCAGCACTCAGTACTCAGCACTGGTCGCTGTTGGCAGCTAATGTGAACAATAACCTGAGCAAATGTCCCGGTTACTCATACCAGAGCGGCGGCGCAGGGTCCGCATTTTGACGCTGAGGAACTTCGGCGCGCTTCTGGCGGTGATGATCGCTCTGTTTGCAGCGGTCGAGCTCGTCGCACGCCACCGGCGGCCCGCCCCGACCGACTATGGCCGCCTCGTCGGCGAGCAGTTGCCGACCGACACAGTGGCAACTCGCGCGCCCGAGGTCGTGACCGAGGGAACGATCGACGACCAGACGGCGCCCGACCCGATGCTGCTCGAGCCGGCCGCGCGTGCGCAATACCTCGGCTCTCCCCAACTCACTCCGACGCAGGCTCAACCGCCGGCCTCAGCCACAGCCGCGCCGGTGGTCGGGAGAGCGGAGGGCGGGGCGGCGATCGTGGGCCAGGGGAGCGATGTCGCCATCGCGAAGTCCCCGAAAGTTCCACTTCCCAGGCTGTCAGGCGGAATCTTCAAAGAGCAGCAGTAGACGCGAGGAGCGGGGAGGTTAGGCAGCGGCTCCATCGCCCGTCCGTTTGCACAGATCGGGCCGTCACCGCCACGCTACAATACGCGGCCTCATGCAGAGAGAAATCTCGTTCGGAACGGACGGCTGGCGTGCGGTGATCGCAGACGGCTACACCTTCGACAATGTCCGCCGCGTCAGCGCGGCCATCGCCGTGGCGGCGCGCACGCTCGAGCCGCCGGAGGGCATCGACCGCAACTCGCTCGTCGTCGGATTCGACCGCCGGTTCCTGTCGCGCGAGTTTGCGAGGACGGTGGCCGAAGAGCTCCGCGATGCGGGATTCCGCGTGCTTCTCTCCGATGCTCCCACGCCCTCGCAGACGATCTCCTTCACCGCCTTCCGGCGCAGGATCCTCGGCGGCGTGGTGGTCACGGCCAGCCACAATCCGGCCCGCTACAACGGCATCAAGTTCAAGGCCTGGTACGGTGGCTCCGCGCTGCCGGAGATGTACCGGACCATCGCCGCCAGCCTCGACCAGCGCGCCCGTCGTGAAGGCGGCTCGATCTCCGAGGAGGACATCCTCGAGGACTACCTCGGCGCTCTTCGCCAGCAGCTCGACGTGGCCCTCATCCGCCGCGCGAACCTGGCCATCCTGCACGATCCCATCCATGGCGTTGCGGCCACGCTGCCGTCGCGGATCCTGGGTATCGACTACGTCGGCTCCTCGCGAATCATTCGCAAGAACCTCGAAGCCGGCCACGAGACCATCGTCGACGGCATCCGCGGCGATACCAATCCCTCTTTCGGCGGCGTCAATCCCGAGCCGATTCCGGAGAACCTCGTCGCTGCCAGGAACGTGATGCTCACCGGCGAGTACGACCTGGCCATCTGCAACGACGGCGACGCCGACCGCCTGGGCATCCTCGACGAGCGCGGTGAGTTCGTCTCTCCGCACAAGATCATTTCCCTGCTGGCGCTCTACCTGGTGCGCGAGAAGAAGCTGCACGGCGAGATCGTGAAGACGTTCTCCACGACGCGGCTCATCGAAAGCGTGGCGAAGAAGCTCGGAGCGACTCTTCACGAGACTCCCATCGGATTCAAGTACGTGGCCGACCTGATGCTCTCCCGCGACGTGCTCGTGGGAGGCGAGGAGAGCGGCGGCATCGGCTTCGGCCATTTCCTGCCGGAGCGCGACGGAATTCTCTCCGGACTGCTCGTGGCCGAGTGCGTCGCCCACCACGAGCGTGCGCTCTCGGAGATCATCGCCGAGATGGAAGAGGAGTTCGGGGCACTGCACTACGACCGTCGCGACCTGCACCGGACCATGGAGGCGTGCGGGCGGCTGATCGAGAGAGTCCGCGCGGGCGAGCTCGACAACGAGTTCGGCCGCGGATTCGCGGGGCGTGAGGAGAAGGACGGCGTGAAGATGAACTTCGCGGACGGGTCGTGGATCCTGTTCCGCAAGTCGGGAACGGAGCCGATCATCCGCATCTACTGCGAGAGCCCGTCGCGCGGCCGCGTCCAGGAGATGCTCGACATCGCCGTGGCACAGCTCGATCGGGTGTGAACATGCCGAGTATCGTGTGGGGCAGGCTTTCCAGCCAGCCTCTTTGAAATTGGGCGGGCTTCCAGCCCCGCGGCTACCGGCCTCGACTCGGAAGACCCGCCAGGCAAGATGCCTGGCGAGCGGCCGGCTGGAAGCCGGCACCCCGCCGCAGCGGGAGCTGCGGACGCGCTGCTGTGCGTCCCTACGCGACGCCCTTCGCGTGCTAGCATTTCGCGAAAGAACATCCGGCAACCTCAGGCGAAGGTTCGGAGTCGAGCCGCGGCGCAGCCGGCTACCGCGGGACCTCGCCGCGGAAGCTCACAACCGACGGAAACTCACAACCGATTGGAGCCCAAACAATCGTGCCTGAGCCTGACCCACAGACGCGCACCCAGTTCACGCGCGAGAGCATCATCGAAGACTACCGTCTGGCCTTCCGCAGTCGTCAGGCCAGCCTGGTCGGCCGCAAGGAAGTGCTGACCGGCAAGGCGAAGTTCGGCATCTTCGGCGACGGCAAGGAAATCGCGCAGCTGGCGGTGGCCCGCGCCTTTCGCAAAGGCGACTGGCGTTCCGGTTACTACCGCGACCAGACGCTGATCCTGGCGCTCGGCATCGGCACGCTCGACGAGTTCTTCGCCCAGCTCTACGCCCACGCAGACACGAAGTACGACCCGTGGTCGGGCGGGCGGTCGATGAACTCGCACTTCGCCTCCCGGATGCTCGACGACTCGGGCGCCTGGAAGACGCAGACCGAGACGTTCAACTCGTCGGCCGACATGTCGCCGACCGGCTCACAGATGCCGCGGCTGGTGGGGCTGGCCTGGGCGTCGAAGATCTATCGCGACAACGCCGACTTGCGCGGCATGGTCGAGTTCTCGCGCAGCGGCGACGAGATCGCCTGGGGCACGATCGGCAATGCCAGTTGCGCCGAGGGGATGTTCTGGGAATCGGTGAACGCGGGAGGCGTCCTCGGGGTCCCGATGATCATTTCCATCTGGGACGACAACTACGGCATCTCCGTCCCGAACGAGTACCAGATCACCAAGGGAGATCTCTCGGAGTTGCTCAAGGGGTTTCAGCGGCAGCCACGGCAGAAGCATGGTTTCGACATCTACCGGGTGAAAGGCTGGGACTATCCGGCGCTCTGCGAGACCTACATCGCCGCGGCGAGCATCGTCAGGATGGAGCACGTGCCGTCGATCGTCCACGTGATCGAGCTGACGCAGCCGCAGGGGCACTCGACATGCTGAAGCCACGAACGCTACAAGACGAAGGAGCGGTTGCAGTGGGAGGAGGAGTTCGACTGCATTCGCAAGATGCGCGAATGGATGGTCGGCCAGGGAATCGCCGTCGCCGCCGAGATGGATGCCTTCGAGCGCGAGGACGTGCAGATCGTAAAGGAGGCGCAGCAGCGGGCCTGGAGCGCGTATCGCGCCTCGATCGACGACGACGTGCGCACGACGATCGGCTTCCTCGAACGGCTCGCTTCCGGCGCCTCCAGCGATGAGAAAAGGAAGCAGCTCGAGGAGCTTCGTGCCGATCTGCAGCGCTTGCGCGGTCCATACCGGCGCGATGCCATGCGTGCTCTCACCTCGGCCGTCGTGCTGGCGCGGGACGAAAACATCCCCGCAGAGATTCTGCTGTGGCGGAAGCGAACCAATGAACTGAACGAACGCCGTTACGACGAGCACCTGGTCGCGGAAGGCGAGGACTCGGCGCTGGCGGTGCCGGTCGTCGAGGCGAAGTATGCGGACGACTCGCCCGTGCTCAACGGATTCGAGATCATCAACCACTGCTTCGACCACGCCCTGGAACGCGATCCGCGCGTGATCATCTTCGGCGAGGACGTGGGCAAGCTCGGCGACGTCAATCAGGGCTGCGCCGGGCTGCAGGAGAAATACGGCGAGCGGCGCGTCTCCGACACCGGGATCCGCGAGACCACCATCATCGGCCAGGCCATCGGCACCGCGCTGCGCGGGCTGCGGCCGATCGCGGAGATCCAGTACCTCGATTACCTGCTCTATGCGCTGCAGACGATGTCGGACGACCTGGCCACGATGCGCTGGCGCAGCGCCGGCGGCCAGAAGGCGCCGGCGATCATCCGCACGCGCGGCCACCGTCTCGAGGGGATCTGGCACTCCGGCTCGCCGATGGCCGGGATCATCAGCCTCGTGCGCGGCATGCACGTCTGTGTTCCGCGGAACATGACCCAGGCCGCCGGGATGTACAACACGCTCCTTCGCGGCGGCGACCCGGGGCTGGTCATCGAAGTGCTGAACGGCTATCGCGTGAAGGAGAAGCTGCCGTCGAACATCGCCGAGATGACAGTCCCGCTCGGCGTCCCGGAAGTGGTGCGGCAGGGGAGCGACGTCACGCTGGTGTCGTACGGCGCCACCCTGCGGATCGTGCTCGAGGCCGCGGAGCTGCTTTCGTCGGCCGGCGTCGGGAGCGAAGTCATCGACGTGCAGACACTGCTGCCGTTCGACCGGCGCGGGGTGATCGTCGAGTCGCTGAAGAAGACCAGCCGCGTGGCGTTCGTCGACGAGGACGTGCCGGGCGGCGCCACGGCCTTCATGATGCGCAACGTTCTCGAGCGCGACGGCGGCTATGAGTGGCTGGACAGCGAGCCGCGCACCATCACCGCCAGGGAGCACCGCCCCGCCTACGGCTCCGACGGCGACTACTGGTCGAAGCCGAACCGCGAGTCGATCTTCGAGGCGGTGTACGCGCTGATGCACGAGTCCAATCCGGGAAAGTACCGGCGGATCGTGTAGCAGCGCATCGTTCGGGGTTCCTCGGGGTTCCTCGGGGTTCCTCGGGTTCCTCGGGGTTCCTCGGGTTCCTCGGGTTCCTCGGGTTCCTCGGGGTTCCTCGGGGTTCCTCGGTTCCGGCTGAGGATCGCAACCGGGCAAGGAATCCGAGCAACTCCAATCACCCCTCGAGAAACCCGAGGAACCCGAGGAACCAAGGAACCGAGGAACCGAGGAACTCCGAGGAACCAAGGAACTCCGAGGAACCAAGGAACCGAGGAACCGAGGAACTCCGAGGAACCAAGGAACCGCGGAACCCAAGGAACCGCGGAACGTTAGATCGGGTGCGATAATCCCTTTTCGATGAAGCACGCACTCGTCATCCTCTCCTTCGTTCTGATCATCTCCACCACCGCTGAAGCCCGGGATTCGAATCGCTCCCGTGAGCGATGGGTCGAGAAGACCCTCCGCTCGATGACCCTCGACGAGAAGATCGGGCAGATGTTCGTCCCGGCCGGCGCGCCGCCCGGCAACTTCCGGGCGATCGATTCGGACGACATGAACACGATCCGCCGCAACATCACCGAATTCCACGTCGGCGGATACCACACCTTCGGCGGCGACCCGGCGGCGAACGCGCTGATGATCAACGCCATGCAGCACGAGGCGAAGGTCCCGCTGCTGATCACGGCCGACGTCGAAGGCGGACCGGCGTACGTGCTCTTTGGCGCCACGCGGCTTCCGCTGGCGATGTCGTTCGGTGCCACCGGCGATCCGCAGCTGGCCTACGAGGCGGGGAAACTCACCGCCGAGGAGTGCCGGGCCATCGGTGTGAACTGGATCTTCTACCCCGTCGCCGACGTGAACAACAATCCCGCCAATCCGATCATCAACATCCGCTCCTACGGTGAGAATCCGGAAAGTGTCGCGAAGATGGTCACCGCGTACATCCGCGGAGCGCAGGAGAACGGCGTCATCGCCACGGCCAAGCACTTCCCAGGGCACGGCGACGTGGCTACCGATTCACACATCGCGCTTCCGGTCCTGGACGTGTCGCGGGATCGGCTCGAGAAACTCGAGCTCGTACCGTTCCGCGCTGCCATCGCCGCCGGCGTCGGCTCGATCATGACCACGCACATCTACATGCCGCAGCTGGAGCCGGAGAAGAACGTTCCAGCCACGCTGTCGAAGACCATCCTCACCGGGATCCTTCGCGACGAGCTTCACTTCAACGGGGTCATCGTGACGGATGCCATGAACATGGGCGGCATCACGAAGTACTTCACTCTCGCCGATGCCACGCTGCGGGCAGTGAAGGCCGGCGTGGACGTCCTCATCTTCAGCCCCAGCGTCGAGACGTCGTTCAACGCCATCAAGTCCGCGGTCGAGAGCGGCGACATTCCCGAGAGCCGCATCGACGAATCCGTGCGCCGTATCCTCCGCCTCAAGGCGCAGCTCGACCTGCAGAACCCGAAGAACCGCTTCACGAACGTTTCCGATCTGATGGAGAAGGTCGGCACGCGGCCGCACCGCGATCTCGCGCAACGCGTGGCCGACGATGCCGTGACGCTCGTGCGCGACGACCAGCACGTTCTTCCGCTCAAGCCATCCCCCGACCTCCGCGTCGTCCAGATCAACATCCTCGACAACCGCCTCGGCTGGCGTGAGGGGCCGGTCGGCCGCGTTCTCACCGCCGAGCTGCCGAAGCGCTTCCCGAAGTCCGTAACCGTCCAGGTCGACGACCAGAGCACGTCCAACGAATTCGACATCGTCCGCAAGCTGGCGCAGATGTCGGACGTACTTCTGGTCAACGGCTACATCCGCGTGGCGGCCTACAAAGGCTCCATCGACCTGACCACTCCCGAGCTGGCGCTGCTCCGCGATCTGGTCGCCATGAAAAAGCCGCTCGTCTACACCGCCTACGGCAGCCCGTATCCGCTGCTGCACCTGCCCGAGCTGCCGAGCTACATCGTCACCTACGACATCACGCCGGCGGCAGAACTGGCGGCCATTCGCGCCATCACAGGCGAAATCCCATTCAAGGGGAAGCTGCCGATCAATCTGCCGGGGATGTACCCGATCGGGGAGGGGCTGACCGCGCCGGCGAAGTGACGATGGGCCCGCTCAGCCGGGCTTCGGCCCCCCAAGGGTCTGCTGGCTCTGGCCCTCCCTATGTTGAATGTTCAACATTCAACATTTCCTGCATTTTCGCTGCGATCACGCGCTTCGCCTGGGTGGAAGCGGGAAAAGTCTCCGCGCGCGATCCGTGCGCTCCCGTGGGACTGGGTTCGTAGGGACGCGCGGCAGCGCGTCCGCAGCTCGCGTGTCTCACTCACCCCGGAGTTGCGGACGCGCTGCTGCGCGTCCCTACGTCGATGCCGTCAGCCCGCTGCCACGCACCGGGTCGCGGACATGCGGTCGGCGAGGGAGCGGTGGGAGGGAAGCAGGGCCAGAAAGAAGCCAAGGCCGCCGGTGAGCAGCGAGAGGTAGAGCCCGGCCCAACGGATGACGGCGGTCCTGGCGGTCATGGCGTTAGGTCCGCGGATCACCGCTTCGTTCTCGTTCGGGATCACGCGCACGTCGAAGATTGCACCGCCGATGGTCCTGCCCCACAGGATCCACATGGCCACGAAGTAGTAGAACGAGATCACGAAGACGAATCCCGCCAGCGAAGAGACGGCCAGCCAGTTGCGGGACTGGGGGAGAAGAGGAGAGAGACCGACGCCGAGTGCGGCGAACAGGGAGAGGTCGGTGAGCAGTGAGAAGAGGCGCCGGAGACGCGGGGCGTGCCGATGCTCCGTGCTGGCGCCCTGCTGTGGCACAGAGTCGAGCATCACTGTCTCGAGCTCCATCTCGTCGAATCGCATCACACCCTCCCATTCCAGCGGATAGCGAGCAGCGGGCACGAGGACTGCCGCTCGCCCGGATCAGTTCACTTGCCGCAGCGGTAGATATTTTACGTAAATCTTGAAGAGCAGGTCTTTTCCCTGGCCGTTGTAACGCGTCGCCAGCTCTTTGCTGCGCTTGGCCAGCTCGTCGGTCGGATCGAGCTTCAGCACTTCGTCGAATTCCTTGATGGCATCGTCGAGCCGCTCCTCCTGCAGCGCCGTGGCACCGAGGTTGAAGTGCGCGTCGATGATCATGCGGCGGATGTTCGGATTCTGCGGATCCTGCTGGAGCAGCGACTCGAGATTGCCGAGTGCGTCCTGGTACTGGCGGGCGCGGAAGAGCGATTTCGCGCCGTCGAGCTTGGCCACCTGCTGTGCGGCGTTGTCGTAGAGCGGGCGCACGTCGGGAGGCAGCGCCTTGACGCGCATGGCTTGCTCGAAGCTCTTCTTCGCTCCGTCGTAATCGTGCGCGTCGAAGGCCGAGCGCCCCGCTGCGATCTGATCCCGGTAGTACACCGCGGCCGGCCGTCCCCCGACCAGCTGAGAGCCCTGCCCCTTCTTGTGCTGGAGGTCGGCGATCATCAGCACGGCTCGATCGTGCTGTGGATCCTGGGGATTCACGTCCTGGAGCAGCGCGATCGCTTCGTCGTACTGCCCCTGTTTCGTGAGCACCTCTACCTGCTTGAAGACCGCCTGGGTGGCCTTCGGATCGTAGGCCGGTTTGCTGAACTTCGACCAGGCGAACCATCCGCCCACGGCCAGCACGAGCAGCGCTGCGGCGGCGATGATCGGGATCAGCGGCAGGCCCTTCGATGCCTTTTTGGCTTTTGCCTTCGCCGGTGCTGCCTTCTTGTCGGCGACCGGTTTTGAAGCAGCGGAGGGGGTGGCCAGCGGCTCTTCGAATCCGCCGCCCATCGGCTCGTCGGCAAAGATGTCGGGCATTGGCGCGGCCGGTGGTGGCGGCGGCGGGACGGCAGCTCCGTCGGCCGGTTTCGCGAAGGCCGGCTCCGGAAGGCGCTGCAGATAATCGAGTGCGTTCTGGTTCCTCGAGTCGATGCGCAGCACCTCGTTGAATTTGAGGCGCGCGGTGTCGTAGTCCTTGCGGTCGTAGGCCTGGACGGCCGCGGTGAGAACAGGCTCGACCTTCTGCTCGAGCTCGCGGCGTCTGCCCTTGGCCTTCTCGATTCGTTCCGAGGCCTGATCGTTGGTGACGTCGATGAGGAAAATGCGGGACCAGGCGTCGATGGCCTGCTGGTAGTCGCCGGAGTCGAAGGCCTGGTCGCCCTCGCCGAGATATTGATCGATCTTCTTCCGATCCTCCTCGGAGGTCTCCATGCTGGCGGTGGAAAAGTCGTATTCAGCGTTTGCGGGCGCTTTGGGTGCCTCAGGGTTGAATGCCCCCGACTGCGCGGCGCTGCCGTCGAACGAGAAGCCGCCCGAGGAAGAGGGAGCGTCGAACGAGAAGCCAGCCGCGGACGGCGCGTCGAACGAGAAGCCGGAGAACGTCATCTTCTTGCTGAGGTCCGGCTCGGCAGGAGCTGCCGGCGGGGCCGCTGCAGCAGGAGCCGGCTTCTGCGTCGTCGCTGGCTCGTTCTTGTCTTCCTCGAATGTGAAGCCGAAGTCGGCGGCCTGCGAGGCGGAGCGGCCGGACGGAGGGGGATTGTCGACGACGAAGGATGGTGCCTGCCGGGGCGCGGCGGGAGCCTGGGGCTGGCTGGCGGCGATCATCTGCTGGATGCGCAGGACGGCTGGGTGCGTGGGGTCGAGCGATCGCGCCTTCTCGAGATCGGCGTTCGCGGCAACGACGTTGCCGGTCGCCAGATGCTGTTCGCATTTCTTCGCGAACTGGTCGACGAAGGGAGAGGCTTCCATCCTCTCTCTCGCGGCGTCACCGAGGGTCCGGGCTTCGTCGTTCATGAGGTCGTTGGTCAGCACTTCGGTGGTGATGTTGACCACGCGCTGAAAATCGCGCGCGGACATTGCTTCCCGAGCTTCCTTGAGCGGATCCGCGGAGCCTCCGCCGAGCAGAGCATCGACATCGATCGGGGCCGCGGGGTTGCGCGTCTTTTCGAGCAGCTTCTTGGCCGGGTCGAACAGGGGGTCCATCTGCAGAATCAGAGTGCAGCCGGCCACGACCTCGTCGATGCGCCCATGCTTGTAAAGCGTAACGGCCTGCTGAAAGGTCGTGGTCACGCGATCTTTGACCGCAGTGGCCAGGGAAGGATTGCCTTCGTATGTGCTCATGAAAAGAGGGTCTCCGATGCGGCGCGGATCGCATGAGTCGCGGACGGCTCTGTCCGCAATGTCCCGCGTTCCGGACCGGCTGATGGCCGTGATTATAGCAACCGCCACTGATCCTCCCGGCGCGTATACTCCGCGCCCAGCAGACGATTGAAAGGACTGAAACATATGGACTTCGTTGCCACCTCAGGAGCGCCCAAGGCAATCGGGCCTTACTCGCAGGCCGTTCGGGCGAACGGGCTGCTTTTCGCCTCGGGTCAGATTGCTCTCGATCCCGCCAGCGGCAACATGGTCAACGGTGATTTTCCGGCCCAGGTGCGACGGGTATTCGACAATCTCGCGGCCGTCCTTCGCGAAGGCGGCAGCGGGTTCGAAAAGGTCACGCGGGTCACCGTCTATCTGACCGACCTGACGAACTTTCAGACGCTGAACGCGATCTACGCCGAGTACTTCGGCGATCACAAGCCGGCGCGCTCGACCGTGGGGGTCAAGGAACTGCCCCGAGGAGCGCAGGTGGAGATCGACTTGATTGCGCTGGCGTAGTCAGGTTTAGCAGTCAGCGGGAGGAATTCGCCATCGCCGCTCCCTCGCTGCTATCCGTTTTTCACTGATCGTGGCACTCTGGTTGCACAAAAGCGACCTAGATATGCGTCCAATCCACTGGCTTGCCGTTGCAGCCCTTGTTGCCGCCGCAGCCTCGCCGGCTGCTGCCGCGGTCCGCCTGACCTATGCGATGGATGGCGCGCCGACGGCGGTGTTCTGGCCTCCGTCCGCCTTTCCGATCGCGTACGCCGTCGACCAGCGGGTGATCGACAAGTTCGGCGTCAGCACGGTCGAGCGCGCCTTCGACGCCTGGACCGCGGTTCCGGGCGCGAACGTCAGTTTCAAAGCCGCCGGAGTCGTCAGTGGCTCGAGAGCGGGGAAGGACGGCGTCAACTCGGTCACTCTCGCCGACGATCTGTTCAAGAACCAGGGCTTCATCGCCGTGACGACGAACTGGTACGACGGCAGCGGCGAGATCAGTGAGGCCGATATTCAGATCGATCCCTCCCTTGGCAACGGGAACTACAACGTGCAGGAGGCCATCGAGCACGAGGTCGGCCACCTCCTCGGCCTCGATCATTCCGGCGTGCTGACATCGGTGATGTACCCGTACATCTGCAAGACCGCCTCGACGGATCTCGATCCCGACGACGAGATCGCCATCGCCAATCTCTATCCGAAACACGACCCGACACTCTCGGGCGCCACCTTCGAGGGACAGGTGGTCGGCAACAGCGGAGGCGTATTTGCCGCCCAGGTCGTGGCCATCGACGATGACGGCCAACCGGTGGCGACGGCCCTGACCGACGCGGGTGGGGATTTCACGATGCAGGGCGTGCCAGCGGGAAAGTACCGGATCTACGCGGAGCCGCTCGACGGTCCCGTGCAGCCAGGCAACTTCGCCGGGGTATGGCGCAACGCGAGCGTGACTTCGTTCCCGACGCAGTTCGCCGACGGCGGGGCGTTGCAGGTCGACGCCGGGAAGGTCTACGGCAACCTTGTGGTGAACACCAGCGGAGCCCCGGTGACGTTGAATCCGAAGTGGATCGGGACGGCACCGGCAAGCACGGCGGACTTCTCGCTGAACTCGACCGCGGTGACTCTGGTTCCAGGTCAGACCGTGGCCGTGGCTCTCGGAGGTGATGGCTTCACGGGCGGGATGACCACCTTCGAGGTGCTCAATCCGGGCGTGCAGCGGGTCTCGGATTTCCATTACGCGTCGAATTTCGTCTATGCGAACTTCCGCGTTGCCGCGAACGCTCCGGCCGGATCGGCGACGGTCCTGGCGCACAGCGGCAACGAGTCCGCGACCCTCACCGGTGCGGTGCGCATCGTCGGAAGTGACGTGGGACGGACGCGGGTAGCGAGCCGATAGCATCCTGCCCCGTCATCCTGAGCCGGCGTAAACCGCTCGAACCCCGTCACTCTGAGCCGGCGGAGCCGCGGGCGGTCGGGTGGGTGCGCGGCGGAGCGCGGCGAAGAGTCTCCAGATTGCACGATCGGGGTGAGCCGGCCTCTCTTCGGCAGCAACAAGGACCGTGATCGAGAGCAAGACTCCACGATCCGCGCATCTGGAGACGATTGCTAGTCTGACCCGCATCATCCATCACTTCACTTCAAGCGCGTCGGCAAGGACTGGTCGGCGCGAGTCGGCTCGTCGTATCGTGCCCTTGGCGTCGACTCGCCCGCCGGAATTGTCTGGTTCTGGGTAGGCTCACACGAAGAATACGAGCGGCTCATCAGGGAGGCGTGAACCGCCGCCCAACTGGCGCCTACGATTAGGGACGCCCGGATCCCTCGCTGACGCTCGGGATGACCGATCCTCAGCTCTCCAGCACGCGGATCGGAAGCACGATGGCCTGCAGGCCATCGAACTGCAGGCGGCGCTGGATGGCGTTAGGCGTCTCGTTGTGCAGGATGCGGTAGTACCACTTCTCTTCCCTGAAGATGAGGCGGCCCATGAAGAAGATCGCGCGCGGATACTCCTCGACGATCGCCTTGCACATCTCCGTGACGGTCTGCACGGGATCCGTGCCGACGGTCATCCGGTAATCGGCATTCATGCCCTGGCCGCGGGCCCAGTGCACGTATCTCTCCAGGTCGGCGCGCGTCTCCGACTCGAGCGAATCCATTTCCTGCGCGCCCTTGAACGTGCCGGAGTCGACTACAGCGGCGCTGATGAAGATGAAGTTCTTGAACGTGCGGGGGAAGAGGCGGTGGATGGAGAGCACTTCGTGAATGCCGAATCCGGAGAAGGACTTCACCATGATCACCGCCGTCTGGGCGTTCCGGTCGAGCGGTTGCGGCTTTGCGTCCGGCTGGATCGGCGGGATGTCCGTGAGGACCTCGTCGAGCCTGCGCATTCCGGCGCGAATGTTCTGGTAGTGCCGGTGAATGGCAAAGGCGATCGTGATCAAAACACCCGTGATGGCGATCGTGATCCATCCGCCCTCGGCGAATTTCTCGTAGATCGTCACGACCAGGATGGACACGCAGAGGATCAGACCGCTGCCATGGATCAAAAGGCGGCTCTTCCACTTCCGCTCTTTCTTCCGGTCCTGGATCCAGTGTTTGGACATGCCCAGAAGCGATAGCGAAAAGGTGATGAAGACGTTGATCGAGTACATCACCACCAGTGTCGTCACGTCGCCGTGCGTGTACATGAGGGCGGCAAACGCGGCCAGGCCCATCATCAGGATGCCGTCCTGAGTGACGAGCCGGTCCGAAAGCTGGGCGAAGCGATGCGGCATCCACGAGTCGACCGCCATGTTGGACAGCACCCTCGGCCCGTCGAGAAACCCCGTCTGCGCCGCCACGACCAGCAGCGCCGCCTCGGTGATCAGGGTGAAGATCACGATGCCGGTCCCGATGGGGATTCCCCCCAGGTGCATTTCTCCGAAGAGGCTGCTCAGGAGCACGGCGTTCATGGTCTTGCCGTGCGATGGATGCGCGCCGACCAGCAGGTAGCTGAACATGATTCCGCCGGCCGTGAAGGCCAGCGAGACGGCCATGAGTCCCATGGTCCGCTTCCCGGTGACGATGCGCGGCTCGCGAAGCATGGACACGCCGTTGGAGACCGCCTCCAGTCCCGTGTACGTGCCGCCGCCCATCGAATACGCCCTGAGGATGAGCAGCAGCAGCGGCACCATTCCGAGCGAGTGAACCGAGGCGTGGAAATCCGTGGCCGCATCGTGAAACACAGCCGGCATCCGGGTGAAGTGCACGGTCAGCGAGTAGCCGATCGTGGCCACGTGGGCGATCACGAAGGCGATGAAGATCGGCGTCAGGAAATTGACCGACTCCTTCACGCCACGCAGGTTCAGCACCACCAGAAAGAGGATGATCAGCACTTCGGTCATCAACTTGTAGCCGATCACGTGCGAGGGCAGAAACGACCAGAGCTGATCGCACGCCGAGGCGATCGAGACCGTGACGGTGAGGACGTAATCGACCAGCAGCGCGCATCCCGAAACCACGCCGACGCGGTTGCCGAGCAGCTTGGTCGCCACGAGATAGCCGCCGCCACCGCCGGGGAAGTACTCGATCAGGTTCGCGTAGGCGGTGGAGATGACGGCAATGGTGACCGCCGTCATGGCCGTGAGGATGATCGCCAGGTGGCCGTGCGGACCTAACGCCCGATAGGCCTCGTCGGGTCCGTACGCGGAGGAGGAAAGGCCGTCGGCGCCCAGCCCCACCCACGCCAGAAAGGCGATGAGCGACGTGTGGCGGAAGATCTCGGGATCGCTGACATCGCGAGCCTTGCCGATGACGATCCGCTTGAGCCGGCGGATCCCCGTCTGATCGTTGTCGTTCTTCTCGTTCATCGATCAGATTTCGATCTGCTCGCCGAGCTCGATCACCTGATTCGCCGGAAGGCTGAAAAAGTGCGACGCGCTCGTCGAGTTCCGCATCATCCACCCGAACAGCCGTTCGCGCCAGATGGCCATCCCGGGCTTCTGCGTGGCGACGAGGTTTTCGCGGCCGAGGAAGTAGCTCGTCGACATCGGGTCGAACAGGTGCCACCTCTCGTTGATGCGCTCCAGCGCCTGAGGGATGTTCGGATCTTCCATGAAGCCGACACGGATCACCAGGCGATACAGGCCATATCCGATGTCGGTCATCGTCCAGCGCTCCTCATCTCCAAGCCGCGGCTGCTCCTCGGTCTCGATCGTCAGGATCACGATTCGATCATGGACGACCTTGTTGTGCTTGATGTTGTGCAACAGCGTGGCCGGAATCCCTTCCGGGGTCCGGGTCAGGAATACGGCCGTGCCCGGTACGCGGTGGATCTGGTTGCGGGCCAGATTATCGAGAAACCCGTCGATGGAAATGGCCTTGGCCGCGGCGCGCTGTCCGAGGATCTCGCGTCCCTTCCGCCAGGTTGTCATCAGCGTGAAGATCAGGATGCCGACGACCAGTGGGAACCATCCTCCTTCGACGACCTTCACCAGATTTGCGCCGAAGAAGGAGAGGTCGACCGCCAGCAGCGGGACCGTCAACCCGAGCATGGCCAGAGTTGACCAGCCCCAGCGCTGGCGTTCCACGACCGAAAGCAACAAGGTCGTGATGGCCATCGTGGCCGTGACCGCCACTCCGTAGGCAGCGGCCAGGTTGCTCGACTTCTGGAACGCCAGGACGAGGCCGATCGTCGACAGCATCAGAAGCAAGTTCACCGACGGAATGTAAATCTGTCCGATCTGGCGCTCCGAGGTGTGGCGGATCTGAATGCGGGGCACGTAGCCGAGCTGCACGGCCTGCCGTGTCAACGAGAACGCGCCGGAGATGATGGCCTGCGAGGCGATCACCGTGGCCACGGTCGCCAGCGCCACGAGCGGGTAGCGCGCCGACTCGGCGGCGAGATGGAAGAAGGGATTGTCGATCGCACGCGGCGTATGAAGCAGCAGTGCGCCCTGGCCGAAGTAGTTCAGCAGCAGAGAGGGAAACACGATCGCAAACCACGCCAGGCGGATCGGCCCCGCGCCGAAATGGCCCATGTCGGCATAGAGGGCCTCTCCTCCTGTGACAACGAGAAAGACGGCCCCGAGGACCAGGAACCCATGCAGCCGGTTGTGAATGAAGAAGGTCACCGCGTAGCGCGGGTCGATGGCCAGCAGCACGCGCAGCTCTCGGCCGATGTCGTCGAGGGCAATGAAGGCGATGATGAGGAACCAGGCCAGCATCACCGGGCCGAACATGGCGCCCACTCTGGCCGTGCCGACCCGCTGCAGCAGAAAGAGCACGATCAACACGATGATCGTGATGGGCACGACCATGGGCGTGAAGCTGGGCGCGACGGTTTCCAGTCCCTCGATGGCGCTGAGCACCGAGATGGCTGGCGTGATCATGCCGTCTCCGTAGAGCAGCGCCGAGCCGAACAGGCCGAGGGCCACGATGACGGCGTAACGCATCGACCTGCCTGATCTCGCCAGCGCCATGAGTGCCAGGATGCCGCCCTCGCCGCGGTTGTCGGCCCGCATCACGAAGACGATGTACTTGATGGAGATGACGACGATCAGCGACCAGACGATCAGCGACAGCACACCCATCACATTGGCGGGTGTGGGCGGCACGCCGTGTCCGGGGTGGAAACACTCGCGGAGTGCGTAGAGGGGGCTCGTGCCGATGTCGCCGTACACGACGCCGAGTGCAGCGAGGGAGAGGCCGTACTTGTAGCGCGAGCCCTTTTCGGGAGGAGGCGATTGCATTCGGTGGCTGCGCGACCCGTCAAACTGCAGGCACGCAGAGTGCCTCCGCGCAGCGGGGGCACATTCTAGCTCGGCTCGGCGGCGCCACGGCAAGGGATGAGGCCGTCAGGGCTGGTCGCGGGATCGATGGCGAGCCACCCGCCCGCCCCGGATTGCTCGCTGACGCTAGGAATGACAGCGCTCAGCGCTGGGCGGAGGTCCGTCTCAGGTACTCGGTCATCGCATCGGCCGCAAGCGGCTTCGTGAAGAAGTAGCCCTGCAGCTGATCGCACTTGAACTCGCGCAGGATCTCGGACTGCTGCTCGCTCTCCACTCCCTCCGCCACGACCTTCAAACGCACGGCGTGGGCGACTCCGATGATGTGCGAGGCCACGGCCGCCGCTGTCTTGTCGTCGCTGATCTCCCGCAGGAAGGCGTTGTCCATCTTGATGACGTCGATCGGAAAGCGTCGCAGGTAGAGCAGCGACGACTGTCCGGTTCCGAAGTCATCGAGGGCGATGGAGATGCCCTGCGCGCGAAGGTCGCGCAACGTGATCATCGTTCGTTCCACGCTTTCGGCCGCCGCACCTTCGGTGATCTCCAGCTGCAGACGCCGGGCCGGCAGTCCCGTGTCGGCCAGGATTCGCTGGACGCTGCCGGCGAAGTCCGTCTGCTGCAGCTGGTGCGGCGAGACGTTGACGCTGATCCGCACGCCGTCGGCCGCCAGGCTGGCCCAGCTCTGCATCTGCGCGCAGGCGTTGTGCAGCACCCATTCGCCGATCGGCAGGGTGAGGCCCGTCTCTTCGGCGAGAGGGATGAACTCTTCCGGAAGAATCAGGCCGCGCTCGGGATCGACCCAGCGGATGAACGCTTCGATCGCGGCGATGTCGTTGCGTTCCGCGTCGTACATCGGCTGATAGACCAGCGAAAACTCCTTGCGCTCCACGGCCTGATGGAGGTCCCGCTCGACAGCCAGACGGCGCGCGTAGCGCTCGTTCATGCTGGTGGTGAAGAGCTGGGCCTGGTGGCGTCCCAGTTCCTTGGCGCGGTACATGGCGGCGTCGGCGCACTTGACGAGCGTGTCCGCGTCCTCGCCGTCCGCGGGATAGAGACAGATGCCGATCGATGCGGTGACGTGGAGATCGTGCTGCTCGATCCGGAACGGCTCGTTGAATGACTCCATCAGCTTTCGGGCGATGTGGCTGACCGGATCAGTGCCGGTGACCTCGTTGATGAGGATGCTGAACTCGTCGCCGCCGATACGGGAGATCGTGTCCGAGGCGCGCAGGCAGCTTTGCAGACGGCGGGCGACGGCCGCCAGCAGCGCGTCGCCGAAGGAGTGGCCGAGGGCGTCGTTGACGAGCTTGAAGTGGTCGAGGTCGAGATACATGATCGCCAGGCCGCTGTGGTGCCGACGAGCCTGGGCCAGGCCGTTGACGACGCGATCGCGGAAGAGCACGCGGTTGGGGAGGTCGGTCAGCGGGTCGTAATGGGCCCGGTACTCGAGCTGCTTCTCGGTCATGCGGCGCTGGGTGACGTCGCGGAAGTTCATGATGATCGCCCCGACGCTCGGGTCGCTCAGCATGTTCTGGGCAAAACCTTCCAGCCAGATCCAGGTGCCGTTGAGGTGGCGGAAGCGCAGCTCGCCGTGGGCCTCGTTGTTCGGCCAGACCGCGATGTCGGTGAACATCTGCGCCACCGCTTCGCGCTCGTGGGGATGGACGAAGGAAAGCAGGTCGTGGCCGACCAGGTCTTTCTCGCGGTAGCCGAGGATGTTCGGCGTCGAGGAGCCGGCGAATGAAAAGCAGAGATGCTCGTCGAGCAGGGCCACGCCGCTCCAGCTGTTCTCGAACATGGTGCGGAAGCGGCGCTCGCTCATCTCCAGCTCTCTTTGAACACGCTTCTGCTCGGAGATGTCGCGGATGAACAGCGTGAGGAGCTGATCGCCTCCGCTGCCGATGGCCTCGATGGTGACCTCGGCGGGGAAAGCATGTCCGTCCGCTCGCCGGACCATGGTCTCGCTGCGGCGCCGCAACGTCTCCCGACGGACGTTCTGGCGCGCCCGCACCAGCAGGCGATCCAGGACCCGGTACTCGCGGTTCGCAAAGATCGACGTGGGCAGCGGCCCTCCGATCACGTTCCGCGCCTCGATGCCGAGCGTCTCCTCCGCTTTCGGGTTCCATTCGGTGACCATCCCGTAGCGGTCGATCGTCACCACGGCGTCGAGCGCCGAGCCGACGAGCTGCCGCAGCCGTGACTCGGACTTGCGCAACGCCACTTCCACCCGCCCGCGCGCCAGTGCATCGCCGAGGATGTTCGCCGTCGAGCGGAGGAAGTCGACCTCGAAATCGCGCAGCCGGCGCTCATCGTCCGAGTAGGCGAGCAGGACGCCGTATCGGCCGTACTGGTTGTGGATGGCCACGCCGACGCCGCTCTGAATGTGGTGGTGGTCGCGGAGATGGCTGCACTTGAACCGCGTCTCGTCCTCGGCCGTAGAGAACGTCACGGGCGCATCCGAGACCAGGACGTACATGCCGATCGAGTCGTCTTCCTCCTCATCGCGATTGCAGTGGAGGAACGACTCATTCGAGCCCATGGCCGCCCGGACGATCATCCGTCCGCTGAGCGTCTGCTCCAGAGCCCGGCAATGAGACATGCCCAAAGCCGACTCGATGAGCGCACACGACTGCCCGAGAAGAATGCTGCTCTCGACGCCGGTGAGCGCGGCCTGACCGAGCTCGGCGATGGCCGTGCCCTGGCGCTGGCGCGCCTCGATTTCCGCACGGAGTCGTTCCACCTCGTCACTGCGCACGCCTCCCGGGATCAACGTGAACGGCTGTTGCTGCTGGTCAGGCATTCGGGCCTCGACGGTTCAGGTGAGGGGAACCGACTGACTGTAGCGCGCTCCGGCAGGGCCCGGTGTGTTCTGGCGCACTTTCCCTGCGAGAGTTCGACGGCGCTCTACGACGATTGGGTGATCTGCAAAAAACGTGATCCGCCTCACAGATGGCTTACGCGTCGTCCGTAGAATCAGCGGCCACGGCATACAGAAGTGCGGCACCAAAGGAGGGCGTACCACGCCCTCCTTTTTTATTTTCCGGAGGACTCGATGACTACAAGGCGAATCGCAATCATCATCACGGCACTGCTCGTGTTGGGCGGCTGCCACAACCAGGAGCGAAGCATCACCGGCTCGTACGGTAACGCCGTCATCACCGGGCAGGTCACGATGGCGGGCGATGCGGGCAACGGCAGCCCGGCCGGCGTCGAGATCAGCGTCGGTGGCACCGGAATGAGAGCCATTCTCGGCAATGACGGCCGTTTCACCTTCGCAGGAGTTCCCGACGGAGCGGTCCTGCATCTGCGCCGGGCAACCGACGGGATCGACGCCACCACCACCGCGGTGGCGGGTTTCAACGCCATCGAGCTCTCGAAGACGGCGGTCACCAACGGGCGACATCGGTCGGCCTCTGCAGGAATCGAGATCGAAGGATCGATCAAGACGGCCAGTGCCACGTCGATCGTCGTGACCACGGAATCCAAGGGCGACGTCACTGTCGCGCTGACCTCGACCACAGTGATCCGGAAAGGGCAGACCATGGTCGCTCCGGGCGACCTCCAGACCGGTGAGCAGGTTCACGTCAAGGCTTCGTTCGCGAACAGCACCTACACCGCTCTCGAAGTCATCGTTCAGAACGATTCGGGCGACAACGGCACCCGGACTGACGTGGAAATCGAAGGCGTGATTTCCACGCCCGGGACTGCGTCGATCGTCGTCTCCACGCAGTCGAAGGGAGACTTCACGGTGGCGCTGACCTCGACCACGATCATCCGGAAGGGCCAGACCACGGTCGCTCCGGCCGATTTGAAGGTCGGTGACCGCGTGCATGTGAAGGCCACCTTCAGCAACAACACCTACACGGCCATCGAAGTGATCGTGCAGGACCAGGGCGACGACGGATCATCGAACGGCTCGCAGGCGGTGACCGCGAACGGAATCGTGCAGTCGACCGGCACGACGGACATGGTCGTCCATCGCGAAAACGGTACCGACGTGACCGTGCAGGTCAACTCGCAGACCGTGATCAGGAAGTATGGGAAAACCATCGACTTTTCTGCGATTCAGACCGGCGACCAGGTGGAATGCCTCGGCACCGCCGTGGATGCCACCACGATTCTGGCGCGGCAGATCGAAGTTCAGGACGCTCCGGGGACTCACGGCGGACATTAGCGAACTGTCCCGCCTCGGCGCACGGATGGTTGGAAGTGTGGCGCGCCGCGGCGGGATGCAGTGATTGCTCCGGAGTGCACAGGAGTGGCGGTCCCAGGGGAGGGGCGTGGTGAGCGGGTCGCCGGAAGATGCGAAAAGTGCACGGCAGCAGCCTTTCTGGAGGCCGCTGCAGAGAGTCGAGGAAGGCCGGCGGCGAGTGAGCCGCCGGCCTTTTTTTCGAACGCGGGCGACGAGGCGGTCGTCTGTCCCTGCGGGAGTGTCGCCTGAAGCCAGTGCTCCAGCGGTAGGATGAACATTCCATGAGCGGGATCGAGGAGGACCTCCGGCCGGCGCCGGACCGGAGCATCGAGGACGTCAACGCCGATCTCGGATTCGGGGTGGTCGTCGCCCGCGAGTCCCGCAAACGCCTCCTCAACCGCGACGGCAGCTTCAACGTCAAGCGCGAAGGGCTGCCGTTCCTTCAGTCGCTCTCGCTCTATCACTACTTCCTGACCATCACCTGGCCGAAGCTGTTCGCCTACCTCGTGGCCGGCTATCTGTTCGCGAACGCGCTGTTCGCGCTCGCATACCTGGCATGTGGAGCAGACGCGCTCTCCGGATTGACCGCGCAAAGTCCGGGCGAGCGCTTTGCCCAGGCCTTCTTCTTCAGCGTGGATACGGTCGTCACGATCGGCTACGGCTCGATCACGCCCCATGGCCTCGCGGCCAACCTTCTCGTCACCTTCGAGGCCTTCATCGGCCTGATCGCCTTCGCCTTCGTCGCCGGCATCGTCTTCGCTCGATTCTCACGCCCGACGGCGCAGATCGTCTTCAGTCGGAACGCCATCATCGCGCCGTACCGTGGCATCACCGCCCTGATGTTCCGCATCGTGAACCGGAAGACGAACGAAATCGTCGAGATGGAGGCCAAAGTGCTGATGGTCCGGCGCAAGCGCGGCGGCGTCGCCGCCACCGATCGCGATTTCATCCAGCTGAAGCTCGAGCGCGACGGCGTGGTCTTTTTTCCGCTGGCCTGGACCATCGTTCACCCGATCGATGCCACCAGCCCGATTTACGGTCTCGATGACCAAGCCCTGCGCGCTCAGGAAGGCGAGTTCCTGATCCTCCTCAACGGCTTCGATGAGACGTTTTCCCAGACCGTGCACACTCGCTCGTCCTACAAGGCCGAGGAGATCGTCTGGGGCGCGAAATTCACGAGCATGTTCAACCCGCCTCACCCGGACGGCACCATCAGCGTCGACATCCGGAAGCTCCACGAGATCGAGTCCGTGTCGCTCACCGGCGCGTGACGGCCTGCCGCGACTCCGAATTCAGAATCACCACCGAGGCACACAGAGCACACGGAGATAATGGAGAGACCTCTGTGACCTCTGTGACCTCTGTGTCTCTGTGGTGAGGGCTCGTCGGGCCTTCCTGGATTGTTGAAAATGGGCCTGTCAGGCCCGAGAAGCCCGAGGCAGGATCGAAGTCAGGCGAAAACGCGCCACTCGCGTTTTCGCTAAACTTCGTCACGGGTGCGTCGCGCTCGAGCGCCGCAGGTGATGCGGACGGTCGGGCCGCCGTCCGCGGAGAGAGACACATCGATGGCCCGCACTCCGCACACCGTCCGCTCCGCTCGAGAGGCCTCTGGCCCGGCCTTGTCATGAACGTCGGGGACTTTCTGGTCGCCCTGATTGCGATCTTCCTCACGGCGAAGATCTTCGGCGAGCTCGCCGAGCGCGTTCACCAGCCGGCCGTCCTCGGCGAGCTGATCGGCGGTGTCGTGATCGGCGTCTCGGGGCTGCGGCTCGTCGACCCGGCCGACCAGACCATCCACCTCCTTTCGGAGCTCGGGGTCATCCTGCTGCTGTTCCTGATCGGCCTGGAAACGGATCTCAAGCGACTGATCTCCGTGGGTGGATCGGCAACCGTCGTGGCCGTGGTCGGTGTGGCGCTGCCGTTTGCGGGTGGCTTCGCGTTCGGGACCTTCATGGGATTTCGCATGATGGTGGCGGCGCTCCTCGGGGCGGCGCTGACCGCGACCTCGGTGGGCATCACCGCGCGCGTGCTGTCGGATCTTGGCCATCTGAAGGATGCGGAGTCGCAGGTCATCCTCGGCGCGGCGGTGGTCGACGACATCATCGGGCTGGTGCTGCTGACGATCCTCAGCACGCTCGCGGAAGGTGGCGAGCTGACGACGTTGGGCGTCGGACGGATCGTCGTGGTGGCCTTCGGATTCGTGATCCTGGCCATTGTCATCGGCTCGCAACTGGCGCCGTATCTCATCCGAGTCATCGAGAAGCTCGACATCGCCCGCGGCCTGTTCTATGGCGCGTTGATCTTCGCGTTGGCGCTGGCGTATCTGGCCCTGCGCGTCGGTTCTGCCGTCATCATCGGATCGTTCGCGGCAGGGCTGGTCCTGGCGCGCACGAAGAAGGGGGAGCAGATCGAGCGCGACGTACACGACGTGGCGCAGTTCTTCATCCCCATCTTCTTCGTCGTGGTCGGTGCGGCGGTCGACCTCACCTCCATCAATCCAATCAACGCCGAAGCCCGGCGCTACCTCGAGATCGGCCTGGCTCTGACGGTGATCGGGATCATCGGGAAGGTCGTGGCGGGCTTCGCGGTCATGCGTCGCGGCCTGCGGCGAAGCGTCATCGGGGTGGGGATGATCCCGCGCGGCGAGGTCGGCCTCATCTTTGCCCAGATCGGCTTGTCGACGAAGCTGCTCGACGCGGGCCTCTACAGCGCGGTGGCGCTGATGGTCATCCTGACGACGCTGGTCACACCGCTGATGCTGCGAGTCATGCTCGCTCGTGGTTCCGCGACCCAGCTGCACGGCGAAGCGGACTTCGTGATGGAAGCGCCGATGGACGGGGAGCACGACGGCGCGGAGACCCGCGCCGTTAGAGACGGTCCTTCGCGGCGTGGAACTCCGGCTCGTCGCTGATCAGGCCGGCCTTCTTCGGCAGCTTGGAAATCTCCCCGCGGATCTCTGTGATCGAGTCATTGTCCAGCGGATGGGCGGCGAAGAACCGCTGCACGCCTGCGGCGTTCGTCGCTTGCAGTGCCTGCAGCGCCTGAATCATCCCCACCAGACCGTTGGGGTCATATCCCGCGTTCTGCAGCCACTTCACCGCGAAATCGTCTGCGGTCTTTTCATCGGCAGAGGTGAAGCGCATCGGGGGCGAGGCCGGCACCACTTCGCTCAAGACCTGCTTGTAGATGGCGGGGTTCCCGCCGTTCGCAGCGCTGGCAAGTTCGCGAACGCCGTAGCGCGCGGACAGCACGGCGATCGTCTGGCGATCGACGGCATGGCCGAGCTCATGGGCGACCAGCCCGCCCAGCTCCGCGGCCGTGCGCATCGTCTTGATCGCTCCGGTGGTCACGTAGACGTGACCTCCCGGAATCGCAAAGGCGTACGCGTCGGGACTGTTGACGATGTGGAACTCCCATGGCAGGTTCGACAGCGTCGTCTGGCGTACCAGCCGTTCGCCCAGCGCGCGAAGATACGTCAGCGCCTGCGGGTCGTTCACGAGCTGCACCTGGCGGGCGATGTCCGCCGACAGGGCCGCCCCGAGCTGCCACTCGTCTTCGACGGCGATCACGTTGTAGTGACGCGTCCCGCGTTTCTGGTCTCCGGAGATGCAGCCGATGGCGAGCGATATCAACACGATTACAGCGAGACGCCCCGAGTACCTCACGATTTCATCCTCCGTGTCGGCGTTCTGCAAAGAATATGCGGAAACGGCCTGAAAAACAGTCCTGAGTCCTGAGTCCTGAGTGCTGAGAACGACGATCGTACCGTTCGCGCCGGGAACAAGGGCTGGGGGGCACTCAGGACTCAGGACTCAGCACTCAGGACTCGCTTATGATTCGCGCCTCAATGAGCGCGATCCAGACACGAGGGCTCCGAAAGGTGTACGACCCCCCGCCCACACGGCGGGGTGCACAGAAGCTGCCTCCGGTGGTCGCAGTGGACTCGCTCGATCTCGAAATCGGGGATGGGGAGTTCTTCGGCCTGTTAGGCCCGAACGGCGCCGGAAAGACGACCACCATCGGAATCCTGACCACGCGCGTCTGGGCGACGTCGGGCGAGGCGTTCGTCGCGGGGATCAGCGTCAATGCCGATCCAGCGGGCGTGCGCCGCCGGATCGGCGTCGTGCCGCAACGGCCGAATCCCGACCGGAGCCTGAGCGCATTCGAGAATCTCGTTTTTCACGCCACATACTTCGGCATTACGGCGGCCCAGGCTCGCCGTCGTGCCGGAGAGCTCCTCGAGCGCCTCGGTCTCGCCGAGAAGAAGGACGCGAAAGTCGATCAGCTCTCGGGCGGACAACAGCAACGGCTGATGATCGGCCGGGCCCTCAGCCACGACCCGCAGGTGCTTTTCCTCGACGAGCCGACCGTCGGGCTCGACCCTCAGGCGCGGCTCGCGCTCTGGGACATCCTTCGCGACCTCCATCGCCAGGGACGCACCATCGTCATGACCACGCACTACATGGAAGAGGCCGACCAGCTCTGCGACCGGCTCGGGATCGTCGACCACGGGAAGTTGCTCGCGCTGGATACGCCGCAGCAACTGAAGATACAGGCGCCCGGCGACACGATCGTGGAAGTGACCTTCGACGCCCCCGCGGAGGCGCTGGTCAGCGAGGCCTCGCGCGTTGAAGGAACGACGAAGGCCGAGGCACGCGGAAACGATCTGTGCGTGTACAGCGGGCGGGGAGGAGAGACCATCCCGTTGCTCATTGCCATCGGCGAAGGGCATGGCATGAGCGTGCGCGACATTCACCTGTCACGCCCCAGCCTGGAGACCCTCTTCATCTCACTGACGGGGAGGAAGCTGGAATGAGCGAACGCGTGCCGTACTGGCGGATCTTCGCCGCGCTCCTGATGCGCGACGTGACCGTCGCGCGCCGGGAGATTGGGTACTTCCTGGTCAGGACGACCCTGCAGCCGCTTCTCTTCGTGCTGATCTTCGGGCTGATCATGCCGCGAATGGGGATCGTCGGTCGCGCCTACACGACCACGATGCTGCCGGGGATTCTGGCCCTGAGCCTCGCCCTTTCGGCGGTCCAGGCGGTCTCCCTGCCGATGGTGCAGGAGTTCGGCTGGACCAAGGAAATCGAGGATCGCCTGCTCGCACCGATCGCCAATCAGCTCGTGGCCGTGGAAAAAATCGTGGCCGGGGCGATGCAGGGCATCGTCGCTTCGATCTTCGTTCTTCCGATCGCACGCCTGATCATGGGGCCGATCCCCGGCCTGACGTTCCGGAACGTCGGCATGCTGATGATCATGACCATCCTCAGTGGTCTGGCATTCTCTGCGATCGGGCTGTTCATCGGCACGGCCATCGCGCCGCAGCAGATCGGGCTGATGTTCAGCGTGATCATCGCGCCGATGATCATGTTCGGCTGCACCTACTACCCGTGGCGCGGTCTCGACGCGGTGCCGGTCATGAAGTGGCTGGTGTTGATCGACCCGCTCGTGTACGTGTCGGAAGGACTGCGCAGTGCGCTCACGCCGGCGGTGCCGCACATGCCGGAGCCGGCCATCATCGCCGCGTTGCTCGCGCTCGCTGCCCTCTTCACCTACCTGGGGCTGCGCTCGTTCATGAAGCGGGCCATGAGCTGAATGGGTTACAAGCGGATGACGGGCGCGATAATTGGCCGATTGCAGCAGCGACCGCTCCGGTTTAACATCGGTCAGTGAGGAGCAACGGAAATGCTGCTCCACCTCCAGCCGTAGCGCCGTGGGTCCGGCGATGGCTGGCCAGCACGGGCTTCTTGCAGCCAAAACTTAGATAAGGAAAAATAGACTTTGACCGTCGAAGGAACTAGACTTTCCTTCGCCCGGTCAAAAAATTCAACTTCGAGGAGTACGCGTGAGTCCTGTCAAGAGCAATCGCGGTCGTCCCATCGTACACACCGAACCCTGGGCCAAAATTACGGTCGTCCTGCTCGACCGGCATGTGGCCTATCTCGACCGGCTGGCCATCGACATCCGTCTCAAGCACGGAAAGGCCATCAGCCGGGCCGAGATCATTCGCGGCCTGATCGAGGCGGCGTTCCAGAGTGGCATCGACCTGTCCCAGGCCGATTCACTCGACACGCTGGTCGATCTGCTCGTCGGAACCGGGAAGAGGAAAGCGGCTCGCTGAGCCGCGCCGGCCGGCGTCCGTAGCGACCTCGCAGCCCCCCCGCTGCGAGCTGGGTGATCTCTTCTTCATTGCGCGCCGCAGTGAGGTCGATGCCGCTTTTCTCGACCCTGTCGAGAATGGCGCGAACGACGTGTGGCCAGCCGAAGGCCCCCGGCATCTCCGGGTTCATCGACTGGCTGATTCGCTCGAGGTACTGCAGCTGGTCGTTCGACAGCAGCAGCGTCTCGACCTCCGGACTCGCGGCTATGCTCCTGGCGACGCTCGCGACGAGCTTCATAAAGACCTCTCCCGCCTGAGGAGTGACCGCCGAGCCGCTTTCCCTACCCGGGTGGCTCGAAAGTTTTCATGCCTCGTGTGGGGCAGGCTTTCCAGTCTGCCCGTTTCGGTGCCTCTTTCCCTCGTCTGCCGCGGCATGTCCCCCGGCATGGCAACTGAGCGACGGCAGTGCCAGGCATCCGCTCGAGAGCGCCCGCCGCGAATCGGCATTGGGTGACGCGAATCCGATATCGTCTGGAGATGCCGTCGTATGACGCCGTCGTCGTCGGTGCCGGGCCAAACGGTCTCGCCGCCGCCGTCGCGCTGGCACGCGGCGGAGTGAAGACGCTCCTGGTCGAGGCGAACGACACGATCGGCGGCGGCGCGCGGACAGCCGAGCTCACTCTGCCCGGGTTTCTGCACGACGCCTGTTCGGCGATTCATCCGATGGCCGTGGTCTCGCCCTTCTTTCGCACCCTGCCGCTCGCCGGCCTCGGCGTCGAGTTCCTGCAGTCGCCGCACGCTCTCGCCCATCCCCTGGACGACGGATCCGCCGCGGTTCTCGATCCATCGCTCGAGCGCACAGTGGCTGGCCTGATGATCGACGGACCGGCCTATCGCACGCTCATGGAGCCGTTCGTCAGGCATGCGGAGGCGCTGCTCTCGCAGATGCTTCGGCCGCTCCTCGACGCTCGACGGCAGCTCCCGCTGATGGCGAGGCTTGGGATCTACGGTCTGCGGTCGACAAGCGCGATCGCCCGGCGGTTTCGAACTCCTGCCGCCCGGGCTCTGTTCGCCGGCTGCGGCGCGCATGCAATCCGCCCTCTCCACTGCGCAGGGTCGGCGTCAGTCGGCATCGCGCTCGCGCTGGCCGGTCACACCGCCGGATGGCCGTGCGTTCGCGGGGGGTCGGGCGCGATCTCCTCCGCGCTGGCCGCGCACTTCCAATCGTTGGGCGGGGAGATCGAGACTTCGCGGCCGGTGCGCTCGATGCGAGACATTCCGGAGGCCGCCCGCGCGGTCATCTTCGACGTCACTCCGCGGCAGCTGGCCGCGATTGCCGGAAACGATCTGCCCGATCGCTTTGTCCGGAAGCTGCGCCGTTTTCGCTACGGGCCGGGCGTGTTCAAGGTCGACTGGGCGCTCGACGATCCGATTCCCTGGCGCGCCGAAGAGTGCCGGACTGCGGGAACGGTTCATGTCGGGGGAACGCTCGAAGAAATCGCGGCCTACGAGTCGTCAGTCTGGCAGGGGAGGACGACCGACCGGCCTTTCGTGCTCGTCGCGCAGCAGAGCCTTTTCGATTCGACGCGCGCGCCGAACGGAAAACAGACCGGCTGGGCTTACTGCCATGTGCCGAACGGCTCGACCGTCGACATGACGGACGCGATCGAGAAGCAGGTCGAACGCTTCGCGCCCGGCTTCCGCGGCCGGATCCTCGCGCGTGCCACGATGAATACAGCGCAATACGAGGACCACGACGCCAATCTCGTCGGCGGCGACATCGCCGGCGGAGCCAACGATTTCCTGCAGCTGCTCATGAGGCCGTTTCCGGCCTTTGATCCGTACGCAACGCCCAACCGGCGGATCTACATCGGCTCGAGCTCGACCCCGCCCGGCGGCGGCGTTCACGGCATGTGCGGCTATTGGGCCGCCTGCTCCGCGTTACGAAGGAGCTTCGGCATTCGCGGTTCCGGGCTCTGACAACCGCCGCCGGGTCTCAGTGCACGATCCCGAAGAAGTAGTACACCAGGCAGAGCAGCGCCAGCGCGATCGACCCGGCGCGCACCTCTCGATACCGCCCGGTGATCAGCTTCATCAGCGGATGAAGCACCAGGCCGGCGGTCAGCCCGTTGGCAATGTTGTACGTGAAGGCCATGACCACGATGGTCGTGAAGGCGGGGACGAGCTCGGTGAGGTCGTCGAAATCGATCCTCGTCACCGACGAGAGCATCAGCATTCCGACGATCATCAGCGGCGGCGCGTAGGCGTAGCGCAGCGCCTGCATCGGCTCGAATAGCGGGATCAGGAACAGCGAGACGACGAAGAGCGCGGCAGTCACGACTGAGGCCAGACCGGTTCGCGCTCCCTCGCGGATGCCGGTGGCCGACTCGATGTACGCACCGCTGGTCGACGTTCCGGCCAGGCCGCTGAAGACGCACGAAAGCGCGTCGACCACCATCGGCTTCTTGATGTCCGGGAAATTGCCGTGCTCGTCGAGCATGCCGGCGGCGGCACCTACGCCCACGAGCGTTCCCAGCGTGTCCAGCAGCGACATGAGAAAGAGAGTCAGCAGAATGGGGAGGAACGAGAGGCGCAGAATCGAGACGACGTCCAGCTGGAAGGCGATCGGCGCGAGGTCGTACGCGCCGCGGAACGGCAGCGCCACGATGCCCTGGGGCGCCTTTCCGTAGCCGAGGAGAATGCCGGCGGTGGCAGTGACGACCATGCCGATGAGGATGGCGCCTTTCACCCGGCGATACAGCAGCGCGGACGTGATCACGAAACCGGCCACGGCCAGCAGCGCCGTCGGCTCGCGCAGGTTTCCGATCTGCACCGGGACGGCCTTCGCGCTCGTGACGATGCCGGTCTCCACCAGGCCGATGAACGTCAGAAAGAGCCCGATGCCGGCGGCGAAGCTCTGCTTGAGCGATGGAGAGATCGAGTCCGCCAGCCAGGTCCGCACGCCCAGAAAGGTGATCAACAGAAACACCAGGCCGCTGATGAACACCGCGCCCAGTCGCTGCTGCCATCCGATTCCGAATGCTGCCAGACCGAAGGCGATGAAGGCGTTCTCGCCCATGTACGGCGCGACCGCGATCGGCCGGTTCGCGTAAAGCCCCATCAGCAGCGTTCCGAACGCGGCGGTCAGAATCGTGGCGATCGTGCTCGGGCCGGGCGGAATCCCGGCAAACTCGAGGATGGCCGGGTTGACCACGATGATGTACGCCATCGAGACGAAGGTGGTGATGCCGCCGACGATTTCCGTCCGGACGCTGCTCCCGCGTTCCTCGATGGCAAAGCGCGTGCGCATGGGGCCGGCCACAGTCTATCGCTCCGGCGGCGCGCCCCGCGAGGCATTGCCGGGTCACCAGGTTACCGGGTCACCGGGAGCCGCGAGTGAATGCCCCCGGAGACCTGGAAACCGGGTGACCCGGTGACCGATTCTCTACTTCACCTGGATTTCGTTGATCACCTGCTTGACGCCGTGGACGCTGTTGGCAGCGTCGCCGATGGCATTGCGCTGCGTGGCCGAGTCGACCGTTCCGCTGAGCGTAACCACGGAGTGATCGACGCTCACACCGATCTCAGTCGCCTTTGCTGGATAGACCTCGGCGATCTTGCCTTTGACGTCCGCCTTCATCGCCTCATCCGTCGGGATCACGCGGTTGATCGAGCCGCACGCGAGCCCGAAGATCAGAAGAAAAACCGTGGCGAGATACAACTTCTTGTTCATGAACTGCCCTCCTTGAGTCACGGTCGAACGGGATAGCAACCGCTGTACCCGGCGGAGTGCTGAGTGCTGAGTGCTGAGTACTGAGTGTTGAGGCTGGATTGGTTTGAGACTGCCGAGCTCGCCGCTTAACCAGACTCAGCACTCAGCACTCAGCACTCAGCACTCAGCACTCTTTTGTGGCTCGCCGGATGTCGTGCCGACCATGGCGAATCCGGGGCCGCTTCCCCTCGCGAATGGGACGTTCCTCGGCAATGGCAACACCGGTACTCTGAATCCAACCATCACCTCGGCACAGGCGGAATCGTCTGTGCCCCATTCTCCGGGAGTGCTCTGCACAGCATGACCGCCGACGACTCCGAGCGCGTCCGCGCGGAGCTGGAGCGCATCGAAGTCTGCGATGTCGTCCCGAAACCGATTCGCGCGGAACAGATCCTGGCCGCGGTGAGGGACTGCCTGCAGAGCGTGGCCGCGGCGCTGCACTGAACCGTCAGGCGATCGCTGCAAAGACGACGGCGGCCACGCGGCCGCCGTCTCGCGAAGAGCGTTTCTCTGTTAGTTGCGCCGGTTGCCGCCGCCGAAGAGGCGGAGGAGCATGATGAACAGGTTGATGAAATCGAGGTAGAGAGCCAAGGCCCCGACGATGGCGAGGTTCTGCTGCATGTCGCCGGTCACCGTCGCGTATCTCTTCAGCTTCTGGTTGTCGTAGGCCGTCAGCCCGACGAAGACGAACACGCCGACGACGCTGATCACGAACGAAAGCCCGCCGGAGTGCAGAAAGATGTTCACCACCGAGCAGATCACGATCCCGATCAGGCCCATGAAGAAGAACGATCCCCAGGAAGTGAGGTCCTTCTTCGTGACCAGGCCGAAGACGGCCATCGCCCCGAACATGCCGGCCGCCGTGACAAAAGCCTGAACGATCGACGCCTGCGTGTAGACGAAGAAGATCGCGCTGAGGCTCAGGCCGTTCAGCAGCGAGAAGATCAGAAACATCGATGCCGCGGCGGCGCTGGAGAGCCGCTGGAGCGCGGCCGAGAGGCCGAACACGAGAAGCAACTCCGCGCCGAAGAGCACGAACGGAACGATGCGGTTGCCGAAGATCATCTGCTGCATGGCGCGCGAGCTGATCACCCACATCGACGCGAAGGCGGTCAGCAGCAGGCCTCCGAACATCCATGCGTACACGGTGCGGACGAAGGTCCGTACCCGCAGATCCGTCTCCACCGTGCTCGAGCTGATCCAGGCTGGTTGCTGTTGGAATTGATCCATTGAGAATTTCTCCTCCGATTTGCGGCGATGATAACAAGCTGCCGTCGCATCTCATTCGACGGGCTCGTGTCTTTGCTGAGACGACGCGCAGATCTCGTTCGTTCGAGGTGCAGCGACCTCCGGGCACCGCGTGCGGTTGTCGAGCCAGCCTGAAGGTAAGCGCTTGAGTCGCCTGCCGCTTAAGCACGCCGGAACGCTCTTCGCATCGGGAATTAACAATGCTAGACTCAGGTTTACGTCTTCAGTTAAAGTTGATGGCAGTAGACTCATATACTGCTAAGTCATAGAAGGAGAAGCAATTATGGCCAAAATCATCGGCATTGACCTCGGTACGACCAACTCGGTCGTCGCGGTGATGGAGGGCAATGAGCCCAAAGTCATCGTCAACGCCGAGGGAAGCCGTCTGACCCCTTCGGTCGTCGGTTTCGCCAAGAACGGCGAGCGGTTGGTGGGTCAGGTTGCCAAGCGCCAGGCGATCACGAACCCGGAGAACACCGTCTTCTCGATCAAGCGCTTCATGGGTCGGAAGTACGACGAAGTGAACGAAGAGATGAAGATGGTGCCGTATCACGTCGTTCGCGCCTCGAACAACGACGTCCGCGTCGACATCTCGGGCAAGCTCTATTCGCCTCCCGAGATCTCCGCGATGATCCTGCAGAAACTCAAACAGGCTGCGGAAGACTACCTCGGCGAGAAGGTCGACCGCGCCGTGATCACCGTTCCCGCGTATTTCAACGACTCGCAGCGGCAGGCCACCAAGGACGCGGGTGAGATCGCCGGCCTGAAGGTCGAGCGCCTGGTCAACGAGCCGACGGCCGCGGCACTGGCCTACGGCCTGGACAAGAAGGGCAACGAGACCATCGCCGTGTACGACTTCGGCGGCGGTACGTTCGACATCTCGGTCCTGGAAGTCGGCGAAGGTGTCGTCGAGGTGAAGTCGACCAACGGCGATACGCATCTGGGCGGCGACAACATCGACCAGCGCCTCATCGACTGGATCGTCGACGAGTTCAAGAAGGATCAGGGCATCGATCTGTCGAAGGACAAGATGGCCCTGCAGCGTCTGAAGGAAGCCGCCGAGAAGGCGAAGATCGAGCTTTCCTCGACGGCGGCCACCGACATCAACCTGCCGTTCATCACGGCGGACGCGTCGGGGCCGAAGCATCTCAACATGCAGCTCACGCGTGCCAAGTTCGAGCAGCTCATCGGCGACATCGTCAACCGGACGATGGGACCGCTGAAGCAGGCGCTGGCGGATGCCGGCCTTCAGCCGAAAGACATCGACGAAGTCGTGCTGGTCGGCGGATCGACGCGCATCCCGATGGTGCAGAAGATCGTGCAGGACTACTTCGGCAAGGAGCCTCACAAGGGCGTCAACCCCGACGAAGTGGTCGCCATCGGCGCGGCGGTTCAGGGCGGCGTTCTTGGTGGCGACGTCAAGGACGTGCTCCTGCTCGACGTCACTCCGCTCTCGCTCGGCATCGAGACTCTCGGCGGCGTGATGACCAAGCTCATCGAGCGCAACACGACCATTCCCACGCGGAAGTCGGAGATCTTTTCGACGGCTGCGGACAACCAGACTTCGGTCGAGATCAAGGTCCACCAGGGCGAGCGCGAAATGGCGTCGGCGAACAAGCTGCTCGGCGCGTTCCACCTGGTCGGGATTCCGCCCGCGCCGCGAGGCATCCCGCAGGTCGAGGTCACGTTCGACATCGACGCCAACGGCATCATGAACGTCTCGGCCAAGGATCTCGGCACCGGCAAGGAGCAGAAGATCACGATCACGAGCTCGTCCGGTCTGTCGAAGGACGACGTGGAGCGGCTGGTCAAGGACGCGGAAGCGCATGCGTCCGAGGACAAGGAGCGCCGCGAGGAGATCGAAGCGAAGAATCAGCTCGACTCGCTCACCTACCAGGTGGAGAAGATGCTGAGCGAGAACCGCGAGAAGCTCGCCGGTGGCGATGTGCAGGGGCTCGAGAGCGCCATCAGCGATGCCCGCAAGGCGATGGAGCAGGGCGGCATCGACAACCTCAAACGCGCCACCGACAATCTGACCAAAGCCTCGCACAAGCTCGCCGAGATCATGTACCAGCAGGGCAGCCAGGGTGGAGGCGGCGCAGCCGGGGGAGCGACCGGCGGCCAGAGCGGCCAGGGCAGCCAGGCCGGCGGCGGAACGTCGAAGGACGACGTCATCGACGCGGAAGTCGTGGACGAGAACAAATGACGTGAAAGCTATTGCATGGGGTTCCTAGGTTCCTCGGGGTTCCTCGGGGTTCCTCGGGGTTCCTCGGGGTTCCTCGGGGTTCCTCGGGGTTCCTCGGGGTTCCTCGGGTTTGCTCTGAGAACCTAGGAACCCGAGGAACCCAGGAACCAGGAACCCAGGAACCAGGAACCTAGGAACCCGAGGAACCCAGGAACCAGGAACCAGGAACCAGGAACCAGGAACCAGGAACCAGGAACCCAGGAACCCAGGAACCAGGAACCAGGAACCAGGAACCAGGAACCCGAGGAACCAGGAACCCGAGGAACCAACTCAAAATGCCGCGACGCAGATCAGACGGCTACGTGATGATCTCGATCATCGCGGAGCGGTACAACATTCACCCGCAGACGCTGCGGCTCTACGAACGCGAGGGGCTGATCAAGCCGGCCCGCACGTCGGGCAACACGCGCCTGTACGGCGAAGACGAGATCCACAAGCTGGAGATGATCCTCACTCTCACGCGCGATCTCGGTGTCAATCTGGCCGGCGTCGAAGTCGTCCTCCACCTCGCGCGCATGATGCACGAAGCGGACATGGAGTTCGATCGCCTGCTCGACTACATCCGCCAGACCCTGCTCGACAAACGCCACGGCATCGACCGCGAAGGGGCGCTGGTGAAGGCCACGCCGCGTCATCTGACACGGCGCTGAGGACTGCGGCGGCGACCCGCAAGGATACTTTCTCGCTTCGACCCGTGAGCCGGCCCGTCGCCGTCCGGTACACTTTCGCGATGCGGACGGGGATCGAGTTCCAGTAGGGAGTCGAATCGGCAATGGCGCGGACCGTCATTACCGGCGCGGCCGGTCTGGTGGCGAGGGAGCTGAGGTCGCAACTCGAGCGTAAGGACGACGTCATCGCGCTCTCTCACTCCGAGCTCGACATCGTCGATGAGGCTGCCGTTCGCCGTGTGTTCCGCGTGCTCCGGCCCGCGGTCGTCTTCAACTGCGCCGTCATCGGTGTGGACGAATGCGAGAGCCGGCCTGACCTGGCGCGCGCCGTCAATGTCGCCGGGCCGTCGAACATCGCCGCGGCCGCCGCGTCGATCGGAGCGACTGTCGTCCATTTCAGCACGAACTATGTTTTCGACGGCGCGCGCGGTCCCGCGATCGAAGCGCCGGCTGCCAGCCGGCCGGGGCGGCAGCAGCCTGCTGCCGCGTCAGACTTCTACACGATCGGCGACGAGCCACGTCCGGTGAACGTCTACGGCAAGACCAAAGCGGAGGGCGAACGCGCCGTCATCGAGCGCTGCGATCGCGCTTTCATCATCCGCACGTCATGGGTGTTCGGACACGGAAAAGAGAGCTTTCTCGCCACAGCCGCTCAGCGCCTCAGGAACGGAGAGCGGGTGAAGGCCATCCGCGACATCTGGGCGAGCACCACATACGTCGTCGATCTCGTCCATCGCCTGCAGGAGATCCTCAGCGTCGGCGGGCCGGCGACGTATCACATCGTGAACAGCGGAACCTGCACGTACGAAGAGTTTGCGCGGGAAGCCGCGCGGCTCGTGGGTTCCGCGGAGAGCTTCATCGAGCCGGTCAGCGAGAGCACGCTGATGCGCGCGCCGCGGCCGCGCTACACGCCGATGCGCTGCCTCGAGTCGGAGCGACTCGGCCTCCTGCCGATGCGCCACTGGACGGCCGCGCTGGCGGACTACGTGTCCAAGGGAAGAGCACAGGCGATCCCCCCGTCGCTCTGAGCCGGTCGGTGTGGGGCAGGCTTTCCAGGGCCGGAGCCGAGGTGAGCACACCGAGAATGAGGACAGCCGTGGCGAACCAGATCTTCATCCGCATGTCATTGCTCCAATCGAATTCCAGGACGGGCACATATTAGGCCGCCGTCGACGATCGGCTGACCACTGCTTCGTCCGTCTCGCGGGTCCCCGAGGGCGGACGATCGGAGGACAGGCTGGAAAGCCTGTCCCACACGAGGAGCGGGTCGCGGCGAGTTGTGAGGAAGGCAGGCCGCGGTTTCTACGTGATGTAGATCCGGCTCTCAGCTCGCCTTCGCAGTGTGGCCTGCCTGCTTCAGGTGCGCGGCCACGAACTCCGGGTCCCAGGGGCGGCTGATGACACAGGAATTGACGCCGCCGATGCCCATGCTCAGCTTTCCGCTGTATCCGTCGGAAACGGAGCAGCCGGCCTCATGGACGAACTTCGCCGAATGGACCTTGACGTCGGCGTGGAGCTCGCCCTCGCTGAGCGGGACGGGGAAGAGTTTTCCCTTGGCCATACCGAGGTGCTGCGCGGTGAGCTCCCATCCGCCGCCCACCGACATGCCGTGGCCGAAGGTTCCCTTGCGGGCGGTGAAGATGACGTCGGGGTGGAGCATCTCCAGCGAGTTCTCGATCTCGGTGGCGTCGCCGGGAGTGGCGGTGGCATGCATGTCCCACGTGGTGACGTCGGTGGCCTTTACGTTGTCGAGTGCGGCCTTCATCGCCAGCTGAGGTCCACCCTTCGACGGGGTGATGATGTGGTGAGCGTCCGAAGAAGTGCCTACGCCGACGATCTCGAGGCCCACCGGTCGGAATCCCTGTGCCATGAGCGCCTCGGCGTCGCCGACGATCCAGACGCAGGAGCCTCCGGAGACGTGCGTTCCCTTCAGCCCGGTGAGCGGCCGCGACACGTCGGCATCCGCAGAGACGACGTTGGCGTTGTAGAACGCGGAGATGGACAGGGGATGGGGCGGAGGATCGGTCATGCCGATGATGACGGCCGTCGCTTCGCCGAGGTTGATGGAGTCGACGGCCATCTTGGCGGCGATGCCGAAGGAAGCGCAGGCGGCGATCGGGGCGAAAGCGGGGCCGGTGATTCGGCCTAACATGGAGACCTGAGCCGCGGGAATGTTGGAGATGTTCCAGAGCAGGTTCGGCGACACGGCCGCCCACGGTTCTTCCGGACAGCCCCACTTCCTGTTCAGCTGCCTGATCCGGTTCAGCTTCTGCCGGATCATGGAGAGCTTGGCGGACCCGGACGACGGCGGCACCGGCTCGCCGAGGATGGCCGCGGCTTCGGCCAGATACTCCGCGAGCTGATCGCTGCGCTCGGCCCAATAGGCTTCCCACTCGTGCTTGGCGTCGATCCACGCTTCCGATCCGATGGGGAGCTCCCCTGGATTGCGGGGCGCACCGGAATCCGCCTGGCCGGCCCGGTGTCGTCGCAGCGGCTCACAGCGCTCGGCGGCGCCCCAGAATTCGTTCCACCGGCGCTGCGCGCGGTCGTAGCGCACCGCCTCGGTCGAGGCGACGGTGAGCTCGCCCAGGCCGGTGCCGACGTAGACGTGGCACTTCGTTCCCAGCGTCTGAAGGTACTTCTCGATCCCTTGGTTTTGTGAGAGCGACTGGATGAATGAGCCGATGGCGTACTTCACCATTGGCCCCATCTTGTCGTTCAGTTGCGCGAACTTCGCGGGGGGGAATCGCTCGTCGAACCAGTCATGGTATGTTTCAAAATCAAAGTCCGGGTACCCAACCAGAAAGTTCGATTGACCGTAGCCGCGGAACGGGGTGAGCCACGTTTCCGGCTGTTCGAGGTTTCGTTCGAACGCATCGATGTCAGGCGACTTCGGCGCAACGATTCCCCAGCCGAAAACGCCTATGCGCTTGCGTTTAGCCATGGCGGCGCATTGTAGCGAATCCTGTCAGGGAAATTGCATGAGCGACCGTCGCGCCTGACGCGTCAACCGGAGAGAGGTCGTCGTGAGCCGAAAAGCAGTGACCCGCATCCTCATCGTCTTATCTGTTGTGCTCGTCATGAGCTCGTGCAAAGCGCGAAGTCGCCAACCTGCTCCTGGGACCGTGACCACTCAGACCGTCGCTCCCGCCGCGGCGCAGCCCGCGCCCACCGGCACCGACGCGATGACCCAGACCGTGAACGTCGACGACGGTCGCTCGGAGGAAGAAGGCACCTCCACGAGCGACACGGCCGCGACACGCGTGACGAAGACTCCGAAGAGCGCGAAATCCGCAAAGAAGCATCATTAGGATGGCGAAATGTCATTCCGAGCGTCAGCGAGGAATCTGGGTGGGCGGGGCTCGAGAATCGTTGCCTCCGCGCGCCGCCCGTCCGCTCAGATCTCTCGCTGACGCTCGCGATGACAGACGCGCAATTCGCAATGTCTCTCTACGATCCGCTGATCGAACGCGATATCGACGGGATTCGCACGTCGCTGCGCGATTTCCGCGCCGGGCACTCTTCGGACGATCTCTTCCTGGCGGTGGCCCGTTTTGCGGTGCTCGCCTACTCACCGTCGCTGCACGGCAAGCATGCCGTGCTCTGTTGCCTGGCGGCGCACGACCTGCGCGAAGAGCTCGGCGATCGATTCGACGACGTTCTCGTCGAGTGTGCGATCTACGCGGCGCTGGCGCGACAGCCGTGGAGTGAGCCGCCGATCCTCGAGCCGCCTGCGATCGATTCCAATCAACCGGTCGATGCCGGGGAGCTGCGGATGGCGATCCGGGATAGCGATCGCGTGCGCGCCGAGCGCTGGCTCGCGGCGCGCCTCGACGACGATCGGCTGCGGCGCGACTACTTCCGCGTGGCCTGCGACGATTTCGAGGACCTCGGGCACAAGCTGATCATGGCCGTCGCGGCCTGGCGGCTTTCCACGATTCTCGGCGAGAAGGGCCGCTTTGCCGCGCTGCGCGTCGGCATCTGGGAGATGGCGGCCTCTTCCCGAGGAGGGCCGTATCGCGAGCGCGGCGAGGCCGTCGATTTTCAGCCGCTCGTCGACGCCCTCGTCGACCATGCAGTCGCGGAGCACGGGTCGCTGTTCGCGCTCCACGATCTGTTTCTTCTCGACGCGGCCTGCGAAGCGGCGTCGATCGCGGACGACCTCGGCATCGCCTCGCGCGTTCGCGATTACCTCACGTGCGAGATCGAGCACGGCCATGGGCGGTCCTCGCACGCAGCTCCGGCGAGGACGGCTGCGCCCGCGCTGCCGCTGTACGCGCTCGGCCGCGACTGCGGTGCGTGCCTCATCGCCCGTGCTGTTGCCAAGCGGCTCGCCGATCGCTTTCCAGGTGTCGACGTCGCGCCGATGCTGGAAGCGGCAGGTGAAAATCTGGAGACCGCTCCATCGCTGGAGGAGTGGCGGTGACTCGCAGGGTGCACCTGCGCCCCACGGTGGATAATTCGCGACCATGAAACACGCCGGGATCTTCTCGTTCGCTTTTCTTGCCTCGCTTCTCCTCTCGTGCGCAACCGCGGCGGTCAAGCCGCCGGCGACGCCTTCACTGCAGCGGAACATCGATCAACTGCTGGCCGCCTCGTCCACAGCGAAGGCGATCTGGGGAATCGTGGTGGAGGACGACAACGGGAAGGTGCTGTACGCGCACAACGCGCACACGCTCCTCACGCCGGCCTCGAATCGGAAGCTCTTCTCCGCGGCAACGGACGCGAACTGCATCGGCCTGACGTCGCAGCTGACGACGGAGCTCTGGATCGACGGCCCCGACGTCGTGATCCGCGGCGATGGCGATCCATCCTTCGGATCACAGCGGCATGGGTCGCCCGGCTTCACTCCCTTCGTAGCGGCGCTGGAGGCGCGCCACGTCACGGAAGTTCGCGACGTCATTGCCGACGTCTCGCGCTTCGACGCGGTCACGATTCCCAGCAGCTGGAAAGTCGGCAACCTGCCGAGCGGCTACTCGGCGCCGGTCGATGCTCTCGCATTCGACGAGAACACGATCGGCGAAGACTCGGTGCCTAATGCCGCGATCTGGACGGCGATGCGGTTCCGCGATGCGCTCGTCGGTGCGGGCATTGCCGTGAGCGGATCGGTCCGCGTCCGCCGCGAGCGGCCGCCGTGTGCAGGGGCCGACTGCGCTGGGCTGCAATCAGCCGGTGCCGCCGCACCGTCGGGCCAGCGGATCGCCGTGATCGAGTCGCCGATGCTGGCGCAGCTCCTCATGTCGGTTTTGAAGAACAGCCAGAATCTCTATGCCGAGATGCTGTTCAAGCGATCGTCGCCGAGCGGGTCGTACGACGAATCCGAGGAGCTGGAGCGTCGCTTCGCCACGACCGAGGCGGGCGTGTCTCCCGACGAGATGCACCTGGTCGACGGATGCGGCCTGTCGCCCGACGACCTCGTCACGCCGGCGGCTCTGGTCCAGGTGCTGCGATGGATGAATGCGCCCGAACGCCGCGGTACGTGGTGGATGATTCTCGCGCAGCCAGGCAATGAAGGAACACTGCACAATCGCCTGACGAATCTCTCTGCTCGACTTCGCGGCAAGACCGGAACGATCAACGGAGTGAACGCGCTGAGCGGGATCGTGGCGGGGGAGAAAGGCGGGTACCGCTATTTCTCGATCCTCGTCAACCACCACATCGGCGACTCGGGTGATGCGGTGCGCACGATGGACGAGATCGCGCAGGAGATCGCGAAGTTCTGAGCCAGTCGTGTGGGGCAGGCTTTCCAGCCTGCCCCCCTTTGGCGCGCTCGAAAGCCCTCCCATACGAGCGGGTGGGTGGCGCGGCGCAGCGCGGCGAAGGGTCTCAAGATGTTCGCATCGTGGAGTCTTGCCCTTGATCAACTCTCCGAGCGATGACCGCCGGCTCAAAGTGACGGGGCGCGGTTCCGCCGGCTCGGAATGACGGGGGGGCGTGGCTCGTCCGTTGCACCCTTCGACTCGGAGGTTTCCGATGCCGCGCGACGAAAAGGAACCACATGGTTACGGCAGTCAGGGCGATTGGGTGAGCGGCAGCAACAGCGAGAACGTGACTGGGTCCGGCAGCCGCACCGACGTGCAGCACGACGACTTCTACGCGCCGCGACGCGAAAGCGAAGTGAGCTCGCCGTTGGGTGGAGGCTCACAACCGGAGTGGACCGATCACGTGGACGTGCTGCAGCCGGTCTCGACCGTGGCCGAGGTCGAGGATCCGGCGCGCAAGGTGTCGGCGGAGAAGGGCGGCGCGAAACGGGAGGGATTCTTCAGGAGCCGCGATTACCGATAGGCGATGGCCGATTGCGGCGCAGGACCGCCGTGATCAGTGCGTTCATGGCCTCGCGGTCGTCCAGGAACAATGCGCGCGGCTTCCCGGCCAGAGGCATCCGTCGCCCCGGTTGAACTGGATTTGTGCTGCCGACCGCTTTGGAACGCCGATATCCTGTGGCGATCGACGGGTAGCCATGGGCGAGAAACCAGATCGAATGCTGCGCCGGCAGATGAAGCGGCATCAGAAGGACCTCGAGAAGAAGGCCGGCGATGATGCGCAGCGCAAAGCGCGTCAACTCGCCGGTAAGGTCCGCCGCGGCTTCGTCAGGGACAAGGGAGGCGAAGGCGCAGCAGGCCGCGTCACCGAAGACAACTGGGAAGAGCTTCTCGATGAACACGGGAAGTCGTCGCGACGGCGTCCTCTGCTGAGCGAGATCATCGAGCAGCTCGGTGAAAAGCGCGACGATGCGGTCTTCGAAGCTGACACGGAGGACGAGGCAGGCGCCGCGATCGTCATGTCCACCTCCGGCGCGCGATGCCGCGTCTTCTCGGCCGGCGAGGAGCTCGACTGCGTCGTGCCTCCGCATATTGCCATGAGGCACAAGAGTGCGCTGGCGGTCGGCGACCGGGTGCGCCTCATCCGGGATGGCGAGGATATTCATGTCGAATCGGTGCTGCCGCGCCGCAGCGTCCTGGCTCGCCCCGATCCGCTTCACGCGCACCTGCAGCGGCTGATCGCCGCGAACATCGACGTCGTCGTGCACGTGGTGTCGGTCAAGTCGCCGCCGTTGCGACCGCGCCTGATCGATCGTTTTCTCATCGCCGTCCAGCGCGGCGGCGCACTGCCGGCGGTCTGCGTGAACAAAGTCGATCTTCTTGATCCATCGCAGCGCGCTCTGGAGCTCGCCAGACTCGCGGTCTATCGCGACCTGGGTGTCCAGGTGATCGCCTGTTCGACAAGGAGCGGCGAAGGCCTCGACGAGCTTCGCGCCATCGTCGCCGGAAAAACGTCGGCGCTCGTGGGACACAGCGGCGTCGGGAAATCGTCGATCCTCAATGCGCTCGACGAGCGCCTGCAGCTGGTCACCCGCGACCTGCACCGGAGCGGCACCGGCCGGCACACCACCTCGCGCTCGACCCTCTACGATTTCGGCGGCGGAACGTATTTGATCGACACGCCCGGCATCCGCGAATTCGGGCTGTGGGATCTCGACCGCGAGTCGCTCCGCGACTATTTCCCCGAGTTCGAGGAGGCCGCGGGATTCTGCCGCTTCACGAACTGCACGCACGTTCACGAGCCCGACTGCGAAGTGAAGCGCCGTATCGAGGCGGGGGAGCTCAGTCGCGCCCGCTACGACACGTATGTGCGGTTGTACGAGGATCTCAAGAAGCCGTGAGTCCTGAGTTCTGAGTGCTGAGTCCTGAGTGGAGTGGATTGATTCCCTCACTCTGCGGCTTGTCATCCCGAGCGTCAGCGAGATGGGGGAAGGGTGGCGCGCTGAGTGAGCTGAAACGGCTGATGTGGCGCGCCCCGGCCCTCCCAGATTCCTCGCTGACGCTCGGAATGACAGGTGCGCGCGTCCGCGCCGCTCTCGATTTCTGCACAGCCTCTGAGCCTGCGGAGCCGCGGGAAGGTGGCGGGGTGGAGCGGCGTAGCGCGGCGAAGAGTCTCCATCCTACTGATCGTCCCGGTAAGAGATCCTTCGCCGCGCTTCACCGCTCCACCCCGCCACCCCGCCGCCCCGCGGTTCCGCCGGCTCAGGATGACGGTGACTCAGGACTGAATATTCGTCGCCGCGCACAGGTTGAGGTTGTTCGTCCTGGCGCGAACCCGTACAATCGCGCCTCTCCCGCGTGAGGCGTGAGACGACAGGTCGAGAAGATCCCGTAGCTCAGTTGGATAGAGCGGTTGCCTCCGGAGCAACAGGTCGGGCGTTCGAATCGCCCCGGGATCACCACCTCCAGAGTTGCGGACGCGCTGCTGCGCGTCCCTGCTCTCAGCGCCGCAGATTCGAACGTAGTACCGTTCGCTGCCGATGCTCGAGCTCTCCGACGACGTCGTCGATCTCTGGATCGGCCGCCTTCCCTCGTCCGGATTCGACTCGATCCTGCCGCGAATCGCTTCCGGGCTGACCCCCGCGGAGATCGAGGCGGCCCACCGATTCGTCTTCGAGCGTCACCGCGTGCTCTACGCCGTTTCCCACGCCCTTCTTCGCGCCGTGCTGAGGCAGTATCTCGATCGCCAGGAGACCGCCATCGAGATCGTGCGCGGCGAGCGCGGTCGTCCGGAACTGGTCGACCGGTCGCTGCGCTTCAACCTTTCCCATACCGAAGGCATCGCACTGATCGGCGTGACGCGCAGCAGCGATCTCGGTGTCGATGTGGAGAGGGTGGACGATCGCCGTCGCGTCGCCGACCTAACGCGTGCCGTCTTCACCGCGGCCGAGCTGCGCGCCTGGGATGGGGAGGCGGAGACGTTTTTTTCGCGATGGACTTTGAAGGAGGCTTACGCAAAAGCCCGCGGACTGGGCCTGGCGCTCGGACTTCAGGATTTCGGCTTCGACCTGACCGAGCCGCCGCAGCTTCATTGCGCGCCCGAGCTCGACGATCCCTACGACTGGCGCTTCCTCTCATTCCAGCCGCATGACGGGTTTCGAGCGGCCGCTGCGGTACGGTGTCGCAGCTCGATTGTGTGGCGAAGGATTGCACAGGAAACCGTCACATCTTTGCTGCCGATCGACCTTTGACAACTCTTTCGCCACCGCTTAGAGTGGCGATTTCCAACGCCCATACCCGAACCCGACAGAGCATCGCGACGTCGAAAGGAGACGACATGGCCACTACTCGTGCCGACGAAGTCCCTGCCCCGACCCCGGATAACCGCCCACGCCCCATCCTGGTTGATCTTGGAAAGAAGAAGAGGAGACTCTGCAAGAAGCTTCGCGATGGTCGCGGTCCGCTGATGGACGACGTGATCGACAGCATTCGCGAGCTGGAAGACGACGGCCAGATCAAGGCCGGTGCGCAGCCGGTCCTGGTGATCGTCACCGAGAAGCGCCGCCGCCGCAATCGCATGTTCTGACCGTTCGCGACACGACAGGAGAAGAATCATGACCAGAGCTACAGTCGTGAGGTTTCCCAAAGGCGTGAAGCGCGTAGCGATCCTCGCCGACGAAGGGATCATCACGGTTCACCGCGCCCGTTCCCGACGGCGTCGGAAAAAAGGCCGCCGCGAGCTGCGCCCGCTGTCGAAGTTGATGCGGACGCTCACCCGCGCCCAGTACGTCGGGGCGAAGGATCTGTTCGACCGTTTCCAGCGTGACGATCGACGGAGACGCGACGGCGGGCTGAAGCGCTGGGCAAAGAACAGCGCCCGAGCCACACGCAAGGCGGCGAAAATCGTTCGCAACAAATATTTCTAAGAGTCGTCGTCTGCTGACCACGTCATTGCGCGACTGCGTGGGTGGACCTGAATGTCCGATTCGGCATTACACGCCGGAGGTGTCACCTCCGGTTTCCAGGGTGGGCGTGCGGTTGAGCCTCCTGTGGTGCCCGTGCGCCCACTGCCCCTGAAGCAAGATCCCGTTGCGCTCGCGCCGGCCAAGAACCGGCGCGAGCCGAAGCGGCTCACTCCCCACCGTCGCGCCCTTCTCAGTGCCCGCCTCATCGCCAAAGCCCGCTCTCCTCGCGCCGATGCCGCTGCTCTTGGGCTCGCCGTGCGCGAACACTTCGAGCAGTTGGGAGGGTTCTGGTACGCCGTCGCCGATTTCTTCGCGCACCGTATCGACCTGTTTCCGGAAGCGTTCTGCCACGCTCTCGCGCGTACTGCCCGTCCCATGACATCCGTGTCCGCCGACGAGGTGATCGCTACCATCGAGCGAGAGCTCGGCCGTCCGTTCGCGCATCTCTTTGCCACGTTCGAAGCGAAGCCTGAGCGCGTTTCGCTCATCGGTCAGATGCATGCCGCCACCCTGGCCCGCGGCGGCGAGCCCGTCTGGATCGCCGTCCGTCATCCTCATGCGGAAGCACAGCTGACCTCGGACATCCCCGAGATCGAGAGGTTTTTCCTGCTGTTGCGCAGATTCCCGAAGTTGAAGCACGTCCCATGGCAGCGCACCGCCCGCGAGCTGATCGGCCTGCTGCGCGACGGCCTCGACTTCCGGATCCGGGCGCAAGTCTCCCGCCAGCTTCGCAAGAACCTCAAGCGCGTTGCCGGCGTGCGCTATCCGCGCTTTTCTTCAAGGATGTGCACGGCCAGCGTTCTGGTCGCGGAACGCGTCGAAGGCATCACCGTCGGCGAGGTCCTGGAGCACATGAAGAACGATCGCGGCGGAGCGATCGATTTTCTGGAGCGGAACCGCATCGATCCCATCAAGCTGGCCCGCAGGCTGTTCGCCAGCTATCTTCGCCAGGTCGCCGAGGACCACCTGGTCGTGCCGGCGCAGCGTGCGGACGACATCATCCTCGTCGGCCATGACGAGGTTGGCTACCGGATCAACCCGTTCCAGCTGCCGATCGAAGTCGACTCGTCGCGCTCCGCATCTGTCCGCTCGTTTCTCCGGGCGCTGGTTCGCCGCTCCTACGGCGGTGCCGTCTATCCGCTGTTTGGCCTGGCCGAGCCTCTGCCGCCGGCCGATCCCGGCCAGCTGAAGAAGCTCGTGGCCCGCGAGCTCCGCGCCTGGGGTCAGCGCGCCGAAGTGCGGACGCTGCCGAGCGGCGAGCGCTCCTTCACCGGCCTGTTTCGATCGATCGTGGACGTGACGCGCAGCCGCCAGATCGTTTTCGATCCCCGCATCGTGCGGGCCTTCTCCGCAGCAAGGCCGGTCGAGGAGGTCGTCTTTGCTCTCAATCCCACGTTCGAGGTCGGCCGCGAACTGCAGCGGTACATGAACCAGGCCATGCGCCGCATCGCCCGACGGATGATGAAGGCCGCAAGCCGCAGGACCTCCACGGACTGGGAGGCGGCCAAGGAAGCGCCCTACGACGCGGCCGATTCCGCTGCCCGCGCCGCCGATCGGCTGTCTCTCCAGGCCCTGGCCTTTTCCAACACACCCACCACCGTCGCTTATCTCATCTCGAGGATCTTCGCCCTGTTTCGGCTGGCGTTCTTCGCCGCTTCCGGATTGCTGTTTCTACGGGTTCTGCACTATTGGCACATCATTCATCTCCCCTCGCACTCGTTCCTCATCCACGAGGCGGAAATGGGCTATCAGAACAGGGTCGATTACATGATTCTGCTCCTGCTCACCCTCTTCTTCGGCTTCATCTTCCACCGCATCTCCGTGAGGTTTCGCGAACGCGACAGCCATCTGCCGACGCGAGGGATGGTCTAGGCATGCGCGCGTACGTCTTTCCGGGTCAGGGATCTCAGAGCGTCGGCATGGGCGCGGAGCTGTTCGACACCGCGCCGGAGGAGCTCGCCGCAGCCGACGCCATCCTGGGCTGGTCCGTGCGCGATCTCTGCCTTCGCGATCCCGAGCAGAAGCTCAATCAGACCGCCTGGACGCAGCCGGCGCTGTACGTCGTCAACGCTCTGGCATTCCTGAAGGGCGTTCGGGAGAAGCGCGCTCGTCCTGACATGGTGGCCGGCCACAGCCTCGGCGAGTACAACGCCCTCTTCGCCGCCGGCGCCTTCGACTTCGTGACCGGCCTCCGCCTCGTGCAGCGCCGCGGCGCGCTGATGGGAGAGGCGAAGGGCGGGGGAATGGCCGCCGTGATCGGCCTGACTCCGGACCGCGTCGCCAGCGTCCTTCGTTCGGCCGGCCTCGATTCGATCGACCTGGCGAACCTCAACGCGCCCGATCAGTGCGTGATCTCCGGTCCGGCGTCGGCGTTCGACGCGGCGGAGCCCGTGTTCCTCGAAGCAGGGGCGCAACACTTCAAACGGCTGCCCGTCAGCGCCGCCTTCCACTCGCGCTACATGAAGGACGCAGCGCAGGAGTTCGCTTCCTATCTCGAAGACTTTGTCCTTTCCACGCCTCGCATCCCGGTGATCTCGAATGCCGAGGCAAAGCCATACCCGGCCGGAGCGCTGAAGCGTCTTCTGGTCGAGCAGATCACTTCCTCGGTTCGTTGGTCGGACTCCGTGCGGTACTTGCTCGCCCAGGACAACGCCACGATCGAGGAGGTGGGTCCTGGACGCGTCCTGACCGCGCTCGTCGCGAAAGTCCGGCGCGCAGAGGGGCGGTGACGGCGATGTCGCGGACCCGTGCTGCGGCTTCTGCAGTCGTCGCCAGGCGGCCGCTTCGCATCGTCTTCGCCGGGGACGGAGCTCTTCTCATCGCCTGCGCCGAGAAGGCTCGACAGCGCGAGCATGAGATTGCCGCGATCCTGACTTCGTCCGACGAGGTGGCCGCCTGGGCGCGCCAGGCCGGAATTCCTCACCGCTCGATCGAAGGCGCTGATGAGCTGCTGGCCGGTCACGCCGCAGATTGCCTGTTCAGCATCTACTGCTTCTCCATCATTCCGCAGCGGCTGCTCGACCTTGTTCCCATCGCCGTCAACTACCACGACGCGCCGCTGCCGCGATACGCCGGCTTCAACGCCGCGGCCTGGGCAATCTTCGACGGCCAGCGTGAACACGGAATCACCTGGCACCGGATGACCAGCGACGTCGACGGCGGTCCGATCATCGCTGCGCGCCGGTTTCCCATCGCCGACGACGAGACGGCGTTCACGCTCAATCTGAAGTGCTACGAAGCAGGGCTGGACTCGTTCGGTCCGCTGCTCGATGCCATTTCCGGCAACGCCATCGAGGAAACGCCGCAGGATCGCAGCTCCCGCCTTTATCACCGGCGCGGCAGCAAGCTCGCTCCCGGTTGTCGCCTCGATTGGAACTGGAGCGCGGAAAAGATCGGCGCATTCGTCCGTGCCCACGATTTCGGCCCGTCCGACAATCCCCTGGGCCAGCCGAAAGCGATCATCGAGCGATCGGAGGTCGCCGTTCGCGCCGTGCGTCTGACCGACGAGCGAAGCGAGCGGAATCCCGGGACGGTCGTTGCCGGCTCCGGAGCGGCAGTCCAGGTCGCGACCGCGACCTTCGACGTCGTGCTGACCGTCGATCGCGATCAGCCACTCCTCGTCGACCCGCGCGAGGACGAGCACCTCTCGCGATGGCGGCAGGTCTACGACTCGGTTTACGCAGACGACGGAGTTGCGGACGCGCCGCTGCGCGTCCCTACGGAAGGCCAGGCCGATCCGTTCTTCGATATCTCCTGCTGGCGCGATAGCGCAGGCATCCCGATTCCGGAAACGGAGATGCGGGAGTGGCTCAATACGACCATCGAGCTCATCGCTCATTTCGAGCCGCGAAACGTGCTGGAGATCGGGTGCGGGAAAGGGCTGCTGCTGGCGCGACTCGCGCCCGCCTGCGAGTCGTACTGCGCAACCGACTTCTCGCCGAAAGCAATCGCTCACGTTCGACGTCATCTCGGCCGCCTCGGCGCCGCCGCACGCGTTTCTCTCGTCGAGCGCGGCGCCCATGACCTCACCGGAATTGCTCGCGGGTGTTACGACACGATCATCCTGAACTCGGTCGTGCAGTACTTTCCTTCGTCCCGCTACCTGCAGCAGGTCGTCGAGGGATTGCTCGAGATCGCAGCCGCCGGCGGACGCATCGTTCTCGGCGACATCCGCAATCTCAGACTGCTCGCCGCTCAGGGACGATCCGCTGCCGACGAGAGCGAGCTGGTGATCGATCCGCAGTTCTTTCTCGACCTCCGGCGCAGGTTCCCGCGAATTTCGGCGGTTTCAATCACGCCGAAGCGCGGGCGGTCTCGCAACGAGCTGACCCGTTTTCGCTACGACGTCGTCCTGCACACCGCCGCCGGTTTCGTCGATCGGTGGGCCGCGCCGGCGATCTTCGAGTGGAGTGATTGCGGCAGTCTGTCCGTGCTTCCCGCACTGCTGCAGACCCAGGACAGCGTGGCGATCCGCGGGATTCCGAACGGCCGCCTCGCGGAAGGAGTCGAGCCGGAGCAGCTTTTCGACGCGGTCCCCGCGGGATGGCACTGTGCTCTTTCGTGGCACGACTGTGGTCCGGCAGGGGAGCTCGACGCGATCTTCTCGAAAACGGTCCGTGGCAGTGCGCTGGCGGCACTCGCTGCGGAGACCATTCCGCCGCGCAATCACGCCGCGGCTTCAGTCCACGAGCCGCTATCCGCAGATAGGGCACCAGTAGGGACGCGCAGCAGCGCGTCCGCTCCTACGTCGAAAGCTGCGGACGCGCTGCTGCGTGTCCCGACAGACGACGCTCGGGAGCGCAGACAAGAATGTTTGCGGTACACGGGCTCGACCCTGCCGGACCTCTTTCGCGAGCGCGTCGCTGCGTCTCCCCAGGCGATCGCGGTTCGGTTCCGTGACGAGACTCTGACGTACGTGCAACTCGCCGCGGCCGTCGCCTCGGTCGCGACGGAATTGCGAGCGCGCGGTGTCGGCGAAGGAAGCCGCGTCGGCGTGCTGCTCGACCGGTCGATTCACCTCTTGCCGGGACTCCTCGGCGTTCTGGAAGCGGGGGCGGCGTACGTGCCGCTCGACCCGATCTACCCGCGCGAGCGGCTGCAGTACATGCTCGATGACGCCGGGGTGGCGTGCGTTCTCGTCGACTCCACGACCGAGGGCGTGGCGGCCGGCGTCACGGCGCAAACGATTCGCATCGACTCGATCCCGGCTGGCACCGGCTCTGCCGCGGCCATCGAGCCTTCCTCTCCCGCCTACGTCATTTACACCTCGGGCTCGACAGGCCGGCCGAAGGGTGTCGAAGTCGGGCATCGCAGCCTGAGCAATCTTCTGCTGTCGATGGCAGAGCGACCGGGTTGCGGTTCGGGTGATCGCCTGCTTGCCGTGACCACGATCTGCTTCGACATCGCCGCGCTCGAGCTCTATCTGCCGTTGATCACCGGCGGCACGGTCGACATCGCCCCGACGGACGTGACGCGGGACGGTGCGGCGCTGCTGCGGGAGCTGCGGCGCGGCACCGCCACGATGATGCAGGCCACACCGTCGACCTGGAAGATGCTGCTGGCCGCCGGCTGGACGGAGCCGCTGAACCTGGTTGCCCTCTGCGGCGGCGAGGCGTTGTCGCGCCAGCTCGCCGATGAGATCCAGCAGCGCGTCGTGCGGCTGTGGAACCTCTACGGCCCGACGGAAACGACGATCTGGTCGATGGTCGACGAGGTGCGGCGCAACGAGCCGGTCTCGTTAGGCCGGCCGATCGCCAACACGCGATGCTACGTTCTCGACGAGCAGCGCAATCGCGTTTCCGCCGGTGAAGCGGGGGAGTTGTTCATCGCCGGCGACGGCGTGGCCCACGGCTACGTGAACCGCCCCGAGCTGACGGAGGAGCGCTTCATTCCCGATCCGTTTAGCGTCGACGGCGGAAGGATGTATCGCACCGGCGACCGTGTGCGGCTCGAAGCGGACGGCCGGATCACGTACATCGGCCGCGTCGACGATCAGGTGAAGGTGGCCGGCTACCGCATCGAGCTCGGAGAGATCGAATCGGCGCTGCGGCGCATCGACGGCATCGACGAGGCGGTGGTGGTCGTCAGCCGCGACGCCGGCGGCGATGATCACCTCGTCGCCCACGTGCGCATGTCGCGAGAGCTCGCTTCGGACGCGATCCGCGCTGAGCTTCGCCGCTGGCTTCCCGAATACATGATGCCGGCGGTCGTCCGCCCGGTCGCAGAATTTCCGCTGACGCTGAACCGCAAGATCGATCGCGTGCGCCTGGCCGGCGGAAGCGAGCCGGCTCCGTCGCGCGGTCTCACGGCTGTTCTCCGCGAGCTCGCCCAGGCCGTGGTTCCGGCGGCCGGTGCCATCGACACGAACCGTCCGCTGGGCGAGTACGGATTCCGCTCGATCCGATTCACCGCGCTGACCACGAAGATTCGCGAGCGTCTGGGCGTCGAGCTGACTCCCGCGGTCTTTTATCGCTTCACCACGATCGAGGCTCTGGCGGCGCACATCGCGGCGGTCGCGCCGCAGGCGAGCGGCACGGACGCCCGTGTCGCTTCGGATCGGGAGAAACCGGCGAGATTGTCCAGACCACACCGAGCGGCGGGCAGCGATGGCGATGGTTCTCAGCGGATCGCCGTCATCGGGATGGCGGCGCGGCTGCCCGGCGGAAAGGACCTCGACGAATTCTGGGAGGCCTCTCTCGAACGCAGGGACATGGTTCGAGAGATGCCGCGCCAGCGCCCGGGGGCGGCGGAATTCCTCTCCGTGCTCCGCGAGCGCTCCGGCGACGATCGCATCGAGTGCGGCTTCATCGACGACATCGACGCCTTCGACGCGGGATTCTTCGGCATCTCGCCGCGCGAGGCGGAGCTGCTCGATCCGCGCCAGCGCCTGCTCCTGGAGAGCGTCTGGCACGCCATCGAAGACGCGTCGATCGATCCCTCCACGCTGGGAGGAAGCCGCACCGGCGTCTTCGTCGGCGGGGCGAGCTCGGAGTATTGGGAGCTGCAGTGCAGCGGCGGCCAGCCCTTCGATCCTTACACGCTCTCCGGATTCTCGGACTCGCTGCTCAGCAACCGCATCTCCTTTCTGCTGAACCTTCGCGGGCCGAGCGCTCCGATCGACACGGCCTGTTCGAGCTCGCTCGTGGCGCTCCACCGCGCGCGGATGGCCATGCTGGCCGGCGAATGCGACCTGGCCATCGTCGGCGGGGTGAACCTGATCGTCAGTCCGCTGTTTCACCTCAGCCTCGTGCGCGGCGGCTATCTGAGCAGGCAGCGGCGCTGCCGGACGTTCGACCGCTCGGCCGACGGCTACGTTCGCGGCGAGGGAGTGGCCGCTCTTCTGCTCAAGCCGCTCCGCCGAGCCGAAGCGGACGGCGATCCGATCCACGCCGTGCTCCTGGGCTCCGCCGAGAATCACGGAGGCCGCGCGCAGTCGCTCACCGCGCCCGACCAGAGCGCGCAGGTCGAGCTGCTGCGCACCGCTTACCGTGCCGCTGCCGTCGACCCCGCCACCGTCACCTTCATCGAGACGCACGGTACTGGAACGGCCCTCGGCGATCCGATCGAAGTCAACGCCCTGAAAGAAGCCTTCGCCGCGCTTTACGGCGAGTGGGGGCGCAAGGTCGAAGAGCCCGTCACTGCGTTAGGCGCGCTCAAGTCGTCGGTCGGCCATCTCGAGGCTGCGGCCGGCCTCGCTGCAGTCGTGAAGGTCATCCTGGCGATGGAGCGCGGCGTCATCCCGGCGAATCTTCACCTTGCTGAACAGAACCCGTACATCGACCTGACCGGCAGCCCGTTCCTGCTGGCCACCGAGAACCGGCCCTGGCAGGACGCGCGCTCGCCGCGAAGGGCGGGGGTGAGCTCGTTCGGATTCGGCGGTTCGAACGCTCACGTGGTCCTGGAATCCGCGGCGATTTCGCCGGAGGGGCCGCCTGCGCGCTCGGGCCGGGAGCTGATCGTGCTCTCCGCACGCGATGATGAGCGCCTGCGCGATCAGGCCGCAGCGCTCCTGCAGTTCGTCGAGCGGACTCCGTCCGTGCGGCTGGCCGACGTCGCCCTGACGCTGCAGGTGGGGCGGACCGCCATGGAAGAGCGCCTCGCCTTTTCTGCGGCGAGCGTCGATGAGTTGACGAAGAAGCTGCGCGATTTCCGTGAAGACGTTCGCCACGAAGAGCTGTACAGCGGGAACGCGCGCGCCGACCGCCGCTGGGCAGCGATGCTGGAGGATGCGGCCGGACGTTCGTTTGTGACCGACGTGATGGCCCGGGGAGACCTCGAACGATTGGCGCGGCTCTGGACCAGCGGCGTGGAAGTTCCCTGGACGGAGCTGCCGCAAGCGGACCTGGCCACTCGCATCCGCCTGCCCGGCTACCGCTTCGCCCGCGAACGATTCTGGATTCCCGGAGAGGCAGACCGCAGACCGCAGACCGCAGATCGCGGAAGGATCGAGAGGACGTTCTCGGTCGGCGAGCCGTTTCTCCGTGATCACGTGGTGAGGGGACAGGTCATCCTGCCGGCGGCGGCGATGATTGAGATCGCCCGCGCGGCGGTGGAGTCGGCAAGCGGCCGGCGCGTGACGAAGCTGCGGAATCTGGTGTGGCTGCAGCCGGCGCTCCCGACCGGCGGCGAGCTGCGTCTGCGGGTCGAAGTGGCGGGCGATCTGACGTTCACCATCGACTGCCTGCAGCCGGGCGGCGCGGCCCTGCGGTGTGCGCAAGGGACTGCCACGGCCGGCGAGCCGCCAGACGCCACAACTATTGATATCAATGCAATTCGTGAGCGTGTGCGGCCGTCGATGGACCGGGGGGCGCTCTACGATGGATTACGCCGCTACGGACTCGAGCTCGGGCCGTCCTACTGCCCCGTCGACGCGGTCTCGTCGTCCTCCGACGAAGCTCTCGGAAGCATGACGCTTCCCGAGGGAGGCGGCGATTTTCTCCTTCATCCCGGAATGATCGACGGCGCTCTGCAGGTGGCGCTGGCCGGGTTGTGGGGATTCCAGTCGCGCCCGTTGCACCTGCCGTTCACCATGGGAGAGGTGGCCATCTCGGGGCCGCTGCCGCAGCGCTGTTTCGTGTACGTCACGCGCGGCGCGAATGCGGGGAGCTTCGATCTGACGCTGGCCGGCAGCGACGGCGTGGCGGCGCTGGTCATCCGCGAGTTTCTGCTCCGGCCGTTCCGCGGCAACGAACGCTCCGAGGTGACCACCTTCGCGCCGGAATGGCTCGAATCGGAGCGCCGGCAGCCTGCCGGCCGGTGCGTGGCCTGCCAGGCCGCGCCGGCGGGCGACGCGATCCTGTTCGACCACGGCACTGCGCGTCGCGACGCGATGGCCGCCGGCGGCGACCTTCGCGTCGCGCTGGTCGAACCGGGGACCGAGCCGCGGCGGATCGCTGCAGGGCACTACGTCGTGCGGCCATCCGTGCCGGAGGACTACGCGAACCTTTTCGACGACCTCGTGCGCGATGGCTTCGACGCGCGCCACGTCGTTCACGCCTGGCGCGGCGACGGAAGCGTCGACAGCGAGCTTTCGCACGGGCTCGACTCCGCGCTCTTCCTGATCCAGGCAGCCGCGGCGAGATCGGCGGCGCTCCAGATGCGCCTGATGTTCGTGCATGCCGGGCAAAGCCTGCTGCGCAGTCCCTGGACTACCGCTCTTGCCGGATTCGCCCGGAGCGTTGCGCTCGAGCACGACGGCGCGTCGGTGAGCGTCAGTGCCAGCGACGAAGCGAACGACCCGGCGCGCTTCGCCTGGCTCGTCGAGCGCGAGCTGCACGAATCGGATTCGGAAGTTCTCTACGCCGGCGGCCGGCGGTTCGTTCGGACCCTTCGCGAGACGGCGATCGCCGCCAATGGTGGGACGGCGCGCGATGCCGTCGTCCTCATCACCGGCGGCGCAGGAGGGCTCGGCCGCATCGTCTCCCGCCATCTCGCCGCGCGCGGCGCCCGCATGGTCCTGAGCGGGCGTTCCGAACGCAGTCGCGCCATCGAGCAGCAGCTGGAGACGCTGCGCCAGCTCGGCGGAGACGCGGCCTACGTGCAAGCCGACGTCAGCCGACAGGACGACGTGCGGCGCCTCGTCGCCGAAACGCGGCAGAGGTTCGGACGGATCGACGTGGTCGTCCACGCTGCTGGCGTGATTCACGACGCGCGACTGGTGAGAAAACAACAGGCGCAGGTGGCCGCGGTGATCGCCCCGAAGGTCGCCGGGATTCTGTGGCTCGACGACGCCACGGCCTCTGACCCGCTGCAGTCCTTCGTCATCTTCTCCTCGGTCGCCGCGATCACCGGAAACGTCGGTCAGTGCGACTACGCCTTCGCGAACGCCTTCGCAGACGGATTCGCCGCGGAGCGCGAAGAGCGCCGCCGGCGGGGCGAGAGGAGCGGAAACACGATCTCCATCAACTGGCCGCTGTGGCGCAGCGGAGGCATGGCCGTCGACCGTCGCACTGAAGAGTGGATGCAGGCGACATTGGGCTTGCGCCCGATGGAGGAAGCAGCGGGCGTGGCGGCCTTCGACGCGGCCCTGGCGGCATCGGGTCCGCAGATCTTCGTTGCGTCCGGCGATCTCGATCGCATCCGCGCCCGATTCACGGCGCGTCCGGCGAAGGTCGCGAAAGAGGCGAGTGCTCCCGCGCCCGTCGCGCCGATCCGCGATCGCCTGCTGGCCCTCGCCTCCGCGATTCTCAAGCTCGAGCCCCGTCGCATCGCCCTCGATCGCGACCTCGGCGAGTTCGGATTCGACTCCATGACCTTCACGGAACTCGCCAATCGATTGAATGCCGAGTATTCGCTCTCGCTGACTCCGGCTCTTTTCTTCGAGCGATCGACGATCGACTCGATTGCCGAGCACCTGTCGACCCTGGTCGCGAGGGAAGGAGCGGAGCCTCGGTCCGCGGTCGAATCAAGCGATCAGCAATCCACGGCGACGCCGGCCGTCTCGCACCTGACCGTTCGCCCGCCGCGAGCACAGAGGCAGCAGCGGCGCGAGTCTCACGAGGAGCCGATCGCGATCGTCGGAGCGGCCGCCGTTCTCCCCGGCTCCGATTCGCTGGAGGGCTTCTGGCGAAAGCTCGAGGTGGGAACGGACCTGATCTCCGAGGTTCCGCCGGACCGGTGGGATTGGCGGGAGATCGATGGTGATCCGCGCAGCGAGGTCGGCAAGACCGACTGCCGCTGGGGAGGATTCATCGACGGTGTCGACGAGTTCGATGCGCGCTTTTTCGGCATCTCCCGCCGCGAAGCGCAGCTGATGGATCCGCAGCAGCGCATCTTCCTCGAGACCGTCTGGAGGGCCATCGAGGATGCCGGATGGGATCCGTCGCAAATGGCGGGAAGGCGTGCCGGGCTCTTCGCCGGCGTCTGCACCGGCGATTACGCCGAGCTGCTGGCCACGCGCGGAATCGAGATCGAAGCGCACACCTCGACCGGCAATGCCCGCTCCATTCTGACGAACCGCATCTCGCACCTGCTCGATCTCCGCGGGCCGAGCGAGCCGATCGACACGGCCTGCTCGAGCTCCCTGGTGGCGGTGCATCGGGCCATGGAGTCGCTGCGCAGCGGCAGCTGTGATGTCGCCATCGCCGGCGGCGTGAACCTGATCCTCTCGCCGTTTTTCCACCTCTCGTTCTCGCGCGCCGGCATGCTCAGCCCGTCGGGCCGCTGCCGCACCTTCGATCATCGCGCCGACGGATACGTGCGCGGCGAAGGGTCGGCGGCTCTCGTCCTCAAACCGCTCTCGGCAGCGGAGAGGGACGGCGACGCCATTCATGCCGTGATCGTCGCCGGAGCGGTCGCTCACGCCGGGCATGCGAACTCTCTCACTGCGCCGAACGGCGCCGCGCAGGCGCAGCTGCTCGTCGACGTCTATTCGAAAGCGGGCATCGACGTGCGGAGTGTCAGCTACATCGAGGCCCACGGCACGGCCACGCGGCTCGGAGATCCGATCGAGATCAGCGCGCTGCGGCGTGCCTTCCGCGAGCTCGGCGTTGGCGACACGCGGCAGCCGTGGTGCGGCGTCGGATCGGTCAAGAGCAATTTCGGGCATCTCGAAGCGGCCGCGGGGGCCGCCGGAATCCTCAAGGTGATGCTCTCGATGCAGCACAGAACCCTTCCGCCGATGCTGCACTTCGAGCGGCTGAATCCGCACATCGAGCTCGAGGGGAGCCCGTTCTTCATCGTCGATCGCCAGCGGCCGTGGGACGCGGACGAGCCGCGGCGAGCGGGCGTGAGCTCGTTCGGCTTCGGAGGAGTCAACGCCCATGTCGTGATCGAGGAGTATCCGCGGCAGATGCGGCAGGCGGACGACGCCGAACAGCTCCTCGTCGTTTCGGCGCGCGACCGCGAGCGGCTGCAACTCATGGCCGGCGACCTCGCCACCGCAATCCGCGAGCTGCCTTCCGATACGCCGCTGTCCGACGTCGCCTGGACGCTGCAGAGCGGACGCCGGGCCATGCAGTCGCGGCTGGCCATCGTTGGGCGCGATCGCAACGAGGTGGCGGCGGAACTCAGACGTTTCTCGCGCGGCGAATCGCCGGCGGGGCTGTTGGTCGGCGAGGCGGGTGACGAGGCCACGGCCATTCGCTCGACCGATCTTCGAACGATCGCCGCGTCGTGGGTCAGCGGCTCGACGGTCGACTGGACGTCGTTGCCGCGTGCGAGCCGACCGGCGCGCGTTCATCTGCCTGCCTATCGTTTCGCGCGCGACCGGCACTGGTTTGAAGAGAACGGGGTCACGAGGTCACGAGGTCACGAGGTCACGAGGCCGTCCGACCTGACACCGCACAACCGCGCAACCGCGCAACCGCGCAACCCCGTTACAAACCTCCGCATGTTCCGTCCGGAATGGCGACAGCGGCACCTGGAGCAGGTGTCGACATCCGGCGCCGGCGCGGCGTTGATCCTCACGAGCCGCGACTCGGTCGAGCTCGCGCTCGAGCTCGGACGCATTCACGCTGGGGACGCGATCACGGTCCATCTGGCTTCGGAAACGCGCCGGTACGGCGATCGCGTCTGGCACCTCGACGCCGGCGATCCTTCCGGTTTGGAAACGCTCCTCGCGCAGCTCGGCTCGTTCGGGCGGGTCTGCATTCTCGGCGCGCCGCTCGCAGTGCTGTGGCGATTCGCGCGGGCCGTGGCCCGGGCCAATGCCGCGCCGTTCGAGCTCCGCATCGTCACGACGGGAGCTTACGAGATCGTGCCTGGAGAGTTGACGTCGCCGGCCGGTGCGGCGCTTTCCGGATTCTGCAAGGCCCTCGTGCGCGAGATGCCGCAGATCCGTGCCGCATGCATCGATGTCGGCCGCGGCGACGCCGCCCCCGGTGCGGACGAGCGCCGCCGCAAGAGCGCCGCCCGCGCCATTGCCGACGAGCCGGTCACCGCAAATTCTTCCGATGTTGCGATCCGCCGCGGCGTCAGGCTGGAGCGCGTCCTCGTCCCGCTCACGCTCGGAGCTCCCTCCCGCTCGCCTTTCCGCGACCGCGGCACCTATCTGATCGTCGGCGGCGCCGGCGGCATCGGCCTCGCTCTGGGGCGGCATCTGGCCCGAAGAGCCAGCGCGCGCATCGCCATCGTCGGCCGCCGCAGCGCAGAAGCGGCAGCTGCGGCGCTTGCAGCGATCGAGGCGGAGGGCGGCGAGGCGCTGTACCTGCAGGCCGACTGCAGCGATCGCGCGGCCATCCGCAAGGCCGTCGCGGAAGTCAGGCAGCGATTCGGCACCATCGCCGGCGTCTTTCATTCCGCCCTCGTGCTTCGCGATCGCGCCGTTCGCGACATCGACGACGCGCATCTCGCCGAAGTCCTCGCCCCGAAAGCCGCGGGAACCGAAGCGCTGTTCGAAGCCGTCAGCGACCAGCCGCTCGATTTCGCCGTCGTCTTTTCCTCGGTCCAGCCTTTCCTCGGCAACGCCGGCCAGACGAACTACGCCGCTGCCTCGGCGCTGCAGGATGCGATCGCCCGGAACGCAGGGACGCGCAGTAGCGCGTCCGCAACCCTGGGATCAAACGACGACGAGAGTTGCGGACGCGCTGCTGCGCGTCCCTACGGGGGCGATTCCTTCCCCGCGCGCATCGTGAACTGGGGCTACTGGGGCTCGGTCGGAGTCGTGGCCAGCGCCGAGTACCGCCAGCGGATGGAGCAACTGGGGCTGCGATCAATCGAGCCGGACGATGGATTCGCCGCGCTCGAGGCGCTGCTTGCTTCGAAGGAGAAGCAGGTCGTCTGCATCGACGCCGCGCCGGAGCTTCTCCGTTCCATGTCCGTCGATGACTCTGTCGCGATTGCTCCGGTCGACGGGTCCTCAATGGTTCCGTTCGACCTGTCGATAGAGCCGCCCGTCGTTGCAGGCATCGACGAATACAGGGCCGCGCGCGGCGAGCTCGAACGCGAGGGAGCCCGGGCGATGCGGTCGATCCTGGCCGCCGCACCCGCATCGGCTCCTCGCTACGAGCGTCTTGTCGACGCGCTGCGAGGCATGGCCGGTGAGAGCGAGAGCGGGCCATCGGCGCAGACGATCCATCAATCGCTCGAGCGGCTGGCCTCCGAGCATCCCTCGATCGCTCCGCACGCGCGGCTTCTCGGCGTGTCCGCCGAATCGTTCGCGGCCGTGGTGCGCGGCGAGAAGAACGCCACGGACGTCCTCTTCCCGAACGGTTCGATGGATCTCGTCGGTCCGATCTACGACGGCAATCCGCAGGCGGAGCTGCTGCAGCGGCAGATGGCCGCCGCCGTGACCGCCTACTGCGGCGCCCTCGCAACGGGTGATGTTCTTCGCGTCCTGGAGATCGGCGCCGGAACCGGCGGGGCGTCGAAGGCAGTGCTCGAAGCGATCCGCCGGAGCGGCCGCGAGGCCGAGTACGTCTACACGGATGTCTCCGCGGCGTTCCTTCGCCAGGGAGAGGAGCGTTTCAAGCGGGACTATCCCTTCGTTCGTTTCGCGCCGCTGGACATCGAGAAGCATCCGGGTTCGCAGGATCTCGCGCACGGCGGGTTCGATCTGGTGATCGCTGCGAACGTGCTTCACGCGACCCGTCGTATTGCAGAATCGATCGCCCACGCGAAATGGCTTCTCCGGCGCGGCGGCTGGCTCCTCCTTCAGGAACTGACTCGCGTCGAGACATTCACGACGCTCACCTTCGGGCTGCTCGACGGCTGGTGGCGTTTTGAGGATGAGCATCTCCGCCTGGCCGGCTCGCCTCTCCTCGATCGCCAGAAATGGACGGATCTCCTCGCCGCCGAAGGATTCGAGACGCGGACAGTGAATGGACCCGATGTTGCCGAGCGGCTCTTCGTCGCGCGCAGCGACGGCTACGTGCGGAGTGCGGACGTCCTCGTCCGCAACGATCGGACGTCCACGTCCGATCGTGTTTCTGCGCTCGCGCTGCGGGAGTCGGGTGAAAGAACACCGCCGGACGAGGACGTCCGGCGGTTGCGGACGGGGACGTCCGCACTCCGGGGACTCAGGACTCAGGACTCAGGACTCAGGACTCAGGCGAGCGACTGGCTCCGCGGGATCGTCGCCGAGGAGCTGCGGGTCCCGGTTGCCGAGATCGGCGAGAACGAGAACTTCGCCGACCTCGGCGTCGATTCGATCCTGGTCCAGAGGATCACCTATCGCCTCGAGCAGGCGCTGGGTCAGATTCCCAAGACCCTGGCGCTGGAGAACACGACGATCGCCAGACTGCAGGCGGCGCTGACGAAGTTCGAGTGTTCCCCCTCTCGCCGCTGCGGCGGGGAGAAGGGCAACGAACACGACGCCGTCACTGCCGGATCGTGGCCGCAGCCGGAGCCGTCTCGTGACGACGCCATCGCCGTGACCGGCATGGCCGGCCTCTTCCCGGGCGCGCGCAACCTCGACGAGTTATGGGAATCGCTCGCGGCCGGGAGGAGCGCGGTCACCGAGATTCCGCCGGACCGCTGGAACTGGAGCGAGACCTACGACGCCACGATCGGCGCACCGGGGAAGGCGCACTCGAAGTGGGGAGCGTTCCTGAGCGACGCGGAGTGCTTCGATCCGCTCTTCTTCGGCATGACTCCCCGCGCCGCGCGTGCGCTGACTCCTGAGGAACGCCTGCTCCTCGAGACCTCATGGTCCGCGCTCGAGGATGCCGGATACACGCGGGAAACGCTCCGTGGCGAGACGGTCGGCGTGTTCATTGGTGCACGAGCGTCGGCCTACACGTTGCGCGAGGAGGCGTCGGGAGCGGCGGTCGACTCGAGCGCCCACGGCCTGGCCAACCGCATCTCGCACTTCTGCGGATTCACCGGCCCGAGCTTCCCGGTCGATGCGGCCTGCGCGTCGTCGCTGGTGGCGCTGCATCTCGCCTGCGAGAGCCTGCGCCGCGGCGAGTGCAGCGTGGCCGTGGTCGGCGGTGTGAACCTCTACCTTCATCCGTCGCAGTACGTTCGGCTCTCGGAGCTGCGCGTGGTCTCCAGCCGTTCCGACTGCGTGCTCTTCGATGGAACCGGCGACGGATTCGTTCCGGGAGAAGCGGTCGCCGTGGTCGTGCTCAAACGAGCCGCCGACGCGGTCGCGAGCGGCGATTCGATTCGGGGCCTGATCCGTGCGACGTCGGTCGTTCACAAGGGACGCGACGGCGACTACCTGCTGCCGTCGCCGGCCTCGCAGGCGTCGATGGTGTCGGAGGCGATCCGCAGGAGCGGAATCGATCCGTCGACGATCGGCTGCTACAGCGCGCAGGGGCAGGGAGCGTCGCTGGCCGATCTCGCCGAGTGGCGCGGCGTGACGCGAGCCCTTGCCGAGCTGACGGCCGAGCGCGGATTCTGCGCCTTCACCTCGGTCAAGCCGTTCATCGGTCATTCCGAGGCGGCGTCGGGCCTGGTCCAGCTCATTACGGCTCTGCTGCAGGTCGAGCGAGGGATCGTGCTGCCGGTCGCGATCGCGCCGAAAATCACACCGGAAGTCGACGCCGCGAGCTCGCCGCTGTTCTTTCCCGCGAAGGCAAGGGAGTGGAAGCAAAGTGGTGATGCTCCGCGGCGCGCCTGTATCACGGCGTGTGGCGGCGGGGGCGTGGAGGCGCACGTCGTTCTCGAGCAAGCGCCGGCCAGTGTTGCTGTCTCACGGCCGCGCACTGGCGAGGTCATCGTGCTCTCCGGGCGAACGGCGGACGCGCTGTTAGAACGCGCGACTGCTCTGCGCCTTCGCCTGAATGACGAGGGGCTCGACCTTGCCGACGTTGCCTTCACGCTGCAGCAGGGGCGCGAGGCGTTCGCCGAGCGCTGGGCGGTGGTCGTCGATTCGAAGGACGCGCTCAACGAAGCACTCGACGCGTTCATTGACGGACGGCCGGTCGGACATCGCGGCACTGCACCGAAGCAGTCGCCGAGCGAGCGCCCCACGACCGATCCCGGCGAGATCGCGCGCCTCTGGACGCTCGGTCATACAGTCACATGGCCGGCTTCGTCGAATCGCCGTCGCGTCTCACTTCCGGCGTATCCGTTCGAGCGGCGGCGCTGTTCCGGTGCAGCAAGCCAGCCGTTGGCCGCGGACCGCGGGGACGATCGCATCGGCAACTACTACGACGCGCTCTTCAGCGACAGCGCGAGCGGCGACGAGCCGCACCTGACTTTTGCGCCTCTCGTCGAGGTGCCGTCCGGATTCTCCTGGCTCCTCGCCTACCACGAGCCCGAGAAGTACCCCGAGTACCACCGCCTTCTTCGACAGGGACAGAAAGACGCCAAGCGCCTGCTCCTCGACTCGATCGACTTCACGCGCGTTCGCAACGTCCTCGACATCGGCTGCGGGTTGGCCGCCGATCTCGTCGACATCGCCTCGCGCGCTCCGCACATCCGCGCCCACGGCTACAACATCTCGCCGGGACAGGCCGGGAGCGCGGCAGAGCGCGTTCGTGCCGCCGGCCTTGCGGATCGCATCGAGATCTTCTGCCGCGACAGCGCGCGTGACGCCTTCCCTGCGAGCTACGACCTGATCGTCGGCTTCGAAGTCTTTCCGCACATCGAGCGCAAGAAGGAGGCGCTGCAGAACATCGCCCGCAGCCTCTCTCCGGGCGGCCGCGTTCTGCTGATCGATTCCGTGGCCGAGAACGTCGGCATCGAGCTTCCCGAGCTGGCGATGTTCACCAGCTCGATCGAGGAATTCGCGACGGTCCTCGGCGAGGCGCGGCTGCGAGTCCGCCGCTCGATCGACGCCAGCCGCGAAGTGTCGAATTTCCTCTGCGACGAAGACTTCGACGCCAATCTCGCCCGCGTTGCTGCAAACAAGCCGGCCCTCACGGCCTTCGAGTCGCTGCATCGCAGCTGGCTCCATTTCGGACAGGCGCTGCGCAGGCAGCTGTTCCGCTATGTCCTTCTCGACATCGACGCCGCGCCGCAGGAGCTCGCGTCGGGCGAGCTGACCGGCACGAACCTGCGGGTGATGCACGATTCGACGCCTTACGCCGTGGCATTGAAGCCGGTCGAGAAAAGCACGATCGAGCCGAAGCTGCTCCAGATCGCCGCCTCCGTGCTCGAGATGCGTCCCGAGGAGCTCGACGTCAATGCGCGTTTCGCCGAGTACGGAATCGGATCGCTGGAAGGCCTCCAGCTCGTCGACGCGGTCAGCCGGCAGCTGGCGATCAAGCTCAAGATCCAGGCGCTCTACGACTACTCGAGCATCCACGACCTCGCCGGGTTCATCGACCGGACGTTCGGCCAAGGGCTCGTGGCTCGTGGCTCTCAGCTCTTGGGGGTCGGCTCCCAAGAGCCAAGAGCCGATCGCCAGGAGCTGTTTGGCCAGGGGGGGCAGGCTGGAAAGCCTGCCCTACACGGGCAAGGGGGGCAGGCTGGAAAGCCTGCCCTACACGGGCCTGGCGACGCCATCGCCGTCATCGGCATGGCCGGGCGCTTCCCCGGGGCGCGGAACGTCGAAGAGCTCTGGCAGCTTCTCGACGCCGGACGCGACGCGATCTCCGAGATCCCGGTGGATCGCTGGCCTGCAGAAGACTTCTACGACAGCCGCGCCGGCGCGCCGAACCGGATGTCGAGCCGGTGGGGCGGGTTCCTGTCGAACCCGGGCGCCTTCGACCCGGCCTTCTTCGGCCTGTCACCGGCCGAGGCGGAGGTGATGGATCCGCAGCAGCGGATTTTCCTCGAGGAGTGCTGGAAGGCGCTGGAAGACGCCGGACAGACGCCGGCGAAGCTCTCCGCCTCGCGCAGCGGCGTGATGGCCGGCGTGATCAGCAATGACTACGGCGCTCTGCTCGACCGGCAGAGGATTCCCGAACGCGCCGCGCAGACGATGCTCGGCAACTCCTCGTCGATTCTGGCCGCGCGGATCGCCTATTTCCTGAACCTGAACGGACCGGCACTGGCGATCGACACGGCCTGCTCGTCGTCGCTGGTGGCGCTGCACCTGGCCTGCGAGAGCCTTCGCCGCGGAGAGACCGACCTGATGCTCGCCGGCGGCGTGACGCTCTATCTGTCGCCGCAGACGTTCGTGGAGATGAGCCACGCCGGCATGCTCTCGCCGACCGGCCGCTGCGCCGCGTTTGCGGACGACGCGGACGGGATCGTCGTCGGCGAGGCGGCGGCGGTGGTCGTGCTCAAGCGCCTCTCCGACGCACGGCGCGACAACGACCGCGTCTACGGGATCATCCGCGGCTCGGGCACGAATCAGGACGGCAAGACCAATGGCATCACGGCACCGTCCGGGCGCTCGCAGACTGCTCTCCAGCTCGACGTCTGGAAGCGCACCGGAATCGACCCCGCAACCATTGATTATGTGGAGGCTCACGGAACGGGCACGCCTCTGGGCGATCCGATCGAGGTCGAAGCGCTCGCCGAGTCGTTCCGCGCACACACATCCGCGAAGCACTTCTGCGCCCTCGGATCGATCAAGAGCAACATCGGCCACACCTCCGCTGCCTCGGGTGTCACGGGCCTGATCAAGATCCTCCTCGCTCTCGATCACGAGCGCATTCCGCCGACGCTGCACGTGGGAACGCCGAGCCGCCATCACGAATGGGGCGAGAGCCCGCTGCTGATCGCGCGTGAGACGAAGCAGTGGCCGCGGCGCAGCGATCGACCGCGGCGTGCGGCGCTGAACTCGTTCGGCTTCAGCGGAACGAACTGCCACGTCATCGTCGACGAGGCGCCGCCGGCTGCGGAGCGGTATGCGCGCCGAAACGAGTGGGTGCTTCCGCTCTGGGCACGCGACAGCGATGCGTTGAGGCGCGTCGCGGGGAATCTCGCCGCCTGGCTGGAGCGGAGCCGGGCAACGGACGGGCTGCTCGAGCGGGTCGCCGCCACCTTGCAGCTGCACCGCGGCCCGATGGACGAGCGGCGCGCGCTGGTCGTTAGGTCGATCGACGATGCAATTGCGCAGCTGCGAGCGCTTGCGCGCGGCGAGGCCGTTCATTCGACTGCGAACGGTGGCGAAGCCATGCGCCACGCCGCGGACTGGGAGCGGCGCGCCGATGTCGACTGGAGAACGTTGTACGCCGGCACGGTCCCGCAGCCGGTTTCGATTCCGACGTATCCGTTTGCCGAGGAGCGGTACTGGCTGATCGGCGCGCAGAGGGCGTCGTCGCCGACTGTCGTGACCCCTGCGGCAGACGTGAAGATGGTCGCAAGCTCGGGCGATGCTCTGCAATTCGTGCGGCAGACTGTTTCCCGCGCGTTGAAGATCGATGCCGGCCGGCTGGCGATCGACAAGCCGCTGGAGGGTTACGGCGTCGACTCCGTGATGGTGCTGCAGCTCACCCGCGAGCTCGAGCAGCAGTTCGGGCCGCTGCCCAAGACGCTCTTCTTCGAGTACCCGTGCATCGGCGATCTGGCGACGTACCTGGATACGCATCGTCAGGCTGTGACTGCACCACCGGCCCTGGTGCATTCCGACGGCGGGTGGAACGACAAGATCGCCATCATCGGCGTCAGCGGCATCTACCCGGGCGCCGACGACGTCGATTCGCTCTGGGAGAATCTCCGCAACGGTGTCGACTCGATCCACGAGATTCCCGCGGATCGATGGGATCACCGTCAGTACTTCGACGCCGACCGGACGCACAAGGGAAAGGCCTACGCGAAGTGGGGCGGCTTCATCTCCGATCCGGCGGCGTTCGATCCGCTCTTCTTCCAGATCTCGCCGCGGGAAGCGGCGCTGATCGACCCGCAGGAGCGGCTGTTCCTTCAGGAGGCGTGGCACTGCATCGAGGACGCCGGCTACACGCGGATGCAGCTCGCCGGCGGCCGCGTCGGCGTATTCGTCGGCGTGCTCTACGCCGAATACCAGCTGTTCGGCGTGACGGAGGCGGCGAATGGCGGCGCGCCGCTGATCTCGGCGCTGTCGTCGATCGCCAACCGGGTGTCGTTCGCGTTCGACTTCCACGGTCCGAGCTTCGTGGTCGACACGATGTGCTCGTCATCGCTCACGGCGCTGCACCTCGCTTGCTCGTCTCTGCTGACGGGCGAGAGCGAGCTGGCGATCGCCGGCGGCGTGAACCTGTCGCTTCACCCGAACAAGTACCTGCAGATCTGCAAGGACGGATTCGCCTCGTCCGACGGCCGCTGCCGCAGCTTCGGCGACGGCGGGGACGGCTATGTGCCGGGCGAAGGCGTCGGTGCGCTACTTCTCAAGCCGCTCTCCCGCGCTCTCGCCGATGGCGACACGATCCACGGCGTCATCCTCGGCACCGCCATCAACCATGGCGGGAAGACGCACGGCTACACCGTGCCGAATCCGCGCGCGCAGGCGGACGTCGTCCGCGACGCGCTGCGGGTCGCGAAGGTCGCTCCATCGAGCATCAGCTTCATCGAGGCGCATGGCACCGGAACCTCGCTCGGCGACCCGATCGAGATCGCCGGGTTGCGGCGCGCGCTGCGCGGGGAGGACGAGCATGCGGCGGTGACGTGCTCGATCGGATCGATCAAGTCGAACATCGGACACCTCGAGGCGGCAGCGGGCGTGGCGGGCATTACGAAGGTCCTCTTGCAGTTCCGGCACCGGCAGCTCGCGCCGTCGCTGCATGCCGAGTCGCTGAATCCGAATCTCGATCTCGACGGCGCCGGACTCCGCGTGCAGCGCGTTCTCGAGGAGTGGCGATCCGACGGACCGCGGCGCGCGGCGGTCAGCTCGTTCGGTGCCGGCGGCGCGAACGCGCACGTCGTGCTCGAGGAGCCGCCGTCGATCGATGTTCAGTCGATCGCGGACGAGTTGCCGCTGCTCCTCGTGATGTCTGCGCGCAACCGCGAACGGCTTCAGGCGACGGCTGCTCGCATCCGCGACTCGCTCCAGCGTGCCTGGCGCGAATCGTCCTCGCCGTCATTCCGCGACGTCGTCTACACGCTGCAGGCGGGACGCGAGGCGATGGACGTTCGCGCCTCTGCGCTCGTCGGCTCGCGCGAGGAGCTGCTGGCGGCCCTGGCGCGGATTTCGGCTGGAGATTCGGACGGCGTGCTGTGGGGCGAGGCCGCTCCCGGCGATGCCCTGCGCTGTGAATCGCGCAATCTCCACGCGCTCGCTACGGCGTTCGTCGCCGGAGCCTCGATCGAATGGCAGAGCCTCTACGCGCGGCCTCTTCCCCGGCGCGTGTCGCTGCCCGGATACGCGTTCGCCCGGAGCCGGTACTGGGCTCCGCGCCCGCTCAGCGTCGAGCGAAACGAATGGAAGACGCTTCTTCGCTCCGCCGACTGGATCGTGGCCGACCATCGCGTCACGGGCCGTCCTGTCCTGCCGGGCGTCGGATATCTCGACCTCGCGGTCCGTGCTCATCGCGACCTGTTTGGCGGCAACGGTCCGCTGAAGCTCTCCCGCGTGGTCTGGCTGCAGCCGGCCTTCGTCGAGGATGAGCTCGAGATCGCGATTCGTTTTGCGAAGACGGCGGATGGAATGTCGTTCGAGGTGACCTCGAGCGAAGGAACGCATGCGCGCGGCGAAATCGGCGGCCACAACGGCGGCGCCGGAACGATCTCGCGTGACGAAATCGAACGGCGCTGCCCGCGGAGCGTCGACGTCGAGGCACTGCGCGACCGCTTCACGGCCAGCGGTATCGCGTACGGCCCGGCCTATCGCGGCCTGAGCGAAGGCCGGGCGGGAGATGGTGAAGTCGTGGCGGCCGTGACCCGGCCTGACAGCGCAAGGCAGGGGAGGGAGGTCTTCGCTGTCGATCCTGCGATTCTCGATGCCTCGCTTCACGCCATCGGTGCGCTCTCGGGAACCTCCGGCTCTCCGATGCTGCCGTTCGCGGTCGAAGAGGTCGCGATCGGCGGCGCTCTGTCCGATTCCGTCATCGCGTACGCCCGCACATCCGGCGAAGGGAAGTACGACGTCGTCGTCGCCGATGCGGAAGGCCGCGTCCTCATTCGCCTTCAGGAGCTGACGCTGCGGGCGCTGAAGACGCCGTCGGCCGATCTCCTTTTCCGGCCGCATTGGGATCTCCATCGCCATCAGTCGCCGCGCATGGAACGTACGGCGGCGCGGCGGGTCATGGTCGTTGCGCCGTTCGCTGCCGGCGATGTCGCCCAGGCGCTGCTGCAATCACACGCCGGCGACGCCGTCACGCTGCACGGCGAGGTCGACGATGACACCCTCGCCGCGGTCTCTTCCGCGGACGCCATCTACTTTGTCGGCATCGACGGTTCCGAATCGAGCCTGCTCGATCTGCCGGCGCTCGACGCGTTCCAGAAGGGCGGGCCGCTGTCTCTGCTGCGCCTGGCGCGCGCGATCGGTGACGCGAACAGGCCCGTCGCCCTGAAGGTCATCACCCGCGACACGATCTCCGTCACGGGACTCGAACGCCTCCAGCCATTTGCTGCATCGCTTCACGGCATGGCCCATTCGATCGGCCGGGAGCTGCGCAAGGCATCCGTCCGCTGCTTCGACATTGACGGCGACCTCGCGGAATCGCTGCCGTGGCTTCGCAGCGATCTCGACGCGCGTGCGGGTGAAGTCGTCGCGATCCGCCGCGGGCGGCGATTCGTGCGGACGCTCGCGTCGCTTCACCTCGACGCCGCTCCGGTCGCTCCCTATCGCGATCGCGGTGTGTACCTCATCCTCGGCGGCGGCGGCGGAATTGGCCTCGAGCTCAGCCGCGCGCTCGCGGCCGAGGTGCACGCGCGTCTTGTGCTCGTCGGAAGAAGCGAGCCGTCGGAAGAACAGAAGAAGGCCTTCGCGGAAATCGAAGCGCTCGGCGGCGAGGTGATGGTCCAGCGCGCCGACGGACGTGACGCCGTTCAGATGCGCGAGGTCGTTCGCCGGGCGCGCGAACGGTTCGGCGCAATCAATGGAGCGTTCCACTCCGCGCTCGTACTCCGAGACCACGCGGTCGCGACGATGAGCGAGAGCGACTTCCTTTCCGCGCTCGAGACCAAGAGCAACAGCAGCCTGGCTCTGGCCGCCGCACTCCGCGCCGAACCGCTCGACTTCCTGGTCTTCTTCTCCTCGGCACTTTCCTTCAGCGGCAACGCCGGACAAGCGAACTACGCCGCCGGCTGTACGTTCGAGGACGCTTTCGCTGCGGCCCTCCGCCGCACCGTTCCGTATCCGGTGAAAATCGTGAACTGGGGCTTCTGGGGCTCGGTCGGCGCCGTCGCCAGCGAGGCTTACAACAAGAAGCTCGCGGCGGTCGGGCTCCGGTCAATCGACGCGACGGCCGGTTTCGACGCGCTTCGGCGGATCATCGCCGCGCCGGTGGGTGAGGTTGCGGTCATCGACGCCACGCAGTCATTCCTCGAGCAGCTGGGCAGCGATCCTGCGGCTTCGGTCAGCATGGCGAGGCCATCGGCCGTCGAGCGGATCGATCCGCCTGTCTCCGGTCCGCGCATCGATCCCGAACCGGTCCGGCGCGGTTTTGCAGAGATCGAGCAGCTGGCAACGGCGCGCGTGGCCGCTGCGCTGCAGAAAACGATCGGCTCGCCGATTCGCGGAGCCGATGACCTCCGGACGCGACTGCGCATTCAGCCGTCGTATCGCCGTCTCGCCGATGCCGTCTTCGAGCTGCTCGTGCGCCGTGGGCAGTTGCAGGCCGACGGGTCGCTCGCAGCCGTCGAGCCGCTGCCCGCCGAGAAGGAAGCGCTGGCCGCCCGCTGTCCCGATGTCGTTCCGCAGCTGAACCTGGCGTGGACGTGCGCCGGCGCGATCGTCGACGTCCTGCGCGGCGAGACGCTCGCCACGGAAGTGCTTTTCCCCAGCGGCCGCATGGACCTGGTGGAGCCGGTCTACAAGGGCAACGCCACTCTCGATCACTTCCACAAGGCGACGGCGCTCGCAGTCTCCGAGCGCGTCCGCATGCTCCTCCGCACCGCGGATCGCGTGCGCATTCTCGAGGTCGGCGCCGGCACCGGTTCCGCGACTTCGTTCGTGCTGCCGGCCATCGACGACCTCCGAGATCGGGTCGAGTACGTCTACACCGATGTCTCCGATGCCTTCGTGCAGTACGGGCGGAAGGCGTTCGCGGAGCGACATCCGTTCGTGAAGTTTGCCTCGCTGGACATCGAGCGGGATGTCGAGGAGCAGGGGTATGCACTCGGTGCATACGATCTGGTGCTCGGGACCAACGTCTTCCACGCCACGCGCAGCATCCGCAAGGCCGTGGCGAACGCGAAGAACCTCCTGGCGCGCGACGGATGGCTGCTGCTCAGCGAAGGAACGCGCAACCAGGACTTCCTCACGCTCACGTTCGGCCTGCTCAAGGGATGGTGGTCGTTCGAAGATGAAGTCGAGCGCTCGACGGGCGGTCCCCTTCTCACCTCATCGATGTGGCGCTCGCTCCTCGGCGAGCTCGGATTCAGGCAGAGCTGGAATCTCTGCGCGCCGGAATCCGACGATCAGCCGGCCTTCCCGCAGGACGTGATCGTGGCGGAGAGCAACGGCGAGATCGTGCGCCGTGGCGAACCGCCTCGTAGGGCGGACGCCCTCGTCCGCAGCGATCGGGCGTCCTCATCCGATCGTGTTCCATCGACGAATACCGCCGGACGAGGACGTCCGGCGGTTGCGGACGGGGACATCCGCACTCCCGGCGACCTCGAGAGCCGCGTCACCGAGACGCTCGTCCAGTGCGTCCGCGACGTGCTCGAGATCCACGACGAGGCCGTCGATCCACGGCGTCCGTTCACCGACTACGGTGTCGATTCGATCACCGGCATCGACCTCGTCAATCGCATCAGCGACGCGGTCGGCGTGCGGCTGAAGACGACCGCGCTGTTCGATCACGCCGACATCGCCGCGTTCGCGGCATTCCTCTGCGCCGAGCACGGTCCAAAGCTGCAGCTCGTGGCAGCCGACGTGCCGCCCGTCGCCGAGACACCCGCGGCCGTCCCTGCCGCGGCGATTGAGCAAGCGAACGTCACCAAAGCCTCGGCGGTCGTGCTCACGGCTCCGGGTGATCTAACACGAATCTCGATCGCCGACCGTCACACCGGAGAGCCTGCGGCGGACGAGGTGAAGATCTCCGTCCGCGCCTTCGCGCTCAATTTCGGAGACCTGCTCTGCGCCAGGGGTCTCTATCCGAACATGCCGGAGTATCCGTTCACGCCGGGCTTCGAAGTGTCCGGAGTCGTGGCGAACGTCGGCGCGGGCGTCACTCGCTTCAAGACGGGCGACGAGGTCATCGCCCTCACCGGACGCCGATTCGGCGGCCACGCCGCGGAGGTTTGCGTCCCTGCTGCGTTCGCCGTGCGCAAGCCGCTCGCGATCAGTTTCGAGGAGGCTGCGTCGATGCCGGTCGCGTACACGACCGCGCGACACATCTTCGAGATGGCGCGCGTCCGCCGTGGCGACAACATCCTGATCCAGACGGCCGCCGGCGGGCTCGGTCTGGTGGCCGTCCAGATGGCACGCCAGGCCGGGGCTAAGATCTTCGCTACCGCCGGTTCTGCCGAGAAGCTCGAATACCTGCGCGGAATCGGCGTCGACCACACCATCAACCATGTGGCCGACGATTTTGCAGCTCGTGCTCGCGAGCTGAGCGGCGGCCGCGGCATGGATGTCGTCGTCAACACGCTCGCCGGCGACGCCATCCAGAAGGGACTCGATCTCCTGGCGCCCGGAGGCCGCTACATCGAAATGGCGATGACAGGGCTGCTGACCAGCGGCCGCATCGATCTTTCGCGGCTCGTCTCGAACCAGACCTTCTGCAGCATCGACATGGCCCGGCTCGGCGCGGAGCGGCCGGAGATCCTCTCCGAGTACCTCGAGGCGATGGCCGCCGACCTCGAGAGCGGGCGCGTCCGTCCCACGGTCGGGCGCGTCTTCGAATTCGCAGACGTCCGTGAGGCCTATGCCTTCATGGAAAACCGGAAGAACATCGGAAAGGTGGTCGTGCGCGTGGCGAGACCGCAGCAGGAAGGGCAGTTGCGCGCCGAAACCGCGGCGTTGTCCGCTGACAAACCGCGCAGCGGGGCCATCGCCGTCATCGGGATGTCGGGACGCTTTCCGGGAGCGCGCGACCTCGACGAGTTCTGGCGCAATCTCGCGGAAGGCCGCTCGGCGATTCGCGAAGTGCCGCCGGAGCGATGGGACTGGCGGCGCCATTTCGACGAAAACCACGACCGCATCGACACGACCTACTGCCGCTTCGGAGGATTCGTCGATGGCATCGACCGCTTCGACGCCTCCTTCTTCAAGATCGCTCCGAAGGAAGCGGCGCTGACCGATCCGCAGCAACGGCTCTTCCTCGAGGAATGCTGGAAGGCGCTCGAGGACTCGGGCCACGCGCTTCCGGGCGGCGGCAGCGCGCGCTGCGGTGTGTTCGTCGGCTGCGACAGCGGTGACTACCGCCAGCTCCTTCGCGATCGCGGTGTGGGTACCGAGGCGCAGGCATTCTGGGGGAACGCAGGGTCGGTGATCGCCTCGAGGATCTCGTACTTCCTCGATCTGCGCGGGCCGAGCATTGCCGTCGACACGGCGTGCTCGGCGTCGCTGGTGGCGCTGCATCTCGCCTGTCAGAGCCTTCGCCACGGCGAGTGCGACATGGCCCTGGCGGGAGGCGTCTACATCGGAACGACGCCGACCTTCCACATCATCGCCAGCAACGCCGACATGCTCGCGGCCGACGGGCGCAGCAAGGTCTTCGACGATCGCGCCGACGGATTCGTGCCGGGCGAGGGCGTGGGCGCCGTCATCCTCAAGCCGCTGGAGCTGGCCGAACGCGATGGCGACAACATCTACGGCGTCATCATCGCCTCGGCCGTCAACCAGGACGGCCGGACTTACGGAATCACCGCGCCGAGCGCGCAGGCCCAGGCGGAGCTGGAGCGATCGGTGTACAGCGAGTGGAACATCGATCCCCGTTCGCTGCAGTACATCGAGGCCCACGGCACCGGGACGCGCCTGGGCGATCCGATCGAAGTCGACGCGCTCACGCAGGCCTTCGCCGGGTTCACGAGCGACCGCAACTTCTGCGCCCTCGGCTCCGTGAAGACGAACATCGGCCATGCCGCGACGGCGGCCGGAATCGCCGGCCTGATCAAGGTCCTGCTGTCGCTGCGGCATCGGACCCTGCCGCCGTCGCTCAACTTCGAGCGGCCGAACGCGCACATCCGCTTCGATGAGAGCCCGTTCTTCGTGAACACCACGGCCATGGAGTGGCAGCGGCCGCAGCGCGGACGGCGGCGGGCGGCGGTCAATTCCTTCGGCTTCAGCGGGACGAACGCGCACGTGATCGTCGAAGAGCACGAGGCGCGGTTTGAAGAGGCGGCGCCGGGACCGTGGGTCATTCCGATTTCCGCGCGCAACGAGGATCGTCTCGCCGCAGTGGCGAAACGGCTTCGCGAGTTCGCCAGGACGGATGCCGACTTCCGGATGGGGGACCTCGCGTACACGCTGCAGAACGGGCGGGCGGCGATGGAGCAGAGGATCGCATTCGTCGCCGGAAGCCGCGAGGAGCTCGCTGCGACTCTCGACCGCTATCTGGCGGGCGATCGAAGCGGAATTGCGCAGGGCCGCCCGGCGCCATCGGGCGCAGGGACGCGCAGCAGCGCGTCCGCAGCCCCCGACGCGGAGAGCGGCCGCGCTGCTGCGCGTCCCTACACCGAGATTGCCGAGTTGTGGGTCGGGGGGACGGCCATCGATTGGCGCGCCCTTCCGCAGCAGCGCGGATGCCGGACGATCTCGCTGCCGGCGTATCCGTTCGCCGCCGAGCGGCACTGGATCGACGCGGCGGCGACCGAAGCGCCGATGGTTGCCCCGAGGGAACAGCGGAGCGACCTAACGCTCCTCGAATCGCAATGGGTGGCCGCGCCTGTTCCCGCTGCGGGCAAGGAACCAGCGGGATTGCTGATCTTCGCCAAAGACCCCGAAGCGTGGGTGGCGCTGCGCCCGTGGGTCGTCGTTCCTGGTGACCGCTTCGAAGTGATCAGCGAGCGGCGTGTCGTTACACTTCCGCCGGATGACGAGAGCGCGTATGCGGCGATGCTCGACGCGCTCGCAGCGGCGGGCGAGCCGGTCGAGTCTGCGATTCACGCCTGGAGCGTCGGGCAGAGCGGGGCGCCGCTCGAAACGCAGCTCGGGCGCGGCATTCGTTCGCTGACCTTCTGGGCGAAGGCGCTCCAACAGCGGCGTGAAGCGATTGCGACTCTCATCGCGCACGACGGAGAACCGACATCGGCAGCGTGTGCAGCACTCGCGCGGACTCTCAACAGGGAGAGCTCGACCGCGACGTGGCGGGCCGTGCGTGTCGATGGGGTGGAACCGCGCGTTCTCGTGGCGGAGCTCGGAAACCGCGACGCCGTGGAAGCGTCGATCACGCCGCAGGGGCGATTCGCGCGCTCGATCGAGCCGATCGAAGCGGTCGCCGTGCAGCCATTCGTCTTCGCTCCCGACCGCGGAATCATCATCACGGGGGGAGCGGGAGCTCTCGGCCGCATCGTGGCGCGCCATCTGGTCGACCGCGGCTGCCGGCGCCTGATGCTCACCGGTCGCTCGGCGGTGAGTGCGGCGACCGAGAGTGAGCTCGCCGCACTGCGCAGCGGCGCCGACGTCGTTTATCGCCCGGCTGACGTCGCTTCCGCGTCCGAAGTCGAGGCCCTGGCCGGCGAAGCGCGCCGGCGCTTCGGCTCGATCGGAGGCGTGTTCCACCTCGCTGGCGTGATCCGCGATTCGCTGGCCCGCAACAAGAGTGGCGAAGAGCTCGAGGCCGTGCTGGCACCGAAGGTTCGAGGTGCGCTGAATCTCGATCGCGCCACTGCGTCCGATCGGCTCGATTGCTTCGTCCTCTTCTCCTCGGTGACCTCGGCGGTCGGGAATCCCGGGCAGTCGGACTACGCGTTCGCGAACAGCTTCCTCGACGAGCTCGCGGCACAGCGCGAAGCGATGGTGAGAGCAGGAATTCGATTCGGACGAACGCGCTCGATCGCCTGGCCGCTGTGGCGCGATGGCTCCATGCGCCCGCCCGAGGGCGGCGAGCGTCCGATCGAGCCGCTGTCGAGCGAAGACGGCCTGGCGCTGCTCGATCGCGCGCTGGCGGGCTCAGTCGCAAGCTGCATCGCGGTCGCAGCGGGTGCCGAGCGAGCGGCCAACCTCTTCGCCGAAGAGATCGTCACCGACGCAACGGTCGAAAGTGAAACGGCTCCCATCGCCGCGGTCCTCGACGCGATCGGCGAAGAGATCGGACTCGCTGCGGCTGACATCAATCCCGATACTCCGCTCGACGAGCTCGGCGCCGACTCGATCATGCTGCGCCGCCTCAGGCAGCGGCTGGAAAAGCAATTCGGGCCGCAATCGTCGACGCTTATTAAGGACGCCCTGTCGGCCAGCGAGCTGGTGGTGCGGCTGCGCGTCACCAGACCGGCACCGAAGAAGACAGCTGCGGTGGCGATTCCCGCTGCAGCCAGGCGTTGGTCAACAACGGCAGACGACGCCATCGCCATCGTCGGCGCTGCCGGCCGCTATCCCGATGCCGTCGATCTCGACACCCTCTGGCAGAACCTTCGCGCGGGACGGAAGTCGATCGGCAGCGTGCCGCGCGAACGCTGGATCGCCGACGATTACGCGGCGAAGGGGATGCACTGCCGGTGGGGCGCGTTCCTCTCCGGCGTCGATCGCTTCGACCCCTACTTCTTCGGCATCACCCCGATCGAGGCGAAGTGGATGAATCCCGAGGAGCGGATTCTGCTCGAGGTGGTGTGGGAGCTGCTGGAAGATGCGGCCATGCCGCGGCGCCGCCTCGCGCAGGGGCGCACCGGCGTCTTTGTCGGCGTGACCTCGATGACCTACCCGCTGCTGGCGGCCGACGCGGAGACGAGCGCCGCGCCGGACAGCACCTTCTTCAGCCTTCCGAACCGCATCTCGCACTGGTTCGACTTCCGCGGCCCGAGCCTGGCCATCGACACCGCCTGCTCGTCGTCGCTCGTTGCGCTCCACGAGGCGTGTGAAAGCCTGCGCCGCGGCGACTGCGATGCTGCGGTCGTGGGCGGTGCGAACCTCTACCTCCATCCGAGCAAGTACCTGCGGATGTGTGCGAACCGCCTGGTCGCCTCGACGCCGCAGGAAGTGTTCGCGCGCGGCGGCGAAGGCTTCATCCCCGGAGAAGGCATCGGAGCGGTTCTGCTGAAGCCGCTGGCGCAGGCGCTCCGCGATGGCGACCGCATCCGCGCCGTTGTCCGCGGGACCGGCGTCGCGCATTCGGGCAAGACGAGCGCCTACCTGCTGCCGTCGCCCGACGCACAGGCCGCGCTGATCGCCCGTGTCGCGGAGAAGGCGAACGTGCCGCTCGACAGCATCACCTATTGCGAGGCGCAGGCGATCGGATCCGAATCGATCGACGCCGCCGAGTGGGTCTCACTGCTCAGGGCGTTCGCCGGATCGTCGCGTCCTCCTGCGATCGGCTCGCTCAAGGCCAACCTCGGGCACATGGAAGCGGCCTCGGGAATGGCGCAGCTGGCGAAGGTGATGCTGCAGCTCGAGCACGGCGAGCTTCTGCCGACGTCGTTTGCACCTGAGCTCAATCCGGAGATCGACGCTTCATCCGCTTTCAGATTGCAGCGCGAGCTCGCGCCATGGAGCGCGGACGGAGCGCCGCTGCGCGCGATCATCACCTCGCTCGGAGCGGGAGGCGTGGCGGCAAGCGTCATCGTCGAACAGGCTCCGGCGCAAACCGAGACCGCGCAGGCCGCCGGTGCGCAGGTGATCGTTTTCTCCGCACGAAGCGGGGAAGCTCTCGAGCGGATGGCCGGCGATCTTGCGACGGCGGTCGCGGAGAAGTCGCTCGCAGACATCGCCTGGACGCTCCAGAGCGGTCGCGAGGAGCTCCCGGAGCGCGCCGCCTTCGTCGTCGAATCGACAGAGCAGCTGATTGCTGCGCTCCGCTCGTTCGTTGCCGGGGAAAGCGTCGCCGTCCCGCACTTCCGCGGTCGGGCGAGCGGCAACGGTGTCTTCGAAAGCACGCACGACGCGAGGCACGCGGATCGCTCGTGCCTACTCGCCGAACAGTGGTGCGCAGGTGTCGAGGTCGATTGGGCGGCGGCCGCTCCGTCAGGCGCGAGGCGCATCGCCCTTCCCGGCCATCCGTTCGAGAGCGTCCGCTGCTGGGTCGATACTCCTTCGAAGAGTGGTTCGCCGGTGGCGAGCTACTACGATCGCCTGGCAGCGTTCTTCGCCGGCGAGCATGGCGTCGACGGCGCTCACCTCAATTTCGCGCCGCTGCCGAATCGAGTCGACGGCTTCTCCTGGCTGTTGGCGTTCGCGGAGCCCGAGCAGCATCGCGACCATTTCAAACTCGCCGTCGAGCACCAGCGTGAAGCGAAGGAGCGGTTGTTCGCGAACGCGGATTTCGCAAGCGCGAAGGCGGTTCTCGATATCGGCTGCGGCTACGCGACCGATCTGATCTCGATCGCGCGGCGCCACCCAGACCTCCGCTGCGACGGCTATACCCTCGCGCCTAACCAGGCAGACCTCGGCAACGAGCGCGCGGCAGCAACCGGCGTCGGCGATCGCGTCCGCATTTTCAATCGCGACAGCGCCCGCGACGAGTTCCCCGGAACCTATGACATCGCGATCGGCATCGAGGTCACGTTCCACGTCGAAGCGAAGGACGAGCTCTTCTCGAACATCGCCCGGCATCTCCGTCCGGGCGGCCGTCTGCTCCTCGCCGACGTCGTCGCCACGACTACGACGGCGGTGCGGGCGGCGCGGCTCGGGCAGTTCACGCCGACACGGCAGGAGTTCGCCGAGGTTCTGGCGCGGCACGGCTTCGCCATAAGAGCGTGCGTCGACGCCAGCCCGGACGTGGCGAACTTCCTCCACGACTCGAACTTCGAACGGCATCTCGCGGAGCTGCGTCGGCGGCATCCCGAATTCGAGGCGCTGGAGCCGGAGCATCGCGGCTGGCACAACTTCGGCCTCGCGCTTTCGGAATCGCTCTTCCAGTACGTCCTTCTCGCCGCGGAACGCATGGAAGGTGCCGACGCAGCCGCGCTGGCAGCGGCGAACCTCGCACAAATGGTCGAGGCTGCGCCGTACAGCCGTCGAGCGGCCGCGGTCACGCCGCGAAAGGTCTCCCTCGCGTCCGGCACGATCGAAGAGCAGCTGGCGGCGATTGCCAGCGGTGTTCTGGAGATTCCGCCGCACAGGCTCGATCGCGACAGCACTTTCTCCGATATCGGCGTCGGCTCGCTGCAGGGCCTGAAGCTGATCGACGCTGTGAACCGGTCGATGGGTCTCGAGCTGGGCCTCGAGACGATCTATGACCATCCGACGCTGCGCCGCCTGGCGGCGCACATCGATGGGCTCGCTCCTCGCGTCGCGGCAACGGCGATCGTGGCCGATCGGCCGATGCCTCGCACGGATGCCGACCTGATCGCGGTGATCGGCATGTCCTGCCGCTTCGCCGGCGCGAGCAACACGAGCGACTTCTGGCAGAACCTCGCGGACGGCCGATGCTCGGTATCGGAAGTGCCGCGCGACCGGTGGGACATCGCCGCGCATTACGACGCGGCCGCGGTGCGCTCGGGCAAGAGCTCGAGCAAGTGGGGCGGCTTCATCGACGGCGTCGATCGTTTCGATGCGCCGTTCTTCCATCTCTCGCCGCGCGAGGCGGAGGTGATGGACCCGCAGCAGCGGCTCTTCCTCGAATCCGCGTGGACGGCGCTGGAAGACGCCGGATACGCCGACCGTCAGCGCGCCCTTCGCTGCGGCGTGATCGTCGGAGTGACGGGCAACGAGTACCAGTCGATGCTCGATCCGGCACGTGTCAGCGACCGCCTGGCCGGGGCTCTCCTCGGCAACAGCGGATCGATTCTCGCCGCGCGCATCGCCTACTTCCTCGACCTGAAGGGTCCGGTGATCACGGTGGACACGGCCTGCTCGTCGTCGCTCGTCGCGGTGCACCAGGCCTGCCGCAGCCTTCGCGACGGCGAAGCGGACCTGATGCTCGCGGGCGGGATCACGCTTTTCCTCAACCCGCTGACGTTCGCGATGATGTCGCAGGCGGGCATCCTTTCGCCGACCGGACTGTGCCGGCCGTTCTCCGCGGAAGCCGACGGAATCGCCGTCGGCGAGGGGAGCGCGGCGGTCGTGCTCAAGCGCTTCGACGCCGCGGTCCGCGATGGCGACCCGATCTACGGCATCATCCGCGGATCGGGCGTCAACCACGACGGCCGGACGAACGGCATCACCGCCCCGAGTGCGGAAGCGCAGAAGGCGCTTCTGCTCGACGTCTACCGCCGTTGCGGAATCGATCCCGCGAGTATCGGCTGCGTCGAGGCTCACGGGACGGGAACTCCGCTCGGTGATCCGATCGAAGTGGCTGCGCTGACGGCCGCGTTCCGCGAGTCGACCGATCGGCGCGGCTTCTGTGCGATCGGATCGGTGAAGAGCAACATCGGCCACACCACCGCGGCGGCCGGCGTGGCCGGGCTCATCAAGGTTCTCCTTTCGCTGCGCCATCGAACGATCTGTCCGACGCTGCACGCCGGCAGGACGAACGCGCGCATCGATTTCGACGGCAGTCCGTTCTACGTCGCCAACGAGAGCCGTCCGTGGGCGTGCGAAGGAACTCGCCGGGCGGCCGTGAGCTCCTTCGGCTTCAGCGGGACGAATTGCCACGTGGTCGTCGACGAAGCGCCGGAGCTTCAGGAGAAACTCGAAGAAGGACCCTTCGTCGTGCCGATCTCCGCACGCAGCGAGGCCGCGCTGCGCGACTACCTCGCACAGCTCGACGAAGCGATTGCCGCGGGCGCCGTCCGCATCGATGCAGTTTCGGCGACGATGCAGGCGCGCGAAGCGATGGACGTCCGCTGCGCGATCGTCTGCAACGACATCGCGGAACTGGGGCATGCGATCGCTGCTGCAATCTCTGGTGAGCCGGCGCCGAACGTCTTCAAGAGCGAGTCGTCGCGCGAGCTCGCCGCTGCGCTCGATCCGGTCACTGCGGCCGATCTCGCCAGGCTCGCGATCGAACGCCGCGATGCGCTGCAGATTGCCAGGCTGTGGTCGGCGGGCGCCGCCGTCGAATGGCGAAACGTCTGGAGCGGGCCGGCCCCGCGGCGCGTGCCGCTGCCGACCTATCCGTTCCAGCGCGAGCGGCTCTGGGCTGCGGCAGAACCGATGTCCGTTGCCGAGACGCTGCCCGAGCCGTCGACGACGAACGCTACCCCTGACGCGACTGCGCAGATGCTGTTCGCGCCGGCGTGGATTGAGACCACTCGCCCCGCGGAGCGGAGAGAGGGTGGCCGAAGGACCTTGATCATTCATCCGCCTGCGTTGCGCGCAGCGGCGGAAGCGCTCGCGCCCGCTGGCGAAGTCGTCTTCGCGTCGACCGACGGCGATTTCATCGCTCTGCCGGCGGCGCAGCGCGTCATCTTCCTCGGTGCCGCCCAGTTGAACGCCACAGACCTGGACGACACGGCGGAACAGAAGCGCGTCGCGCAGGAAGGTGTCCTGACCGTTTCGCGGCTCCTCCGGGCGATCGCGGCGACCGCTTCGGAGCTGGTGCTCGTCACGACTGCGGCGCGGCGCGTCACCGGCGACGAGGCCCTGCAACCCTTCGGCGCCGCGGTCTGGGGCATCGGCAGAACGATCGCCCGCGAGCACCCGACGCTCTCGGTCATTGCCGTCGACCTGGCGAAGCCGATGGCGCTGCTGTCGAATCCGGAGCTGCACGACATCGCCGCGCGCATCGACTGCGAGAGCGCCCGCGGATTTGCGGGTGTGGCGTATCGCGGAAGCAAACGGTTTGTCTGGCAGCTGCACGCCGCGCGGATGGAAGCGTCGACGTCGACATCGTACCGGCAGGGTGGCGTCTACGTGATTCTCGGCGGCGGGGGCGGGATCGGCATGGAGCTCGGCCGCCATCTTGCGCAGTTGAAGGCGCACGTGGTGCTGGCCGGACGCAGCGAGCCGACGCCGCGGCAGCGGCAGCAGATCGAGGAGATGCGGCGCATCGGCGGCGATGTGACCTACGTCCGTTCTGACATCACCGACGGCGCCCAGTTGCAGTCACTCATCCGCGACACGCGCAGCCGGTTCGGCGCACTGCACGGCGTCATCCACTCCGCGGTCGTCATCAGGACCGGACCGGTCGCGTCGATGTCCGACGACGCCTGGTCCGCAGTGGCAGCGCCGAAAGTCAGCGGCATCCAGCTGCTCCACGGCGCGCTCGATGGTGAGTCTCTCGATTTCGTCCTCTGCCTCTCCTCGGTGCAGTCGTTCAGCGGGGATCCCGATTTCGGCGCGTATGCCGCTGCATCTGCATTCGAAGACGCCTACGCGCTGGCGTGGAATGCCGAAGGTGCGACGCGGGTCAAGGTCGTGAACCTCGGATACTGGGTGCGATACGGCGCGGCGGAGGCGGTGGAGGCATACGAGCGCAAGATCGCGCAGCTTGGCGTTCAGTCAATCGATCCGGCGGATGGAATCGCGGCCATCGACAGCGTCCTCGCTTCGACGTTCGAGCAGTGCATGATCTTCAAGGGAGACGCAGCGGCTCTGGCACGGCTGGGCGTCACCGACTCGCTCGGCCTGGCGGCGCTCGCGGAGAATCCGTCGTTCGACGTCCAGGCGTCACGCGAGGCGTTCACGTCGCTCGACGTGATCGCGCGGCGATGGGCGCTTCGCGCGTTCCGGGAAGCCGGCTTCTTCACGCACGCAGGGGAGCGGTTCACGATCGGTTCGCTTGCGAAGAGCGCCGGCGTGGTGCCCTCACACGAACGCCAGCTCGACGCCGTCCTGGAAACCTTCGTTCGCGCGGAGTGGCTGCGGCGTGACGGAGAGGCGCTGCTCGTGACGCCGGGCGTCGACGATCCGCAGCTTCTCGACGAGCTGCAGCGCGTCGAGCTCGACGCGGCCGCTCTCGAACAGCGCAGCCCCGTCGTGGCGAGCCACCTGCGGCTTCTCCGTTCCTGCATGGCGCGCTATCTCGACATTCTCCGGGGCTCGGTGCTCTCGACCGAAGTCCTGTTCCCCGATTCGTCGGTCGAGCAGCTGGCGGCGCTCTACCGCGGCAATTCCGTGGCCGACTGGTACAACCGGCTGGCGGCTCGCGCCGTCGAGACGTACGTCGAGCGGCGGCTGGCCGCGAGCGACGAGCAGGTCGAGATCCTCGAAGTCGGCGCCGGCACCGGCGGCACCAGCGCTGCCGTCTTCGATGCCATCCGCAGGTTCGGACCGCGGGTCCGCTACACCTTCACGGACCTCTCCACCGGCTTCCTGCGCCGGGCCCGGACACTCTTCGGTGAGGCCAATCGGGTGGAGTTCCGGCTCTTCGATCTCGAGCGCGATGCGCGCGAGCAGGAGCTGCCGGCAACAGCCTTCGATGTGGTCATCGGCGCGAACGTCGTTCACGCCACGAGGAATCTCCGCTCCACGTTGCGGAACATCCGCCAGTTGCTGAAGAGCGGCGGCTGGCTGGTGCTGTACGAGGCCACCGAGGTCCAGGACTTCGCGACGATCGTGTACGGCCTGCTCGACGGGTGGTGGCTGTTCGAGGATCCCGAGGAGCGGATTCCACGCGCGCCGCTGCTCTCGGTCGAGGCCTGGACGCGCATTCTCGCGGGAGAGGGATTCGTGACAGAGAGCCTCGGCGCCGGCGGCAAAGACGGACAGTCGGCTGCCCACGTGATCGTAGGGGAGTCGCGAGTGGGGGCGGCTTCGGCCCAACGACCGGTTGCAGCGCCATTGCCGGTCGAGCCCGTTGTCGTGGCGAAGCCGGCCACCGCGAGCGAGTTGCGGCGCGACGTGACTGCCGTGCTGGTGCACGAGATCGCTGCCTCGCTCGGGTTTGCAGAGAAGGACATCGATACGCGCACGCCGTTCCCGCAGTACGGCGTCGACTCCATTACCGGCGTCGACATCGTCAACCGCATCAACCGCGCCTTCGGCCTGAGCCTGCGGACCACCGTCATCTTCGATTACGCGAACGTCGACGATCTCGTGACGACGCTGATCAGCGAGCATCGGGATCAGGTTCGGAGTGCGGACGTCCTCGTCCGTAGCGATCGGACGTCCGCGCCCGATCGTTCTCTGCCGTCGAACACCGCCGGACGAGGACGTCCGGCGGTTGCGGACGAGGACGTCCGCACTCCGGTTGCGGGCGAGGACGTCCGCACTCCGGTTGCGGGCGAGGGCGTCCGCACTCCCGACGCGATCGCCATCATCGGATTTGCTGGACGCTTTCCGGGGGCGGCCGACGCCGAGCAGTTGTGGCGCAACCTGGCCGAAGGGCGCTGCAGTATCGGCGAAGCCCCGGCCTCGAGATGGAGCGTTCGCGAGTTCTTCAACCCCGATCCCTCGGACCTCGAGCGCACGCACTGCAAGTGGGGCGGCTTCATCGACGACGTGGACGCCTTCGACCCGTCGTTCTTCGACATCTCCGGCCGCGAGGCCGCGGTGATGGACCCGCAACAGCGGCTCTTCCTCGAGGAGTGCTGGAACGCGCTCGAGCAGGCCGGCTACGCCACTCCGGCGCTTTCGGGAAAGAACTGCGGCGTGTTCGTCGGCGCTGCGGCAGGGGATTACTTCGGCCACATGCGCAGCAGCGGGTATGGGCGCGAGCCGCACTCGTTCTGGGGAAACAGCACAGCCGTCATTCCCGCGCGCATCGCCTACCTGCTGAACCTCAAGGGGCCCAGCATCGCCATGGACACGGCGTGCTCGTCGTCGCTGACTGCATTGCACGTCGCCTGTCAGAGCCTCCGCAGCGGCGAGTGTGAGATGGCCATCGCCGGCGGGGTGTACATCGCCACGACGCCGAACGTGCACATCCTGTCCAGCAACGCCGGGCTCATTTCTTCGACGGGCGAGAACCGTGCCTTCGATGACGCGGCCGACGGCTTCGTTCCCGGCGAGGGTGTGGGCGCCCTCGTGCTGAAGCGTCTCCGCGACGCACAGCGCGACCACGACTTCATCCACGGCGTGATCATCGCCAGCGGCGCCAACCAGGACGGCCACACGTACGGCATCACCGCGCCGAGCGGCGCCTCTCAGGCGGAACTGCTGGCCTCGATCTACGAGCGCGCGCACATCGATCCGGAGTCGATCTCCTATGTGGAGACGCACGGAACCGGCACGAAGCTCGGCGACCCCATCGAGTTTGGCGCTCTCACCGACAGCTTCCGGCGCTTCACGAAACGCGAGAACTTCTGCGCACTCGGCGCCCTGAAGAACAACATCGGCCATGCCGCGGAGGGCGCAGGCGTGGCCAGTGTGATCAAGGTCCTACTGATGATGCGCCACAGGCTGATGCCGCCGATGGTCAGCTACGAAAAGCCGAACGCGCATCTGAAATTCGAGGGAAGCCCCTTCTTCGTGAACACGCAGCCGCAGCCGTGGGCGGCGCCGCGGCGCGCGGGCGTCAGCGCATTCGGCATCAGCGGAACGAACGTCCATGTCGTGATCGACGAGGCGGAGCCACGGCCGTTGCGCCACTCGGCCGCACGACCGCGGCTGTTCGTGCTCTCGGCGCGTGATGAAGTCTCCCTCGCTGAGATCGCGGCGCGGCTCGAGAAGCGAGTTGCGGCCGAGGCGATCGACCTCGACGATCTCTCGTACACGCTCGCCGTCGGCCGGACGGCGTTCGAGGAGAGAGCGGCCCTCGTCGCTTCCGATTCTGCAGAGCTCCTCGGCAAGCTTCGCGCGATCGCCGCGGGTCGTGCTGATCGCGATGTCCTGCGCGGGGCCTCATCGGGAGACGCGGCGTCGGCCGATGTCGAGCCATTCTCGTCGACCGATCTTCGCGCCTGCGCCGGCGAATGGGTGCGCGGGCGAGCGATCGACTGGGCGGCGCTGTTCGCCGGCGTCGACGCCGGCCGCATTCCGCTGCCGACCTATCCGTTCCGCCGCGAGAGCTACTGGTTCACCGAGCTTGCAGGGAAGCGCAGCAGCGCGTCCGCAACTCCGGTGACTCACGACGACCAGGCGAGGGTTGCGGACGCGCTGCTGCGCGTCCCTACCGGATCGAGACGGGCCTCGGTCCTTGCGCTCGAGCCGGTATGGACGGCGGGACCGCACCTCCCGGCCGCGGCGCTTGACGGTCCGGCGCTGCTGTTCGACATCGACGATCCTCTCGTGTCGCTACTGCGCGAAATCCCGGGCGGCGCGGGCGCTGTCCTGGTGAGATCGGGCGACCGATTCGAGCGCATCGACGATCAGACATACCTCGTCAATCCGGCGGACGCATCGCAGCTGGAGCGGCTGCGCGAGGCGCTTCCGTTCGAGCCGGGGCTCATCGTCTGCGGCCGTCCAGCCGCCGCGGTCGATCGTTTCGCGTCGCTCCTGCAGATCGTTCGTGCCTGTGCGAAGCCCGACTCGGCGGCGTCGCGCCGGCTGATTCATCTGTTCGAGTCGCACGAGAACGCTGCCGATCCGATCGACGTCGCCTGCGCCGGCCTGCTGCGCACCGTGGCGCTCGAATGGCCCTCGTGGAGCTGCACGAATCTCGAGATCCGCGGATCGATCGCGGAGAGCGGCCCGAGGATCGCGCGGCTGCTGGCCGCCGAGTCGGCGTCTGCGCGGGATGCCGAGGTTCGGTACGCCGGCGATCAGCGGCTTGTGAGAACGCTGGCCGCGGTGAGGCCATCGAAATCCACGGGCTCTTCGGCGGGCGTGATTCCGCGCGGGACCGTTTGTCTGATCACCGGTGGAGCAGGCGGCGTGGGGCGGCAGATCGCGCGGTTCCTGGTGCGCGAATACGCAGCGCGCGTCGTTCTTTGCGGAAGGTCGGCGAATGTAGAGGTGCCGCCGGAGATGACGTACGTGCGCGGCGACGTGAGCAATCCGGACGACGTGGCACGGATCGTCGAAGAGGTCCGCGCGCGGTTCGGCCGCATCGACGGCGTCGTGCACGCGGCTGGCTCGGTGCGCGACCGACTGATCGCGGCGAAGGACCTCGACGACGCGCGACAGGTCATCGAGCCGAAAGTCAGGGGAGCGATCCTGCTCGACGAGGCGACGCGGCAGGACCGCCTGTCGTTCTTCGCGCTGTTCTCGTCGCTCTCCGCGGTGACGGGAAACGTCGGGCAATCCGACTACGCCTTCGCCAATCGGTTCCTCGATGCCTTTGCCGAACAGCGGGAGGCGCTGCTCAGCGAGGGCCTGCGCTCCGGACGGACCGTCTCGATCGACTGGCCCTTCTGGCAGGACGGGGGAATGCGCGTCACCGCGGATCGGCTTGAGTCGCTGCGCGAGCAGGCCGGCATGGAGCCGATGCCGTCCGGCGAAGGCTGCCAGGCATTCGTCGATGCGTTGCGCGGTGACGGCGCCCGCCGCGTCGTGCTCTACGGCGACGCGGCGCGGTTGCGCGAGCTCTTCATGAACGCGCCGGCGCAGCAGCCGCGACGCACCGCGATTCCTGTCGTCGCGTCACGGCAGGATGCGCCCCAAACTCAGGACTCAGGACTCAGCACTCAGGACTCGGTTCGGCAGATCGTGGCTCACGGACTCGGCATTCCCGCCGACCGCATCCGCGCGACCGATGCCTTCGAGAAGTACGGCATGGATTCCGTGATAGCCGTCGCCATCACGACGGACCTCGAAAAATCGTTCGGTCCGGTACCGAAGACGCTGCTCTTCGAGCGGCACACCCTGCGCGATCTGACCGACTTCTTCGCCGGCCGCACGCCCGCCCCGATCGCGCCGGCGGTCTCGCCGCACACCATCGGAGCGCCGGCGGCCAGCCGGCCGGTGCGGCGCCTGCCAGGCGCCGCGGCATCCGCGGCTGAGCCGTCATCGCACAACGCCGCTGATGACCCCATCGCGATCGTCGGTCTCGCCGGCAACTATCCCGGCTCCGGCGACGACCTCGAGCTCTTCTGGGACAACATCAAACAGGGCCGTAACTGCGTCTCGCCTTGGCCTTCGTGGCGCAGCGGCAGTGAAAGCGCGCTCGAAGCCGGCGGGTTTGTCGACGGCATCGACCTCTTCGACCCGCTTCTGTTCGGCCTGGCGCCAGCGGACGCGGCGCTCGTCGATCCGCAGGAGCGCCTGTTCGTCGAAGCCGTATGGCGCCTCTTCGAGCAGGCCGCGTACAACCGCCGGCTTCTCGCGCAGCTGCAGGAGAGCCGGGGAGGCGTGGGCGTGTTCGTCGGCGCGAACGATCCGCAGTACGGATTCCTGGCGAGCGACCGCGCCACGGCAGCGGCCGTTGCAGCGTCGACCGCCGCCGGCATCGCCAACCGCACCTCCTATTTCTTCGACCTGCGCGGGCCGAGCGTCGTGGTCAACACGGCCTGCTCGTCATCGCTCAGCGCCGTGCACATGGCCTGCGAGAGCATCCGCCGCGGCGAGTGCAGCATGGCCATTGCCGGCGGCGTGAACGTCATTCTTCACGCGGAGAAGTACGCCGCCCTTCGCCGCGCCGGTCTCGTCGGCAGCGGCACGCAGTCGCGCAGCCTCGGCGAAGGAGACGGCTACATTCCGGGTGAGGGCTGTGGTGCCGTCCTTCTCAAGCCGCTCTCGCTTGCGCGCGCCGACGGTGACCGCATCGTCGGCATCGTCCGCGCGACGTGGATCGACCATGGCGGCACGACCAGCGGTTACGCCGTTCCCAGCCCGAAGGCCCAGGCCCGTCTGGTGCGCACCGCCTTCGATCGGGCCGGAGTGCCGGCGTCGAGCGTCGGCTACATCGAAGTCGCGGCCAACGGCTCGGACATCGGTGACGCGGTGGAGATCGCCGGTCTGGCCCACGCATTCGAAGGGAGCGGCGCGCCCGAGGCGTCGATTCCGATCGGGTCGGTGAAGTCGAACATCGGTCATCTCGAGTCTGCGTCCGGCATTTCGCAGGTGACGAAGGTCCTCTTCCAGCTGCGCGACGGAATCGTCGCTCCGACTCTGCACGCGGAGAAGCTCAATCCCCGCATCGACCTCTCCGGCACGCCGTTCCGCGTCCAGAGCAGCCTGGCTGAATGGCCGCGTGGCGCACAGCCGCGGCGTGCCGCGGTGAGCAGCTTCGGCGCCGGCGGCTCGAACGCACATGCCGTGATCGAGGAGCTGCACGAGGATGACGCGCCACGGACAACGGCAACGGCGCGGACGTGCATCGTTCCGATCTCCGCGCGATCCGAGGAGCTTCTGGGCGAATACGCGCGGACGCTCGGGAACTTCATGGCGCGGTCCGGTGAAGAGATCCTTCTCGATGATCTGGCGTTCACGATGCAGATGCGTGAGCCGCTCGACGTCCGCGCGGCGATCGTCTGCAGCGGGATGACGGAGCTTCGCGGCGCGCTCGAGGCGCTCGCAGCCAATGCACGTGAGCATCCCCTGGTTCATCGCGGCGTCCACGCGGCGGCGACGGTCGACGCATTGCTCGACGGCGAGGAAGGGGAGGCGTACGTGGCCTCTCTCATCGCCCGCGGCAAGATCGAAAAGCTGGCGCGACTCTGGGCGGGCGGCGCGGAGATCGACTGGACGACGCTCTACGCGGATGGTCCGCGGCCCCGCCGCGCGGCGCTCCCGCTTCGTCCGCTGATTCGCCGCCGCTGCTGGATCGGCGATGCCGTCGTCGATACGGCACCGCGCTCGGACGTGATCGACCAGCGCGTCATCGATCACCTGGCGGTCCTCACCGGGCTCGATCGACGGGAGATCGACCCGGTCCGGCCCTGGGATGCATTCGGCGTGAACTCGCTGATGCTCATCCGCCTTCGCGACCGGCTGGAGCGCGATCTTTCGGTGCGCCTGTCGATGTCGGTCGTCGGCGCGTGCCGCTCGGTCGAAGAGCTCGGCGGGCGCCTGCGGTCGATGGACGCCAGGCCGGCCGGGCCCGCCGGGAAAGAACACGGCAACGGAGAAGACAGCGAAGTCGCTCGCGAATTGAGAGCGAGCGATGTGGAGGCACTTTCGAGCGACGAGCTCGACCGGTGGTTCATGCGTCTCAACGGGCAGAAGGACGTGTCATGAGGCTCGACCATTTCAAGCAGCTCAGCGAAGCCGAGAAGCGGAAGATTCTCCAGGAGCTTCTGGCCCGTTCCGCTGCCGGCCCATTCCCCCTGACGGACGTGCAACAGTCGTATGTCGTCGGCCGGCAGCTCTCGTCGGACGGCGTCGGCTGCCACCTCTACGTCGAGGTCGAGCTCGACCCGATCGATCCGGTGCGTCTGCAGGAAGCGTGGAATGCGCTGGTCCGCCATCACGACGCACTCCGCCTTCGGATCATCCCCGGCGGCCAGCAGATCGTTCAGGAAAGCACGCCGTCGTACACCATCGCCGTGGCCGACGTCGACGAGGACGCGCTCCAGCGGCGCCTCGCCGACGTGCGCGGCCGTCTCTCGCATCGCACGTACGGTGAGGACGAGTGGCCGCTGTTCCAGATCGAGGTCACTCGCGCTCCCTCCCGGTCGACCATTCACTGCAGCATCGACTGTTGCCTGATCGATGCCGGAGGCCTGCGCCGCCTGCTGCGCGACTGGCAGACGCTTTACGAGAACGGCGTCTCGTGTGGCGCAGACGCTCTTGTCTGCGCCCCTGAGGACCGGCTGGAAAGCCGGTCCCACACGGGGGAGGCCCCTGAGGACGGGCTGGAAAGCTGGTCCCACACGGGGGGGGCCCCTGAGGACCGGCTGGAAAGCCGGTCCCACACGGGGGGGCTCGAGCCGATCGGGTTGTCGTTCCGCGATTACGTCGCGGCGCTCCATGCGCTCGAGACGGCTCCGCGCTTCAGCTCCGATCTCGAGTACTGGCTGGCGAAGATGACCCCTCCGGTCAGCGGACCGGTCATCAGGAAGCCGCACGCCGACTCGGGCAACGGGAACGGCTCGCATCTCCGCACGCGCCTCCTCGCAGAAGTGCCGGCCGGCGAGTGGCGCCGTCTCGAAGATCGGGCGCAGGCGTGGCGAGTCTCGCCGTCGGCACTCGTGCTGACGGCGTTCGTGGAAGCTCTCGAAGCACGCGTGGCCGATGCGCCGTTCAGCGTGGTGTTGACGCACGCTCATCGGCCGCCGGTCCATCCGAACGTCGACGCGCTGATCGCGCCGACCGCGTCGACGAGCATCTTCGTGCACCGTGGCGGGCGCCCGGCGGCAGCACTTCGCGATCGCGTCACCGCCACGCAGGAGCAGCTCTGGGCGGATCTCGATCACGACAGCGTCGGCGGAATTCGCGTCATCCGCGAGCTGCGCCGGCGCCGCCTTCTCCCCGACGACTTCAAGCTTCCCGTCACCTTCAGCAGCAGCGTCGTGAGCAGCGAGGCCGAGGGCGGCTGGTACGACCGGATCACCTACTCGCTGAGCCAGACGCCCGGCATCGACCTCGACCACCAGGTCAGCCTGCGCGGCGGCGGATTGCAGCTGGTGTGGGATGTGGCCACCAAAGAAGCGGCGAAGCTCCAGCCGGTGATGCGTGCCTACGTCGACGCGCTGCGCTCGTACGGCGCCGACTCGAGTCACTCCGTGGCTTACGACGCGACCGCTGCGGAGGGGAGGTTCCCGCTGACCGCGCTCCAGCAGGTCTACGCCACCGCGCGCCTCGGCAGCGGAAGCGGGGAGAGCTGTTCCGTCTATCAGGAGATCGAGGTCGAAGGGCTCGACGTGGCACGGCTGGGCGAGGCCTGGCGCCGCTGCATCGCGCTGCACGACGCCCTGCGCGTCACGATCCATTCCGATCTCACGCAGAGCGTCGGCCAGCATGTGCCGCCCCCGATCCGGGAAGTCGATTTCCGCGAGCTCGATCCCGCGCACGAGGCGCTCCAGGCCGAATCCATCCGAAAAGAATTTCTGCAGCGGCGATTTCATCCCGGCAGCTGGCCGCTGTTCGACATCGCCGTCGCGCATCTTCCCGGTGGGCGGTCGCGAATTCATTTCCTGGTCGACATGATCGTGGCCAGCGGCGACGCCCTCCAGCGAATCGTCGCCGACTGGCTGGCGCTCTATGCCGAGCCGGAACAGGAGATCCCGGCGCCGGCCGTCTCGTTGCGCGACTGTGTGCGCCTGCTCACCGCGATCGGCGACGCCGATGCGGAAGGCGAGCGCCAGGAGTGGCGCGAGAAGATCGGCGCGCTTCCGGCGGCGCCGGTTCTGCCGCGGACAGCGGACGGCGGGCGCGCCCGCGTGTCGCGCTCGATCGCCGCTTGGCCGTCGTTGATCGAGCGCGCTCGCGAGCTCGACGTGCGCCCCGGCACGCTGCTCCTCGCGGCATTCGCCGAGGTCATGGGGCGGAAGGTCGGGAGACCGTTCGCGCTTTCGATCGTCGACTGGAAGTCGCGTCCGCCGCGATGCGAACGCGTCGCCGGCGACTACACGTCGATCAGCTGGGTCGCGTGTGGTGCGGGCCTTCCAGCCCGCGCTCTGGCGCGTGCCTACGAAGACGAGTTGAGTGCCGATCTGGAGCGACGCGTCTCCGGCATCGACGTCATGCGCGAGATGGCGGCGGCGGATCCCGATCGGTTCGCGGGCGGCTTTCCCATCGTCTTCTCCTATCCGTTCGACGCCGCCATCCGCATTCCGGACGGATTCCACCTCGGTCACGCGGTATCGGCGACTCCCGGAGTGGCGCTCGACCTCATCTGCGTCGACCGCCGCGACGCGCTCGAGGTTCATTGCGACGTCGATCGCGCCGCATTTGCCTCCGGCGACGCAGAGGCGATCGTTGATGAGCTCGATCGAACGCTGCAGCGCATCGTGGTGGATAGCGGCAAAGCGACGGCATCGCCGGCCGAGCGGCACCTTCTTCTCGACGTCTGGAATCGCACGGACGTGCCGTTCGATCGGGAGCGCCTGATCCAGGAGCTGTTCGAGGAGTGTGCGGCGCACGAGCCGGAGCGGATTGCCACGATCTGCCGCGGCGAGTCGTGGCGCTACGGCCGCCTGAACGCTCGCGCCAACCAGATCGCGCATGAGCTGCGCACGATGGGCGTCCGCTCCGGTACGTGTGTCGGCGTCTGTCTGCGCCGATCGCACGAGCTGGTCGCCGCGCTGCTGGGCATTCTCAAGGCCGGCGGCGCTTACGTGCCGCTCGATCCCTTCCATCCGACGGAACGGCTGGCGCGGCAGATCGAGCTGGCGTCGATCGGGATCGTCGTGAGCGAGAGCGCGACCGCGAATCGCATCACCGTCGCCGCGGTGCGCCATCTGCAGCTCGACAGGCCGGAGGCCTGGCCTGACGTCGATGCCGCACCGCCTCGCGAAGAGGCGAAGTCGACCGATCTCGCCTACGTGATCTTCACCTCCGGCAGCACGGGACTGCCCAAAGGGGTGGCTGTCCAGCACCGGCCGGTGATCAACCTCCTCGAATGGATGCGGAAGACCTACGACTTCGGCCCGCGCGACCGCGGCCTCTTCGTGGTCTCGCTGGGCTTCGATCTCTCCGTTGCCGACGTCTTCGCGCTTCTCTCGTTCGGCGGCTCGCTCTGCATTGCCGATGACGACGAGCGCACCGACCCGGAACGGATCGCCCGCATCGTGGCGAGGGAAGGGATCACGTTCTGGAACTCCGCTCCGGCATTTCTGCGGATGGTCCTTCCCGCGCTGCGGGAGGAGGTCGCCGCGGCGCCGGACAGCATCGTGCGGCTGGTTTTCCTGAGTGGCGACTGGATCCCGCTCGCGCTGCCGGACGAGGTGCGCGAGATTCTTCCGGGCGCTCACGCCGTAGCGCTCGGCGGAGCCACCGAAGCGACAGTCTGGTCGAACTTCTTCGACGTCGGCAACGTCGATCCGTCGTGGCGGAGCATCCCGTACGGCAGGCCGATGCAGAACTGCCGCTACTACGTCCTCGACGAGGAGATGGATCTCTGTCCAATCGGCGTCGAGGGAGATCTCTACATCGCCGGCGATTGCCTCAGCGTGGGCTACATCGGCGCGCCGCAGCTGACCAGGAACGCGTTTCTGCCGGATCCATTCGGCGATCGCGAAGGCGAGCGGATGTACCGCACCGGCGATCGGGCCCGCTTCCTGGCCGACGGAAACATCGAATTCCTCGGGCGCAATGACCGGCAGGTGAAGGTCCGCGGATATCGAATCGAGCTGGACGAAGTCGAGCACTGCATCGAACAGCATCCTGCTCTGGCTGCCGCGGCGGTCATCGCTCACGGATCGGGTGCCGAGGAACGACGGGTGGTCGCGTACGTGGTTCTGCGCGAAGGAAGCGCCGTTTCGGCGAAGGAGCTTCGAGACTTCTGCGCGCTGACGCTGCCCGATTACATGATCCCGTCCGCGGTGGCGTTTGTGCCGCGGATGCCGCTGTCGTCGAACGGCAAAGTCGATCGTCGCGCCCTGCCGTGGCCGCTGACCGACGAGCAATTGTCGCCGCCGGAGTGGGGGCGTCCCGCTCGCCGCGATCCGGCGTCCCGCGCCGGATCGCAAATCAGCGAAGGCAGCGAGATCTCTCCGGCCGCCATCGCACCCGCAGATGTCGAGGAGCTGGTGCGCGGCTTCTTCTCGGAAGAGCTGCGCACGGAGGTCAAGCCCGGCGACGACCTCTTCGATCGAGGCGCGACCTCGTTGACGATGATCCGCGTCGTGCAGCGCCTCAAGACGGCGCTGGGGATCGCGCTGCCGGTCAGGTCTCTGCTGGCCTATCCGACCGCGGCCGGGATCGCGGCTGCAGTCCGCGAACGTCTCGACGCAGGCCAGGACCGCGCCGTGCCGAACCCCCGTGGGAGGGCGGTGGCTCAACGCGAACCGTCGCAGGAATCGGAGACGGCCGCCGCGCAGGACCTCACCGGCGCGCTCAGCGATCCCGACAAGCGCGCCGAGTTCCTCGCGCGCAAACTGCACATCCGTCACGTCGCGGCGCCCGGCATCGCCCTTCCCGCGCAGCCGGTCGAGCAGGCCACCTACAAGCGCCGGTCGACGTGGCGAACGTATCTCCCCACTCCGGTGCCGCTCGAAAAACTCGGCGGTCTGCTCAGCCTTCTTCGTGCCGGCCGCGCCGATCGGTCGACGAAATACCTGTACGCCTCGGCCGGATCGACCTACGCGGTGCAGACGTACGTCTTCGTGCGGCCGGGCATGGTCTCCGGCCTCGAGGCCGGCGCGTACTACTACCACCCCGAGCGCAACGAACTGCAGCTGCTCACCGCTGGCGATTGCTTCGACGCCGACGCGCTCTCCGGGAACAACCGGGCCATCTACGAAGGAGGGGCGTTCTTCATCGTCTTCATCTCGCAGCTCGAGGCCATCGAGCCGCTCTACGGACCGGGTTCGCTGGCCCTGACGGCGATCGAGTCGGGCTACATGAGCCAGCTCCTGATGCTGCGCCAGGCGGAGTTCGACATCGGCCTCTGCCCGATCGGCGGGATGGACGTCGAGAAGCTGCGCGAGCCGCTGAAGCTCGGGCCGACGCAGGTGTTCGTGCACGCGCACGTCGGCGGGACGGTGCATCACGTGGAGGAGGCGCGCACGGCGGCGCGACTGCGCGGCGACGCGCCCGCCATCATCGGCATCAGCGGACGATTCCCCGGCGCCGACACGCCGGACGAGCTCTGGATGAACCTCGCGGCGGGGCGCCGCTCAATCTCCACGGTTCCGGAAGGGAGATGGGGAGAGCATGCGTTCGACGCCGATCCGCGCAGCGGGCGCATCTACACGCGATGGGGCGGATTCCTCCGCGACATCGAGCGCTTCGATCATCGGCTGTTCCGGATGACGCCGGCGGAGGCGACGGCCGTCGACGTGCAGGAGCGACTGCTTCTCGAATCTGTGTGGGAGTGCCTGGAAAACGCGGGCTATACCGCGCCGCGCCTGAACGCTGCCGCCGAACGCGTCGGCGTGTTCGTGGCGTCGATGTGGAGCGACTACCAGCTCGTCGGCGCAGATGAATGGAAGGCGAGCGGCGTGGCGCGCGGGATCTCCTTCCACGCGTCGATCGCTAACCGCATCTCCACGTACTTCGACTTCCGCGGGCCGAGCCTGGCAGTCGATACCTCCTGCTCGTCGTCGCTGACCGCGCTGCATCTGGCGGCGGAGAGCATCCGCCGCGGCGAGTGCGACGCCGCCATCGTGGCCGGCGTCAACGTCGTCGCCCATCCGTACCACCAGGGACTGCTCTGCAGCCTGAACCTTCTTTCACCCGGTGCCGACAGTGGCGCGCTCGGCGCCGCGGCGACCGGTTGGGTGGTTGGTGAGGGCGCTGCCGCGGTGCTGCTGCGCGCGGCCGACGCCGCGGAGCGCGATGGCGATTGTGTCCGCGGAATCGTTCGAGCCAGCGGGATCGCGCACGTCGGTGCAGCGCCCGAGTACGGTGCGCCGCGAGCGTCGGAACAGGCCGACTTTCTTCGAAGAGTTCTGCGTGATGCGAAGCTGGCGCCGGAGTCGATCAGCTACATCGAGCTCGCTGCCGCGGGTGCTGCGCTCGCCGATGCCGCCGAGATGGAAGCGGTGGTCGAGACCTTCGGCGCTTCGGGCGACAAGTCACGCTGCATCGTCGGATCGCTCAAGCCGAACCTCGGTCATCTCGAAGCGGCCTCGGGACTCGCGCAACTCGCGAAAGTCGTCTGCCAGATGGAGCGGCGCGAGATCGCTCCAATGCTCCGCGCTGAGCCGCTGAATCCGCTGATCCACATCGAGGGGACCGGAATCGAGATCAGCGACCGCCTGCGCCCTTGGGACGAGGTCGCGGCGAGCCGCGGCGCGGAACCGCTGCGGGCGATCGTCAACGCGATCGGTGCGACCGGCTCGTGCGCCGCGGCAATCATCGAGAGCGCGTTGCCGCGCCAGCGTTCTACGACAAACGGAACGTACGTCGTCCCGCTGTCCGCAGCGACCGAGCAGCAGCTTCGGGAGCTCGCCGGAAAATTGGCGCATCATCTCGAAGGCAGGCCGTCGATCGAGCTCGCCGACGTCGCGTTCACCCTGCAGGTCGGACGCGTGGAGATGCCCGAGCGTTTTGCGGTCGTCGCCGAATCGATCGCAGCGGTCGTCGCGGCTCTCGCGCGATTCAGCGGGTCGGGCGCGCGGACGTCCATGGCGTTCAGCGGGTCGGCCAGCGGCAGCGGCACCGTTCCGACGGATGCCGATGCGGCGACCGTGGCGCGCGAGTGGGTTCGCGGCGCAGCCGTGTCGTGGCCGCTCACTGCCGGCCGGCGGATCCCGCTGCCGACGTATCCGTTCGGCGGTGCGAAGCACTGGCTGCGATCCGACGAGCAGCCCGTCGCTGCCGTTGCCGCGATCGCACCTGCGGAGTCGCGTGACATCGAAGGGCTGCTTGCGAACCGGCTGCGCGGCGCCTTCGCCGAAGTGACGGCGATTCCGCTCGCCGAAGTCCGGGTCAACGAGCCCTTCCAGACGTACGGCATCCCGTCGATCCTCGTGGCTCGCTTCAACCAGCGGCTCGAGGCCGAGGGGCTGGGTCTGCCGTCGCAGACGCTGTTGTACGAGTGCCGCGATCTCACGGGCGTGGCGCGGGAGCTGGCGGCATTCGATCTGCGCGGTGTGCGTCGTTTGCTCAGCGTGACCGGCGCGGCACGGCCCGAGCCGGCCATCGGCGTGTCGAGCCAGACGCGCGCCGTCGCGGTCGCAAGAACCTGCACCGGATCAACTGCGGACGTGGCCATCGTCGGCGTGGCGGGCAGGTATCCGGGCGCGCGCAATCTCGAAGAGTTCTGGCAGAACCTCGTCAACGGAGTCGACAGCATCACCGCCATTCCAGCCGATCGCTGGGACCACGACGCTCTGTTCGATGCGCAACGGGGCACTCCGGGACGGACCTACGGCCGCTGGGGCGGCTTCATCGACGGCGTCCACACATTCGATCCGCTCTTCTTCAACATTTCGCGGAGAGAAGCGGAGTTCATGGATCCGCAGGAGCGGCTGTTCCTGGAGGTGGTGTGGGAGCTGCTCGAGGACGCCGGCTACACGCGGCAGTCCATCGCCGAGAAGCTGCACGGCAACGTCGGCGTCTTCGCCGGAGTGATGTATCGCGATTACGAGCTCTTCACAACGCAGCCCGACGTCAGGCCGATCGGTATCTGTCCGGGGTCGATCGCCAATCGCGTGTCGTATTTCCTCGACCTGTCCGGACCGAGCATGGCGGTCGACACGCTCTGCTCGTCATCGCTGACGGCCATCCACCTGGCGTTCGAGAGCGTGAGCCGTGGAGAATCTGACGCGGCGATCGCCGGCGGCGTAAATCTCTGCCTGCATCCGAACCGGTACCTCGTGCAGGCGCAGGCGGAGATGCTTTCGTCCGACGGCCGCTGCCGTGCGTTCGGCGCGGGAGGCGACGGACTCGTGCCGGGCGAAGGCGTCGGCGCAGTTCTTCTGAAATCTCTCGATCGAGCGATCGCAGACGGCGATCGCATCCACGCAGTCATCAAGGCGACGGCGGTCAACCACGGCGGTCGCGCCAGCGCCTACACCGTACCGAACCCGATCGCGCAGGCCGGCGTGATCCGCAAGGCGCTCGACCGCGCCGCCGTCCCGCCCGACTCCATCGGCTATGTCGAGGTGCACGGCACCGGCACGGCGCTCGGCGATCCGGTCGAGTTCAACGGGCTCGTTCGATCGCTGGGAACTTCGCGGCCGCATCCGTGCGCCATCGGCTCGGTCAAGTCGAACATCGGCCATCTCGAATCGGCGGCCGGGATCGCCGGCCTGACGAAGGCGCTGCTCCAACTCCGGCACAAAGAGCTCGTTCCCTCGCTGCACGCGGACGAGCTGAATCCGAACATCGACTTCGCCAGCGCGCCGTTCGTCGTTCAGCGCACGCACGAGGAGTGGGGGCGCTTCGACGAGCGGACGCCGCGCCGCGCCGCGGTGAGCTCGTTCGGGGCCGGCGGCGCGAACGCACATGTCATCCTCGAGGAGTTCGAACAGCCGGCGGTGGAATCAGGCGCTGATGTTCCGCGGCTCGCCGTCTTCTCGGCAAAGAGCGAGGAACGGCTGCAGGTGCATCTGCGCCGAATGATCGAGAAGCTCGAGCGGAGCAGCGAGAACTTCGCCGATGTTGTGTTCACGCTTCAGGCCGGGCGCGAGGCGATGGAAGAGCGCGTGGCGATTCTCGCCGGCAATCGCGATGAATTGCTGATGCGCCTGCGCAAGGCGGCCAGCGGAGAGAGCGATGCCTTCGTGTGGCGTGGCAGCTCACGCGAGGCCGCATCGCTGCAATCGCTCCTCGGCGACGACGAGGTCGCGGCCGTGGCGCGGAAGTGGGCGGAGCAGCGATCACTCAGCCGGCTCGCCGAGTTCTGGGCTCACGGCGGGATCGTCGACTGGCGCGCAATTCCCGAGAATGCGGGACGCCGTTTCGTGTCGCTGCCGTCGTACCCGTTCCGCGAAGAGAGCTGTTCGCTGCCGCGGTTTGACGCCGCACAGAAGCCGGCGATCGTAGCGGCTCCGGCAGACAAGGGTGTCCGTGCGGGCGAGGTCGTGCTCTTCGAGCCCGTGTGGCGCGAAGAAGCGATCACATCGGCGAGCACGCCTCTGGCGGGTCCGGTGGTGATCTTCGACGATGGCGAGCGGCATCGGTCGTTTGCGTCGATCGTCGACGCTCCGATCGTGCGGGTGAAGGCCGGAGCCGCGTTCGCGCGGCTCAGCGCGACCTCGTACGAGGTTCGCTGCGAGGCGGCTGACGACTTTGCGCGGCTGCTCGCCGGTGTGCGTGAGGATCACGGTGCAGCTGCGCATTTCCTCCATCTCTGGACCCTCGACGCGCAAGGCGATGTCGAGGCGGCGACGAGCCGCGGCGTGCTGTCATTGCTCGCGCTGTCGCAGGCGCTGCGGAATGCGGCGGCGCGTGTCGTCGTCGTGACGCCGCCGTCCGACGATCGAGAGGGAGCGCTGGCGCCGGCGACGCATGCCTTCGCTCGAACCATCGCTCTGGAGCAGCCGCAGTTGGCGATCCGGACCGTGACGATCGAAGGCGGCTTCGAGGAAACGACGGCCGCGGCCATCGTTCGCGAGCTGACCGTCGGTGACGCAGCTGTCGAGGTGTGCCTGACGAGCGCAGGTGCGCGGCAGCTGCGCGCTCTGAGCGAAGTGACCGCAGGTGTTCCTCGCGACGTCCTCCGCAAGGGTGGCGTGTATCTCGTGACGGGCGGAGCCGGCGGGATCGGACGCGCGCTGAGCCAATGGCTGGCGCGCAGATACGCGGCGAAGCTCGTGCTCATCGGCCGGCACGCGGACGCGGCGCTCGTCGACGCGATCAAGGCAACAGGCGGCGAGGCATCGTTCATCACGGCAGACGTGACGCGTCGCGATGACGTCGAGCGCGCCGTTCTCGCCGCTCGTGATCGATTCGGTGCGATCCACGGCGTCTTCCATGCCGCCGGGATCGTGAGCGACGCAGCCTTCGGCGACACGACCGCGGAAAAGTTCCGCAGCGTGATCGCGCCGAAAGTGTCGGGGACGCTGGCCCTGGACGACGCGCTGGCCGGCGAGCCGATCGATTTCTTCGTCTGTTTCTCGTCCGCCAGCGGGTCGCTGGGCAACCGCGCGCAGAGCGACTACGCCTTCGCCAACGCCTTCCTCGATCGCTTCGCCGAGGCGCGCGAGTCGCTGCGGCGGCGCGGCACTCGATCGGGCCGCACGCTGTCGATCGGCTGGCCGTTGTGGGCGAGCGGCGGGATGCGCGTCCCGTCGGCGGCGCTCGAGCAGATGGCGCGAGCTGGCCTCGCCCCGCTGCCTTCGGAGGAAGCATTCCACGTGATCGAGCAGGCGCTCGCACTCGATCGCAGCCGCCTCGTCGTGCTCTATGGCGACGGAGCGCGCATCCGCTCGCAGTTCCGAACGCAGCGCCTGGAAACCGCGTCGTCCGCGCCGATTGAAACCCTCGACGGCCACTGGCTGCAGGCCGCCGTCGAAGATCTCGTCCGCGGCCTCGTCGCCGCACCGCTTGGCTTATCGGCCGGCGAGATCCGGAGCCAGGAAACGCTCGAAGCGTATGGCGTCGACTCCATCGCCATCCGCCAGATCAGCGCGCGCCTCGAAGAGATCGCGGGACCCCTGCCGAAGTCGCTGCTGTTCGAATCGCGCAACGTCCGCGAGATTGCCGCCTTCATGCTGCGCAATCACGAGCCCGCGATGCGGACCGCACTTTCTACACAGCTCAGGACTCAGGACTCAGGACTCAGGACTGAGAAGACTCAGGACTCAGGACTCAGGGCTGAACCGACTCAGTACTCAGCACTCAGTACTCAGGACTCAGGACTCAGGACTGAGAAGACTCAGGACTC
>JAJXWV010000046.1 GCA_021781455.1 Acidobacteriota bacterium | reverse complement strand
ATCTACCAGACCGACTACAACAACACGAAGAATCCGAACCACGTGTCCGCCGGATTCCCGACGACGTGCGATTCCTGCCACAAGTTCAGCGACACGACCTGGCAGCAGGGAGTGTTCACGCACGCGACATTCCCGCTGGCGGGCGCGCACGCGGTTGCGGTCTGTGCGGCGTGCCACGTGAATGGCATTTATGCCGGAACGACGCGGGTTTGCTCCGGCTGCCACCAGACCGACTACAACAATACGAAGAATCCGAACCACGTCGCGGCCGGATTCCCGACGACCTGCGACTCGTGCCACAAGTTCAGCGACACGTCCTGGCAACAGGGAGTGTTCACCCACTCGACGTTCCCGCTGGCCGGCGCGCATGCCACCGCGGTCTGCGCCGCGTGCCATAAGAACGGTGTCTACGCCGGGACGACGCGCACCTGCGTCGGCTGCCATCAGACCGACTACAACAACACGAGGAACCCGAACCACATCGCGGCCGGATTCCCGACGACCTGCGATACCTGTCACAAGTTCAGTGATACCTCGTGGCAACAGGGCGTGTTCGACCACGGCTGGTTCCCGATCACGAGCGGGCCGCACGCCGGCAACCCGTGCAGTGCCTGCCACACCAGCCCGACGAATTTTGCGGTGTTCACCTGCCTGACTTGCCACGACCGTGCGTCGACGGATTCGCACCACAGGGGAGTCGGCGGCTATCGATACGACTCGAGCTCCTGCTACGCCTGTCATCCGCAGGGGCGCGGTGATTAGAAACCAGGAGGCGGATCATGTGGAGATCGTCCCGAGTGCTGGCGCTCATTTCATCTGTTCTCGTCGCGCCCGCAGCACTGCACGCGCAGGCTAGCGGCGGGTGGAGCCGCATCTCGCTGTTCGGGATGTCCCAGAACGCGACGTACGGCGACGGGATCACGCGCAAGTTTCACGAGGTCATCATGAACATCAGGCTGCGCTCGGCGACGATCGACGAAGGGGACGGCCTGGAGTACGCCCTGGACGTGCGTGGATCAAAATCGCCGGGCGCCGAGGCGGGACCGACGCGAACGAATATCTACGACGCCTGGGTTAGCGGACGGACCGCGGGCGGCGCTCTGCGCATTCGCGCCGGGCAGATGTGGCTCGACGAGCTCGGCGGCATCGGCTCCGTCGGCGGCCTCTCGGCCGAATACCGCGCGCGTTCGGGCACCGCAGCGGGACGGTTTCGCGCCGGCATTTTCGGCGGACTCGATCCGAAGAACTTCGAAGCGGGATACGTTCGCGGCGTGAAGAAGGGGGGCGCCTGGGCGGCGCTCGATGGCCAGGGCAACCGGCGGCACGTCCTCGGATACGTGCTGGTCAAGGACGCGGGGCTCACGGAGCGTTCGGTGATCACGACGACGAACTTCGTTCCGATCGGAACGAAGTTTTTCCTCTACCAGGCCGCCGAGTACGACCTGCGCGGGCCGGGAGGAGTGGGCAAGGGAGGACTGAACTACTTCTTCGCGAACGCCCGCTTCACGCCGGTGCGCGCGGTCGAGATCATGACCACGTACCACCGCGGCCGGTCGATCGACACGCGCACGATCACGCAGGACATCCTCGACGGACGTCCCGTCGATCAGAAGTCGCTCGATGGCTACCGGTTCGAATCGGCCGGCGGCCGCGTGACAGTCGAGGTGATGCGGAATCTGCGCCTCTATGCCGGCTACTCGAGCGATCGCAACAACGGCTACGACAAGGCAGCGGGACGCGTGACCGCGGGCTTCTGGGCGTCGAACATCGCCGGAAGCGGCGTCGACTTCACGCTGTCGGACAACCGGGTCAACCAGACCACGGGGAAATACAACGCCTGGTACGCGTCGCTCGGCCGCAGCCTCGGGCGCAACTTTTACGGATCGCTCGACTACTCGACGTCGCTCTCGCTGGTCCGCTTCGTCGACGCAGGAGGCCTCGTCGTGGAGACGCGCCCCCGAACGAAACGCTACGGAGCGAACGCCGTCTGGAACCTCAGCCGGTGGGTGTCGTTCCTGATGACCGCCGAGCAGTTGCGCGACGACCAGTCCGTCGATAACCGCCTGATGGTAGGAACCACGTTCCGCTTCTGAGCGAGCGGAGGTGTTGTTCCGCGGGTCACGCGAGCTTCAGCCCGAGTACGACTCGTCCTGCTCGATGCGCGAGAGGATCCAGTCGAAGTCGCCGCTGGTCAGTTTTCCGCCGCAGGACGGGCAGATCCCGGTGGCGCCCACGGCCACCTGCGCGCCGCAGTTAGGGCAGCTCCGCGGCTCCGACCCCCCGCTGCGCCCGCGGATGAAGGTCCAGTACTCGCTCCACTGGCGCAGGGATTTCGAGCCCGCCACGATGTGTCCGTCTGCGTCGTCGGTGTGATCGCGGCCCTGCGCCCAGAGGCGGACCGTGATTGCCTCGTAGAAGGCATCCGTCGTGATCTTGACCACGTCGACGCGAGCGATGGCGTAATCGTCGACGGCGTTCCGCAGGTGCTGGCGGGTGTAGGCGTCGATCCAGTAGCGGTGCATCTGGAACAGTCCGTCGGTCTCGAGAGGCCGCACGCTCTCCCATTGCATGGATGACCACGCGTCCTGCAGTGCCGTGGCGACCTGCCGTACCCGCGCATCGAAGCCGTTCCACTGGAACTCCGGATGCTCCGACTGGAACGCCGCGCGCCGCGCGTCCAGTCCCGGCTGCAGGATCGTTGCGCGCGACGTCCCTTGCTCGGGAACATCCGAGGTCAGGAGCGGGCCGCGCTCGTCGCGGCTGATCAGCGAGACCGAGCGGACGTACCAGTTGAACGAGCCGTCCGCGATCCTCACGCCGCAGTACTCGCAGGAGCCGTCGGTCCTCGTGCTGAGCGCGGCGCCGCAATGAGGGCAGTGATCCGCCTTTGCCTTCGCCGGCGGCGGCGAGAGGATGTCGCGCTTCCGCTCCAGGACCCAGCGCTCCCGCACATACCAGCTCTTCTCGATGTTGCCGTTCGGCGCGGCCGCCACTTCCGTGTAATTGGACTCGAACGAGACCGGCAACTGCACGATGGCGGTGTCGAGGCCGGTCAGACCACCGGCGCTGAACGAGCCGATCACGATTCCGCGCACCTCCTGCAGCCCGGTGGGATTGCGCGAGGCGAGTGCGCTGCGAGCCTCGTCGCTGAGGTACGGCGCGTACTGGTCGAGCTTCCCCTCGCCGCGTGCGTTCTGCACGCGTGCATAGAGCGAGTAGCAGAAGTCGCTGAACGTGATCTCGGAAAAATTCGGATCGAACCGCCGCAACGCGGCCACAGCCTCCGAGCGCTGCGCGGCGATTGCGCTGCTGAGTGTGAGGACCTGCGCCGACGGACCCGACTGCGCGGAAGCGGCGTTCCTGCCGAGGCGCTTCACGACGATGACGATGACCACGACGTCGATCGGAACCCCGATGACCGGGTGCTCGATCGTGAGCCAGAAGAGCAGGCGGAAGACGAGATAGACCAGCTCTCCGCCGCCGCCCCCGCCCCCGCTTCCGCCGCTCCCACCGCCGCCTGAATACGACTCGCCTCCGCCGACGCGCGCGGCCGCGGCGAACGCAAAGAAAAGCATTGCTGCGAGAGCGAACAGCAGCGCGAGTGTCGAGCGGCGGTTGCGCGGTTGCGAGCTTGCGCGGTTGCGAGTTGCTTCACGTGCCTTCACCGCGGAACCGCGCAACCGCGCAACCGCGCAACCAAGGCCGTCCCAGGCAATCCCGCTTCGAGTAGGTGTCTGTGTGTTCATTCGGCGATGAATCGCGGCGCGTCCGGCAGCTCCTCCCGATCGCCCGCGCGACCGGGAAGGCACTGCGCGAGCAGGGGAGCGAGCGCGCGGATCAGAACGAGAAGCGTGTCCACCGTAGCCGTACGACTGGCCGTCGCGCCGTTGACGATCCCGTTCCACTGGAGATGCGGGACCGCCTTCAGGACACCATGATCGGGGACGACTTCAATCCGTTTCTCCAGAAGAGAGAGGTAGAGCAGCACCCCGGTCTCCTTCTCGAGATTTCCGATGCCGCGCTCAAAGAAGACGGACGTGGCGACCGTCCGGACGCGCGCGGCACGATCGGCCTCGGTGGTCAGGAGCCTCCGCAGGCGGTCGCTGCGGCGACCGACCGCTACACCGATCGCGTAGAGGACTGCCACGTCGACGGCGACCCAGAAAGCCTTCACCGGCCAGGGAGAAAAGAGGAGCACGAGCAGTCCGGCGAATGCCAGGATTGCCGCGAAGCGAGCGTCGGCATGCGCATACGACCCGGAGCGGGCGCGCACCTCGACGACCACCTCGGCGCACGACTGCTGCTCGAGCTCACGGACCGCATCGCCGAGTGAGGAAACCACCGCCGGATCGAGTTGCTTTGTCATCGGGCTGAGGCCGGCACGAGTGTATCTCCGCCGCGCGGCGCAGACCAGTCGTCATGTTGTCATTCCGAACACCCGAATCGCCAAGGAGCGACACCGGAGGGCAGAAACGTTCGATCGTTCCCCCTCTCCCCGCCGCAGCGGGCCGGGGTGAGGGGTCTCGTTCTGGTTCAAAAGGAGCCCCCTCATCCGCCTTCGGCACCTTCTCCCCGCTGCGGCGGGGAGAAGGGCAACGAACGCCAGAGCCCGCACAAGCACAAGGAGTTCCTGGAAGCGTCAGCGAGGAATCCCGGGGGAATGGGCGGCTTACGGATCCAGGCAGGTGCAGGACCGATCGCGTGCCACCCTCCCGCCCCGATTCCTCGCTGACGCTCGGAATGACAGGGGTCGAGCCGCAACAAACGCGCACCTGATTCGTAGAAGCTCCAACGTTCGCATTCGAGAATTCCATTGTCCACAGGACCGGAAGGGTCGATCCTCTCGCCATGACCGCGATCTCTGTTTCGACAACGAACAACGCCGCGCCGGCCGAAGCGACGACGCAGAGTGGAACCGCAATCGTGGCAATGATCGCGGCCGTCAATTTCGCCTTTCACATGGCCACGGCCACTCTCTACGGCTTCTTCATCGACGAGATCTATTTCCTGGCCTGCGGACAGCATCTCGACTGGGGCTATGTCGACATGCCGCCGCTCACGGCCTTCCAGGCGTGGCTGGCGCGGCATCTGTTCGGAGACTCGCCTTACTCGATCCGGCTCTTCCCGGCGCTGGCGAGTGCGGGGCTGGTGCTCCTGGCCGGCGCGATCGTCCGTGAGCTCGGAGGAGGACGCTTCGCGCAGATCCTCGCCGCGCTGGCCGTGCTCCTCGCGCCCGGCTATCTCGTTTTCTGCAGCTACCTGTCGATGAACGCGATCGAGCCGCTGATCTGGAGCGGCTGCGCGCTCGTCGTCATCCGCATCATCAGGCGCGACGAACCGCGCCTCTGGCCCTGGTTCGGCCTTCTGTCGGGCATCGGGCTGCTGAACAAGCACACGATGCTGGTCTTCGGATTCGCCGTCGTCGTCGCGCTGCTGCTCACGCCCGATCGCAGGCTCATGTTCAACCGCTGGTTCGTCCTGGCGGGAGCGATCGCCTTCGTGATCTTCCTGCCGAACCTCGTCTGGGAGATCCGCCACGGCTTTCCGCACCTCGAGCTGCTGCGGAACATCAAGCGAAACGGGCGCGACGTGCAGATGAACCCAGCCGTCTTTCTGCTGTGGGACGTGCTGCTCGCCAATCCGGTCACGGCCCCGCTCTGGATCGCCGGACTGGTGTCGCTCCTGGCCGGATCGCTGAAGAAATACCGCGCGTTAGGGCTGACCTGGATCATCGCGTACGTCGTGCTCATCCTGGCGCACGGCCGTTTCTATTACCTGCTTCCGGCGTTCGTGATTCTGTTCGCGGCCGGTGCCGTGGCGATGGAACGCACCACCGTGGCCCGGACCTGGATACGCCCTGCGTACGCCGCCCTGGTCGTCGTCGTGGGAGCGCTGATCGCACCCACCCTCGTGCCCGTGCTCCCGCCCGCCGCGTATTTCCGCTATGTCCAGATGACGCATCTGGCGCAGCCGCAGTTCGAGCACCGCCGGACCACGTCGATGCCGCAGCTGTTCGCCGACCGCTTCGGCTGGCCGGAGATGGCCGCCACCGTGGCCCGCGTCTACAACAGCCTGCCGCCGGACGTCCGCGCGAAGACGGCGATCTTCGGCAACGACTACGGCGAATCGGGAGCCATCGATTTCTACGGCCCGCGCTACGGCCTCCCGAAATCGATCGGCGGCCATCTTTCGAACTGGTACTGGGGCCCGCGCGGTTACACCGGCGAGAGCGTCCTGGTCCTCGGCGACGACCGTAAAACCCTGGAGCGCGAGTTCGAGATCGTCAGGCCGATGGCCGAGATCGGTCACCCCTATGCCATGGCCCAGGAGCACTTCACGCTGTACCTCGCCCAGAAGCCGCGAGGCTGGACATTCCAGAGCGCCTGGTCGCAGCTGAAGAAGTTCCAGTGAAACCTGAGAGCTGCGAGCCGAGAGCTGCGCGTCTGACGACGAGCCCGGCATCCGGTGTGCACGCTCGAACGGACGTGAGCTGGACTGGGGAATGGCACAGTCTGATCGCGGAGCGGCCGGCGGACAAACCGGCCTTTGCGGTCGCCGCTGCGCTGCTCGAGGATGCCGGACGCCTGATCGCGGAGCGCCGGCTCGCGCAGGCTGTCATGGCCCTGGCCCGCGCATTGGAAGTCGCGCTGGCCGGCTGCACGGCGGCGCTTCTCCTCGGTCCCGCCGAGGATCATCGCGCCACGGCGGTGGAAGTGGAGATGCTTCGGAAGCGGTACCGGAGCACGATCGGATCGATGTCCCTTTCCTCGCTGCGCAATGTGGTCATGACTCTCGTGACGCGCCAGGTGCGCCCGCGCACGATCGCCGAGTCGCTCGAGTTCGTGGAGCAGTCGAAGCGGTTCGGCGCGACCCCGCCGGCGCGCGAGCACTTCGCCTCGATCACCGATCCACATGTGCGGTCCGCGGTGGAGGCGCTTCGCGACGCCTCGATCATCGACCTCTGCAACCTGGTCATCCATCAGTTGCATCAACCGACGGAAGCCGAAGTCGAAGAGCAGCGGCAGAGCGTGGCCGGTCTCGTGAGCGCATTGCCGGCCGTGTTCGGCTCGATCTGACGCATTCACCACAGCGTAGGGACGCGCAGCAGCGCGTCCGCAACCCTCGTCGGCCGTCCGAAAACGGGAGCTGCGGACGCGCTGCTGCGCGTCCCTACCCAGGGGTTCCAGTAGGGCGTAGCGCGGCGAAGAGTCTCAAACCTGCGGATCGTCCCGGTAAGAGACTCTTCGCCGCGCTCCACCGCGCCCGCCCATCCGCCACCCCCGCGGTTCTGCCGGCTCAGAGTGACGGGGGCCGCGCTGCGCCGCGCTGATCGTCATCCTCGCACGGCGCAGCGCAGCTGCGCCCTACGGGGGCCGCGGTTACTCTTCGAGCGCATGGGCAATCCACTGCGCGACGGTCTCCAGCCCGAGCTCGATCAGATTCGAGGAGCGCTTCGGCTGAGGCTCTGTGGATGCCAGCTTCGAGGCCACGAACGCCGAGAGGAGCCTGTCGTCGTGGTCGGCCGATGTCGGTTGCGAAGCGGCAGGCTGAGCGGAACCGACGGCCAGCTGCTTGAGCTTCGACATGTCCAGCATCGACAACGCCGCACCGCAATGGGGGCAGAAGCTTCCGTTCGCGAGGTCGATGGGCGCGCCGCAGCTCGTGCAGCTGACCATCTGGATGTTCTGCCGGAGGTCGTTGATCTGCTGGGGCGTGAGCGGCTTGATGAAGTCCTTCTCCCGCAGGAAATCGACGAATGACGTGAAGCGGCCGTGTCCCTGGTCGCATCGCCAGTACTGAAAGGCGGTCGAGCGCTGCCGGTCGTGGGCCAGAAGCAGGACGCTGCTGCAGATCGGACAATGAGAGACGGTCGGGAAGGCCGTGGTGGATGCGGCGCCCTGATTGGTGATCATCTGGAAGAGCTGGAGCGTCGATCCACGGGTCAGGTGCTCGGTTTCGAAGGGCTCGAACCAGAAGGCGCGGCAGCTGGCGCAGGCGCTGACGACGATCTTCGAGGCCATTACGCCCTCGACCGTCACATCGCGCATGGCAGCATTGCATCCTGGGCAGAGCATGGTCGTTGAGTGCGGCGATGCTAACCCCAATGAGACGAAAATCGAAGGCCGATCCTGTCATTCCGAGCGCTCAAATCGCGCAGGCGTGACACCGGAGAGAAGAAACGCTCGATCGTTCCCCCTCTCCCCGCCGCAGCGGGGAGAGGGCCGGGGTGAGGGGTCTCGTTCTCGTTCAAAAGGAGACCCCCCATCCGCCTTCGGCACCTTCTCCCCGCTGCGGCGGGGAGAAGGGCAACGAACGCCAGAGCCCGCATAAACACTGGAAGTTTCTTGGAAGCGCTAGCGAGGAATCTGGGCGGGCGGGTGGCGCGCGATTGGTACTGCAACTGCCTGTGGCTGGATCCGTGCGCCGCCCATCCCCCAGATTCCTCGCTAACGCTCGGAAAGACAAGCGTGCTGCACCCGATTCTTGTCTCACTGGGGCTAACGCATTTCGCGCGCCGGGTGATCGGTTACGCCGACCCCGGCTCCGCATCGATCAGCATGAGGTCGAAGCCCTTCGCTTCCTGCAGGCGCTGCACGATGCCGGGGGAGAGACGCCCTAACAGCCCTCCCCGCGACGGACGCCCGGCCAGGAGCAGCGTCACTTTTTCCTGCTGCACGAATTCGAGGATTGTCCCGACGACGTCCTCGGACTCCCGGATGACCACGCTGGCTCCCAGCGACATCGCCAGCTGCACGTTCTCCGTGAGCCGGCGGTGCTCCTCGGCGGTCATGTTCTCGGCGTGATCGCGCTTGCGCCGGACGTAGAGCGCCAGCCATCGCGTGTTCATCCGGCCGGCCAGGCGCGAGCCGCGCAGGATCAGCGTGCGGGCGATCTCCGGATCGAACGGCAGCGCCACGGCGATGCGGGGTGCGAGAGACACTTCACTTTCGGGAGTGGCGAGCCGTCCCGAGTAGTCGGCCGTCTGCAGCAGGGCCAGCTCACGAAGCTTCACGAGCAGCTCGGCGCGGAAGAAGTTCTCCAGCGCGCGCCTGGCCTGTTCGGGCGGATAGATCTTTCCCTGCTTGAGGCGCTCCTGCAGCTCCGGAACGGGGAGATCGACGAGAACGACGTTGGTCGCCTCGCGGATGATGCGATCCGGGACGCGCTCGCGGATGTCGATGCCGGTCGCGGAGCGGACCACGTCCTGCACTCCCTCGAGGTGCTGCACGTTCATCGCCGCCATCACCGAGATCCCGGCTCCCAGGATCTCCTCCACGTCCTGCCAGCGTTTTTCGTGGCGTGAACCAGGTGCGTTCGTGTGCGGAAGCTCATCGACGACGAGAACGTCCGGATGTCGCGCCAGGCAGGCGTCGAGGTCCATCTCCTCGAGCAGTACGTCCTTGTAGGCAAGCCTGGCTCGCGGGATGACCTCGAGGTCTCCGATGTGGGCCTCTGTTTCGGCGCGGCCATGCGGCTCGACGTATCCGACGACGACGTCGATGCCCTGCTGCCGCATGGCGTGCGCGTCGTCGAGCATGCGCACGGTCTTGCCGACGCCTGCGGCCATGCCGAGATAGACCTTCAGCTTTCCCGCTGCCGATTCGCGGCGGGCCAGGGCTAGGAGGTCGTCGGCGCGGCGGCCGCGGTCATCCTGCATCGCTTCATTCTGAGCTTACGACGATCACGTCGAATGGAGGTTGAAGATACAGAAGCTGCTCGGCGATCGAGCGTCCGAGGAGCCGTGACATTCCGCTCTGGAGAAAAAGGGTGTTGATGCCGAATGCACATGCGACCCCGAGAAGGCATTTCGCAATGTCTTCGCCTTCCTGCATGACCGGAGCGGCCTGCGCCGCCGTGATCAGCTTGAGATTCTGCCGCACGGCATCGTGCTCTTCCAGCCTCACCGCGCCATAGGGAAGGTGGCGGACGATGGAGATCACGAAGCACGGCGTGTGCTGCTGCTGCGCGAACTCCGCCGCGTGGCGGATGACGCGCTCTTCGTCGGGCGAGGTGATCCGAATGGCGGCGGCGACGCTCATCGGCTCACCGTGTGGCCCTCGTGCAGGACAGGCTTTCCAGCCTGTCCTCCGTCAACTGTTAGTGGAAGACTCCGCAGGGGGACCGGCTGGAAAGCCGGTCCCACACGAAGGAGAGCCAGGTTCAGGCGGAGAACGTTGACCCGCGGCTCGCCGAAGATGCCGAGAAAGCGTCCTTCGATGTGCTGCTTGATGAGCGCGTGAACCTGTTCGACTGGAAGTCCGTTCGCATGCGCGACGCGCGCGGCCTGGGCGTAGGCGTTCGCGGGAGAGATGTCAGGATCGAGGCCGGAGCCCGAGGAGGTCACGGCGTCGGCGGGGACGTTCGAATGGACGTCATACGCCTCGACCGCCGCAGCGATGGAGTCGGCGAGCCTCTTCGACGTCGGCCCGAGATTCGTACCGCCCGAGGCTGTTGCGTCGTAGCCGGCGGCGGACGGGCGCGAGTGGAAGTACCACTCCGACGTGAACGACTGCCCGATGAGCTCGGACCCGACCACCCGGCCGTTCGATTCGACGAATGAGCCGTTGGCCTTGCGCGGAAACACGCTCTGCGCGATGCCGAAGACGACGAGCGGATAGATGCCGCACGTGAGGACGGCGATCACGAGCGTCATGCGAAGGGAGATGAGGAGATGGTCTTTCATGGAGTTCATGCCAGTCGCACCGCGTGAAGAAGCAGGTCGATGAGCTTGATCCCGAGAAACGGGATCACCACGCCGCCCAGGCCGTAGAGCAGCAGGTTGCGCCGCAGGATCCGGCCTGCGCCTAACGGCCGGTAATCGACGCCGCGCAGAGCCAGCGGGATCAAAGCGACGATGATCAATGCGTTGAAGATGACCGCCGACAGGATCGCGCTCTGCGGTGTAGCCAGGTGCATCACGTTGAGGGCCTGCAACTCGGGAAACGTCACCAGGAACAGCGCCGGGATGATGGCGAAGTACTTGGCGACGTCGTTGGCGATCGAGAACGTGGTCAGCGCGCCGCGCGTCATCAGCAGCTGCTTCCCGATCTCGACGACCTCGATCAGCTTCGTAGGATTCGAGTCGAGGTCGACCATGTTGCCGGCTTCCTTCGCCGCCTGCGTGCCGGTGTTCATGGCCATCCCCACGTCCGCCTGGGCGAGCGCCGGCGCGTCGTTCGTTCCGTCGCCGGTCATGGCCACGAGATTCCCCTTCGTCTGTTCCGCGCGGATCAGCGCGAGCTTGTCTTCCGGCTTCGCCTCCGCGAGGAAGTCGTCGACGCCCGATTCGCGCGCGATCGTGGCCGCGGTCAGCGGGTTGTCGCCGGTGATCATCACTGTGCGGATGCCCATCATGCGCAGGCGGTCGAACCGTTCCTTCATCCCGCCCTTGACCACGTCCTTGAGGTAGACCGTGCCGATGACCCGCCGCCCGTCGGCGACGACGAGCGGTGTCCCGCCTTCGGCAGCGATTCGCGCGACGTCGTCCCGAACGGCCGGAGGCAGGCTCCCGCCTCGCTCCCGGACGAACGCGTCGACCGCATCGGCGGCTCCTTTGCGGATCGCGCGGCCGTCGGGGAAATCAAGACCGGACATCCGCGTCCTCGCCGTGAACGGCACGAACTTCGCGCCGAGGTCGTGCAGCTCGCGGCCGCGCAGTCCGAACTTCTCTTTTGCCAGAACGACGATCGACCGTCCCTCGGGCGTCTCGTCTGCGAGGGAGGAGAGCTGCGCGATCTCGGCCAGCTCTCCGTCGCTCACCTCAGGCGCGGGATGGAACGAATGCGCCTGGCGATTGCCGAGTGTGATCGTGCCGGTCTTGTCGAGCAGCAGCACGTTCACGTCGCCGGCCGCTTCGACCGCGCGCCCCGACATCGCCAGGATGTTGTGCTGGAGCACGCGGTCCATTCCGGCGATCCCGATGGCCGACAGCAGCGCGCCGATCGTCGTAGGGATCAGGCAGACCAGAAGCGCGACGAGGATCGTGACCGAGACGTCGCTTCCGGAGTAGATCGCGAACGGCTTCAGCGTCACGGTGGCGAGGAGAAAGACGATCGTCAGGCCGGCCAGGAGAATGTCCAGCGCGATCTCGTTCGGGGTCTTCTGCCGCTCCGCTCCTTCGACGAGCCTGATCATGCGGTCGAGGAACGTCTGACCCGGATTCGACGTGATCTCCACGACGATGCGATCCGAGAGCACGAGCGTGCCGCCCGTGACGGCGGAGCGATCCCCGCCGGCTTCCCGGATCACGGGCGCCGATTCTCCGGTGACCGCCGACTCGTTGACCGAGGCGATTCCCTCGATGACGGTTCCGTCGCCGGGGATGAACTCGTTCGCTTCCACGACGACGAAGTCGCCTTTGCGGAGAGTCGATGCGGCGACCCGCTCCTCGTATAGGACAGGCTTTCCAGCCTGTCCCCCCTGTCGGGCTGGCTCTCCAGCGTGCACTTCAGAGGACAGGCTGGAAAGCCTGTCCCACACGGGGAGCTCAGAGGACAGGCTGGAAAGCCTGTCCCACACGGGGAGCTCAGAGGACAGGCTGGAAAGCCTGTCCCACACGGGGAGCTTCCTCGCGACCGTGTCGCTCTTCGCCTTGCGCAGAGCGTCGGCCTGCGCTTTTCCACGCCCCTCCGCGACGGCCTCGGCGAAATTCGCGAACAGCACGGTCGCCCACAGCCAGAGGGTGATCTGCGTCTGGAAGAGCGTTTCGTGTAGGACAGGCTTTCCAGCCTGTCCCACGGAGGACAGGCTGGAAAGCCTGTCCCACACGAGGAGAATCGTCGTCAGGAGCGCTCCGACTTCGACGAGGAACATCACCGGGTTCTTCATCATTCGGCGCGGGGAGAGCTTGAAGAACGAGTCGACCAGCGCACGACGGAGAATCGTGCGATCGAAGAGCGACTGCGCTTTCTGCCGCTTGACCGGAGGTGGGATCGGCGCTCCGGCGACGAACGGTGCGATCTGAGGGCCCGGTGCCTGTTGAACGGTCATGGTCAGAACACCTTGCCGGCGTTCATCAGGAATTGCTCGACGTAGGGCCCCAGCGACAGCACCGGGAAGTACGTCAGAGCGCCGACGATGAGAATCACGCCGATGAGGAGGAACGTAAAGAGCGGCCCGTCGACGGGGAACGTGCCCACGCCTTCCGCGAGCTTCCTTTTCGCGGCGAGCGAGCCGGCGATCCCCATCAGCGGGATGATCATGAGGAAGCGGCCGGCGAACATCGCCAGAGCGAGGCCGATGTCGTAGAACCTGGTGTTGGCGTTCAGGCCTGCGAAGGCGCTGCCGTTGTTGCCGGCCGCGCTCGTGAACGCGTAGGTCATCTCACTGAGCCCGTGCGGGCCGTTGTTGGCGAGGCTCGACGTGCCGGCCGTCGTGACGGCGGCAACCGCGGTGCCGACGAGAATCGAGAAGGCCAGGATCAGCACCGCGAGCATGGCCAGCTTCACGTCGTGCGCCTCGATCTTCTTGCCGAGGTACTCGGGCGTGCGGCCGACCATGAGTCCGGCGATGAAGACCGCCAGGACGATGAACAGGAACATGCCGTAGAGGCCGGCGCCAACGCCGCCGAAGACGATCTCGCCGAGCATGATGTTGAGCAGCGGGATCGAGCCGCCGATCGGCGTGAAGGAGTCGTGCATGGCGTTGACCGCGCCGCACGAGGCGTCGGTCGTGATCGTGGCGAAGAGCGAGGAGTCGCCGATGCCGAACCGCACCTCTTTTCCTTCCATGTTGCCGTCGCTGCGGGCGACGCCGAGCCGCTGGTGAATCGGATTGCCGTGCTGCTCGGCGTAAGTCGCAACGAACGCGGCGGCGAGGAAGAGGATGGCCATGGCCCAGAAGACGGCCCAGCCGTGCCGCGGTTTTCGAGTCCAGATTCCGAGCGTGATCGGCAGCCCGGCCGAGATCGCGAAGATGAGGAACATCTCCAGCAGGTTCGAAAACGGCGTCGGGTTCTCGTACGGGTGAGAGGAGTTGGCGTTGAAGAACCCGCCGCCGTTCGTGCCGAGCTCCTTGATCGCTTCCTGTGACGCGATCGGTCCCTGGGGGATCTTCTGTGCTTTTCCCTCGAGGGTCTTGATCTGTTGCGTCGGGTGGAAGTTCTGTGTGACGCCCTGCGAGGCGAGGAGCACCGCCGAGACGAGTGCCAGCGGCAGGAGCAGCCAGAGCGTGCAGCGCGTCAGGTCCACCCAGAAGTTGCCGAGCGTCTTCGCGGAGGCGCGCGCGATGCCGCGGATGATGGCGATGGCCAGCACGATGCCGACGGCCGCGGAGACGAAATTGTGGAGCGTCAGGCCGAGCATCTGCGTGAGGTGGGACATCGTCGTCTCGCCGCTGTAGGCCTGCCAGTTCGTGTTCGTGGTGAAGGACATCGCCGTGTTCCAGGCGAGATCGGGGGCGACGGCCGGCAACCTGTCGGGATTCAGCGGCAGCAGATGCTGCAATCGTTCGATAACGTAGGTGAGAAAGAGCGTGACGGCGCTGAACACGAGCATGGCGATCGTGTAGGCGGTCCAGCTCTGCTCCTTCGTTTCGTCGATGCCGCCGAGGCGATAGATCGCGCGCTCGACGGCATACGTCTTTTCGCGGGAGAAGAGTCGCGCCATGTAGGCGCCCAGCGGTTTTGCGACGGCGAGGATGAGCGCGAAGTAGGCGAGGATCTTCAACGTCAACATCACAGATCCTCCGGGCGCAGCAGCGCGAACAGCAGGTAGCCGAGCGCGAAGATGGCGAGCACGAGTCCGATGACCGCTTCGGCGTTCATGGCTACACCTTTTCGCAGGCCTTCGTGTAGGCGATCGCCAGGGCGAAAAGGACGATGGTCAGCAGGACGAACAGCAGGTCGGACATGATTCCCCTTCCGGTGTAGGACAGGCTTTCCAGCCTGTCCCGCGGCCCGGTGTGGGACAGGCTTTCTAGCCTGTCCTCTGTGCGCTTGTTACTTCGGCACGCTGGAAATGCAGCGCGACGCGGAGGACAGGCTGGAAAGCCTGTCCTACACCAGGGATACCGCGTTGTCGCTGGAGAGTCCGGACGAATGGCGAAAAAGAGCCGAAGGAAGCTGTGAAGAGGAGCGGAAGAATTTCGAAGCCTGCCCCGTGTAGGACAGGCTTTCTAGCCTGTCCTCTTTCTACGATTCGTAGAGAACTCGCAGGGGGCAGGCTGGAAAGCCTGCCCTACACGGGGTCCCACACGGGGAGGCACGCTGCCCTGCACCGGAGTGGCTCCGCCCGAGGTAGCCTCGGCTGCATGTCGGAGTTCTTCTTCAGGACGCGAACGATCCACCTGCGCCGAAGACATCTGCCGCACTGGACCGCGGACTTCGGGACGTATTTCGTGACTTTCCGTCTGAAGGACGCGATGTCAGAGGATCTCGCACGACGCATCGCGCAACGCAAACGTCCGCACGCGCTGGCCGACCGTTTCCTCGATCGCGGTTACGGCTGTTGCTGGCTCAGGCAGCCGGACATCGCACGCATCGTCGATGACGCAATCAGGTTCTTCGATCACTTTCGATACGTGCTTCACGCGTGGACCGTCATGCCGAATCACGTTCATGTCGTATTCCGGCTGGGCAAGGACTTTACGCTTGCTCAGGTGCTGAAGAGCTGGAAGGGCTACACGGCGCGCGAGATCAACAAGATCCTCGGCCGGCACGGCACATTGTGGCAGGACGAGAGCTACGACTCGCTGATGCACGACGAGAATGATCTAACACGCCTGGTCAGGTACATCGACATGAATCCGGTGAAGGCCGGTCTGGACGACTGGCCGTGGGTGACGGTGCTCGACCGGAAGTTCTCCCTCGGCGAGTGACTTCGTGTAGGACAGGCTTTCCAGCCTGTCCTCGTCGTGTGGGACAGGCTTTCTAGCCTGTCCTCGTCGTGTGGGACAGGCTTTCTAGCCTGTCCTCTTGCTGGTTAGGCATGCGGTACAGAAGGACAGGCTGGAAAGCCTGTCCCACACGAAGGACAGGCCCACACGAAGGACAGGCTGGAAAGCCTGTCCTACACGGGGGCTACGCGATGGGCTCCGCGATGAACCGGTAGCCGATCCACGGCTCAGTCACGATGTAGCGTGGATTCGACGCGTCGGGCTCGATCTTTCGTCGTAACGCCCCGACGTGTACGCGCACCGCGTCGTTGCTCGTCGCCGGCGCTCCCTTCCACACGCCGTCGACAATCTCGGCGAACGAGACCGGCCGTCCGGCGTGGCGGGCGAGCAACTCGAGGATCGCGAACTCGGTCGGGGTCAGCCGTACTTCGCGGCCGCCCTCCAGGACGCGATGCCGCTCGACGTCGATGGAGAGGTCGGGAAACTCCAGCTGCATCCGCTGCGTCGCGCCCGACCGCCGCAGCTGCGCGCGCACACGGGCAAGGAGCTCAGGCACCGAGAACGGCTTGACCACGAAATCGTCGGCGCCGAGATCGAGAGCTCTGACCTTGTCCACGTCGCCGCCGCGAACCGACAGGACGATGATCGGCGTATGGCTGGCTTTGCGGATCTGCTGGATCAGGGTGAATCCGTCGGCGCGCGGCATGGCCAGGTCCGTCAGAACGAGATCGGGTTTGAGAGATGCGAATCTGTCCAGGCCTTCCGCGCCGTCGCCGGCGGTCGAGACCTCGAGCCCGCTCAGCGAGAGATGCTCGCTGACCATGTTGCGGATGCTCTCGTCGTCGTCGACCACGAGAATGCGCGCGCCGGCGCTCACTCCTGAACCTCCTGTGCCGTAACGGGAAGCTCGGCGGCCGGGAGATCGACGCGTGCGATCGCGCCGCCTCCGGCGCGGTCGGAGAGAGTGACGTGTCCGCCGCTCGCTCCCGCGAGACTGCGCGCAATCTCGAGACCGAGACCATGGCGCGAAGTGTCGCTCGGGCCGGCGCTGTCGTCGGTCGCCGGGAAGCCGACACGAAAGCCCGGCCCGCGATCCGAGACTTCCAGGCGCACACGCTGCGCGTCGAGAGGATGGCGGAGCGCGGTCAGCTCGATCCGTTCGCCCGCCGGCGACGCCTGATGCGCGTTCTCGACCAGATTCACGAGAATCTCCAGTGCCAGCGACGGGTCGACGAACACGTCCGGACAGTCGTCGGCGACCCGCACCTCGACCGGCCGGCTCTGCACGATCAGCGGCAAGTGCTCGCGCACGGCGCGGAACAGGTCGGCCGCCGGCGTCGGCTCCGGACGCGGCACCACGCTCCGCGCCTCCAGCCTGGCCATCGCCAGCAGGTTCTCGATCCGGCGATGCAGCCGGCCCGTGTCTTCGGCGATCGAGTCGAGGGCGGACAGCGCGCGCGGCTCGCTCACGAGCGCTCGAAGGCGCTCGATCTGCAGCGTGATCGCGGTCAGGGGAGAGGCCAGATCATGCGAGACCGCGCGCAGGAGAGAAGTCTTCAGAGCGTCGCCCTCCCGCAGCGCCTGGACGTGCGCGCTCTCGGCGAGGAAACGCTCCCGCTCGACGGCCAGCGCGACGAGCGTGGCCGCCGACTCGAGGGCCCGTAACGTGGCCTCGGTCTGTCGCGCCACGAGCACGCCGATCACGGTTTCGCCGAGGCGCAGCGGGAGGTAGACATCGCGGCCGTGCCGCGACGGGAACTCCAGGGTTCGCTTGTGCCGCGCCACCCCGGCGATCAGATCGTCGGCTCCGTCGATCCGCGGACCGTTCCACGAGACGACATGCTGATCGAACTGCCCCTTGCCGAACGTGATCAGTCCGCCGCCCGACGCGCCGACGTTGGCCAGCGCGCGCGCCGCCGCTTCACCGAGAGCGCCGATCCTGTTCGTCGCGGTGAACAGGTCGATGCTCAACGCGTAGAGCGCTTCCACTTCACGCTGGCGCGCTTCGGCGTCCTCCGCCTGCGTCCTGGCGCGGAGCATGAGCCGGCTGGTGATGACCGAGGCGATGAAGAACGAGGCCAGTGCCACCCAGTTCGACGGATCCTGGATCGTGAAGGTGCGCACCGGCGGAAGGTAGAAGAAGTTGTAGCAGAGGGTGGCCACGACCGAGGTGACGAGAGCCGTCGGGAGATCCGTCCAGACGGCGATGACAAGGACGGCGATGAGGAATGTGAAGCCGATCGTGGCTGCGTTCGCGTGCACCGCATTGCCGGCCACGGTCAACGCCCCGATCAAGGCTTGCGCGAGCACCAGCCGGACCAGGCGCTTCGCTCCGGGTCGCATCCGCCAATGATCTCTCACGTGGCGTCGAGCACGCGAATCGGCAGCACCATGGCCTGGATCCCCTGGAACTGCAGCCGGCGCTGGATGGCGTGCGGCGTCTCGTTGTGCAGCAGGCGGTGGTACCACTTCTCCTCGCGGAAGATGAGCCGTCCCAGGAAAAAGATCGCGTGCGGGAACTGCTCGGAAATCTCGTGGCAGATCTCTTCGACCGTCGCGACCGCCTCCGTTCCGATGGCCATGCGGTAGTCGGCCTTGAAGCCATGACCCTGGGCCCAGGCCACGTACTTCTTCAGCGACTCCTCGGTCGTCTTCTCGAGATGATCGAGCTCCTCCGCGCCTTTGAAGTTGCCGGAATCGACGACGGCGGCCGACACGAAGATGAACTGCTTGAAGTAGTTCGGAAACGACTTGTGGATCGAGAGGATCTGGTGGAGGCCGAATCCCGAGAAGGTCTTGACCACGATCGCAGCGGTGGGAGCCTTCGTGTCGAGCGGCGAGGGGACGACGGAATCGAATGTTTCGGGGACAGGAATCGACATCAGGATTTCATCGAGCCTCTTCATGCTGCGGCGGACGTCCTCGTAGTGCCGGTGGATGGCGAAGCAGAGGGCGATCGTCAGACTGGTGATCACGACCGTGATCCAGCCGCCCTCCGAGAATTTTTCGTACGTGGTGACTGCGAGAATGCAGAGGCACATGACCAGACCGGTCCCGTGGATCGAGAGCTGGCTCTTCCAGCGCGGCTCCTTCGCCCGGTCCTTGATCCAGTGTCGCGACATGCCGAGCTCGGTCAGCGAGAACGTGATGAAGACGTTAATCGAGTACATGACCACCAGCGTGGTGATGTCGCCATGCGTATAGACGAGTGCGGCCGCGGCGGCGATGCCCATCATGTAGATGCCGTTCTTCGTGACCAGGCGGTCGGAGAGCTGGCTGAAGCGATGCGGCATCCACGAGTCGATGGCCATGTTGGAGAGGACGCGCGGGCCGTCGAGGAAGCCCGTCTGCGCGGCGACAAACAACAGCGCGGCCTCCGAAGCCAGCGTGATCACGACGAAGATGTCGCCGGCCGGGATCCCCGCCACGTGCCACCGACCGAACAGGTTCGTCAGCATCACGGAGTTCATCGTCTTCCCCTCGACGGGATGGGAGTTCGTCAGGAGATAGGCGAACATGATCCCGCCGGCGGTGAACGCGAGCGAGGTCGCCATCAGGGCCATGGTCCTCTTGCCGGTGCGGACGCGCGGCTCGCGGAGGATCGTCACGCCGTTCGAGACCGCCTCGATTCCGGTGTACGTGCCGCCGCCCATCGAATAGGCGCGCAGCAGGATCAGGATGACCGGAATCCATCCGAGCGTGTTGACCGATTGCATGAAGTCGGCGTGGGCATCGTGGAATACGACCGGCAGACGCGTGAAGTGAGCGCCGACGGCGTAGCCGATCGAAACGACGTGCGCCACGATGAACACCACGAAGATCGGCGCCAGCACGTTGACCGATTCCTTGACCCCTCGCAGGTTCAGGACGACGAGCAATGCCAGGACTACGAACTCCACCGGGAGCTTGTAAGGCTGCCAGTGCAGAGGAAATGACGACCAGAGCTGGTCGCAGCCGCTGGCGATCGACACTGTGATGGTGAGGACGTAGTCGACCAGAAGCGCCGATCCCGAGACCACGCCGACGCGGTTGCCGAGCAGCTTCGTGGCCACGAGATACCCGCCGCCACCGCCCGGAAAGTGCTGGATCAGGTTCGAATAGGCGATGGAGATGACGGCGATGGTCACCACCGTCATGGCCACGATGATGATCGAAAGGTGTGCGTGCGCGCCCAGCGTGCGGTACGCCTCGTCAGGACCGTATGCGGAGGACGAGAGTCCGTCCGCGCCGAGGCCGATCCAGGCCAGAATCGCAATGAGCGACACGTGATGGAAGATCTGCGGGTCGCTGACGTCGCGGGGGGGGCCGATGATCAACCGGCGGATGCGCCGGATTCTCGACTCGTCGTGGGACGGCTCAGTCAATGGATCACCGCCGGGCCCGTGACGACCACAGCAAACGGGCGACGGGCCTCGAGAATGCGCTCTGTCGTTCCGCGAATCAGGCGCCGAAGGAACCGCGGCCGTCGCGAGCAGCCGATCACCAGCAGCCGGGCCTGCGCGTGCCGCGACAGCTCCACCACGGCCGCGGCGACGTCATCGGCTTCGGCGCGCTGAAGGCTGCCGCCGTGCGCGGCCACGAGTGCGTCGAGCGCCTGCAGAGGAAGCCGCGACCGGCGGTCCCGCTGCTCGACGAACACCGCAAACCACGACAGGCCGAGGTCGCGTGCCAGCCGTCGCCCGTGCGTCAGGGCCACCTGTGCCCGCGCGGTGTCGGCGGGCAGGGCGATGGCAACTGTTCCACTGTCCATGATTGGACTGTGGTGCCGGTGGGCGGAAGAAGTCCGGAAGGAAGCCGAAAGAGTGTCGAAGGGATAGAGGCGAGTGCTGAGTACTGAGTACTGAATGTCAGGCAAGGCGGAGGCCGAGCTTCTCGTAATAGCGGAAGTCGCGGTCGTTCGTGATCAGATGTGCCGCACCTCGCCGTTTGACCGCGCTTCCGGCCGGGTCTAGCCTTCTCCCGAGTGCGCGGGCCCGCCCGGGGCCGCGGACCAGCCCGTCCGCATACGCACGCCCAAGAGCCAAGAGGCCAGGAGCCCGGGGAGGAAACACCATGAGCGATCCCGAAAACGACTCGAAGATCGAGCGGCGCGATGTGCTCAAGATCGGCGCAGCGGCCACCGTCGGCCTTCTGGCGCGCGACCTCGGCGCCGCGGCACTCCCATCCCTGCCTAACAACCCGGTCACGCCCAGGGCCATGCCCACGCGCAACCTCGGCCGCACCGGGTACCGCGTGGGAATCTTCTCGTTGGGCGGCCAGGCTGCCGTCGAGCAACCCGACAACGAAGCCGTGGCCGTTCCCATCATCGAGCGCGCCCTCGACCTCGGCGTCAACTACATCGACACCTCCGCGCGCTACGGCGGCGAACAGCGCTGGAGCGAGCGCTACGTCGGCCAGGTCATGAAGCACCGCCGCCGAGAGGCGTTCCTGGCCAGCAAGAGCCACGACCGCACCCGCGACGGCTCGCTGCGCCTGCTCGAGAAGTCGCTGCAGCTGCTCAACACCGATCACCTCGACCTGTGGCAGCTCCACAACCTCTCCCGGATGGAGGAGATCGAGCGCATCTTCGCTCCCGGCGGTGCAGTGGAGGCGCTGGTGAAGGCGCGCCAGGAGAAGATCGTGCGCTTCATCGGCGTCACCGGCCACGCCGATCCGAACGTGCTCCTCGAGGCCATCCGCCGCTTTCCGTTCGACACCATCCTCATGGCCGTCAACGCCGCCGATCCGCATCACATGAGCTTCACCGACCGGCTCCTCCCGACCGCAGTCGAGAAAGAGATGGGGATCATCGGCATGAAGATCCCGGCCCGCGGGCGCATCCTCTCCAGCTGGACTCCGCCGCCGATCGAGAAGCAGCCGGCCTCGTATGCCACGAGCCGATCCGGAACGCTGACGATGAGCGAGGCCATGCGCTACACGCTCTCGCATCCGGTGTCGACGGTGATCATCGGCATCGACACGATCGCTCAGCTCGACGAGAACGTGGAGATCGCCCGGACGTTCACGCCGTTGTCCGCAGCGCAGATGGCGGCGGTCGCGGCGAAGGCGGAGCCTGTGAAGAGACAGGCGCTGTTCTTCCGGCCCTGGCCCGGTTAGGCGCGGACGTCAACGCTGCGGATGCGGCTCGAGAGTCCGGGGTGTCTGGGGCGTCGATTCGGCGATCCCTTCGCCGCTCGTTGACCACCCCAGCGCTTCACGGATCTGCCTCCCGAGCGTGAGGGGGTCGAACGGCTTCGCGATCACCCCGCGGACGCCGAGCTCCATGAACCTCCGCCGGTCGGGTCCCTGGACTTTCGCCGTGAGAAAGATGACCGGGATCGCTCTGGTTTCTTCGCCGACAAACCGAAAGTGGGCCAGCATGCTGCATGAACTAACATCCGTCGATGAGGCTGGAACGCCGACGATGATCCCGTCACAAGAATCGCAGCTCATCCTGATTCTCGATGACGACGAGATGGTCACCGAGGGACTGGCCGCGGGTCTGGAGCGGGAAGGGCGGACACTGATCACCTGCAACGACGTCGAGTCGGCGGAGCTGATCGTCGAACGGATGCAGCCGTCGCACATCGTGGCGGACATCCGGATCTCGGGGCCGTTCGGTTACGAGGGACTCGATTTCATCCGCTTCGCAAAGAAGTACACCCCCGAGAGCCGCGTCATCCTGATCACCGGGGACGCGTCGGCGGAGCTGCAACTGGAGGCATCCGGGCGCGGAGCGGTCGGATTTCTCCAGAAGCCGTTCGAAGTGAATGAGCTCGACGCAACGATCGACATGCTCCATTGTTCGGCGCTATCGGCGCGCAGCGGCTTCGATCGCATCATCCGGATGATGCCGTTTGATGCGATCGTCCGCAGCGACGCATTGCGTCCGATGTTCCAGCCGATCGTGCGGGTCGGTGCGGAGCCGGGCGTCTTCGGCTACGAGTCGCTGGCGCGATTCCGCACCGATTCTCCGCTCCGTGACCCTGAAGTGCTCTTCAGGTACGCAACGCGCAAGCATCGGGTGGTCGAGCTCGAGCTGGCGTGCATCGCACACTCGCTGCACGATGGCGCGGCACTGGCCAGGAAGGGCCTGTTGTTCCTCAATATCCACCCTGAAGTGTTTGCCTCCGGTGCGTCGTTCACCGAGACGCTGGTCTCGCAGGCAGAAGGCATCGAGGAGGAGTCCACCGCTGCCACGGCGGCGCACCTCGGGATCACTCTCGGGCAGGGCTACTTCTTCGCGAGGCCCGATGAGCCGTCCGCGTTTCTATAGTGCTCTGCCGCACCAGCCGACGCTGTTGCTCTGATGGCAGTCGCCAGCCTGGAAGGCCGCCGACCAGAGGGCTGCGCCAGCCCTTCCCCCCAGATCCCTCGGTGACGCTTCCAAGAAACTTCCAGTGTTTATGCGGGCTGTGGCGTTCGTTGCCCTTCTCCCCGCCGCAGCGGGGAGAAGGTGCCGAAGGCGGATGAGATACTCCGTTGAAAGTCAAGCAGGAAGTGCTATGGAAACCTCGGAAATCGCAGACGACGCG
>JAJXWV010000035.1 GCA_021781455.1 Acidobacteriota bacterium | reverse complement strand
GCCGCGTAGAGATCGACGACGCCGTCATGCGCGGCGACGATCGTCCCGGCGGGTGTCACGGCGATGCTCTGGGCGAGAAGTGGCGCTGCGGCCAGCGCGAGAAACAGAACAAGCCACGGAGCGCCGGCTGCCAGCCGGCCGGTGCGCGGGCTGCCAGCCCGCGGGACGGTGCGAGCAGCGGCGCGGGCCGCCGCTGCACCGGCCGGCAGGCTGCCGGCGCTCCGAATCATCGCGGCACCTCCAGCTTCAGCGGCTCGACGAGCAATGCGTTCGCGCCGTTGAGATCGGTCACGCCGAGGAAGCGGTAGGTCAGGACGAGCGGTGTTTTCGCTGCGAACACACCCGCAAACGCGATCGGCTCCGAAAAACGGAACGGGATGCCGTCGATCGAGCCCGATTCGAAGATCGTCTTCGCCGGTCCCTCGCTCTTCGCAGACTCGAAGACGACGCTGCTCGTGAACTTCAGCTTGTCGAGGGTGACGCGCTGCTCGGGTGTGATTCTCTGCTGCGCGACGAAGGCCATGAGCCGGCGCAGGTCGGCCGTCGACGGCGCGACCTCCGTTGTGGCGCCGGAGAGGAACGCGGGGGCGGGGGCTGCAGCGGAGCCGAGTCGATCGTCGATATCCCGCCGCAGCGCGTCGACTGCGATGATCCGACTGCGCGCCCGCGCCAGATCGCCGAGGTCGATGTCGTTTCGCGCGCCGAGGTACTGGACGACATCGTTCTGCGGGAACTTCGCCGCCAGGCTGTCGAGCGTGGCGCGCGCCGCGATGTTCTCGCCCATCGCGCGCTGTTCGAGCGCTCGGCGGACGAGCGCGCCATCGGTCGCCGTGTCATTGGGCTTGGTCGGGTTCTTCTTCAGCCACTGCTCGTAGTCGCGGATCAGCGCGATCGAAAAGGGATTCGCATTGAACGCATCGGAGTACGCATCGATGCTCTCAGAGACCGTCCGCGAGAGCCGCGCCAGCGCCGCCAGCGCGTTCGGCTCGTCCGTGCGGTCGTGGAGCAGGTCCTGGTAGACCTTCCGCGCCGCCCTGACGTTGCCGTCCTGCTCGTAGAGCTTGGCAAGTCGAAGCTGCGACCGATTCAGCAGCGACAGATACGCAGGCCCCTCGCCGCGCACGGTCGAGTACACCTCAAACGACTCCATTCGCGCGACCTGTTTGCGCACGCCGTCGAACTCCTTCGCGCGGAGCGACGCGATCAGTTTCCGGAGGACCTCCTCCGCCTCGGCGGTCTGGTTCGTTGCGCTGAGAGCAAAGCCGAGCGAGTAGTTATAGATCGCGAGGTCGATCCGGTTCGCAATCGTGGGCGACGAGCCGCCCCGCGCTTCCTCGATGGCAACGGCGTTCCGCGCGGCGGCGACGGACTTCGACGGATGACCGAGCTCCGTCATCGTGCTCGCATAGATGTTCCATGCCTTGGGATCGTCAGACGAGTAGCGGATCGCCTCCTCGAGGAGCTCGAAGGCCGCTGCCGGCCGGTCCAGCTTCGAATACGCGAGAGCCACACACATGGTCGCCTCCGCGTAGCGCTTCAGGTCGGAGTCCTTGTGGGCAGCGAGGCGCTCACTCATTGCGATGTCCGCGGCTTGACGATATTCCGCCGTCGCCGGCGCAATCTCGTTTCGCGTCGCGCGCGAGTCGCCCAGGTTCATGTGCGCCTGGAACTGCGCGATGAAGTCGTGTTCCCTCGCCGCCTGCCGCTCCATCTGCTGGATCTCGAAATCGGAGGCGATGCGGGCGGTCTGGGCGATGGCCGCTGTAGATCCCAGAAAAACCATCAGCGCCACGACCAGGAGGTTGCGCGGTTGCGGGGTTGCGCGGTTCCGCGGTGGATGGTTGCGCAATTCGACCGCGCAACCGCGCAACCGCGGAACCGCGCAACCAAGCAACGGACTCATTGCGCGAAGTACCCCTTCCTCGCGTTCAGCACCTCGACGTCGCGCGTCCGCGAGGTCACGGAAATCGACCTCCAGCCGCGCTTCGTGCCGCGGCTCTGGTAGATGAGCAGATACCGGCTGTTGATGTCGGCGATCAGGTCGTGGAGCGCTTCATCGAGCGAATCGCGCGACGCCTCGACCACGTCGCCGCCGGTGTTGTTGGCGGCTTTGGCGAGAAAGCGGCTGTGCCTGGAGAGGACGATGGCATCGATGACCACGCGCGTGCCGCTGATCCGGCGCAGGGCCTCCTCTTCGGAGAGCTCGCTGTTGCGGTCGCTGCCGTCGGTGATCACGATCGCGTAGGTTCTTTCGGGCGACATCATGGACGCCACGGCATCGCGCAGCGACGTGCCGCCTGAGGGGACGACTTCACCGAAAACGCTCTCGAGCTTCTCGCCTCGCGACAGAGGGCGAATCCGGGCCACGTTGTGATTGAACAGGACCACGGCCACGGAATCGTCGGGGCGGAGGAGCCGGCTCTGCTGGTCGACGGCGCGCAGGACGGCGGTCAGCTTTCCCTCGCCCATGCTCAGCGACCGGTCGATCACGAACACGAAGCGCGCCGCGCCACGCTGCGGAAGCACCTCGCGCACGCCCTGCTCCACACCGTTCTCCTTGACGCGGAAGTCCGCGGCCGTCGCCGTGCGCGAGGCCCGGGCGCGCAGCGGCACCTCGACGACGTCGACGTCGATCGATTCCGCCGCGGTCATGGCGGCCGTCGTGATCTTCGCGACGTCGGTCGTGCGGTAACCGTTCGAAAAAACCTTCGCGATGATCTCGTGTGCGTCGAGCGAGGTACCGAAATCGTGGGCAATGCGCCACGGCGCGCTCCGCGCCACTCCAGCCAGCGTGCCGTCGACGGTAAACTCCACGCGGTCGACCGACGTGGCGTCGGTCTTCACTTCGATGAGCATCGGCCCGATGGCCTGCGATCCCTGCAGCGGTGAGGTGAACGTCACGGTCGCTCCGCGGGCGATTGCCGCCGTAAACAACAGCGCCGCCAGGAGCGTCACGCGCATGTCCGGCGTAACGGTACCGCTCTTCTAAGCTATTTCGCGGGTGACACTTGGCATCATCACGCGACGGCGTGTCCTACAATGATCGCCGATGCTCGCTCCTGATCAGCAACTCGGCGCGTATCGGCTCATTGCCCGCATCGGCGCCGGAGGGATGGGCGAGGTCTGGAAGGCGGAAGACCCGCGCCTCGGTCGCGACGTCGCCATCAAGATCCTTCCGGCCGCCGTTGCTTCGGAACCCGAAGCAATCGCCCGCATGCGCCGTGAGGCGCGCACGGTCGCGCAGCTCTATCACCCGAACATCGCCACCATTCATTCGTTCGAAGAGGCAGATGGGCAGACGTTCATCGTCATGGAGTTTGTCGCCGGCCAGCCGCTCAGCGATCTGATCCGGCGGAAAGCCATGAGCGAAGCCGACGTCTGCCGGGTCGGCCGCGGAGTCGCCGACGCGCTGGCCGAGGCGCACGAGAAGGGGATCGTTCACCGCGACATCAAGCCGGACAACATCATCGTCAACGGGCCGCGCGTCAAGGTCCTCGACTTCGGGATCGCCAAGCGCGTCGGCGTGGAGACCACGACCTCTGACTCGCCGACGGCGTTCGTCACGCAGCAGGGAATGATCCTCGGCACGGTGCACTACATGTCGCCGGAGCAGGCTCTCGGGAAGTCGCTCGATTCACGCACCGACATCTTTTCGCTCGGTGTGGTGCTGTACGAGGCCGCTACCGGAAAGCTGCCGTTCGGCGGCGAGACGATCACCGAGACCATCACGCAGATCATCCGCGACGAGCCGGCTGAGCCGATCGCCGTGAATCCGGCGATGTCGCCCGGCCTCAGCGCCATCATCCAGAAATGCATGCGCAAGAGCCGTGAGGAGCGGTTCAGCACGGCAGCCGAGCTCTCCTCCGCGCTCGAGGCGCAGCAGTTGAAGGCCCCGACCGACGGCTACTCGAATCCAAACATCGCCGCGATCGGAGCCGACACGGCAAAGCAGCCGACCGTGCTGACAGGGTCGAAACTGAAGACCGCCGAGGAACCGGCGGCGGCGACGAAGGCGATGCCGACCGTCGCGAGCGCGCCCCCCGTTCGGCCGAGGACGCCGGTCGGCCCGCGGCAGACGGCAGTTGCTCCGCCAGTCAGGAAGCGGAGTCCATGGCCCTGGATCGTCTTGATCGTGCTGATCGCCGGCGCGGCCGTGCTCGGCGCGATTGCGCTCAAGAACCGGGGAAGGGCCGAGCGGGCTGAAGTCGTCGCTGCGCCAACGGTCGCGCCACAGCAGGCCGTGGCGGCGCCGAGCGCGCCGCCGTCGACCTCGACGGTCGCCGTCACCGCCCCGCCGGTCCTCGAGGAAAAGACGAACACGGCGACCGATACGACGGCCGCTGCGCCGGAAGCGTCAACGGCAACAGAATCGAATTCTCAGACGACCGCGGCGCAGACGCCTGAGCAGACGGCCGATCAGCTCTATCAGCAGGGCCTGGTGCTGCTGGCCGGGGGCGACGCCGGTGAGGCGCGGAAGTTGTTCGTCGAAGCGCTGAAGAAGAACCCGCAGCACGCAAAGTCGCTGTTCCGCACGGGCGAGATCGCGCTGTTCAACCACAATTTCGAGCATGCCGCCGAGCAGTTCCAGAAGGCCCTCGCGAATGCGGCCGACCTCGATCGGCGGGAGCGGGCGTTGTCGCAGCTCGGACTGGCCATTGCCAACGGCAATCGCGAGCGCGCCAATCTCATCGCTCGCGAGATCCATCGCGCCAATCCGCAGGATCCCGACCTCCGGCGGATGCGGCAGGTCTTCGGCGACTTTTTCGGACGCTTCGAAGAGCCGCCCCGCAGACGGCGATTCTGGCCGTGAAGTCCTCGGTGTGGGGCAGGCTTTCCAGCCTGCCCGTCCCCGGTGTGGGGCAGGCTTTTCCACCTGCCCTGCGCGGGCTTTCCAGTTCGCCGAGGAGGACAGGCTGGAAAGCCTGTCCCACACCGGGGCCAGCTGGAACGCCTGCCCCACACCGGGGAGCTCAGAGCGACGGCGGGGATACAATCCCGCCGCTCTGATGATCGACCCGATCCGCCTGGCCCGACAGCTGATCGACATCCCTTCGACGACGGACAACGAAGCCGCCGTCGGCGATTTTCTCGACGACGAGCTGACGCGGCTCGGCTTCACCACGCGCAGCCAGCCGGTGTCGAAATCGCGCTTCAACCTTTTCGCCAGCGCCGGAGGGCGGCCGCGCGTCGTGCTCAACTCGCACATCGACACCGTGCCGCCGTGGTTCGCTTCCTACGAAGAGGGCGACGCCATCTACGGACGCGGCGCCTGCGACACCAAAGGGGTCATCGCGGCGATGATCGCTGCCGGCGAGCGCCTGATGGCGGAGCACATCAACGATTTCGCCTTCCTCTTCGTCGTCGGCGAAGAAACCGACTCCATCGGTGCGAAGACCGCCAATCAGGGCTTCGCGGACCTCGGCTCGGAATTCGTCCTGGTCGGCGAGCCGACCGAATCGAAGTTCGCCCGCGCCTCCAAGGGAGCGATGACCTGCGTGGTTCGCTTCCATGGCGTGGCCGCCCATTCCGCCTATCCGTACCTCGGCGACTCCGCGATCAACAAGCTGGTGGCCGCCGTCGCCGAAATCAACGCCGCCGACTGGGGACTGGACGATGTCCTCGGCGAATCGACGGTCAACGTCGGCGTGATCCGCGGCGGCGAGAAGCCGAATATCGTCCCCGCCGCCGCCGAGTGCGAGATGGTCTTCCGTACCGTCGCCGATCCCGGGGAGATCCGCGCCAGGCTCGTGCCGATGCTGCTCAAACACGGTGGCGAGATCGTGCGCTGCCACGGAAATCCGCCGCAGCACATGGTCGTGCCCATGGGCGCGGAGTCGACCATCGTCGCCTTCAACACCGATGTGCCGCACCTGCAGGCGCTCGGCAAGCCGCTGCTCTTCGGCCCCGGGTCGATTCTCGACGCGCACGGCGCCACCGAGCACATCTCCAAACGGGAATTGTTGCGAGCCGTCGACGCGTATCACGACACCGTGATCGCGTTGCTCGACGGAAAGATTGCGTAGCAGTGCGGTCGTCCACGTCCGCACTCCATGGAAACCATGACCAAACTCAATGAAGACATCTTCCTGGTCGCTGCCGTTCGTACGCCCATCGGCAAGTTCGGCGGCGCACTCTCCTCGCTGACCGCCGTGCAGATCGGCACGGCCGCGGCGAAAGCAACCATCGAGCGCAGTGGCATCGACCCGATGGCCATCGACGAAGCGATCTTCGGCAACGCCCGGCAGGCTGGAGTGGGGCCCAACCCCGGTCGGCAGATCGCGATCCGCAGCGGGCTGCGCGATGAGGCGCCGGCGTACACGGTCAACCAGGCCTGCGGCTCCGGCCTGCGCGCGATCATGGACGCCTCGGATCAGATCCGCCTCGGGCAGGTCGGCGTCGTCCTCACGGGCGGCACCGAGTCGATGTCCAACACGCCGTACATGCTGCCTCGCGTTCGCTGGGGACTGCGCATGGGCGACAACGAGCTCGTGGACGGCATGTACCGCGACGGATTCATGTGCCCGATTGCCGAGGAGCTGATGGGTGCGACGGCGGAAACGCTCGCCGAGCGATACGGCATCGGCCGCGCCGACCAGGACGCCTTCGCCGTGGAGTCGCAAGTGAAGGTGAAACGCGCCTATGACGAGCGGCGATTCGACAGTGAGATCGTTCCGGTGCGCGTGCCGGGTAAAAAGGGAGAGGTCACCGTCGATCGCGACGAGCATCCGCGCTTCGACGCCGATCTGGCTTCGCTGGCGAAGCTGCCGCCCGTCTTCCGCAAGAACGGCACCGTCCACGCCGGCAACTCCTCGGGCGTGACCGACGGTGCGGCCAGCGTGCTGGTGGCCTCCGCCGCCGCGGTGAAAGAGCACGGGCTGCGGCCCATGGCGCGCATCGTCGGCTACGCACAGGCCGGGGTCGATCCGAAGGTCATGGGCATCGGCCCCGTGCCCGCGACTCGCAAGCTGCTCGCCGATACCGGCGTTTCACTCCAGGACATCGACCTCGTCGAGTTGAACGAAGCCTTCGCGGCGCAGGTGCTGGCGTGCGATCGCGAGCTCCACATCGATCCGGCGAAACTGAACGTCCACGGCGGCGCGATTGCCCTCGGACATCCGATCGGCTGCACCGGTGTGCGCATCACGGCCACGCTGCTGCACGCGCTCCAGAACCGCGGCAAGAAGCTCGGCCTGGCCACGCTATGCATCTCTGGCGGCATGGGGATCGCCATGCTGCTGGAGAGGGTCTGATTTCCAACGTTCTTCTTGAACCGCGAATTCAGAACGCAGAACGCAGAATTGAGAAGAAGGCCAGGATGCAATTCACCGACTCCCATTGCCACCTGACGATGGCGAACGCCGAAGAGGTGCTCGAGAGAGCCCGCGCCGAGGGTGTGGCCGGATTCGTCGTGCCGGCGACCAGGCTCGATGACGCGATGCAGGCGGTGGCGATCGCTCAGCGGCACGCCGACATCTGGGCCGCCGTCGGTTTTCATCCCCACGAAGCGAAAGACTGCGATGACACTGCGTTCGCCGAGATCGAGCGGCTGGCGCGACAGGACCGCGTCGTGGCCATCGGAGAGGCGGGGCTCGACTATCACTACATGCACTCGCCGCGGGAGACGCAGCGGCAAGTCCTGATGAAGCAAGTGGCATTGGCGAAGAGCCTCGGCCTGCCGATCATCATTCACAACCGCGAGTCGACGGAAGATCTCGAGGAGCTGCTGACGAGCGTTGAAGCGAAGGACGCTCGCGGCATTCTTCACTCCTATACCGAGTCGCTGGAGGTGGCGCGGCGACTTGTCGATCGCGGCTATTTCATCTCGTTCTCCGGCATCGTCACCTTCCGCAACGCCGATTCGCTGCGCGAAGTGGCGCGCGCGCTGCCCCACGATCGCGTTCTCATCGAAACCGATACGCCGTTTCTGGCGCCGGTGCCGTTCCGCGGCCGCGAGAACGAGCCCGCCTACGTGGTCAAAGTCGCAGAGATGCTCGCCTCGCTGTGGCAGCAGCCGCTGGAGGAAGTGGCCGCGCAGACGACCGCCAATTTCGAGCACGCCTTCTCGGTTACACTCCGCCGCTAGACATGCCTCAGCCCGACCTCTCCGTCGTTTTTCCCGTGTACAACGAGGAGGAAAACGTCCCGATCCTTCTCGGCGAAATCGCCGCCGCTCTCGACGGCCGGCGATGGTCGTACGAGATCGTGGCCGTGGACGACGGTTCGGTCGACGGCAGCCTTCAAGTGCTGCGGGACAGCCGGACGAAGTACCCCAATCTCCGCATCATCACCTTCGAGAAGAACGCCGGACAGACCGCGGCTCTCGACGCGGCCTGGCGCGCGGCGCGCGGTACGTTCGTCGTCTCGCTCGATGCCGACCTGCAGAACGATCCCGCCGACATCCCGCCCATGATGAAAATGCTCGAGGAGAGCGGGGCGGACATGGTCATCGGCGTGCGCGTCAACCGCCACGACACCTGGTCCCGGAAGATGCAGTCGAAGATCGGCAACGGCGTCCGCAACTGGATCACCGGCGACCACATCACGGACACCGGCTGCTCGCTCAAGCTGGTGCGCCGCGAGGCCGTCGCGCGAGTCAAGCTCTTCACCGGGATGCACCGCTTCCTGCCGACGCTGGTGCGCATGCAGGGATACAAGGTCATGGAGATGCCGGTCAATCACCGCCCCCGGCAGTTCGGCATCTCGAAGTACGGCGCCATGAACCGAGCCTTTCGCGGCCTGGCGGACTGCTTCGCCGTGAGGTGGATGGGGAAGCGGATGCTGAAGTACCGGATTCGGGAGGAGATCTGAATGCGGTTGCGCGGTTCCGCGGTGCGCTCTCCCGCGGTCACCGCGTAACCGCGTAACCCGTACTGGGCGTCAGATACACTTCCCCCATGCATCCTTCCGCCTGGGACATCTGGCTGGCCGTCGGCTTTCTCGGCCAGTTCCTCTTCGCTGCGCGCTTCATCGTCCAATGGGTCGCCTCTGAACGAAGGAAGGAGAGCCACGTGCCCGTGCAGTTCTGGTATTTCTCACTGATCGGCGGCGCCATCACCACCGCCTACGCAATCCACCGCCGCGACCCGGTGTTTATCGTGGGGCAGGCGTCAGGACTCGTCGTTTACGTTCGAAACCTGATGCTGATTTATCGGCAACGCATCCATGCTGAATCGTGATCAACGGAAGAAGCTGCTCGAGATTGCCCGCTCCACGATCGAAGCGACGCTGCTGGGAAGGCGCGCCGAGATCGACGAGAGCGCTCTCGACGATCACCTGAAGACGCCGAGCGGCGTCTTCGTGACTCTGCGGACGCGGCGCGGCGAGCTCAGAGGCTGCATCGGCTCGCTCCATCCCGTGGCGCCGCTCTATCGCGCAGTCGAGTCGAGCGCCATCAATGCCGCTTTTCACGACCCGCGCTTCGATCCCGTCACGGCTGAAGAGCTGGGCGCGCTCGAGATCGAGATCTCGGTGATGGGCCCGATCGAGAGTGTCGCGCGGCCGGACGAGATCATGGTCGGGCGCGACGGGCTCATCGTCTCCCGCGGGCGGAACGCCGGTCTGCTGCTGCCGCAGGTCGCAACCGAGTACGGCTGGGACCGCGATACGTTCCTCCGGCAGACCTGCGTCAAGGCGGGCCTTCCGCCCGACAGTTGGCGCGCCGCCGACTGCCGCCTCGAGAAATTCGAGGCGGAAGTGTTTGGGGATCTGAGATTTGAGATTGATGACTTATGAATTGCTGCGTTTGCAGTTCATAAATCATCAATCTCAAATCATCGATTCAATCCCATAAGATGCTCATCCTGAAGCATTTAGAATAGCAGCCGTCCCCATCAGCAATATTCCGCCCCCTCGCTCCCGTTCTTATTCGCGCTTCGGCAATCTCGGACTTATTTTGATCGAGATAACTTTACGAACGGAGAGCGATGAAGCCCACACGCCGACTGAGGGATAGTGTTTCGACTCGCCTCGCCCGCGCCCGCAAGGTGTGCGCCGGCCGACCGCTGCTGCGCATTCTCGGCGGTCGCGGTGCCGCCGCCCTGCTGCTCGGCGCAGCGCTCTCGATCGGCGGCCTGACGGACACGCTCGACGGCGTTCACTTCCTCGTGCAGAAGAACCTCGACTCGCTGCGCGTGGTCCGCGAGGACGATGCCGGCGCGAAGGTGATCGCAGACGTGCACGACGAGTTCGCGGCGGCCTCGCTCTTCAAGCTGTCGCGGGCCCTTCCCGACAGTCTCGTGTCGCGGCAGATCGCGCTGTTCGACAGCCGCTGGGTTCCGCTCGATGCGGCCCCGCGGCCGAAGATTGCGCGCAGCGTCTTCGGCGAGGAGATGGCGAGGATCAACGACGCCATCCGCCGGGACTTCTTCGCGAACGCCGTCCCGTACGGCGACCTCATTCACGAGAAGGCCGTCAAGTACGACGTCGATCCGGCGCTCGTCGCGGCCGTGATCGAGCAGGAGTCGCGCTTCCACTCGCGCGCCCGCTCCCAGGTCGGCGCGCGAGGGCTGATGCAGCTGATGCCGCGCACGGGGCGCTGGCTCGGCGCTCACAACCTCTATGACCCCGAGCAGAACGTCGACGCCGGCGTGAAATACATCAAGTTCCTCCAGGAGCGTTTCGGCGGCGACCTGAAGAACACGATCGCCGCGTACAACGCCGGGCAGGGCAACGTCGAGCGTTACGGCGGAATCCCTCCCTTCCAGGAGACGCAGACCTACGTGAAACGGGTCATGCGGAGCTACCGCGAGCGCCACCAGCAACTCGACCAGTTCTCCGACAAGGTCATCGCCGGCGGCGCGACAGTCGATGCGGATGGGAACCTGGCGTTGCGGTGACGTTGGACGGTGACGAGGTCCCGCGGTCGATCGCCGACCGTTCAGTCCGCACACCGCGCAACCGCGCAACCGCGCAACCGCGCAACAGGCTCCCTGTTATCTGCACCAAACACTTTGACTAAACCCCTCTGAATGCGCTACTTTCTGTGCGATACGGGCACAAACCTGGGAGGGGATTATGGTCAGTGTGCGTCGGGTGGCTCCCGTTCTCCTGCTGGTACTCGCGATCCCAGCGCTTGCGGCTGCGCCGAAGAAATCGTCTTCGCGCCCACCGCATGAGCTTCATCGCGTCGGCGATCACTGGACGGCGTACAACCCGCCAGATCCTTCCACTTACCCGCCGAATGCGAAGACCTACACCATCAAGGCGGGCGACACGCTTTGGGGTCTGGCTCAGCAGTTCTACAGCAACGCCTATCTCTGGCCGCAGCTGTGGGAAGGCAACACCTGGATCACCGACGCCCACTGGATCTATCCGGGCGACGCAATCCTCGTCGAAGGCGAAGTGGTACAGGCCGCTGCAGAGACGAAGCAGAGTTCGACGCTTGGCGGCAACGCCCCGGCCCAGCCGCAGTCTTCGGCCCCCCAGTCGCTGACGAGCACGGTGCCGGCCGTTACCGCCGCCACGCCGGTTCCCCTGGCCACAGAGGCGGATCTCTATTGTTACGGCTACATCGGCGATCCCAACGAGCCGATGCCCAACCGTATCGACTCCTTCGAAGACGTCGAGATGACCTACCACCCGCACGTGCTCACGCAGACCGACCATGTGTCGACCGGCGACTTCGTGTACGTCGCCGGCGGAACCTCGACCGGCCTGAATGCGGGCGATACGTACCTTCTCGTTCTTCCGGGCGATCTGGTGAGCGCACCGCACTCGAAGAAGGTGATCGGCCGCCAGTACCGATACATCGGGCAGGCGAAGATTCTCTGCGCGGACGCGACTCGGTCGCGTGCGATCATCACGCAGTCGTGCCGCGAGATCACCAATGGCGCGCGGCTCAAGCCATTGCCTCAGCTGCCGATTCCCATCGCGCGCATCCCCGATCTCCCCACGTTCTGCGATCCCGCCAGCGGCAAGACCTCCGGATACATCGTTTCGTCGGACGGATGGGAATCGGGTCTGGCCATCGCCAACCTGGTCCAGATCAACCTCGGGCGCGACGATCAGATCCAGCCGGGCGACTTCCTCACCGTCTTCCGCGACAGCCCGCTGGAAGGACAGGGCCGCATGGTCCTCGGCGAACTGGCCGTGCTCACGACCGAGGGCCACACCGCCACGGCGCGCATCGTGGCCATGCGCCGGACCATGGAAGTGGGTGACAAGGTCGAGATCCGCTGAGATTTGAACTGTCGAATTGGGAAAGGGCCGGCCCGATGGGCCGGCTTTTTGTTGCGGCTCGGTTGTGCGGTTACGCGGTTGCGCGGTGTTGATTGGCGCGACCAGCGTTCAAACGATCACTGCGGAACCGCGGAACCGCGTAACCCATCCAGGCCTTCCGATGCCGTCCGGGGTTGCGGAACGACCGCCTAGTGTAGAATCGCGCGTCCGGGTCCATAGCTCAGCGGTTAGAGCTACCGGCTCATAACCGGCAGGTCCCAGGTTCGAATCCTGGTGGACCCACCAAGACGTGACGATGTCGATACCCTTCCTGAACTTTCCCAAGAGTCGTGCAGATCAACCGATCCGCGAAGGCGTTCCGACCAAGGAACGCCTTTTCTGTCTATGGAGGCATCATTGAACATTGAAGTGGAGAGGGTGTGGGACCTCCAGCAGGTGGTGTCACAACTGGCCGATCGCGAGCGTCTGCTGAGCGTCAAGCCGGAGTCGTTCGCAGCGATCGACGCCGAGTACCAGTCAGCAAACGAAGAAATGCAGAAGCTCGAACAGTCGCTCGAGACCATGAGCAAGGAACGTCGCCGCGTCGACGGTGAGCTCCAGGAGCAGCAGGAGGTCCTGAAGAAATACCAGGGCAACCTGATGCAGGTGAAGAACCAGCAGCAGTACGCCGCGGCGTGGAAAGAGATCGACGCCACGCGCAAGCAGGTCAAGGAGCTCGAGGACGCGGTGCTCAAGAGCATGACCGACGCGGAGGCTGTGCAGAAGCAGCTCGACGAGCGGCGCGCCGGATTCGACGAGCTGAAGGCCCGCTATGACGCCTCCCATGCGGAGTGGCAGTCCTCGCTCAGCGACCTGCGATCCGAGCTCGAGGTCCTTCGCACCAAACAGGAGCAGATCGAGAGCGGCATCTCCGAAAAACTGAAACGCGAGTTCTGGCGCGTGGCCAAACATCGCGGCGGCGTGGCTGTGGCGCGTGTGGACGGCGAGACGTGCAGCGGCTGCCGCACCCGCATCCGCCCGGCCCTGGCCCAGCAGCTCAAGCGCGGCGAGCTGGTCAAGTGCGAGGGCTGCAGTCGAATCCTCTACCCGGAGACCACCGAATCCTGAGTATCATCGAACCGATGCTCAGTCGTGAACAGATCAGCGCCAATTTCGAAGCGGTGAAGAAGCGCATCGCCGACGCGTGCCAGCGGACAGGCCGCGATCCCTCGGCAGTCACCCTGGTCGCCGTCACCAAGACCTTCGGTGCCGAGGCCGCAACGGCCGCCATCGCCGCGGGCGCGACAAACATTGGCGAGAACCGGGTGCAGGAGGCTCGTGACAAGAAACCGTCGGTCGACGGCACGGCGCGCTGGCACCTCATCGGTCATCTGCAGAGCAACAAGGCCAAGGATGCGGTGCGCCTCTTCGACGTCATCGAGACCATCGACTCGGTCGACCTGGCTCGGAAAGTGGCAAACGCCGCTGTCCGGGAAGGGAAACGGCCGGAGGTGCTGCTGGAGGTCAACATCGGCCGCGAGGAGCAGAAGAGCGGCGCCGATCCCGACTCCGTCGCCGGGCTGGTGAAGGAGATTGCGCCGATCGAGGGCATTTCGCTCCGCGGTCTGATGGCCATTCCGCCCCACGGCACTCCCGAGGAAACTCGACCGTGGTTTCGCGAGCTGCGGAAACTGCGCGACGCTACCGGCCTGCCGGAGCTCTCCATGGGTATGACCGAGGATTTCGAAGTGGCCATCGAGGAAGGGGCGACCATCGTGCGCGTCGGCCGGGCCATCTTCGGTGCGAGAGACTGACGGATGGCCGCCGAGATCATTCTGCCCGTTCTGAATGTCGTGTTGATCGTCCTGCGGGTGATCAACTGGGTGGTCCTGTTCTGGGTGCTGCTCTCCTGGGTGGCGTTCTTCGCCTCGCAGACCTCGTTCCGTTGGCGCTATCGCTCGGCCTTCAACATCCTCATGCAGCTCAACGACATCTTCTCGCGGATGGCGCACCCGTTTCTCAAGCCGTTCCGCCGGTTTCTGCGCCGTTTCGATACGGCGGGGATCGACTGGTCGCCCATGCTGTTGTGGCTCACGGTCATTCTCCTGGAGGCGCTGATCGGCGGCATTCAACGGGCGGTTCTTCGGGCCACGGCCCCAGGCCTCTTCTGACGTTCTATACTCTTCCCGTGAAGTGATGTGTCGGGAGGGTGATCATGCAGAGCCTCACTCCGCTGGAGATCCAGAAGCAGACTTTCTCGAGGGCCTTCAAGGGCTTCCGGCCCGACGAGGTGCGCGGCTATCTCAGCCTGGTGGCCGAAGAGATCGAGCGGCTGGTCAAGGAAGTCGATCGCCTCACGCGTGAAAACGCCCACCTCCGCGAAGACCTCGACGACCATTCGCAGCGCGAGCGCATTCTCAAGGACACGCTCCTTTCCGCGCAGAAGGTCTCGGAGGACGTGAAGACCAACGCCCGCAAGGAAGCGGAGCTGATCGTCAAGGACGCCGAGCTTCTGGCGGACCGCGTGATCGGCCAGGCCATGTCTCGCGTGGCCGACATCGAGCGCGCCATCCAGGACCTCAAGATCGAGCGCACCGGCCTCCGCGGCAAGCTGCAGACAACCGTTGATACGGTGCAGCAGATGATCGCCCTGGACGTGGAGCAGGAATCGACCGAAGAGCCGATCACGGCGATGTTCCGCAAGAGGGTGGAGTCCTGAGAATCAATTGAGAATTGAGAATTGAGAATTGAGAAGATGATCTGAGCGCTTTCTCAATTCTCAATTCTCAATTCTTCGTCATGCTCCTCGTCCGCAATCTCTCCCAGATCGCCACTCCCGCCGGCCGCGGGCCGGTTCGCGGCGCCGCCATGCGCTCTCTGACCATCCACGACCGCGGTGTCCTGGTCATCGACGGCGATCGCTTCATGTATGCAGGAGCGGAGAGCGCGGTCCCGCCGGAGATACGGGCGAAGATCGACTGCGACTTCGACGGCCGCGGCGCCACGGCCATCCCTGGATTCGTCGACTCGCACACGCACATTCCGTTCGCCGGCTTTCGCGAATCGGAGTTCAACCGCCGCCTGCAGGGAGAAACGTACGCGCAGATTGCCGAGAGCGGCGGAGGGATCAACGCCACCGTCTTCGCCACGCGTCGAGCGACACAGCAGGAGCTGGTCGAGCACATCCTGACGCGCACGCGGACGATGGCGCGCTACGGCACGACCACCGCGGAAGCGAAGAGCGGCTACGGGCTCGACCTCGCCAGCGAGCTCAAGCAGCTTCGCGCCGTACGCGAGGCCGGCGCCCAGTCGCCGGTGCGCCTGGTCGCCACCTGTCTCGCGGCGCACGAGTTCCCTCCGGAGAGCCGTGGCAGCGATGCCGCCCGCCAGGGCTACGTGTCGACGATCCTCAGCGAGATCCTGCCGGCGGTCGCTGCGGACAAGCTGGCCGTCTTCTGCGACGCCTTCGTGGAGCGAGGGGTCTTCACGCGCGGTCAGGGCGAGGCCGTTCTTCGAGGCGGCACCGCCCTGGGCATGATGCCGCGCCTCCATGCCGACGAGTTGACGGATACCGACGGCGCCTCACTCGCCGCCAGCCTGGGCGCCGCCTCGGCTGACCACCTGATGTTCATCTCCGATCGCGGAATTGCCGCGCTTGCCGCATCGGACACGGTGGCGAACCTTCTTCCCGCGACGAGCTTCTTCCTGATGGCGGACCGCTATGCGCCGGCGCGGCGGCTCATCGACCGCGGCGCGATCGTGTCGCTGTCGAGCGACTGCAATCCCGGCTCGTCGATGACCGAGTCGATGCAGACGGTCGTGCAGCTGGCCACCCTGCAGATGAAACTGACGGTCGAGGAGTCCCTCACCGCGGCCACGCTCAACGGCGCGTATTCGCTGCGCATGGCGAACGAGATCGGCTCGATCGAGGCCGGTAAACGCGCCGACTTCATCCTGCTGGACGCGCCGAATTACCTGCATCTCGTCTACCACTTCGGGGTGAACCTGGTCGCGGCCGTTTTCCGCGATGGCCGGCAGGTGGCGTGAGTGGAAAATTTTCAATTCCTAATTCCGATTCCTCTCCGCCCACTCGACGATCCTGGCGTACAGCAGCTCGGCGGCATCGCGTTTGGCTTCGAAGGTCCCGCCGCCGATGTGCGGAGTGAGAACCAGTCGAGGATCGTCGGGGAAGGCGCGCTGTGGCGGCTCACGATCGAACACGTCGACCGCCAGGCCGCCGAGGTGATCGGAGGCCAGCGCAGCGAGTGCGGCGTCGAGGTCGAGCACCTCGCCGCGTGCGGCGTTGATCAGGAATGACCCGCGGCGCATCCGGCGCAACTGCCGCTCGCCGATCATGCCCCGCGTCTCGTCCGTCAGCGGCACGTGCAGCGTGACGATGTCGCTGTTGGCGAGGAGCTGCTCGAGCGAATCGACGGGCGTGGCGGCGCCGAAGTCTGCGATGTACGGATCGTAGGCGTGCGGCTTCATTCCGAATGCCGTCGCCATGCGTGACACCCGCGAGCCGACGTTGCCGTGGCCGACGATGCCGAGCGAGTAGTGCCGAAGCTCATGGCGCGTCGTGCAGTCCTCGCGGCGCCAGATGCCGCTGGTGACCTGGCGGGTGTACAGCGGAACGGTGCGCGTCATGGCGATGACGATGCCGATGACCAGCTCGGCGACGGCGTTCGCGTTGACCCCGGGGAGGGTCAGGATGTCGATGCCGCGCTCGCTGGCGGCGGCGAGGTCGATGTTGTCCAACCCGCTCGTCCCCTGGGCGATGACGCGCAGCCGTGGCACCGCGGACAGCACCGCGCGTGTGATCCTGTTGACGGTGCGCGTCACGGCGATCTCCGCATCACCGATGCGCTCCTCCATCGGTCCGGTGGTCCGTACGGCCACCGAGAATCGCCGGTCTTCGCGGAGAAGCTCGACGAGCGCACGCTCGACATCGCTCACGACTGCGAGTTTCTTCGGCACGCGCTCGAGTGTACCGAAGTTCCCCGCCGCTCATCGGTGTGGGGCAGGCTTTCCAGCCTGCCCTCCCTCGCGGGCTGGAGAGACCGCCCCCACACGAGTGGCCGGGCGGAGGGGCGACCCCGGTAAGAGGCTCTTCGCCGCGCTTCGCCGCTCCCACCGACCAGCCACCCCCGCGTCTCCGCCGGCTCAGGATGACGGTGGCGCAGTTCCGTGGTTCACGACGACGGTGAGCGATCCGTGACCGCGATACACTTCACGGCGACTTGATCCGGAAGCATCGCATCGCGCTGATCGCGGCCGCCGCCTACAACTTCGTCTTCTTCTTCCCGACGTTGTTCATGGGTCGCGTGGTCTCGCCCAATGACGTCTTCTTCAACTACCAACCGTGGTCGTTCGTGCCGCACCTGCCGGTGCAGAACTCGCTCCTGAACGATACCCCGACCTCGTATTTCACGCTGATGTCGCTGCTGAAATCGGGCGGTGCCTTCCACTGGAATCCGTTCGTGGCCTGCGGAATCCCGGGAGTGGGATCGTCGGCCGCGGCCGTTCTGACGCCCTTCGTTCTGGTTCCCGTCTTTCTGCTGCCGCTGACCTGGGTCTATACGGCCATCATCGTTCTGAAGCTCAACGTGGCCTTCTGGCTTTCGTACATGTGGCTGCGCGAAGAGCGACTCGGGAAGCGGGGAGCGGCCATCGGTGCGATCGTTTTCGCCGGGGCGGGAGTGTACGCGGTTCGGTGGCTCTGGCAGGCGACGAACGCGACGGCGCTCTATCCGGGGCTGCTCTGGGCCGTGCGCCGCGCCTTCAACGGTCGCCGGCTCTCGATGGCGCTGCTGATCATGCTGGGCGTCGCGTATGCGGTAGCCGGTTTTCCGGCGGTCATGGCTTACGGCGCGGCGGTGGCGGTGGTGTATGCGGTCTTCCTGGCCATTCGTGAGCGGCGGCTGCCGGGAGGTGCGGTCGCGCGTACGGCCATGGCGATCGTGATCTCGTTCCTGATTGCGGCGCCGGCCGTCATTCCCTTCGTGCAGTTCGTGCGCCGCAGCGGCTATCTGGAGATGCGGGCCGACATGAGCCTGCACACTTTCTTCCCTCTCTCGTCGTTTCTGAGCTTCGTCGAGCCGCAGAGGCTGGGCAATCCGGCCCTCAAGAACTGGCGTGGCAGTCCGGATCTCGCGCCGATTCTCGATAACTTCGTGGAATCGACGGTTTATCTCGGCATCGCCGCACTGCCGTTGATTCTCCTGGCCGCCGCCAATCGACGTGCGCGATCGCGCTGGTTCTGGTTCGGCGTGCTCCTCGTCGCCGTGTCGGCCATGTTCGGCTTGCCCGCGGTCGTGGCGGCGCTCGGCCGGCTGCCGGGATTCAAGTACTCTCTGTTGGCGCGCCTTTCCATGGTGCTGCCGTTGCCGGCTGCCTACCTCGCCGCGGCGGGATCCGCCTGGCTGATCGCGCTGCTGCGCCGCCATGGCGGTGCGCTCCTGGCCTGGTGCGTAGCGGCAGCAATCGCCATCGCTGCCGCGGGCGACCTGGCTATCTTCGCGGGCACGTTCTATCCGTATCTCCCGCCGCAGCAGACCATCGTGCCGGAGACGCCCACCATCGCCTTCCTTCGCGCGCAACCGAAGCCCTTCCGCGTCGCGGCGTTCTTCGATTATCTGTGGCCTAACTCGTCGGAGCTCTTCGGAATCGAAGACGTGCGCAGCCACTTCAGCTCCGAAGCGAAGTACCGGCAGTTGCTGCAGCGAATCGATCCGACCGCCTGGAGCGGCCGTTCGACCGTTCTGCAGTTCGACAGCCGGAAGTTCGACTACGCCGATCCGCTGACCGGCATGCTCGGCATCCGCTACTTCCTCGAGCACAAGACGATCGACATCGTCCGCTGGACGACCTTTGCGGCCACTGTTCCGGGCGTAAAGGGAAACGGCGCGTTCATTCTGCAGCCCGGCCGGACGGTGCAGCGCACGGTGCGTGTGGACGCGGAGCCGTTCTATGCCATCGAGCTCCCGGTGGCGGTGGAGGCCACGACCGGCGAAGCGCCTTCGCTCGATGTGCAGCTGATCCGCTTCGGCTCCGTCCTGTGGGAACGCGCCTTCACTCCCCAGGACATCGCGGTGATGGGAAAGGTCTACATCCCGCTCCGCCCTTACGCGCGTCTTGGCGACAGCGTCACGCTGCGGGTGCGCTCCTACGGAATCCGCGCGAACATGCTGAAGAGCGTGCCCGTCGCCGGCGAGGATCCTCTGTTTTACGGGCGAGTGAAGACGCCGGTAGTCTTCGACCGCGAGCTTCCGGACGGACGCATCTACCTGAACACGGCCGAGGTCCCGCGTTTTCGCGCCGCGCTCCGCGTGTCGAAGATGAGCGACCGCGAGTTCCTCTCCAGGCGCGACATCGACCTCGGTGACGAGGCGGTGATCACGGGAGGCGCCGCCGCCCTGCCGCCGGTCAATGCGAACGCGCTCGTCTATCTCAAGAAGTACGGCGGCGAGGAGCAGCGGCTGGAGACCAGTTCTGCATCGCCGTTCTTCCTGGCTTCCTCGGAGAAGCTGACTCCGGAGCTGGGCGTGACCATCGACGGCCGCAGCGTCGTGCCGGTCGAGATCAATACGATCTTCGCCGGCGTGACCGTGCCGGCGGGAACGCATTCGGTCATCTTCTCGCGCCGCATTGCTCGCGGCTGGTGGTGGCCGGCGGGAGCGGGGCTTCTGCTGTTTGTCGCCATCGCCACTGGCGAGATCGCCGGAGCGATTTCCAGACGGATTCGCTTCTCGTGATCAGCGCGCCGGGCCTGCTCCGCCGTCACCGGCGCGCGTCGTAGCCGACGTTCGAGCTCTGCTACATCGCCCTTCCTCGATCACTGCGGCTCGGCGACGAGGATGATCTGGTACGCGAACAGCGACTTCCAGATCCGGGTCATGATCGTCAGGACGCGCTCGCCAAGGCGGAGAAGAGGCTCGGGCATCCATCCGCCGATGATGAGACGGATCGGCACCGATGACCCGCGGACGGCGAGGACGCGGAAGCCGGCGTTCTCGATCTCCTTCCGGATCGTCCGCATCGTGTAGAAGCGCAGGTGGGTATTGTCGAGAATCCCGCGGTCGCGGTACTCGAAAATGCCGAGAAGCAGTCCCAGCCGGACGGTGATGTTGGCGATGTTCGGCACGGAGATGAACAGCCGTCCCTTTGGAGAGAGGGCGTCGCGGACCAGTCGCAGGAGCGAAGGCGAATCGCGAAGGTGTTCGATGACGTCGGCAAGCACCACGGCATCGACCGGTTTCGGGAGGTGCCGCACCTTCTCGAGATCGGCGATGAGCGCGCAGTCGAAGTGCTGGCGCAGAGCATCGAGGCAGGCGATTTCGTATTCGAACCCGATTGTGCGGGAGAAATGGTCGCGCACGGCATGGCCGAGATGACCAGCGGAAGCACCGAGATCGAGAAGGGTGCCGCCGCGTTGCGCGTAGCGGTGGATCAGGTCGATCAGAATGCGATGGCTGCTTCCTTCGAAGTCTTTGAATTCGTAGACGTTCGGCATCTCGCGAGCGGCGAATGCTATCAGTAATCCGACCAGCGCCGGCCCGCGGAGTCGCGGCCCGCCGCCCCGCTGTGCACGTCGACGATGGTGCTGGCGGCCGCTTTCGGCGCGGTGGCGGAGAAGTCGTCGATGCTCACGGTCTCCTGGGAGGTCGGCCGCCACGTCGCGGACGATCCCGTGACCGGGTCTGCGGGCACGCTCTTCAACTCGCCGTCCCGCACGAGGTCGCCGAGAAGATGCGGACCCTCGCCATGCTTCACTTCGTAGGTGCGGATTGCCTGACGCATCGATGCAAGCGTCGACGTGAGCGCGGCTTCCTTTGCGTGTTGTGCATCAGCCGCGCGCCTGCGCATCGTGTGCGAGATGAACACGATCGCGAGAATCGCGCAGATGCCGAGGGCGAGAATGGGGCGGAGGCGCATGTCTTGGGGGCGGCGGGCAGCGGGCAGGTGGGTGGTCCTGTTCCCTGCCCGCTGATTTCAATGCGTGCCGATCGTTCCGAAGTTCTTCAGCGATACGGCGAGACCGTAGCTCACGGACCACGGCTGCTGCGGCTGGAACGTGTAATACCGTCGCAATTCCAGGGCCAGACCCCAGCAGCTTGAATTCGCACCGAGGAGGTACCGCTGATCGATGACCTGCTTGAGATTCTCGTCCCAATTGACTGAGAAATCGGCTCGGATCTTGTCGTGCAGCAGATTCGACCCGGCGTTGAGCCGGACCTGGCCTGAGCTTGTGCTGATCGCTCCCGGCTGTCTGAAACTCGCGAACCAGGTGAAGCCGAGGTACTTGTCTGCAGACTTGCCGGAGCCGATGAGGTTGGCCGAGAGGCTGGCCTGATCGATCTGGTGAGAGACGTTGCCCCAGCTCGTGCTGGCGTCTAACGTGATGTTCTGGTAAGGATTTGCATGAAGGCTGGCCACCAGCGGTGTGAACTTCTGGTTGGTGTCGAGGAAGACCGTCGATCCGGAGAGATTCCCTCCGGTTCCCTGTGTGAAGGGTTTCGACAGCGATGCGGTCTGCGCCAGCGAAAACGACAGGATTTCGCGCGGGGAGGCGTTGGGTCCCGCTTCCTTGGCCAGGAGCCGTTGCGTCAGCGAGTACTCGACCGAGTTCTGAACGATGGGGAGGAACGGCGAGTCCACCGTATCGAAGCGGATCACGTCCGCCTGGTTCTTGACGTCGGTCGTGTAGATGTAGCGGATGCGCGGCTCGATGACGTGCTTGAACTTCACGAAGCCGCCGATCTGCTCGTCGAAGACGCGGGAGAAGGACGGCCCGACGAAGTCGACCTGTCCCTGTGCGTAGAACCGGTGCAGGGTCTGGTCGATGAGGGTGGGTGTGGCCGTCGGGTTGTTCGGATCGGGCGGCGCAATGCTCGCCGAATAGTAGGTCTCACGTGCGGAGATCTGCGGCTTGATGGAGAACCACGGCGGGGTGCGCAGCTGCATCGAGAGCGTGGGGAAGATGTCGGCGCGGTAGTAATTCGTCTTCTCCGGCGCCGCGCCGAAGGTGCCGCCCCTCCCGCTGGTCAGCAGATGCGACGCCGACGACTCCATCGAAAAATAGAGCGGCGATCCGAAGAGATGCTGCGGGTACATCCTGAACTGCAGCGATGGGAGCTGCTCGAAGCGCTGCTTGTCGATCGGAGAGGAGAGGTCGAGGGGGATGACGTGGCCGAGGATGATGTCGCGGCGGTCGGCGAGAAAGTTGACCGAGTATGTCGACGTGTTCTTCGTCAGGTACGCTGACGAGTAGATGTTCGACAGCGAGTACAGGCGCGGATCGCGGTCATACGTGCGGAAGAAGTCGAGGTCGGAGTAGTCCTGAACGTCGATGACGCCGCGGAAGCCGCCGGGCAGGTTCTCCTGGTAGTGCCGATAGGCGTAGCGCCACTGTTGTTTGGTGAGGAGCGGGTCGCGGACCGTGTACGCGCTGACCTCGCCGATCTTCACGTTCTTCGACGGCACATAACGGGCGTCGAGGCCGAAGCCTTCGTAGCCCTTGGTGTTCAGGTCTGCGTAGGCGGTGATGTCGGCGGAGTCGCCGATGGGAATGAAATACCCGAGCTCCAGGCGCTGGCCGAGTGGATGCGATTGTCCGTTGCGAACCTCTGAACCGCTGCTGATCAGCAGGCGCGGAATGAGGAAACCCTGGGATCGGTCCTTCTTCGTCGGATAGATGAGCCGGGGCAGCCAGATCAGCGGCAGGCGGCGAGCCCGGAAGGTGACGTCCTTCATGTGCGCGTAGTCGTCGAGCGTCACGTCGGCTTCGTTGAGGTGAAACGACCAGGAAGGCTTGTCGAGGTCGCAGGAGGTGAGCATTCCGTTGGTGAGCTTGTAGCTCTTCTCGCTCGTCTTCTCGATCTTGTCGCCGACGAAGTACATCGTCGGCTCCATCGCCGCGGTGGTGTTGAAGAACGTGCCGGTCTTCGAATCGAGGTTGAAGACGGCGTGATCGGCGGAGATGCGGGTGGTGCCCTGGTCGAGGATGACGTGGCCTTCGGCGACAACGTCCTTGGTCTTGAGGTTGAGTGTGACCTTGTCGGCGCGCAGCTTCATGTCCTGATAGTCGACTCGGACATCGTCCTGCAGGATGGCGTACTCGTCCTTCACGAACTCGACCGGGCCGGCGGACTGCCACTTCACCTCGCCGCCTTTCTTGATCGTCGGCGGCACGAACTTGAATTTCCGGATCTGTGTCTGCGTCGTGGTGGGCGGCATCTGCGCCAGGGCAGAGCCGGCGATGGCGAAGGCGATCAGGGGGGCGGCAAGCGCTCTCATCTGTCTTTGGGCTCTTGGCTCTGGGCTCTTGGGGGCTTTGACCTCGTGACTCCAAGAGCCAAGAGCCAACAGCCAGGAGCCAACAGCCAACAGCTGAGAGCCGAACGCCCTCAGGCGCGCATTTTATCCGACGGGATGTCATCGCTCTGCGCTTCGTCGTGATAGGCGCGCGCTTCGCAGTCGATGTTCGTCATCTGTTGCAGCTGCATCCGCAGCTTGATGATCTCGATCTGGTAGAGGCGTGCCATCTCGTCGGCACGGTTCCGCTGCTGTCGTTTCCGCAGAGCGATCTTGCTGGCCAGCCGTATGAACTCGCGATGGGCCTGCCCGTCGATCCAGCCGCCGCGCCCGAGGCGCTTCAGAGGATGTGCAGTGGCGTCGACGTCGGCATCGGCCATGAAGCCGAGAGCGGCCTCGTGCGCGAGCTCGGCGCGGACGTCAGGCCATTGCTTGAAGACGATCACCACCACCAGCAGGGGAATGGCGACGGCCACGGCCAGAGCCGTCTCGCGGTCGGACACGCCGGTGCCGGCGAGGATCACGGCGGCCCAGGCGGCGATGATCGCGAAGATTCCGGTGATGCTGTCGATGATGAGCCGGCGGGAGCGGTCGCCGACATGGAACGCGGCAAAGGTGATCCCGTATCCGGCGATGGTCCCGCTGAGAACGCTCTGCGAGAAGCCTCGCAGTTCGTGCGAGCCCGAAAAAGCGAGGGGAATGGCGGCCGCCGCTCCGGTCACGGCGCCCAGGATCATGCCGTCGGCGGCCTCGCTTTCGTCACCGGTGTGCCGCACCCAGACGGCGGCCAGAGTCATGAGAACGCCTGCCAGGGCTGCCTGCAGGAGGGCCGACCCTTGGACGAGCAGCAGGACGACGCCTGCGATCACGCCGGCCACGACCGGCGTCTGTGCGGCGTGAGCGAAGCCGGTATCCACGCTCTTGAAAAAGCGCGCCGCGGCGATCGCGGCGAAGAACAGAACGATGAGGACAAATGTCAGGACCGGATCGGACATGCTGAAGCGGGGGAAGTATAGCGAGATCGTTGAGTGGTCACCGGGTCACGAGGTTTCGAGGTCACGAGGTGTTCTGCGTCGGCTCAACAACCTCGCAACCTCGCAACCTCGCAACCTCGCAACCTCGTGACCCGGTTACTCTCGTCACTCCTCGATCGTCCCCGTGTCGCTGAAGCGAAGTTGGCGCCGCAGGAAGTACCGCCGCGACCGGTCGATATCGGCGCGAATCTGGTTGGTCAGCTCCAGGGCGGAGCGGAACTGCTGTTCGCGGCGGAGCAGCTGATGGAAGTAGAGGCGGACGGTTTCGCCGTACACGTTCGAATCGAAATCGAGGATGTGGCTCTCGATGATGAGCGAGTCGTTCTCCCAGAGCGTCGGGCGGACGCCGATGTTCGTGACGCTCTCGAACGAGCGCGAGAAGCTCTCGAAGCGGGACGAGGTCACGTAGACGCCGCGTCCCGGGTACAGCTCGTTGGCCGAGTCGACATTGACGGTGGGGAAACCCATCTTCCGGCCGAGCCGCCGGCCCGTGGCCACGCGACCGTCGATGAAGTAGGTGCGCCCGAGGCCTCTGGAGGCGACGCGCAGTGCACCTTTGGCGATGGCGTCGCGGATGAGCGAGCTGGAGACGCGGATTCCGCGGATCTTGACGTCCTGTATGCCTTCGACCGCGAACCCGTGCCGCGCCCCCGCGGCCCGGAGCCTGGCCAGGTCGCCTTCGCGTCCGGCGCCGAAGCAGAAATCGCGTCCGATCCGCACCTCGACGACCTGCAGCGCGGAGACGAGGAACTCGTTGATGAAGCGATCGGCGCTCAGGCGGGAGAACTCGTGCGTGAACGGCACGATCAGCATCGCGTCGATCCCCATTGCGGCGATGAGCTCCTCCTTTTGCGCCAGCGTGAGGATCTGCTTGGGGACGCGGTCCGGCGCTACGACGAAGAGCGGATGGGGGTGGAAGGTGATCACTGCCGAAGGCCGTTGCAGCTCGCGGGCGCGCTCGATGACGCCGCGGATGATGGCCTGATGGCCGACGTGCATCCCGTCGAAATTGCCGATCGTGGCTACGCAGCCGCGCGGGAGATCGGTTTGTTTGAGGGGGTCGTACAGGACGAGCATGGCCGCGCGGGAGTGTAATGGAATTGGAAATTGAAAATTGGAAATTGAAAATTGAAGATTGTGCGTTTTTCAATTTTCAATTTTCAATTCATCAACTCCCCCTGCTCCGCCGGATACACCAGATGCCCCTCCTCGACTCTGGCGTTCGGGTTCATCTCGTGCTTCCGCGTCGAAGCCGGACCGAGGATGTGCACGACCTCGATGCCACGCCGCATCAGTTCATCGCTCACCAGGTTTCGATGACACCGCCACGGCACGGCCTCGGCACACATGATGGCCGTTGTCTTCGGCGACGCCACGAGCGCGTCGACGGCGCCGCGAAACTCGTCGGTGGACATGTAATCCGCATAGGCCCGGAATTGCTCGTTCCGCCAGGCGCTGTTCGGCGAGTCGCGCCGCGGCTTCCGGCGGCCGCCGAGCTCTGGCATGTGGACGTAGTCGATGCCGCGCCGCGGCAGCTCCTCCGCAAGCGACTCTCGCGAGAAGTGCGGATAGCGGCGGGAGCCGGGATAACGCCGGATGTCGGCCAGCCGCTCGACCCCGTTCTGCCCCAGCAGCTCGACGAGCTCCTCGAGATCACGCGTGGAATGGCCGATCGTGTAGATGCGCATCTTGGCTCCTGGCTCTCAGCTCTTGGCTCGTTGGCTCTTGGCTCTCGGGTGCTGCCTGGCGGCCCTCCAGCCCCGAAACCCAAGAGCTAAGAGCCGGGAGCCACGAGCCGGGCGGGCGGTGGATGAATTTTCCCCATAATCGCCCTGTTCGACTGAACACGCCATGGCTTACTACGCCGAACACGCGCAGCAGCTCAAGCAGGAGCTGGCAGCGGCCGTGCCGATCGACGAGCTGCGCCGCCTTCATGAGAAGCGGCCGCTGCTGCACGCCCTGTTGGCGACCGGAAACGTGGCAGCGCTGGCGGTCGCGGCGGTCGCGATCGTCCGGTTCGATCGCTGGTATCTGTGGCTTCCATTCGCCGTCGTGGCCGGCTTCGCCATCTTCGATTTCACGGTGTTGCTGCATGAAGTCGTCCACCGCGCCGTGGTGCAGCAGTCCAGCGAAGCGCTCTACCGTGTTCTCGGCCTGATGTACGCGGTTCCGAGCGGCATCTCGGCCTCGCAGTTCACCCGCTGGCATCTCGACCACCACGCCGCCCTCGGCTCCGACCTGGAAGATCCGAAGCGGCACTATCTCTCGCCGAAGCAGAACGCGCGCTGGCTGAAGGCGCTCTATTTCACGCCCGCGCTCTTCCCCATCTATTTTCGCGCTGCGGCGAAGGAGGCGGCGTCATACGAGCCGGCCCTCCGCCGGCGCATCGCAGTCGAACGGTCCGCCACGATTCTTTTCCAGCTCGGCGTGCTCTTCGTGATCGCGCTCGTCGGCGGCTGGTTCATCGCATTCAAGCTCTACGTCGTGCCGGTGTTCTTCGTCTTCCCGATCGCCTTCGCCCTGAACCGGCTCGGCCAGCACTACGACATCGATCCCGGCGATCCGGCGAAGTGGTCCACGCTCATGAAGGGCTCTTGGTTCTGGGACGTGGCCTACCTCTTCTCGAACTATCACCTCGAGCATCACTACTTCCCCGGGGTACCGTTCTACAACCTGCCGCGCCTCCAGAAGCTGCTCGCTCCGTTTTACGAGAAGCGCGGTATGGCTGCACGTGGCTACGGAGAGCTCGTCTGGAACTGGCTCGCGCTGAATCGGAAGCCGCACTCGAACTGGGAAAGCGGGCCGGCATCGGCGCCGGTCCCGGCGCCCCCGTCACTCTGAGCCGGCGAAGCCGCGGGGTCGGGTGGTTGGGTGAGCGGCGCAGCGCGGCGCAGAGTCTCCAGATTGCACGATCGCGGTGAGCCTGCCGTCACGGGCGATCCGCTCCGGCCGACCAATCGTCCCGGTAAGAGACTCTTCGCCGCGCTCCGCCGCCCGGGGGGCGGCTCCGTCGGCTCAGAGTGACGGGAATCGAAAGTCGGAATGACACGGGTTCGGTCTGTGCGTCCAGTCACCGGCTGCAGCGGTTGCGCGCCCGTAGGCTCCGTCGCCGGGAGAACCTGCCTTGTTCACGGATTTCGCAGAAGCGCGCGCCTACGTCGAAAAACACGGCTTCAGGATGATCGACCTGAAGTTCAGTGATCTCTGGGGGCGATGGCATCACGTCACGGTCCCGGCTTCGCAGTTCACCGAGATGCTCATGCGCGACGGCGTCGGTTTCGACGGGTCGAGTGTCGGCCTCAAGTCGGTCAAGTCGGGCGACATGGTCCTGCTGCCGGACCTGAGCACGGCCTTCAAGGATCCCTTCTGCAATGAGCCGACGCTGAGCTTCATCTGCTCGGCGTACGAAGCGGACACGCGCTCGCCGTTTGCCTATGACCCGCGCAACATCGTCCGGCGCGCGGAGGAGTTCCTGCGGTCGACCGGAATCGCGGACGAAAGCGTCTGGGGCCCGGAGTACGAGTTTTACGTTTTCGACCATGTGGCGATCGAAAACGGCGTGCACGTGGCTTCGTACCGCGTGAACAGCTCCGAGGCGGAGTGGAACAGCTCCATCGCAGGACACGGTCACCTCAATCCGCTGCACGGCGGATATCACGCGATCCCGCCCAGGGACGCGCTCCACAACCTTCGCACGGAGATGTGCGTCGAGCTCGAGAACCTCGGCATCGAGGTCAAGTACCACCACCACGAAGTCGGCGGCCCCGGGCAGTGCGAGATCGAGACTCCGCTGTTCGGAATCCTGCGCGCCGGCGACGCCACCCAGATCATCAAGTACGTCGTGAAGAACGTGGCCGTCCGCCGCGGACGCACGGCCACGTTCATGCCCAAGCCGCTCTACGGCGAGGCCGGCAGCGGTATGCATTTCCACCAGATGCTGCGCAGGCAGGGGCGAAACGTGTTCTTTGCGGACAACGGCTACGGCTGTCTCAGCGAGACCGCGCTGAACTTCATCGGCGGCGTGCTGACGCATGGACCTTCGCTGCTGGCCATCACGAATCCGAGCACGAACTCATACCGTCGTCTGGTGCCGGGCTTCGAAGCGCCGGTGTCGACGATCTTCTCGGTCGGCAATCGCTCCGCAGCCATTCGCGTCCCGAAATACGCGGACCAGGAGGAGACGGCGCGATTCGAGTTCCGTCCGCCGGACGCCACCTGCAATGTCTACCTGGCACTGGCAGCACAGCTGATGGCCGGCATCGACGGCGTGCGCAAGAAGATCGACCCGAGCGCCGCGGGCTTCGGTCCGGTCGACGTGAACATCTTCACCTGGAGCGCAGAAGAACGCCGGAAGATCAAGAGCCTTCCCACCAGCCTCGGCGAGGCCTGCGACGCACTCGAGCGCGATCACGAGTTTCTGCTGGCCGGCGACGTCTTCGACCGCGACCAGCTGCTCGACTACGTTGGACATCTCCGCGCCAACGATGCCGAAGTGCGCAACCGCCCGCACCCGTACGAGGTGGGCAAGTACTTCGACGCGTAATCGGGAGCGCGGAGGGCAGAGCGCGGAGGGCAGGGCAACCCGCAACCTCGCTACCCGCTACGCCAGCTCTTTGAGCGTTTTCTCCATCCTGCGGATTCCCTCGGCTGCCTCGTCCAGGGAGAGGTTCAGAGGAGGACGGAAGCGCGCCGACTGGTGACCCGAGGCCAGCACCATCACGTCGTGCTCCATGAAGGCCTTCAGAGCCGCGTTGCGGATCTCCGTGCTCGGCAGATCGAACGCTGCCATGAGCCCACGGCCGCGAACGTTGGAAACAAGCTTGGGGAACTCCTCGCCGAACCGCTGCAGTGCGCCGACGAAGTAGGTGCCGACCTTCGCTGCGTTGTCGATGAGGTTCTCCTCCTCGATGATCTCGAAGTAGCGCTGCGAGCGCACCATGTCGGTGAGGTTGCCGCCCCAGGTCGAGTTGATTCGCGATTTGATGATGAAGACGTTGTCGTCGATGTCGAAGATCCGGTCGTTCGAAGCGAAGCCGCACACCTGCGTCTTCTTGCCGAATGCGAAGAGGTCCGGCTCGATGCCGTAGTGCTGGAAGGCCCACATCTTGCCGGTCAGGCCGACGCCGGTCTGCACCTCGTCGAAAATCAGCAGCATCTCGTTTTCGTCGCAGAGCTGCCGGATGGCCCGGAAGAAGTCGGGACGGAAGTGGTTGTCGCCCCCCTCGCCCTGGATCGGCTCCATGATCAGCGCTGCGATGTCGTCCTTGCGCTCCTGGAGGAACTTCTTTGCCTGCTCGATGGCCGCTTTTTCCCGTTTCTCGGCATCCGCCAGCGATTCCGGCGTGGCCGGAAAGTGGATCTTCGGATTGTCGATGCGCGGCCAGTCGAACTTCGGGAAATACGCCGTCTTCCGCGGGTCGGCGGTGTTGGTCAGTGAGAGCGTGTAGCCGCTCCGGCCGTGGAAGGCTTCGCGAAGGTGCATGATCTGCGTGCCCTTCTCCTGGCGATGACCCTTCTTGAGGTTCTTGCGGACCTTCCAGTCGATGGCCGTCTTGAGCGTGTTCTCCACGGCGAGGGCGCCGCCCTCGACGAAGAAGAGATGCTTGTTGTGAGAGGGGGGGATGGCCAGGCGGGAGAAGGTCTCGACGAACTCGGCCATGAAGGTCGTGTAGATGTCGGAGTTGGCCGGCTTGTTGACGGCCGCGTCGGCGATGCGCTCCCGGAACTCGGGCGTGTCCAGCCGGGGATGGTTGTAGCCGATCGGGCAGGAGGCGAAGTTCGTGAAGAAGTCGAGGATGGCGCGGCCGCGACGCGAGTCGAAGACCCACGAGCCCTTCGACTTGCGCAGGTCCATGACGATGTCGTAGCCGTCGGCCAGCATGTGTCTGGCCAGCACGCTGTGAACGTCGCTCGGCTGCACGTGGAGGCGCCGATCGGTAATCGTGGAGAGGGTCATGAAAACTCCTGTGATTTTTGAATTGCGGAAATCGGGCCGGGGGCGGCTGCCGATTTCACTCTTACGGTTGACAGCTGTCGCGGGACAGTTGTCTCATTCGCGAGGCCGTCATCTTATCCCAAGGCGGCTCTGAACGCCGACGGCTCAGGTCGATGGTTCACTTCACCACCATCGCTGCGTGACGTGAGTTACTGAATTGTTGCTCCGTTTCAGGCGTTAGGTGTGCTGCAACCGGTCAACTCCGCAAATCGCGTTCACTGCAAGGAGCTTTTCTGATGAAAGAAATCGTGATTCTCGGCGGCGCGCGCACGCCGATCGGGTCCTTCCTCGGCACACTTGCCGCCGTTCCGGCGCCGCGGCTCGGCGCCATTGCCATCAAATGCGCCCTCGAGAACTCCCGCGTTTCCGCCGACCGCATCGAGCAGGTGATCATGGGCAACGTCCTGCAGGCCGCGGAGGGACAGGCGCCGGCCCGACAGGCCGGCATCTACGCAGGCATTCCGGTTTCCGCCGGCGCAGTCACGGTGAACAAGGTCTGCGGCTCGGGGTTGAAGGCCGTCATGTACGCCGCCAACGACATCCGCTGCGATGAATACGACATCGCCGTGGCCGGGGGCATGGAGTCGATGTCCAACGCCCCTTACGCACTGACCCAGGCGCGCACCGGATATCGCATGGGCCCGGGCAAGCTCGTGGACATCATGATCCACGATGGTCTGTGGGACCCGTACGGCGACAAGCACATGGGCAACTGCGCCGAGACCTGCGTGGCGAAGTACAAGTTCACCCGCGAGGAGCAGGACGAGTTCTCGCTCGAGTCGTACCGCCGCGCCCAGGACGCGATCAAGACCGGCAAGTTCAAGAAGGAGATCGCCGTCGTCGAGATCGAAGGCAAGAAGGGGAAGACCGTCGTGGTCGACGACGAAGAACCCTTTGCGGCGCCTCTGGACAAGATGGGCAAGCTCAAGCCGGCCTTCCTCAAGGAAGGTGGCACCGTCACCGCTGCGAACTCGTCGAAGATCAACGACGGCGCTGCGGCCCTGGTCGTCACTTCCGCCGAGTTCGCACAGAAGAACAATCTCCAGCCGATCGCGCGGATCATCTCGCAGGCTTCGGCGGCCCAGGAGCCGGAGTGGTTCACCACGGCACCGGCCAAGGCCATCGAGATCGCCTTGCGCCGCGCAAAGATGAAGATCGAGGACATCGACCTCGTCGAAGTCAACGAGGCCTTCGCCGTCGTGGCCATGGCGGCCATGAAGGACGCGAACATCAGCCGCGAGAAGATGAACATCTTCGGCGGCGCGGTGGCTCTCGGGCATCCGATCGGCGCGAGCGGCGCGCGCATCCTGGTGACTCTGCTCAGCGCTCTCGAGCAGACCGGAAAGAAGCGCGGCATGGCGGCGATCTGCATCGGCGGCGGCGAGGCCGCGGCCATGATCGTCGAGCGGTTCTGAAAGACCGGTTCCAGCGAATGGAAGGCGGGCGCTCCGGCGCCCGCTTTTCATTTGAGGCGGCGCAAGAGCACCATCGAAAAACGTCGGTGTCTTCCATCGACGTTTCACCGCGTGGTGAGGGGTTGCCTGGCGGTTCGCGACCACGTCTCGAGCTCGATTTCCGCGGAAGTGATCGGGGCCGTCTCGCCGGCCCGTGGTCGAAGTCCCGGCGACGTAAGGACTTCCATACGGCGAGCCCTGCAATTGAATGGCTGCCCAACCACGCGTAAGCTTCGGGCACCACATGCTCGACGCCGCACGAACTCTCCGGACCGCCGAGCGGTATCTGATCGCTCCGCCATTGGGAGCGGTCTTTGGCTCCTCGGCCGTCTCGATCTGCGATATCTCGCTCCAGGGCGCGCGATTCCGTCACGAGACCAGGCTCGAGACAGGGACGAAGGCCGTTCTGAGAGTGACGGTACCGGGGACTCCGCGGCCGATCGCCCTCGAAGCGATGGTCATCTGGTCACAACCCGACGGATCGGCAGACGGCGCCTATCTCTCGGGGACCCGCATCTACGGCCCGACCGACGTCATCAACTCGCTCCTGGCGCAGCTCGATTCATCGAAGCGTTCCCATCGAATCGAAGAGCTGCGCTCGACGGATCGCTTCTTCGTCGTTCCGGCGATGGACGGAACGTTCGGGCGCGTGCCGCTGCAGATCGACGACCTTTCCGCACGAGGGGCGCGCGTAGGCACCAACGACCACCTTCCTCCAGGACTGGTCGAGAAGCTGACGTTCCGCGTCCCGGCATCGGACATGGAGGTCATCGCCTCTTCACGGGTGATCTGGTCGAAGCTCAAATCGGTGAGCGGCGAGGCCAGGCGATACCACTCGGGGCTGGCCATCGATGAGAAGCCGGAGCAACTGCGACTGGTCATCGGGCAACTCTCCCAGCTCAATCGCGCCCTGCTGGACACGAAATCCCTTGGCCTGAAGTTGAAGATCCTCCGCGCTCGTGCCCGCCAGCTCGCTCCCTCCTACCGGAACATCGAGGCTTCGGGCATTCCGGTCGAGCAGTACCTCCTCATCCAGGGCGTTCGCGAGGAGCTGCGCCTCAATCCGGAAGAAGCGTTCCATTGGTACCGTCGGGCGCGGCTCGTGATCCAGGATCCCGCGACGCGCTCCGTCGCGCCGCCGATCGCCAATCATCCCGACGCGCTGGCCGTCTGGGAGTACCTCGACCGGAGCATCGATCCGTCGATCGTCGGTCGAGCGTTCGATCTGCGGGAAGGCGAGTGAGCTTCAATTCTTCTTCACCACTGCCTCGACGTTCCTCTGCATCCCGGTGAGTTTCGCGCGTTTGACGGCACTCCGGCGGAACAGCGCCGAGAAATCGGCTTGTGAGAAGCGCAGCAGATCGGTGAGCGGGGTGGCCCGGTACTCGCCGCGCGGCACGAACGCGGGATGCGGCGCGGGTGGCCGGCCTTCGTTCCAGGGGCAGACTTCCTGGCAGATGTCGCAGCCGAACGCGTTTCCCTCGAGGTGTCCGGCCAGCTCCGCATCGAGCGGGCCGCGGTGCTCGATCGTCGCATAGCTGATGCAGAGCTCCGACGCGACCGAGCGGTTCGGCAGGATGGCCCGGGTCGGGCACGCGTCGATGCAGCGGGTGCAGGTTCCGCAACGGTCGGCGGCCGCCACGGTGGTGATGTCGTTCTCGAGCGACGTCAGCAGGGTTCCGATGAAGAAGTACGATCCGTCCTGCTCGTTGATGAGCATGCTGTTCTTCGCGATCCAGCCGAGGCCGGCCTGCGCGGCGAAGAGGCGGTCGGACAGCGGACCGGTGTCCACGTAACGCCAGGTCTTCGCGCCGGGGGCCAGCCTGCCGATCGTCGATTCCACCGCGCGGAGCATTCGGTCGAGGACCTCGTGGTAATCGTCGCCCAGGGCGCAACGCGCGATGGCATGGGAGAGCGCACCTTCCGGAGCCTCCGGGCGCTCGGCCGCATACGGAACGAGGATCACGACGACCGACCGAGCCCACGGAAAGCGCGTGTGCGGATCGCTGCGAATGGCGCGGTTTTTCGCCAGATATCCCATCGTGGCGTGGTGGCCGCCCTCGATCCACTCGTCGAACCGCGCCGCGTGCGCATCGCTGAGATCGCTCGCGCCGACGTGCAGGGCGCCGCTCGCACGCGCGGTGCGATCGATCTCGGGCCAGATGGTGGAGAGGCTTGACATTTGGGTTGTTCGGGGTCACCAGGTCACCGGGTCACCAGGTCACCGTGTCACCAGGTCAAAGGGTGACCTCGGTGTCGAATCGATCGTCCCCCCCCCGGTGACCCGGTGACCCGGTGACCCGGTGACCCGGTGACCGCGCTCAGTTGCTTCTCTTCCCGCTGCGCAGAACGAACGTTGCCACTTCCGGCCGGCAGAGGATGCGGATCGGCGGGATGGCGCCGATGCCGCGGCTGACGTACATCAACACACTGCGCACGCGGTGAAATCCTGAAGCGAACTCTCCTTCGTGCCGCGAGGGGACCACGACCGCTCCGAAGAACGGCAGGCGGATCTGGCCTCCGTGCGTGTGACCGCAGAGCAGGAGGTCGATGCGGCGTCCGTCGAGCAGGTCGATGATGTCGGGATGATGGCTGGCACCGATGCAGGGCTCATGTGGATCGAGGCCCGACAGTGCGGTGCCGACGTCCGGCTCTCCGCGGTAGACCTCGTCGATGCCTGCGAGTGTGAGCGTGTCCGACCCGCGGCGGAGCCTGACCGAGCGGTTGACCAGGAACTGCACGCCGCGCGCGCCAAACGCGTCGATGACTTCTTTTGCGCCCGTCCAGTAGTCGTGGTTGCCGAGCACCGCGAAGATGCCGTCGCGCGGTTGCAGGCCGGCCGTGAGGAGATCGGCAGCCAGGGGGATGTCGCGGTGCCAGGAGACGAAGTCGCCGCCGAAAAGCACCAGGTCAGGCGCGAAGTCCCGGACCTGTTCGAGCACCGCGCGATAGAAGGCGCGGCGGACAAAGCGGGCTACGTGCGTGTCGGTGAGAAACGCGATGCGATATCCGTCAAACGAGTCGGGCAGGTCGTCGACGAAGACCTCGCTCCGCGTCACCTCGATGTCGTAGACGTCGTTGTGCGCGCCTAACCGCTGCAGCGATCGGAAGGGAATGTGCGCGCGGCGCAGCCGGACGACACGCGAAGGCAACGTCTCGATGCCGGAGAGCGGCAGCTCTCGGACGCCAAGCGCGTGTGCGCGCTCCACGACCCAGAGCAGTCCCACGGCAGAAGCGGCGATGAGCCAGACGGCGCCGATCTTCGCCACGTCGGCTGACCAGAGCACCGACTCCGCGCGGGCGGGAGCGATGCGCTCCACCAGGCGCGTCGACATCAGCCGCGCGATGAAGAGGTTCAACGGCCAGAACAGCAGCGTCAGCAGCAGAAGCAGCGGCGGCGCGGCAAAGATCAGGAATGTCCACGGGTTCTTCTCATGTCGATGACTGCCGAACACGACCCGATTGAGAATGAACAGGAAGATCCGCGCGTCGCCGAGAAGGGCGAGCAGGACGAACAGCGCGAACAGAAGGCGAACCATCAGAGTCCTGAGTCCTGAGTCCTGAGGTGGCAGTTCCGAGCTCAGGACTCAACACTCAGGACTCAGGACTCACACCCGTTCCAGGATCGGGCCGATGAGCGACTCCGGCACTTTGATGCTGCCGATCGTCTCCACCTCCTTGGCTGCGCCGTGGTCGTCGGATCCGCCGGTCACGAATTTCCCGCGGAAGCGCGCCAGGTTCCGGTAACGCTCGCGGTTCTCCTCGTCGACATCGGGGTGGAACACCTCCACGGCATCGATGCCGAAATCGAGGAGCTCGGGGACGATCCGCTCGTGGTCGCGGTAGAGGGTGGGATGGGCGATCGACAGGATGCCGTCGCTCTCGTGAATCAGCTGCACGGCTTCGGGAATCGAGAAGCGCGCCTTCTCGACGTAGGCGGGCCTGCCGGTGCCGAGAAACTTGTCGAAGGCATCGGAGACCGATGTCGCATGACCGGCTTCAACCAGAGCGCGGGCGACGTGTGGTCGCCCCAGGGCGCCTCCGCCGGCGAGCTGCGCGACGCGCTCCGCGCTGACGTCACAGCCGAGGCCGCGGAGCTTTTCGACGATCTGAATGCCCCGACGGAAGCGAGCTTCACGGAACGTGCGCAGACGGTTGTCGATCCTCTCGTCGAAGATGTCGAACGCGTAAGCCAGGAGGTGCACGTCGGTGCCTTCGTAGCCACAGGAGAGCTCGATGGCTGGAACGAGCAACACGCCGCGGTCGTCGGCGTAGGGCTTGATCTCGAAATAGGCGGCGGTGTTGTCGTGGTCGCTGATGGCGACGATGTCGAGGCCGTGCTCGCGCGCGAGGTCGATCACCTCGCGCGCCGGACGCGTGCTGTCGGAGTGCAGGGTGTGGAGGTGAAGATCGGCGAGGCGCATACAAGCGAGTAGCGGGCGGCGAGTAGCGGGCAGGGAGGAGCCGCGTCCTACCCGCTACACGCTACTCGCTACCCGCCGTCGTCTACATCGACTTCGCCGTCTTCTTCAGCTTCCGGGAAGAAGCCTCGAGTGCGTCCTTCACGAGCTCCCGGGCCTGCTCCATGCCGACTTCCAGCGCGTCGGCAGCGGCCTTCTTCACCGCTTTGACGCGCGGTGCGGTGGCCTTCCTGAGCTGTTTGATCTTCGGTGCGGCGGCCTTCTTGAATTGCTTGATCTTCGGCTTCGCAGCCTTCTTCAGCGCCTTGATGCGCGGCCTGGCGTAATCGCCGGCCGCTTCCATGGCGTCTTCCACGGCTCTCTTGCCGGACTTCAGGGCTCTCTTCGCCGCCTTCTTCACGACCTTCGATTTGATCGGCATGGCCGGCCTCCTTATCGATGAACGATTACTCTAGCACGCAGCTTGCCGACGAATGGATTGGGGGCGGAAGTCGCCGGGCTGGAAGCCCGGCGACCGGCCGGCAGGATGCCGGCACTCCTAGACGGCCGGCGCTTCGGGCACGGCCAGCGCGGCCACCACGGGGGCGCAGCGCCCACACAGGCCGCCCTCCTCGGCGACCTCTTCCCGGTACTGCCAGCAGCGGCCGCACTTGAGGCCGCGCGCCGCCGACATGGCGATGCCGATCGTTCCCAGCCCACGCACCTCCACGGCCTCGCCCGTGAAACTGGCGAGAGGGCGAAGGTCGACATGCGAAACGATGAAGACCTTGGCCAGGTCGATGTCGAGCCTGCCGAAGATGTCGTCCCGCGGCACGTCGGTGTAGAGCGTGACGTCGGCTTCGAGTGACTGGCCGATCTGCCGCTCAGCACGCGCCCGCTCGAGCACCTTCGTGACCTCGTCGCGCAGAGCCAGGATCCGATCCCACGCCATCTCTTCGGCGTCGGAGAGCAGCGGCTTCAGGTCCGGGAAGTCGGTGAGGTGCACCGACGCTTCCTTCGTTCCCGGCATGGCCTCGTAGATCTCCTCGGCCGTGAACGACAGAATCGGCGCAAGCACGGCCACCAGGCCGCGCAGGATCGTGTACATCGCCGTCTGCGCACTCCGCCGCGCAGGCGAGGCGGGAGTATCGCAGTACATGGTGTCCTTCGACAGGTCGAGATAGATCGACGACAGGTGCACCGTGCAGAGCTCCAGGATGCGATGGTGCACGACGTGGAATTCGTAGTCGTCGTACGCTTCGCGGCAGCGTGCGAACGCTCGCGCAGCGCGATCGAGAATCCACTTGTCGACGTCCAGCAGCTGATCGAAGGGCAATGCGTCCTTCGCCGGATCGAACACCGCTCCCGGCGCGATGAGCTCGTCGCCCATGTTGGCCAGAAGGTAGCGCGCCGTGTTCCGGATCTTCCGATAGGCTTCGCTGATCTTCGAGATGATGTCCTTGCCGAAGATCATGTCGTCGCGATAGTCGATGGTCGCTACCCAGAGGCGGATGATGTCGGCGCCGCTCTGCTTGATCACGTCCTGCGGTGAAAGCGCGTTGCCCGAGGATTTCGAGAGCTTGTCACCCGACTCGTTCATGATGAACCCGCAGGTCACGACCTCCTTGAAGGGCGCGGATCCTTCGATGCCGGTCCCGATGAGCAGCGACGACTGGAACCAGCCGCGATGCTGGTCGTGGCCTTCGAGGTAGACGGCCGCGGGCCAGGTCAGGTCGGGGCGGCTTTGCAGCACGGCGATGTGCGAAGAGCCGGAGTCGAACCAGACGTCGAGAATGTCGCTCTCCTTGCGGAAGCTGTCGCTGCCGCACGCGCACTTCGCTCCGGGCGGGAGGAAGTCCGCCGGCGCATGCTCGAACCAGGCGTCCGCGCCTTCGGCCTCGAACAGTGTCGTGACCCGCTCGAAGAACTCCGGCGTGGTCATGGTCTCGTTGCACTTCTCGCAGTACAGCACGGTGATCGGCACGCCCCACAGCCGCTGGCGCGAGATGCACCAGTCGGGACGGTTCTCGACCATCAGCGCCATCCGCTCTTCACCCCACGTAGGGTGCCATTTCACCTGATGGACCTGCTGGAGCGCGCGCGGCCGCAGCGCTCGGCCGCTTTCCTTGTCCGGCGTGTCCATCGAGATGAACCACTGCTCCGTGGCCCGGAAGATGACCGGGTGCTTGCAGCGCCAGCAGTGCGGGTACGAGTGAGTGATCTGTTCCGACGCCAGCAGAACGCCCCGCTCGCGGAGCAGCTCGACGATCATCGGATTCGCCTTGAACACGTGAACGCCCGCCCACAGCGGCACGTCGGGAGTGAACTCGCCGCGATGATTGACCGGCGTGTAGGTTTCCAGCCCGTATCTGCGACCGGTGTTGAAGTCGTCGGCACCGTGTCCCGGCGCCGTGTGGACGAGCCCTGTTCCGGCATCGAGTGTCACGTAATCGCCCAGGACGAACATTCCCTCGCGTGGAAGAAACGGGTGACGGTATTTCAGGTACTCGAATGCCGAGCCCTTGAAAAGCTTGACCTGATGGTAGTCCTGCCAGCCGAACCTCTGCGCCGCGTCCTTCAGCAGCTGCTCGGCGACGATGAAGTTCTCGCCGTCGTGCTCGACGACGGCGTAGTCGTAGTCCGGCTTGACTGCGATGGCCAGATTCGCGGGCAACGTCCAGGGAGTCGTCGTCCAGATGACGGCGTACGCAGGCTTCTCGATGGGCAGATCGAGACTCTTGACCGACTCATCGGTCAAGCGGAACCGGACGTAGACCGACGGTGAGGTGTGGTCCTTGTACTCGACCTCGGCCTCCGCCAGCGCACTCTGGTCGTAGGTGCACCAGTGCACCGGTTTGAGGCCCTTGTAGACCATGCCGGTCTGGATGAAGCGGCCCAGGGCGCGGGCGATCGTCGCTTCGTAGTGGTACGACATGGTCGTATACGGATCGAACCAGTCGCCCAGCACGCCGAGGCGGATGAAGTCCTGGCGTTGGATGTCGATGTACTTCGTCGCCGTTTCGCGGCAGGCCCGGCGGAAGTCCGCCGCCGACATCTCCTTCTTCTTCGAGCCGAGCTCCTTGTCGACGGCATGCTCGATCGGCAGGCCATGGCAGTCCCATCCCGGGACGTACGGCGAGTCGAAGCCGCTCATGCTCTTCGACTTGACGACGAAGTCCTTGAGGATCTTGTTGAGCGCGTGCCCGATGTGGATGCGTCCGTTCGCGTAGGGAGGCCCGTCATGCAGGACGAACTTCGGACGGCCTTCGGATTTGCGGCGAATCAGGCCGTAGAGGTCGATCTCGTTCCACCGCTCGAGCCGCTTCGGCTCGTTCTGCGGAAGGTTGGCCTTCATCGCAAAGGTCGTCTGCGGGAGGCTGATGGTTTTCTTGTAATCACTGCTCTCGGCCATGGTGACCGGCGAAACTAACAAGCGGGGGAGGAGATTTCAAGCGAGGAGGGATTGGACCGGTTACGAGGTCACGAGGTTTCGAGGTTGAAGTTGATACTGGCGACCTCGCAACCTCGTGACCTCGCAACCGGGAGGAGGTGGTCATCCGAGCTTCTTCAGCTCGCCGTCGAGGTGCTCGAGCGCGGCCCGAAGCTGCTGGCGTCGCCGTTCGCTCGTGGTCGCTTCGAGCTCGCGGCTGATGCGCGTGCGCGACATCTCCAGGCTCTCCCGCTTCTTCCGGCGCTCCATTTCGTCCCGGCCGATCTTTTCCTTCTTCCCCTCGGCACGAGCGTTCTGCGCCTCGAGCTGCTGATCCTGTGCGGACTTGCTTTCGAATCCCCGAGCCATGGTCAATTTGCGTGCAATGACGATTCCTGGTGGAAGGCGGAATCGGAAATTGAAAATCGAGAATTGAAAATTGAAAGCACCATGCTGAGCGCCTGTGCCCCGTGCACGCTTTTCAATTTTCCATTTTCAATTTTCAATTCGTCCTTACATCCCACCCGCGATCAGACCGCGAGGCGGATTGACCAGAAGTCGCTCGCCGCGGTGGAGCTTGTGGCGGCGGCCGAGGTCGTTGAGGTCGCGCAGCTCCTCGACGGTGAGGCTGTGTTTCCTGGCAATTGAGTAGAGCGTGTCGCCCTTCTTGACGGCGTAGTAGATGTCGGGCTGCCGTAGCAGCGCACCCAGCTCGCGTGCGCGCACAGGCAGGTACAGCGAATCGCCTTCCCCGACGCGTGAAGGCGAGGTGAGGCCGTTCATGGACAGGATCGTCTGCACGTTGGTGCCGATGGCGCGGGCCAGGCGCTTCAGGGAGTCTCCTTCGCGCATGCGGAAAGAGCAGACGGCGATGTCGGAGTCGTTGTTCTTCAGACCGGCGGCATGCGCGGCCACGATCTCGGCTGCGGGCGCAGGCAGGCGTACGGTCGACGTTCCCGGAGGAAGAACGCCGTGACGGTAAGCCGGGTTGAGATCACGCACGACTTCCTCGTCGAGGTTCGCCACGCGCGCCAGGTATTTGAGCGAGAGAGGACCCTCGACTTCGACGCGCCGAATGTCCTGGCTCTCGGGAGGGGCCAGCGTGAAGCCGTATGTGGCGGGATCGCCGGCGATGATCAGCGTGGCGTAGAACGTCGGTACGTACCCGCGGGTTTCCTTCGGCAATGCGGCCTGGTCGCACAGCTCCCAGAACGACGATGCCCCCGTTTCGGCCAGCGCGCGCCGGACGCGACCCGGGCCGGCGTTGTACGCGGCCAGCGCCAGCGGCCAGTCGTTGAACTCGCGGTAAAGGTCCTTGATGTACTGCGCCGCGGCGCGCGTGGCGCGCTCGGGATCGGCGCGCTCGTCGACCCACCAGTCGACCCGCAATCCGTATTCGCGTGCCGTGTCGCCCATGAACTGCCACATACCCCGTGCTCCGGCACGCGAAGTCATGGTCGACGAATAGCCGCTCTCGATGACCGGCAGGTATGCCAGCGCCTTTGGCACACCGGCATCAGCAAGAGCCTTGTCGATCATCTTTTTGTACTTCGCCGAGCGCGTCAGGTACGACTGCACGTTCGGCTTCAGCTGTGTGCTGAAGAGATTGACCGCTCCGCGAATGGAACGGTGATCGGGGATGGGAATGGAGGCGGCGGCTTCGAGGTCGACCCCGGGAGCGTTCGTCGGTTTGGAGTCGCTGGCCACGAGCTTTGCGTAGACGTCTTCGAGCTCCTTGCGGAACTCGGCAACGTCCTTCGCGGGCTGGCTGGGTGCGAAGGAGGGGGTGGGAAGCGGTGTGGGAGCGGGAGCGACGGTCGTCGATGCGCAGGCAGCGCACACGAGGAACAGCAGAGGCAGCAGGCGTCTGTGGATCATCGCACTCCCTCCCGTCACGATTCGGTCTGCTGTGGGACCAAAGGCTCTATTCAAGGGCGATTTTGACGTCTAACGAAAGTGACCGTACGTCGGCGGTGTCTGAGAGCTCGACCGATTGCTCGTGCTGCTCCAGGACTTCACCGTCGTTTTCAAAGGATACAGTAACTTTCACGGATTTCGCCCGTGGGACATTGGCAGGATCAGCCTGCAGAACAATGGTGTGGCGCGCGTCGCGTTTCGGTTTCGGCGCGGGGATGGAGATCTCGGCGGGTACTTCTTTCTTGATCTTCGGGGCGGATTGAGTCGTGGCGCGTTTCCGCAGGGCCTCCAGCTCGGCCATGATGTCGACCGACGAGCGCACCTTGACGTGCTTCACCTCGGGGGTGGCCTTGAAGGGTTTCTCCGTCTGGCTGAAATCGACTTCCGGCTCCGGCTCGACGGCCGGAGCCACGGCGACCGGCTGAGGCCTGGAGGGCGCCGGAGCCTCCCGGATCGGTTCCCGCGCGGGCGGGATGTACTCCGTCGAGATTTCTTCGATCGGTGCCTCGGCCGATGGCGCGCTGGCCAGATCGGGAACCTCGGTGAACGTCGTTTCCTCGACGGGTTCGCCGGCGATTTCTTCCGAGGGTTCGAGCTCCTCGATCTCTTCGACTGCCGGCATGCTTCGCATCGGTGTTCCGGTCGATGCCGAGGCCGCGGGGGCGGTGAATGTGGGGGCGTTCAGCGTGGCCGGACCTCCGATGGCTGGTGGGGCGATGGGTGCCGCGGCCATGGTTCGCGGCGCCGCCGCACGCGGTTCTTCTTTCACGCGGAATGCGGCGATATCGGAGAGCTTGCGGGGCGCCTTGACCGGCTCCTCACCGGTCATGCGCCGGCGCAAAGTGCGCAGCGTCAGTTTCGAGATCAGCTTCAGCGTCTCGAAGACGCCGCTGCCGTTCGCGGCGATCGACTCCACGACGTCGTAGCGGCGCTCGGGGTCGAGGGCTCGTACGATCATGTCGGGCTCGGCGACGTTCGGCAGATCGCGCTTGTTGAGCTGCAGGACCATCGGAATCTCGTCGATGTTCAGACCGATCTCGGCGAGGTTCTCGCGCAGGTTCCCGTAGCTCTCGACGTTTGCGTCGAGCATGGCCCGCTGCGAGTCGGCAACGAAGACGATGCCGTCCACACCCTTGAGCACGAGCTTGCGGGTGGTGTTGTAGAAGACCTGGCCCGGAACGGTGTAGAGCTGCAGGCGGGTCTTGAAACCGCCGATCACGCCGACGTCGATGGGCAGGAGGTCGAAGAAAAGGGTCCGGTCCGTCTCTGTCTCGAGGCTGACCATTTCGCCGCGGCTCTGGGGTGAGGTCTTCGTGTAGATGTAGTGGAGATTCGTGGTCTTCCCGCAAAGACCGGGACCGTAGTACACGATCTTCGCTGCCATCTGCATGGTGGCGTAATTGAAGAAGACCATTTAAGGGCTCCGGCGCAAAGCGGGGCTCGATGGTAGCACCCGCTACTCAGAGCGGGCAAGAATGGCGCGAGCGATCCGCGCGGCCAGAACTCCGTAGATTTCCGCTACTTGCGGCTCGCTCGCCAATGCCGCCAGGTGCCGTTCGACGACCTCGCGATCGCCGCGGGCGGCCGGTCCGGTAAAGGCCTGCGCCCCAGTATGTGTGCGCCAGTTTTCCACCGCGGAAACGGCCAGTGCAGCGATGTCGTCGCGGGCTTCACCGATGCCGGCACGCGTCATCAACTCGCGTGAGATCTCCAGAATGGCGGCGACATAGTTCGCGCCGAACACAGCCCCGGCGTGATACAGCGGCTTCATCTCCGCGCTGATTTCCACGAAGCGGGCTCCGATCGCGGACGCGATCTCCGCCGCGATCTCACGGTGAGCACCTTCGAACACGAGCAGCGCCTCCTGCAGGTCCGACGGCTCGCCGACCGGGGGAAGGACGCGCAGCGGATGCAGTGAGAAGCCTCCACGGACGGACGGCAGCGCGCCGCTGGCGTGGAAGACAATGGCCTTCGTTTCCGGGATCTGCTCGGCCGTCTCGCCGATGGCTCGGTCCGACACGGCGATGAGGACGAGGTCCGATTCGCGCGCCAGTTCAGCGATGGTCGCTCGGGGCGCATCGAGCAGGTGCGGAAGCTCGCTCTGCGATCCGTGACGAAGCCAGATCCCTGCGATCGGCGCGCCGATTCGCCTCCAGGCCGACCCGTACGCCCATGCGGCCCGGCCGCCGCCCAGGATCGAGAGCCTCAATCGCATCGCGCCCCCTGGTGTTCGCAGTTCCGTGGCTGTGCTCCGACTGCGGTACTCTTTTCCACGAGAGCTGGTCCACTATGCCACGGATTGCATTGCTGATTGCGCTGCTTGGCGCCGGCGCCGCACTGGCCGCACCGCCGTCGACCTGCGGCGGCGCGGACGACTATTCGAAGGCGCTCTGCGCGTATCAGGTGCGGAATTTTCCGGAGGCCGAGGCGGACTTTCGCGCCATTGTCGAACGCGACGAGGCCGATCCGGTGACCATCCATGCGCTCTATTTTCTGGCCCGTACCGAGATGAAGATGGGCCGCTACGATCAGGCCGAAACGCACTTCATCAGAATCTACTCGATGTCCCGCGCGTTTTACGACGAGTGGAATTGCGACTTCCTGCTGGGAGAGTGCAGGAAGGCGAGAGGAAAAAGTTAGTGCTGAGTGCTGAGTCCTGAGAGACCGGGACTCAGGACTCAGGACTCAGGACTCAGGACTCAGGACTCAGGACTTCAATGCCACAGGGGAACTTCGAGCTCAAACGCAAGCTCCTTCAGTTGGAGGCGCTCTACGACATCGGCCGGGCCTTGAACACGCTGAGGCCGGAGGGCGACCTTCTCGAGGAGCTGATGCACCGCGCCGTGGCGGTTCTCGACGCCACGATCGGCTTCACCGCTTCCCTCGACGAGAAGCTCAACGGTCAGAGCGTCTTCGCGTTCGGCATCGAGACGCCGGCAGCGGAGGTGTTGATCGCCGAGCCGCCGGTCAGGCAGGTCATCGTCTCGCGCGAGCCTCTCTCGCTCAAGGTGGCGCGCTTCCTCGGCGGCCAGGAGAGCGACCTCCTCGTCGCGCCGATGGTGGCCGGCGACGTCATCGTCGGCGTCATCGGGGTGGGCGGGAAGGAGGAACGGGGGGCGAAGAGCGGAAGCTTCGTCGAAGACGATCTGCGCTTCCTCTGCTCGCTGGGTGCCATCGGTGCGGCGGCCATCGACAACACACGGCGGTTCCACAGGCTCGACCTGATGCGCGAAACGCTCGAGGACGAGAACCGCTCACTCAGGCAGCGCATGCTTCGCGACCACTCCGAACGGCTGATGGTCGGCGACTCGGCGAAGATGCAGCGGGTCATCGACCTCGTGGCTCGAGTGGCCGATTCGCTGGCAAACGTCCTCATTCGCGGCGAGTCGGGGACCGGCAAGGAAATGGTGGCGCGCCTCATTCACGGCAACTCACCGCGCAAGGAGGGGCCGTTCGTGGCCATCAACTGCGCCGCCCTTCCGGAGACGCTGCTCGAATCGGAGCTGTTCGGCATCGAGCGAGGCGTCGCCACGGGCGTGGAGGCTCGACCGGGAAAATTCGAGCTGGCCAAAGGAGGCACGGTCTTCCTCGACGAGGTCGGCGACATTCCTCTGGTGCTCCAGGCCAAGCTTCTCCGCGTCCTGCAGGAGCGGGAGATCGAGAAGCTCGGTGGGCGGCGGCGCATCCCCATCGACGTGCGCATCCTTTCGGCGACGCACCGCGACCTGGAAGAAATGATCGAGCGCGGCGAGTTCCGCCAGGACCTCTACTACCGCCTCAAGGTCGTGGAGATCGTGCTTCCGCCCCTTCGGGATCGGAAGGACGACATCCCCAAGCTGGTCCGATTCTTCCTCGACAAGTACGGGAAACGGGAAGGACTCAAGGACGTGCGCATCACGCAGGAAGCATTGCAGCAGATCATGCGCTATCCGTTTCCGGGGAACGTCCGAGAGCTCGAGAATCTGATCGAAGGGGCGCTGGCCTTGACCGTCGACCCGGTCATCGACCCGGGCGACCTGTTGTTGCCGCAGGGAACCTCGACCGCGGAGGCAGTCGTGGGCGGCGAGGAGTTGCTGACGCTCGAGGAGATCGAGGCTCGTTACATCGCGCGGGTGCTCGCCTCGACGAAGGGAAACGTGTCGAAGGCGGCCAAGATCCTCGGGGTAGACCGGAAGACCCTGTACCGGCGTCGCGTCGAGATGTCCCCAAAAGCATCATATGACGACAAATGGGACATTCACTAGTAAGCTATTTATTTTGTGTTAATTACATCCGCGGATTTCACTTTACAAGGATGAGTGTGGCGTAATGCTACATATCCCGTAACCTCACCCGTTCTTGACGAAGCAGTGTAAACTTCACGGCATCAGCGATTTAGAACAGATGGATCCGGTTGCAGACGTGTGGCAGTGGCGTTGCTCCTGGGGTGGCCCGACGAATGAAGGGAACACCCATGAACAACCTCGCACAAACCCGCGCCAAAGTGGAATCGGCAATCTCGGCTCACTCCCTGCTCCCGGCGATGCTGGCCGTCAATACGCTGGCGCTGTTCGCGCTCGAGCGCCTTGGTGGTGTTCCCGACTGGATCAAGACCGCCGCGGCCCTCTTCCTCGCGTTTTGACGAAAGGTTCCCGCAGGACACCTTCACAATGACCGATACCGCCGAGCGGCAGATGGAGTTGACCCTTCCGATGGTCGAGGACATCGAGATCGCGGCCGCCCGTGCAGCCGGCAATCTCGCCCGCGAAGTCGGCATGAGCAACGAGCGCATCGATGAGATGACTCACGCCATCATCGAGGCCTGCATCAACGCTCGTGAGCACTCCGGTTGCGCCGACAAACGCATGTATCTAAGATTCGTCGGCACCTCGGAAGGCAGCGGCAACCCACGGCTGGACATCTGGATCACCGATCACGGACGCGGCTTTGATCCGCAGCAGGCGCGATCCCGGCGTCAACAGCTCGGGCCAGCTCATAAACGCGGGTGGGGCCTTCAGATCATCGAGGCCCACATGGACGAGGTCGACATCACCACCAGCCCGGAAGGCACCACGATCCACATGGTCAAACTAGAGAAGAAATCATGAGCGAGGAATTGCGAGTGGCCGTCGATCGGCGCAACACCGGTGCTGTCCTCTACACGAAGGGCTACATCAACAACGTGGGCGGCGAGGAGATCGCAAACCGCGCCTACGAGCTGATGGACGGCGGCGTGCGTACCCTGCTGCTGAATCTTCGCGAGACCAAGATCGTGAACTCGATCGGTATCAGCATCCTCATCGAGATCATCGAAAAGATGATGGAGAAGGGCGGCAAGATCGCCTTCTGCTGCCTCACTCCGGTCATCCACAAGACCTTCCAGATCATGGGTCTCGCCAACTACGCCTCGATTTACCCTGACGAGGAGACGGCCTCGAGAGAGCTCGACCTGACCACCTGAACGGCTCGGCCGATGGCGTGCGCCGCAGCGAGCGGCGGCCTGAACGACTGCCCGCTCAGCCCAACGAATCCGCCGTAGTATCCTCGACCGATGCCACAGACGACCCACGGGCTCGCCGATTTTCTGCACGACCTGCGACAACTCGAGCGCGCGTCGGCGTCTCTGCACGGCACCATGATCCTGGACGCCTTCGGTCGCCATACCCCTTTCGGAACGGGGGCCGTGTACATGCGCGACGGCGAGGTCCTGCGGCTGGCTGCCAGGACGCAGCTCTGCACGGCACCGGAAACGGTTGACAGCGAGGTTCCGGCGTCACTCACGACGGAGAGCTCACTCCCACTCGACCCGCCGCCGCACGTGATCATTCCGATCCGCGCGCAGCGCGAAGGCCTCGGCATCGTGGCCCTGGCCAGGGACGACCAGGATCGCACCACCGACGAGGAGCTGGACCGCCTGCGGACGGCCGAGATGTTTTTGACGTCGATCCTCACGAACCACCGGCTGCTGCAGGAGACGAGGGAAGGAGACTTCCAGCTGAAGTACCGGTTGTGGGAGCTGGAGTCGCTGTACGACATTGGGCTGTCGATCGCCTCGACGCTGAACGTCGAGGAGCTGGCCGATGAGATTCTCTTCAGGATGATCTCTCTGACGAACGCACGACGGGCCGCGCTCTATCTGGTGGAGGGCTCGGGTTTCCGGCTCTACCGCTCTTTCGGCGACCTGCGGCCCGATTTTCTCGATGCCGAGCTCGCCGAACAACTGAGGCGCGAGGGTGTCCCGCTGACGTTCGAGGCGAACACCGACTGCATTTTCCCCGGTTGCTCGTCGTTCGTGGCGCTGCCGATCCGCGGCAATAACGACCTCATCGGGGTGCTCGCAGCGGCCGACCGCGAGACCCGCGACGGCGGTGTGGCCGCGTTCGAGGCCAACGATCTTCGCCTTCTCTCGCTCTTCGCCAACCAGGTCGCCATCGCCCTCGAAAACGCGCGACTGCATCGGCAGGCTCTCGAGAAGCAGGCCATGGAGCGCGAGCTGGAGCTGGCCGCCACGATCCAGCGCGACATTCTCCCCAAGTCGATTCCTTCGCCCGACGGCATCGAGATCGCCGTCCTCGCGCGACCGGCCCGTCAGGTCGGCGGTGACTATCACGCCTTCTTCGAACGCGAAGGCGGCGTCCTCTCCATGCTCGTCGCCGACGTGGCCGGCAAATCGATGCCTGCGGCCCTGCTCGTGAGCGCGCTTCACGCCGCCGTGCAGCTGCTCTTCGAGGAAGGGCGAGAGCTCGGCGAGATCGCCACCGAGCTCAACAAGCACATCCACCGCTGGTCGGCGGAGAACAAGTTCGTGACCATGATCGTCGTCTCCATCGACCGGGAGAACGGCACGCTCGAATACGTCAACGCCGGCCACAATCCCGCCTACGTCATCAGCGACGGCCGGCTGGAGATGATCCGCTCGCACGGCCTGCCCATCGGCATCCTGGCCAGCACTCACTACGCCACGCAGCGGCGGCCCTTTCCTCCAGGCTCGGCCGTCGTGCTCTACAGCGACGGCATCACCGAGGCGGAAGACGTCGGAGGCGACGAATTCGAGAACGCGCGGTTGGAAGGGATTCTGCGCGAAACCACAGAAGCGCCTGTGGCCGACGTGCGCGATGCCATCGCCGCCGCCGTCGATGCCTTCACTGCCGGGACTCCGCAGAAGGACGACCAGACGCTCGTCATCGCCCGCATGCGCTGATTCGCGCCCTGTGCCTCATGGACCGGTGACGCCTGCAAAGCGGACGCTCAGCGCCTGGCTCAGCGCACGCCAATGTCCCATCCGCCAAGCCTTCACGACCGGCAAGTAGGCCACAACCGCGAGCGCGATTCCCGCGACCGAGTCGATCAGGTAATGCCATCCCGTCACCACTGAGCCGATGAAGATCAAGACGGCGCAGATGCCGAAAATGATCTCGCCGTAACGCCAGAGTCGACGCATCCACAGCAGGACGAAAGTCTCAAAGGCAACATGCAGGCTGGGAAAGGCGGCAATCCCGAGCAGAACGTCGACGGCGCGGTTGACATGCGGAGACCGGCTGATGACGAGCTGGTAATTCTCGAGAAGATGCTTCTGCGTGGATTGCGTTTGGGTCAGAAGCGCCGCGTACGGCCGCCAGAGGTCGTGAAAGCGATAGGCGGGCCCCAGGGTCGGGATTGCCACGTAGATCCAGGCGCCGATCAGCCACAGCAGCGCATTCGAATCTGAGAAGGCGATGCGCAGGCGACGGCTTGGCGCGGAGAGAAAGTAGGCGTAGGCGATGTTCATCGAGAGGATGAACACGGGCCCGTAGGTGGTATCGACGAATCGAAGGACATTCGCAGTGGAAAAGAGGGAAAAGAACAGGACCGTCGGCGAGTAGCCGCCGAAGAGATTCGTCTCGAAGTTCCAGAGCTGATGATCGAAGCGGTGCGGATGAAGGATCGGCACCATGAGCTTGATCCAGCTGTATGTGTGAGTGATGACGATCGCGAAGATGATGAGGCGAGCGGTGTCGAACAGCCACGCCGGCGAGAAGATGATGGCGAGGTACTGACGTGCCGAGCCGTCGAACCATCCAACGACCAGGCGAACCACGATGCCGGTGGCCAGCTCCGCCAGAAAGACTCCCACCAGCTGCATGCCGAACTTCGGCAGGCTGAAGAAGACCGCCGGCGTGAGGGGAAGCAGCAGCACGCCAATCAGGAAGAAGTTCGCGAGAGCGAACAGCTCGAAGAAATACGGCCTGTGCAACGGCTTCCGTGCGTCCAAACTCGGACGATGATACAGCGGCTCAGATGCCGCGCCGGCTCAATCGCCTCGAAATTCGGGCAACCGCTTTGCGAAGAATGCAGTCATTCCCTCGGAAGCATCAGAGGAGAGAAAGGCGCGCGTCTGGTTCTCCGCCTCCAGCGCCAGCTGCGCGGTGAGGTCGTTGGCCATGCTGCTTCGCAAAGCGCGCTTGATTCCGCGAACGGCGACCGGCGGGGCGGTGGCGATCTCACGCGCCAGGTTCGTGCATTCGGACGCCAGATCGGCCGGCGCGACCACCCTGTCGATCATCCCGATCGCCAGCGCTTCGCTGGCATCGATCAGCCGTCCGGTCACGAGCAGCTCCAGGGCCCGACCCGACCCGACCAGCCGCGGCAGCAGCCAGGTGCCGCCCCAGTCAGGATGCAGCCCGATGCGTACGAAGGTCTCGCCGATCTTCGCCTCCGCAGAAGCGATGCGGTAGTCGCAGGCCAGTGCGAGATTGCATCCGGCGCCGGCGGCCACACCGTTGATTGCGGCGATGACGGGCTTTGTCATCGAGACGATCTCGGTGACGATGGCGGCCCCGGCGTCGAGCAACCTGCGCAAGCCGTCGACGTCGGCCTGGCGTTGCAGGGCGGCCATGCGCTCGACGTCACCGCCGGCGCTGAAGGCCCGCCCTGCGCCGGTGAGCACGACGACGCGGCAGGCTCGATCGGCCTCCGCATTGCGCAGGGCGGCCAGCAGATCCTCGCGCATCGTGCCGGCGAAGGCGTTCAGCTTCTCAGGGCGGTTCAGCGTGATCGTGGTGATCGCGTCACCCGCATCGGTCGAGATGAAAGCCATGGGTGGAGTGTACGGGATTGCCACGCGAGCGCCGAGCGCAGGCAGGAACCTGCGCCCCGGCTCGACTCCTCTGCGCTCTGCCCTCTGCGCTCTTCGTCCGATAGACTCCGCACATGAAGCGCGTCGCCCGCTGGGTTCTCTACGCCACGATCCCGGTCGCCATCGGCCTGCAGGTGGCGAAGGCGAGCCTGGTGGTCGAGTTCATCTTCGCCTGCCTGGCCGTGATCCCGCTGGCGGCCTGGATCGGCTTCAGCACCGAACAACTGGCTCAGCGGATGGGCTCCACATACGGCGCGCTGTTCAACGCCACGTTTGGAAATTTCGCGGAGCTCGTCATCGCCCTGTTCGCAGTGCGGGCGGGCCTCGACAACGTCGTGCGGGCGTCGTTGAGCGGATCGATTCTGGGCAACCTGCTCTTCGTGGCCGGGTTCGCGGCCCTGGCCGGCGGGTGGGGCCGCGACACGCTGAAGTTCAACGCTCTTTCCGCGGAGTCGCAGGCGGGGCAGATGATTCTCGCGGTCGGGGCGATGCTGGTCCCGGCCCTTTTCTTTCGCGCCGTCCAGGAAGTGCACCAGCCCGAGCTGATCCACCCGGTGTCGGTCGGCACGTCGGTCGTGCTGATCCTTTCGTACGTCCTCGGTCTCTGGTTCGCCTTCATCACGCATCGCAAGCAGATGAACACGTTTTCATCGCCCGCTCATGACGGCGGTGAGCAGTGGAGCGTGCGGCGCGCGGTGGCGCTCCTCCTCGTGGCCAGCGTGCTGATGGCGGTCATCGCGGAGGAGCTCGTTCATGCCGTCGGTGAAGCCGGTCGGGCATGGGGGCTCAATCAGGTGTTTCTCGGATTCATCGTGCTGGCGATCGTCGGCAATGCCGCGGAGCACTCCACCGCGGTGGTCCTGGCCCTTCGCGGGGACATCGACACGGCGCTGAACATCGCCATGCAGTCGAGCGTGCAGATCGCGCTCTTCGTCACGCCGCTGATCGTCTTTCTCTCCTATCCGATCGGCCATCCACTCGATCTTTTGTTCACGCCATTCGAACTGCTGGCCGTCGGCCTGGGAGTGGCGATCTTTGCCTATCTGGTGATGGACGGCGAGACGAACTGGTACGAAGGAGTCCAGCTGCTCGCCGTGTACGCGATCATCGCCGTGGCGCTCTATTTCCTGCCCGAGGGCGCCGCCCCTTCCTTCAGCGGCCGCTGAGGATGCGATCGGCCGGTCGTCCGAGGTGAGGGTAGGTCCGGGCGCACCGGTGGCTGGGAGAAGCTGCCATGCAACCGGCTCGAATGTTAGAAATACGATCGGCTAAACTCCGGCGCGTGACCGCAGGCCGTCAAGTCGACTTCAAGCTTTACGCCTACGAGTGGATTCTCATTGCACACCTCGTCGTCCTGACGATCGTCGCGCGGGCCGAGTCTCTGGAGTTCCTGAGCCTCTTTCGCGACATCTTCCGGGCCATCGAGATCTCACTTCTCTCTGCGACGGTTGGTGGAATCGCTCTCCGAGCCGGCCATGCTGCGTTGAGCGGCCGCTGGCCAAGATATCGAGCGGTCATCACCAGCCCGGGCTGGATCGTCGACACCATCCGGCTCGTCATCGCCGAAGCCGCCCTGACGCTTGTCTACGGCTGGATGAAGCTGGTCGTGCCGGTCTTCAACCACCGTCTGTTCGACCAGCAGCTCTGGGACATTGACCGCGCGATCTCGTTCGGTTTTTCGCCAAACCTTTTCGTTCTGGCTCTCTTTTCGAACTCAAGTTTCTTGCGCCTGATCGACTGGGCGTACGCGAACATCTTCGTGGCGACGATGCTGATCGCCTTCGCGTACTTCCTGTCTGCGCCCTCGCGGCGTCTTCGCCTCGCCTTCATGACGTCCAACGTGCTGCTGTGGATCTGGGGCGCGTATCTCTATTTGCTCGTTCCTTCTCTCGGACCGGCGTACCGGTTTCCTCAGCTGTGGTTCGAATACGCCGCTCAACTGCAGACCACGCAAAGGATGCAGGCGCTTCTGATGCGCAACTACACGAACATGCTGGCGCTGAACCGGGGCGTGAACACACCGGTGTCGCTGATCTACGGTATAGCGGCGTTTCCGAGTCTCCATGTCGCGTGGCAGGCACTGGTGGCGTTGTGGATGCGGCGTGAGTGGGTCTACGGCGAGGTGCTCTTCTCGGTGATGTTGTTCGTCATCTTCATCGGCTCCATGATCACTGGGTGGCACTACCTGGTCGACGGGATCGCCGGGGTGGTGCTCGCCCTCGCGGCCTACTATGCCGTGGTCCGGTCTTTCAAACTCCGCCGCTGGTTTGCGCTTCACAGGAGTCTTCGAGTTCGCCGTCCGTAGTCCGGGGGAACAGGATTTTCCCACCTCGCTCGGCCGTTTTGCTGTCCGTGACCCCGGCTGAGACGACGGAAACAACGCTCGCAGGCATCCTTGCCGATCGGACGGTTGAGGGCGTGCTCTTCGAGAAGCTCGTCGGAGGTGGAGTGCGCTGCCACGCCTGCGGTCACCGCTGTTTCATCCCGGACGGGCTGAAGGGCATCTGCAAGATCCGCTACAACGAAGGCGGTGTGCTGAAGGTGCCGCGCGGGTACGCCGCGGCGTTGCAGGTCGACCCCATCGAGAAGAAGCCCTTCTTCCACGCCTATCCGGGCGCGCTCGCCCTGTCGTTCGGCATGATGGGCTGCGACTATCACTGCGGCTATTGCCAGAACTGGGTCACCTCGCAGGCGCTGCGCGACCCGATCGCCGTTGCGCCAGTGACCGACATCGAGCCGGCTGATCTCATCCGACTGGCCAGGCGCCATGGCGCGAAGGTCATCACCTCGACCTACAACGAGCCGCTGATCACTTCCGAGTGGGCGGTCGAGATCTTCAAGGAAGCGAAGAAGGAAGGGCTGGTCTGCTCGTACGTCTCGAACGGCAACGGCACGCCCGAGGTGCTCGACTACATCGCACCGTACGTGACGATCTACAAGGTCGACCTGAAGGGGTTCAGCCAGAAGCACTATCGCGACCTCGGCGGCCAGCTTCAGCCGGTGCTCGACACGATTCGCGGGCTCAAGCAGCGCGGCATCTGGGTCGAGGTCGTCACGCTCGTCGTGCCCGGCTTCAACGACTCGGAAGAGGAGTTGACGCAGATCGCTGAGTTTCTCGCGGACGTCGACCTGAACATCCCGTGGCACGTCACCGCTTTTCACGAGGACTATCGGATGACCAGCAACGGCAACACGACCGCTTCGATGCTGCTGCGGGCCTACGAGATCGGCCGGCGCGCCGGTCTGAAATTCATCTACCCGGGCAACATCCCGGGTGCCGTTGGCGACCTGGAAAGCACGCACTGCCCGAACTGCGCCGCGGTCGTGATTGGCCGGCACGGCTTCCGAGTCACTTCGTACAGGCTGAAGGATGGCAAGTGCCCCGACTGCGCGATTCCGATTCCCGGCGTGTGGGACGGAGCCGCAGTCGTCGGACGCAATGGAATCCCGCGGCCGGTGTCGGTGTGAGCCCTGGTGTTAGGCTCTTCTGGGTCCTGAGTCCTGAGTCCTGAGTCGCCTTCCCGTATTAGCTCAGGACTCAGGACTCAGGACTCAGGACTCAGCACTCAGCACTCACCTTGCGCGTTTTGCTGCGAAAGGGCACTATTCGTGCTCCTCGGGCGCGGGGGGGTCTCCGCATCGATTCCGTTCATGGACAACTTCGTCGAAATCGCTCGGCTGGACGAGCTGGAGGTCGGGCGTATGAAGGCTTTGCTGGTGGAAGGGCGCGGAATCGTGCTCTACCACACCAGCCGCGGCTATTTCGCGACCGACAGCCGCTGCCCGCATCGCGGCGGTCCGCTCGTCGAAGGCGACATCGTCGGGAACGAGGTCGTCTGCCCGTGGCATCTGTGGAGCTTCGACATCGCCAGCGGGATCTGCGGCGCCAATCCGGCCATCGGCATCACCAGGCATGAAGTGAGGATCGAGGACGGGCGGATCTTCGTACGCCTCTCGGAAGTCTCTCAACCGTCATCGAGTCTGCCGTGAATCCAAGAGCACTTCGACACGTCGATCTTTACGGCAGGGCCGGTCGTCTGGAGGCGCTCTACCGCGATCTTCAGGATCCGGCGGCCGTGGCCGTGGTTTGTCATCCGCATCCGCTGGGTGGAGGGACGCTTCACAACAAAGTCGTTTTCCGCGCCGCACGCGGACTGGAGAATGCCAATGTGGCCACGCTGCGCTTCAATTTTCGCGGCACCGGCACGAGCGCCGGAACCCATGACGAAGGCGAAGGGGAGCAGGACGACGTCACGGCCGCCATTCAGTGGGCGCAGCGGATGCACCCCGGCAAACGCCTTTTCGTCGGTGGCTTTTCTTTCGGCGCCTGGGTGGCCAGCCGTGTGGCCTGCGAGACGCCCGACGTCTTCGCCATCTTTCTGATCGGCGCGCCCGTCAACAAGTACGACTTCGGGTATCTGCGGCATTGCGAGCGGCCAATGCTCTTTCTGCACGGCACGCAGGACGAGTTTGGCGACGTCTCGAAACTGGAGAAGCTCGTTCCGACGATCCGCAATTCGCAGAGCGTGGTCATCACCGGCGCCGATCACTTCTTCACCAAGCAGCTCGACGGCGTCGAAGAGACGATGCGCAGCTGGGCTGAGGAGTTGCTCGAGAGCTGAGGATGGGTGACGTGGGTTTCGAGGTTGCGCGGTGATCGCAGCGTCGAAACTTCGAACGCGGAACCGCGCAACCGCGGAACCGCGCAACCCGGTTCCTCAGTTCCTCAGAATCTCGCGCAGGAATCGCAGGCCCTGGATCGTCCGGGTTCCGTGCCAGGTGAACAGGTGGCCCGGAAAAGGGCCGATGACCCGCGCATCGCTGGCGCGGCTGAGCTCCTGGGCATCGGAAGTGCGGAAAGCGTATGGCTCGTCCGGCAGGAAGATGACGTTCGGACGCATGGCCACCACGCTCGGCAGCTCGATGGCTGGATAACGCGCCCGTTCCTGAAGGATGTTCAGGCCACCCGCCATGCCGACCAGGTTCGAGACGTAGGTGTCGCCGCCGCACCACATCCACGGCTTCTTCCAGATCGGGCAGGCAAAGGTGAAGAGGTCCTGGGGCATCTGCTGGAGCTCGGTGCGGAGCTCGGCGACGATTGCGGCAGCTCGAGCGGCACAACCGTGGACTCCCCCGAGGTTGGTGATGAGCGCGGAAACGTCCCCGGTGGACTTCGGCTCGCTGACGAAGACGGGCGCGAACGACTCGATCTCGCGGGCGTGGCGCTCGAGGTTCTCCTCGAGGTTCATGTGCACGAGGTCCGGTGCCAGTGCGCGGATCGCCTGGACGTCGGGATTCTTCGTTCCGCCGAGCCGGGGTCGCTCCATGGACTCCGGGAAGATGCAGAAGTCCGTGATTCCGATGACCGTCTCGCCGGCGCCGAGATCAAACAGCGTTTCGGTGATCGAAGGGACCAGCGAAACCACGCGGCGGGGGGGCTCCGGGAACGAAAAGGAGCGGCCGAGGGAGTCGCGAACCATGGGGGCGAGTTTACCGCCAGTTCCGTCTAACGCTCGCCGGTGTCGTCGCCCGCAACCTTTCTGGCAATGCGCCGTACTGTCATGGCATGATACTATGTACTGCAAGGTATCCGGTCATGCCTGACGAAAACTGGCGATCACAGCTGCGCAAGGGATGGCTCGAGCTGGCCATCCTGGCCACTCTCTGGGACGGCCGCCTGTACGGCCTGGAGATCCTGCGCCGCCTCGAAAACGATTCCGACCTCCTGGTCACGGAGGGGACCATCTATCCGGTCCTCAACCGCCTCAAGGAGGATGGAGCGGTCCGGGCGGAGTGGGAGGAGCAGAGCGACTCCGGCCATCCGCGCAAGTACTACTCGCTCACAGCCGCGGGCCGTCGCCGCACTCTGACCATGGCCCACGAATCCGCCGAGTTCATGCGCCAGATGAGCGGCCTGCTCGGCCCCCTGCTCAAGGAGGAGCGACGATGAGCACGTCTTTCGACCTCGATCTTCAGACCCGCGTCGACACCTATCTGATGAACCTTCGCCGCTGCCTCGGCGAGCTGCCGGCCGAGGAGGTCAACGACATCCTGCGCGAGATCCGCGGGCACATCCTCGAGCGTGCGGAATCGGCAGGCGAGCTGACCGACGAAAAACTCGTCGCCATTCTCAAGGCCCTCGGCAAGCCCGAAGACATCGGGCCGCTGTATCAGGCCGAAGCGATGGTGGCGCGGGCCCGGGCGAGCTTTTCGCCCACGCTGATCCTGCGCACGGTCCTGCGATGGGCGATGAAGAGCGTGGTCGGCTTTGCCGTGTTCATCGTCGGGCTCACCGGCTACGGCATGGCCCTGAGCTTTCTGGTCAGCGCGGTGATGAAGCCGATCTTCCCTGATCACGTCGGAGCGTGGCTCGGCGATGGCGGCTTCTCCATGGGAATGGAGGCTCCCGCGCCGCTGCACCGCACCGAAATCCTGGGCTGGTGGATCATCCCGATCGGACTCGTCGTCGGGACGCTCCTGCTCATCGCGACGACGCGCTTCCTGCGCTGGATGCTCCGCTTCGCCTCTGGGAGACCGGCGCTGGCGGCGGTATAGGGCTGGCCGCAGTCTCAGGCCTACTCGATGAGCTTGCGGTACTTCGGATCGAGGGCGTCGATCAGGCCGTCGCCGAGGAAGTTCAGACCCATCACGGACAGCATGATCGCGGCGCCGGGGAAGATGGCCAGATGGTTGGCGATGCCGAGATACTGGCGTCCGGATGTGAGCATGGCTCCCCACGACGGCGTGGGCGGCTGAACGCCGAGACCGAGGAAGGAAAGCGCCGCCTCGGCCAGGATCGCGCCAGCCAGACCGAGCGTGGCCATCACGATCACCGGGTTGATGACGTTCGGCAGGACGTGGCGGATGATCACGCGCGGGGCCCGGGCGCCCAGGGCCTTCGCGGCCGTGACGTACTCCATCTCCCGGATCTTCAGGACCTGGCCGCGCGTCAGGCGTGCGTAGCCGACCCAGTTGCTGACGGCCAGTGCCAGGATGACGTTGTTGAGGCTCGGACCTAACACGGCCACCATGGCGATGGCCAGCAGAATCCCCGGGAAAGCCAGGAGGATGTCGCAGATGCGCATGATCACGACGTCCCAGGCGCCGCCGAAATAACCGGCGATCGAGCCTAACGCAACGCCGATCAGCGATCCGATCACGACCACGCTGAAGCCGACTCGCAGGGAGACGCGCGCCCCGAAGACGATGCGCGAAAGGACGTCCCGGCCGAGGTCGTCGAGCCCCAGGATGTGCTCCTTCGACGGAGGCTCCAGCCGCCGCGACGTGTCCTGCGCGTCGGGATCGAACGGCGCCAGCAACGGTGCTGCGAGCGCAACCACGATCAGCACGATCGTCAGCAGCGCTCCGATGGTGAAGGCGAAATTCTTGAACAGGCGCTTCATGGTGTCCTGGCTCTTGGCTGTTAGCTCTTGGTTCTTAGGGGACTCGGTGTCCCAAGAGCCAGGAGCCAACAGCCCGGAGCCTCACTCCAGCTTGATCCTCGGATCCACGACCGCGTACAGCAGGTCGCTCAGGAAGTTCACCAGGAGGTAGGTCAGGGCGATGATCAGGATCGAGGCCTGAACCTGCGGGTAGTCGCGGGTGTTGATCGACTGGATCAGCAGACGGCCGAGTCCCGGCCAGGAAAAGATCTGCTCGGTGATGATGGCGCCGGTGAGCAGCGAGCCGAACTGCAGCGCCAGCACCGTGATCACCGGGATCATGGCGTTCTTCAAGGCGTGGCGGAAAATGGCCTTGATGCGCGTGACGCCCTTGGCGATGGCCGTGGTCACGTAGAGTTGATTGAGCTCCTCGGCGACGCTGACGCGGACCATGCGCGTCAGGATCGCCGCCAGCGCCAGTCCCATCGTCAGAGCCGGCAGGACGAGCGACCGCAGTCCCTGGTCGCGGCCCGACACGGGGAACCAGGTGTGGTTGATGGCGAAGGCGATGATCAGCAGAGGCCCGAACCAGAAACTGGGCATGGACACCCCGATGAGCGCGAAGAACCGCGCCACGTTGTCGATCCACGAATTGCGATAGATCGCCGAGAGCATGCCCAGGGGAAAGGCCACCACGATGGCCACGAACATGGCGCCGAACGCCAGCTCGAGGGTGGCGGGATATCGCGCGAAGATCTCGGTGGCGACGCTGGTGTTGGTCCGGAACGACGTGCCCAGATCGCCGTGCGCAAGGCGGACCAGAAAGTGAACGTACTGCGTGAGCAGCGGCTGATCGAGCCCCAGTGCCTTGCGGATGGCTTCGACGTCCTCCGGCCGCGCGCCCTCGCCGGCGATCTGCATGGCCGGATCGCCGGGGATGAGGTGAATGAGCGAGAAGATCAGCGTCAGGATCCCGAGCGTGATCGGAATCATCTGCAGCAGGCGGCGGATGATGTACTGAGTCATCGGCGATTCGAGCGCGACAGGTGCAAGGACGAGTCCTGAGTGCTGAGTGCTGAGTGCTGAGTGCTGAGAATCGAGGCCCGACGTTCAGGACTCAGGACTCAGCACTTCCACCGCCCGTCTGTTTTCCCGTGAAATGCCAGCCGCGGATCTTCGCCACCGGCGCGATCGTCCCGCCGAAAGCGTTGTACCAGGTGCCGACGCGGCGGCGCTCGCGGCTGAGCGCCTCGATGTTCGAGAACGCCTCGACCATCGACTGCGTCCAGCGGAGGTTCGGCAGGCGAGCCGCCACCTCGCCGTCGCGAATCAGGAAGGTACCGTCGCGGGTGGTGCCTGTCATCAGCGCGGTCCTGGGCTCGAGCAGTCCATTCACGTAATTGAACCGCGTCACCCAGATGCCGAGCTTCGTCGAGCGGATCATCTCCTCGCGCGAGCTGTCACCGCCGGCCATCGAGGTGTGAAAGGTCGTGCCGTGCTCGGAGGATCCGAGGTGCCACAGGCCCCCGTTCGGCGCGAAGTGCAAGCGGTCGGCGTAGACCTTGTCGACCATCGGCGTGCGGGCCACACCGTTCTCGATCATGGCCACGCGCTGCTTCGGGTAGCCCTCGAGATCGAACGGGAACGGCAGAAAGGACTCGTCGACGGCATCGTCGGCCAGCGTGAAGTTCTCGCCAACGATGCGCTGTCCGAGATGGTCGACGAGCAGCGAAGAGCCGTCCTCGAACGACTGGCCGGTCAGGGCGATCATGCCCAGCCATTCGAAGACCTCCGCCAGCGCGGGAGGCTCGAGGACGACGTCGAAGGCGCCCGGCTCGAGATCCTCGACGCGTTCGGCGCGGAGAGTGGCGCGGGTCGTAGCCTCATCGCCCAGGGCTGCGATGTCGACATCGCCGATGCGTCGAGAGCAGGCGGTGGCGTAGCCGGAGTGCTCCCGTCCCAGAGCGATGACCGTTGCGTCGGCGAAGGTCGTCTCGGCGAAGCGGCGGATGCCGTGACTGTTGCCGCAGGCGACGGAGCTCATGCTCGTGGTGAACGAGCCGGCGAAGGCGACACCGCGGTCCCGGCCGCGATCGAACATCGTCCGCAACATGATGGCCTTCTCCGCAGCCGAGAGGTGCGCAGTGGCGGCGTCGAACGTCTGCAGGACCGGAGCAGCTGGAGCGTCGCGGTAGAGACCAGTGAACCCCGGCAGCGGATTCGAGTGCCGCGCCGCGTCGCGCGCCAGAGCCGCCGCGCGGGCGATCTCGTCGTCATCGAAGGAAGTCGTCGATGCCACACCGGTGCAGCCGTTCACGAAGACGCGAAGGGTCAGCTCCGCGCTGATCTCCGACATGTTCTGATGAAGGTTCGAGTTCGCGAAGCGGGAGATGTTCTGGTCCGTGGACATGAAGACGGCGTCCGCCTCGTCGGTACCGGCCGCATCGAGGGCGCGCGACAGGATGGCGAATGAGTCGGTTTCCGATCGCATGGTTCAGACCCCGGACTGCAGAGGGCAGGGCGCAGAGCGCAGGTGGCGAAGCCATGGCCCGAACTCCTGGCTCGAGCCGACCGTCGTCCGTGGTCTGCCGTCTGCGGTCCGTCTCATCCCATCTCCACGTTTCTGAACCTGGCGGCGGGCGCGCCGTGGGCCACGCGCATGGTCTGCATCGGATCGCCCTTGCCGCAGTTCGGCAGACCCCAGATCTGCCAGCTGGCTGCGTCCCCGAGGGCATCGCAGGAGCGCCAGAACTCCGGCGTGCTCCCCGTGTACAGCGGATTTTTCAGGAGACGGCCCAACCGGCCGTTCTCGATCTCCCAGGCGACCTCGCAGCCGAACTGGAAATTGAGCCGGAGGTCGTCGATGGACCACGACTTGTTCGTGTCGACGAAGATGCCGTGCTTGGTGTCCGCGATCATCTCCGCCAGCGGCGTGGTGCCGGGTTCCAGGTTGATATTGGTCATGCGGATGATGGGGATGCGCGCGGCGCTCTCGGCACGAACGGTCCCGTTCGAGCGCCGGCCGATGGCCGGAGCCGTGTCGCGGCCGGTGAGGTAGTCGACGAAGATGCCGTTGCGGATCAGGTGAAAGCGCTGGGCGGGGACGCCGTCGTCGTCGAAGCCGAACGAACCGATGGAGCGCGGCACCGTGGCATCGGCCACGATGTCGACGAGATCCGACCCGTAACGGAAGTGGCCGAGCATGTGGGGTTGCAGGAACGAGCCGCCGGCCAGGGAGATCTCCAGGCCCAACGCGCGGTCGAGCTCAGTGGGATGGCCGCACGACTCGTGAACCTGCAGCGCCAGCTGCGACGAGCCGACGATCAGGTCGAAGCGGCCGGCCGGCGCCTTCGGTGCGGCCAGAAGGGCCAGCGCTTCGTCGCGGATCGGCAGCGCTTTCTCCTGCAGGTGGAGCGCGACGATGAACTCCCAGCCTGCAGCCTGAAAATCGCCGCCGAATGGATTCGGATACGTGCGCCGCTGGAACTCGTCGCCTTCGATCGCGACCGCCTCGATGCCGCCGCCCATCTCGGTGGTGGACTGCTCGAGAAAACTGCCGGCCGTCGAGGCGAAGACCTTCTCCTGGCGGTACGAGGAGATGTCGCCGGAGACCTGGCGGATGCGGGGATCTCCCCGCATCGGCTCGGTCGCGCCGAGGAGGTGGTCGATCTTGCGGTCGAGGGGCACGGACCAGGGATCGATCTCGTATGTCGAGGACCAGCGCGCCACGTGCGGCTCGACGTCACTGAGAACGACTTCGATCGTGGATGCCAGATGGCTCGCGGCTGCGACCTCGAGGGCTCGCCGGGCGGTGGCGCGCAGCGAAGCCTCGCTCGTGTCGCTGCTGGCGGCGAAGCCCCAGCCGTTGCCGATCAGGACGCGCACGCCGATGGCGCGATCGACGGTTGAGGCGAGGTGGTCGACCTCGCCGTTGCGCACGCGCACGTCCTGCTGCAGCGTCTCGGTGTAACGGATGTCGGCGTAGCGCACCGCCGCCCGGCGGAGTGACGCCAGAACGTCCTCGAGCAGCGCCCGCGCCGGTTTCATGAGGCGGCGATTATCACTCATGCCTGGAGCGGTCGTGAAGGTGGCGAGTCCCGAGTCCTGAGTCCCGAGTCCTGAGTCCTGAGTCCTGAGTCCTGAGTTTGCCGGTAGTCCCGAATGCATGGAAGGAGTCAAGATCGAAGCCACTCAGGACTCAGCACTCAGGACTCAGGACTTCCCGTAGTAGTGGCAGCGCGACGTGCAGGTTTCTTCGAGCGTCACCCGGTAAAGCCCACGGACTGCCGGTGCGAGCTGATTCCAGATCCACATCACCACGATCTCGGAGGTCGGGTTCTCCAGTCCCTCGATGTCGTTGAGGAGATAGTGATCGAGGCGATTGACGACCGGGTCGACGGCTCGCTTCAGATCGGCGAAGTCGATGACCCAGCCGGTGACCGGGTCGACCTCGCCGCGTACCGCCACTTCGCCGCGGAACGAGTGGCCATGAATGCGCCGGCACTTGTGCCCTTCCGGCACGTTGGGCAGCCAGTGGGCCGCTTCGAATCGAAAATCCTTGACTAGCTCGATGGCCATGAATTTGAGGTTCCCGTGAGGATAGACTGCGGAATGAGCTTTGCTCGCTGGAGTGCATTATGGCCAGTAACTTCAACTACGCAACTGACAAGGAGCGGTCGCTCGGCCAGATCATCAAGGAGCTGACGGCTGATTTTTCGACGCTCTTCCGCAGCGAAGTGGCGTTGCTCAAGCTGGAGTTCAAGGACACCGTGGCGAAGCTCGGCGGCGGCTTGGCGATGTTCGCGGCCGCCGCATTCGTGGGCCTGTTCGGCCTCGCCTTTCTATTCGTCACGATCACCCTCGGGCTGGTCGCGCTCGGCGTGCCGGCGTGGCTGTCGGCGCTGATCGTCACTGTGCTGCTCTTCGCGGGCGCCGGCGTGCTGGCCCTTCTCGGCAAGCGAAAGTTCTCGCAGGTCGAATTCGTCCCGAAGGAATCCGTCCACCAGATCAAGAACGACATCGAGTCGATCAAGGACGACATCGCCCGGGCCAGGAGCAGGCAATGACCCCCGAGGAAAAGCAGCAGATCGAACAGCAGATCGAGCGGGCCAGGGACGGCGTGGGAGATCGCATCGACGAGCTCGACCGTCGTTTGAGAACGACGCTCGACTTCAAGGCTGTGGCTCGAGAGTACGCACCCCAGATCATCGCCGGAGGTGCCGTCCTTGGATTCCTGGTGGGCTTCGGCCTGCCCAAGCCGCTCAAGAAACTGATCGGCATCGGCATTCCCGTGGCGCTGATCGCGTACAAGGTCAAGCAGTCGCGGAACGGCCACCAGACGGTCGCCGCTTGAGGAGCAGCGGGGGCCGACCAGGCGTTCTCCGGTCTCAATCCTCGATCTGAATTCTGCGCTGAACGCCCGCTACCCGCTACCCGCTACCCGCTACCCGCCACCCGCCACCCGCCACCCGCTACCCGCCACCCGCCACCCGCCACCCGCTACCCGCCACCCGCTACCCGCTACCCGCTACCCGCTACCCGCCACCCGCTACCCGCTACCCGCTACCCGCTGCCCCCACTGTCACTTCACCCTCAAGTAACGCGATCCCGGGAGCGCCTGCACCCACCCGCCGAGCTCCAGCTGCAGAAGGGCTTCCGCAATGGACGGCACGCCACGGCCGAGCTTCGCTGCGGCGGCATCGACGTGAATGCCCTCGTCACGGCTGAGCGTCTCGAGGACATCGCGGAGCGGGGGATCGGGCAACGGCGGCTCCTCTTTGTGCACCTTCGCATACCCGGGCAGCTCGTCGAGGACGTCGTTGGCGTCATGGACGAGCTTCGCGCCGTACTGGATCAACCGGTGCGTTCCTTCCGAGCCAGCCGAGAAGATCGACCCCGGAACCGCAAAGACCTCCCTCCCCTGTTCGGCGGCCATGCGGGCGGTGATCAGCGAACCGCTGCGGCCTGTTGCCTCGACGATGACGGTGCCGCGCGACAGGCCGGAGATGATCCGATTCCGGATCGGAAAGTTCTGTGCGAGTGGCGGCGTGCCGGGCGGGAACTCGGTGACGATGAGAGCCTCCTGTTCCATGCGCTCGAAGAGGCGGCGGTTCGAACGAGGGTAGACGACGTCGATGCCGGTGCCGAGGACGGCGATCGTCGCGCCACGGGAATCGAGAGCCGTCTGATGCGCGGCGGCGTCGACGCCGCGGGCCAGACCGGAGACGATCACCATCTCGGCTTCGCCGGCGATCGGCGCAACCAGGTATCGCGTGGCGTTGAGCGCATATGGTGAGGCCCGGCGCGAGCCGACCACCGCGAGCGAAGGTCGCTGGAGCAACTCCCGCCGGCCGCGCGTGTGCAGAGCCAGGGGAGGGTCGATGATCTCGCGCAAAAGCGGAGGATAATCATCGTCCACGAGAGTCAGGACGGATTCGCGGAGTGTGGCAACGCGATTCCGAGCAGCAGGTTGTAACGGATCTTTTACCAGTTCTGCCTGCTCATGCTCGATGGCGAGCATGGCCGCGAGCGTTGTGGAGGAAGCATTACAGGCCAAGGTCAGCGGTTCGAAGAACTCACACAACAATCGTGTCCGGTTCGGAGTCAGAAACGGCAGCAATGACCAGGCGATCAGCAGATCGCGCAGATTCTCTGACATGGTGTGAACGGCGCCGGGAGGCGACGCCCGAGAAGGAAAGGGGTCAAGTGCGGGATCAAAATTATAATCCCCGGACACTGACTCACTCAAAAGCTGCGCTCGGGGGTGTCCTTCGATGAGGCACACAGTTGCATTGGCTGCACTCATGGCCGTCGCCCTGACGGCCTGCTCGCACGGTCACGCGGACCTGCGCAAGCCTTCCACGCAGGACGATTTTGGGGTGCAGATGGCTCGGATGAACCTCTGGCGCGAGGCGAGGTTCCGCTTCCAGCGCGCGGTGGAACTCAATCCGAACGATGCCATGGCCCACAACAATCTGGCCGTTGCGTTCGAGGCGAACGGCGAGTACGAGAAGGCGGCGAAGGAATACCGCGAGGCGCTCAGGCTCGATCGCACGAATCAGTACATCCAGAAAAACTACAGCCGGTATACCGAGTTCATGGCGCGCAACCGCAAGCGCCAGCAGCGGCAGGAGGGGAAGTCCGCAAACGGCGAGACCAAACCGGCTGCCGCGACCGCAACGTCCGCCGCCGGAACAGCCGCAACGAGCACGGCACCCGCCGCAGCTTCGTCAACCGCGACGTCGACGGCTCCAGCGGCTACGACTTCGAATCCTCCGGCGCAGAGTCCGCCCGCACAGACTGCCCCGCCACAGACTCCGCCGGCGGCGACGACTCCGCCGGCTCAGAATCCTCCTGCTCAAGCTGCTCCGGCGCAGAATCCGCCGCCCTCCACTCCCCCTGCCGTCCCGCCGTCGAACCCTCCCGGAGGATCCCGATGAAAGGCCTGCCCCTCGTCCTCGCGCTGCTCGTCCCGTTGGCGGCCGACGCCGGCGTCACCGAAGTGAAGATGAAGCTTCCCGTGAAGGCAAAGCTGGCCATTACGGGCGACGAGAAGATCGGCATCGCGCCCTTCATCATCGGCGGCGGCGGCGAGAAGAGGAACGACCGCGCCTCCAAGATCGACGTCCAGGGCGAGTTTCAGCGCTATCTCAAGAAGCAACTGACCAAGAGCACGAAGCTCCACATCGTCACCGTGCCGGCCACGCACCTCCCCGGCCAGGACATGAAGGCGCTGGAAGCGAACCGCGACTACTGGAAGGATCTCGGCGCCAAGACCGGTGCCGACTACCTCATTTCGGGCATCATCGACTTCGACATCAACGACAAGTCGGGCTATCGCACCGAGGAGTACACGTCCCCCGCCGACGGCAGGACGTTCTACCGGCAGGTGCTCGTCGAGTCGACCGGATTCGTGTTCGACATCGACATCGCCATCTTCAACGGCGATACCGGTGAGAAAGTGCTGGAAGACAACTTCCGGGACTTCAAGGAATTCGACCAGCGCAATTACGACGAGCTGCTGGGGCTGTTCGAGAATCTCCGTTCGCTCGAGACGCAGCTCGTCGGGTTATTCGTGCCGCAGGAAACGTCCGCATCCCGCTACGTCTTTACCGAGTGAAGCGGTGGACGTGTAGCGTGTAGCGGGCGGGAGATTCGGTCTCCTACGCGCTACCCGCCACCCGCTTCGTGGGAGGTCATGTGAAGCGTCTCATCGCGCTCGTCGTCTTCGTTTTTGCGTTCGTACCGGCTGCCTATCCGTTCGGTCAGAACAAGATCGTCTACGACAAGTTCAAGTGGAACATCTACCACTCGACGCATTTCGACATCTTCTTCTACGACGACGAGCGTCCGTCGCTGCAGCGGGTCGTCGATACCGCCGAGAGCGCGTATGACACCCTCTCCCGGGAATTCAATTTCCAGATCAGCAAGAAGATCCCGCTGATCTATTACGCCACGCACTCGGCGTTCGAGCAGACCAACGTCGACCTGAATTTCATCCCTGAGGGCGTCGGCGCATTCGCCGAGCCGACGCGCAACCGGATGGTCATTCCCATCGACACGACCGACGAGAAACTCCTGCAGCTCGTTCAGCACGAGCTGACGCACGTCTTCGAGTACGAGATCCTGTTCCAGGGGAAATTCGGCAAGCAGGTTACCGCCAACCCGCCGACGTGGTTCATGGAGGGCCTGGCCTCCTTCATGGGGCGGGACGAAGACTCGAAGGACCGCATGGTCCTGCGCGACGCCGTGGTCAACGACCACATTCCGCGAATCACGCAGAATCCCACTGGCTATTTCGCCTATCGCTTCGGACACGCCGTGTTTGCGTACATCCAGCAGAAGTACGGCTGGGACGGCCTTCGCGACTTCATCTACGAATATCGCAACACCCTCGGCAGCAGCGTCGACCGCGCTCTGAAGCGGGCCTTCGACATTACTCCCGAGGATTTCAACACGCAGTTCCGGACGTGGCTTCGGAAACAGTACCTGCCGGCGTTGATCGCCAAGGGCGAGCCGATCGAGTACGGCGAGCCGTTCCGGATCAACCCCGACATGAGCTCGAGCGACGAGATCTCGCCGGTGCCTTCGCCGTCCGGCGATCTCCTGGCGGGCTTCACCACCTACATGGAAGACGTCGACGTCGCCGTCTTCAAGATCCCCGATCGGAAGTTGTGGAAGAACCTCACGCCCGGCTACACGACGAAATACGAATACCCGATCGTGCAGATGTTCACCGTCGGTCCGGTGATGGGGCGCGATCTCGCGTTCGCGCCCAACGGCGATCAGATCGCCTTCTTCGTGAAGAAGGAGCGCGGCCGCAACCTCATGCTGATGAATCCCCTCACCGGACAGATCGAGAAGTCTGTTCCGATGAAGATCGAGCAGCAGCTCAATCCAGCCTACTCGCCGGACGGAAAGAAGATCGCCTTCACCGGCATCCTGGGCAACCAGTCCGACATCTTCCTCTACGACATCGCCACCGAGCAGGTGTCGAACCTGACCAACGACCATTTCTTCGACGCATCGCCGACCTATTCGCCCGACGGCAAGTGGATCGTCTACTCCTCCGTGGTGGACGGTTACTCGAAGCTGTTCAAGATCAGCGTCGACAATCCGTCGGAGCGTTACCAGCTCACCACGGGGCAGTGGAACGATTCGGATGCCTGGTTCACACCCGACGGAAAGAGGATCTTCTTCTCATCCGACAAGCAGACCGGACGCAACATCGAGCAGGCCATCGAAGCGGAGCTGGCGTCGAATCCCAGGCGCGCCGAGGACAAGACGCCGAAGCCCGACCCCGCCAATTTCGCGGCCTACAACATCTACTCGCTGAACCTCGAGAACGGGGAGCTCCTGCAGTACACCGACGTCGTTGGCGGCTGCTTCACTCCGGTGGTCTTCACCGGAGAGGGCAACAAGGAGCAGCTCGTCTTCGCTTCGTATTACAAGGGGCAGTGGCGGCTGTTCAAGACCACCACGGACAAGCCCATCCGCACGCTCGACAAGGTGGCATTGCCGACGGCTCCGCTGCAGGCGAAGAGCCGCAAGGTGTACGAGCCGCCGGTCGAGGTGGCCATCGACCCCGACAAGGTCGAGAAATCGCGCGGGTTCAAGCTGTTCATCGATGACGTCAGCGTCAACGCCGGAGTGACCTCCGACCAGCTGTTCGTCTCGCGATCAACCATCTACATGAGCGACATGCTGGGCAACCGGCGCTTCATCGCTTCGCTCGACTCAGTCTCGTCATTCTCGAATTTCGATGTGATCTACATGGACCTGCAGCACCGCTGGAACTGGGGCGTGCGGGTGTTCGACAACCGCTCCTTCTACAACGCCAATGCCTATACCAGCGCCTCCAGCCTCTTCGACAAAGGCAAGCAGGTCTACCGCGAGACGGGAGTGCTCGGCCTCTACAGCTATCCGTTCGACCGGTATCACCGCATCGACCTGGGCGCGGGATTCCAGAGCCGTGACTTCTGGTTCCCGACCAGTTTCGACCCCACGACCGGGGCCTATCTGCTGTCCGAATATCGCGACCATTTCCCCGTCGTCAGCGCGAGCTTCAGCGGCGACAACACGAGCTTCAAGGAGTTCGGCCCGATCTCCGGCCGACGCTATGAGATCGGCACGGACTACGCGCCGGACCTCAGCCGGAGAGGGACGCTGTCGAACGACTACACCATCGAATGGCGCGAGTACCTTCAGCTCACCTCGCGCATGCTGCTCGCCGCTCGCGTTTTCGGCGGCTACTCGACCGGCCATCTTTCGAACTTCTACTATTTCGGCGGACTGAACACGCTGCGTGGTTACGATTTTCAGTCGATCATCGGCAACCGGGCAGGCTTCGCGAATCTCGAGCTGCGCTTCCCGCTCGTCGACGTAATCGCTTTTCCGGGCGTCGCCATCCAGGGCATCCGCGGCGACCTGTTCCTCGACGTCGGCGGCGCCAAGTTCGCCGGACAACCGTACACGTTCATGAAGAACGGTCGGCTCAAGGACGGACTGGCCTCCGTGGGATACGGACTGTCGTTCGACATCTTTGGCCTGGAGCTGCACTGGGACATCGCACGCCGGACCGATCTGCGGAGCTCGCTCCCGGGAGGCACTCACACCAGCTTCTGGATCGGAGACACGTTCTAACGCCGTTCGGAGTCCTGAGTCCTGAGTCCTGAGTCCTGGGTCCTGAGTCTGCACTCGGCACTCGGGGCTGTCAGGCGGCGCGGGAGGCGCGGCGGCGATCAGCGATCGTTTCGCGGAGAAACTTCAGGAGCGCGCGTTCCTCCACCGACAGCCCCACCTTCACCACCGGGCTGCCGCGACGCGGCTTGCGCAGGGTTTCGAAGGGACGGCCGCCCAGATAGTCGTCGAGCAGGCGCGGGCAGACGTACGAGGAGCGGCACACGGCGGGCGTGTTGCCGAGCTCTTCGGCAGTCGCGGCAATGGCCCTCTTGATCCGCCGCTTCCTTTCGGCCTTGCTTTCCGACTGGCCCTGCATGGCCAGGGCGGTCGAGCAGAGCAGCGTGCCGGCCCAGGTGCGAAAATCCTTCGCCGTGAATTGACCGCCGATGATCGATTGAATGTAGTCGTTGACGTGCCGGTCGCGGATGTTCACCGGGCGCTCTCCCGCGAAGAAGCGGAACAACTCCGGTCCGCGCATGCGCTTGAGTTGCTCGACGAGAGCCGCGACTTCGGCGTCTCTCACGGCGCGGCTCTGCTTCTTGCGCCACTTGCCGACATAATCGAAGACGAGGACCTCGCCTCGTACGTTCACGTGGCGGCCGAGGATGGTCGAGAGGCCGTATGTGGATTCCGATCGGGCGCTCTTGTCGTTTCCGATGCGGAAGAATCCCTGGTCGATGAGGCGGACCATGGCCGCAAGCACGCGCTCGCGGTCGACGCCCTTGCCGCGCAGATCGGCACGGACGTGCCGGCGCAGCTTGGGCAGGGCTTCCCCGAATTCGACGACGCGCAGAAACTTCGCGTGATCGCGCTGCCTGCGGAAGCGTTCGTGATACCGATACTGGCAGCGCCCTTTCTTGTCGGTACCGATGGCCTGGAGCGGTGCGCTGTCACTGCGCGCGATCCGCACGTCGCGCCATGCCGGCGGGATGCGGAGCCTGGCGATGCGCACGAGCGTTTTCTCGTCATTGACCGGCGAACCGTCGCTGAATGAATAGCTGACCCCGTCTTCCTTCGATCCGTTGCGTCGGATGCCGTGAAGATCGAGATATCCACGGCGTCGGACGCCTTTCCCCGGCATGGTCCTCCCGTTTTTGCGAGATCGATGCCTTTGGCAAGCGAGGCAGTGTGTTTTTCCAGTTGCATCTGCGAAGTGCTGTGTACTGAGTGCTGAGTACTGAGTTTTCAGGTCTGCACGAAATCCTGAGTCCGTTCTCACTTCTCGGTAACAAGCACTCAGTACTCAGCACTCAGTACTCAGCACTCAGTACTCAGCACTAGAATGCCGCGCGTGAATGGCACTGCCGGCCTCGTGCACTGGTGGCGCGCACTCGGCGAAAAACCGGAGCCGTGGGCGCCCGGCGAGAAGCTGGTGGCGTGGATCGTCAGCGTGGTTGTGGCGATCACGCGCGTTCCTGCGCTCGCGAAAACGCCGTGGGACTGGGACGAAGCGCTGTTCCTCAGCGCGCTGCGGCACTTCGACGTCACCGCGCATCATCCCCATCCGCCGGGCTTTCCGCTGTTCATCGCCACGGGCAAACTGCTCGTCCTCACCGGCCTGAGCGGCTTCCACGCTCTTCAGGCGATCTCACTCGTCGCATCGATCGCCATTGTTCCGGCCATGCTCCTGCTCGGACGGGAGCTGCGCGCCGGTTTTCGAGTGAGCCTCATCAGCGGCGTGCTCCTGGCGTTTTCTCCGAACGTCTGGATCTTCGGGGGAAGCGCGTTCAGCGATGTGCCTTCGATGACGCTCGTCATCATCGCCATGGCGCTGCTGTTGCGCGGCTGCCGCAGTGACCCGGCGCTCTATGGCGGCGCGATCATGCTGGCTGTCGCCGCCGGTTATCGCCCGCAGAATCTCCTCATCGGGTTCGCTCCGTCGATGATCCTGGTGGTGCATTCGTTCCGCACGCGATGGCGGCAACTGCTGGTTGCGGCCGTGACCGGGGCGGCGATCCTGGCAGTGAGTTACGGCGCAGCGGCCTACTTCAGCGGCGGATGGCAGGCGTACAGCGAAGCGGTCCACGAACACCAGCGCTACATCACCACCGTCGATTCCTTCCGCGATCCGCATCGGCCGCCGCTGTGGCGCCTGTTCGACAACTTTTTCGTTCGTCCGTACCGGGTACCGTTTGCGAACGTCATCGTCACGCTGCTCGTCGCGATCGGGGTCGTGGCGGGCTTGATCAGGCTCCGCGCGCCAACCCTGACGATGCTTGCCGCCTTCGGCCCTTTCTGCGTGCTGGCCTGGCTGATCCTCGATTATTTCAGCGTCAGCCGCTTCTCGATCGGATACGCACCGCTCATGGCGTTCGTCGCGGCGGAAGGGCTGCACGCGGCGGGCAGCCGCCTTCCGCGTCTCGAGGGCGCAGCGGTGCTGATCTTCGCCCTGGCCGTCTCCGTCTGGATCTGGCCGGCGCTGCGCGAAGTGCACCGCCATCCTTCGCCCCCTGTCGCTGCGGCCGACTGGATCCGCGCTCATTTGCGTCCGGGCTCGGCCACCCTCTACGTCCAGGATGCGATGAAGCCACTCGTCGAAGGGTTCATGCCGGGGTTCCCGTACGTGAGCGCGGGCGATTCGACTCCGGCTTCCACGGCAGCCTCCCGACCCGGCGATCTCTTTCTTTACGAAGGGGCGAGCACAGCGCGCGGGGCGCGGGTTTTCCGAAGACCACATCGGCGGCTGGCGTCGATCGTTCGCGACCGCTATTTCGAGGTGTCTCTGATTCCGATCGAGGAGATCATCACGTTCGGCGACGGCTGGTACGACGAAGAAAGCTCGGGCAACGTGGTATGGCGGTGGATGGGATCGCGTGCGCATTGTCTGCTGCCGCCGGTGCACGGGCGGGGACGACTGGCACTTCGGCTTTACGTGCCACTCGACGCCCTTGGTGTCGTGCCCGACATCGAGGTCAGGCTCAACGGCGCGCTGCTGGAGCGCATTCACGCGTCCACCCCGGACGTGGACCGCGAGTATGTCGTCCCCTCGCGGGCCAACGCTCCCAATGACCTGGTCCTGGAGACGAGCCGCGTGGTCAACCCGGCCGCACGCGGAATCGGCGGCGACCGTCGCGATCTCGGGCTGCGCCTGAGCGGTATCGAATGGTCGACGGCGAAGTGACCGCGAAGAGCGACGCGGTGACGACCCTCGTCAGAGTTTGAACCGCACCGGAATCGGGAACCAGGTCTTGACGCGCTTGCCGTCCTTCATCGGCGCCGTGAACTTCGTCGACTTCGCCGCGCGGATGGCTTCATCCTGGAAGCCGAATCGCGGATCACCGCGGAGAACCTTCACCTCCAGGACATCGCCGTTTTCCGACACGAGCACCGTCAGCAGAATGACGGTCTCGACGCGCTGCCGGGCGGCCATGATCGGATAGCGAGGCGTCGCCTGGCGCAGGAAGTGAGGCACCGTATCGAGATCGGAGACGTCGACGACGTCTCCTTCGTGGACGACGCGCGCGGCCGGCTGTGGCGGCGGAGCGGCCGATGCCGTCTGCGGCACGGGCTCCGGCTGCGCCTGCTGGGCGACGGTGGCGGGGGTGGTCTGCGTCGGAACGGACTCGAGCCTGGCAGCGAGTCGCTGCTGATCCAGTTGAGCGGCGGAGGGCGCTGTGTCATCGGCGGCCGCTTGGCGGCCGAGGACAGGGGCGGGCGTCGGAGCAGCGGTAGCCGTCGCCATCTGGACAGGCGCCTGCTTCGACTGCTGCTGCTTCAGCTGCTTCGTGTAATCACCCTGCAGCTTCATCATCTCTTCCTGCAGTTTCTGTTCGACAGCGGCCTCGAAGGCCTTCTTCCGCGCGGCGTCGTCGAGGCCAACGGTTGACGTCGCCGTCGCCGTCGTGGTGGATGCGACAGGCGACGCAGCGACGAGCGGCTGTGCCACGATGGCCGGCTTCGGAGGTGCGACGGTGGAGGCGACGACCGTTGCGCCCGATGCCGTGACTTTGGGGGCAGGTGCCTGCGTGCGGAACATGTAGAACGCACCGAGGCCGATTGCTGCGACGGCGACCACGGCGCCGATCGCGAGCGGCGCCCGGCTCCTCCTGGGAGGTCCTTCGAGCGAGGCGAAGCTCGGCGCATCGTGCGGTACTTGAGGCTTGAGCGCCTCCGCGTATGGCGCGACGTTGACCTTCATCTCTTTTTCGCGGTCGATCCCTTCGCCCTCGAGCTCTTTCTTGAGCAGAGTGCTGACGTAAAAGGCGAGATTGAACGTCGTCGCGGAGAACTTTCCGCCGGCGAGCGTGGAAAGGGCCTGCTTCATCTCGGCGATTGACGAGTAGCGCGCCGCCACGTCGATGTTGAGCGACTTGTCGAGGATGGTCCGGATCTCGTCCGGAACCGGTCCGCCGGCCATCGTCTTCGCCCCGCGAACGGTCTGCGTGAACGCGCTCGCCGTCGTGGCGTCCGGCGGCTCGACGCCGGTGGTCAGAAGGAAGAGGATCGCACCCGCGGCATAGATGTCGGCGGCCTTCGACTGCACCCCCGTCGCGTGCGACTCAGGCGCGAAATAGCGGCCGAATTCGGCGGCCACGCGCGAGTCTTTGAGAGATGCGAGCAGACCTTGCGCGAGCTGTTGTCCGGCCACCCGGATCTCGCCGTCGTCGGAGATCCAGACGAATTGCGGCAGCAGCGCGCCGTGGGACAGCCGAGTGGTACCGAAACGCAGATCAGCCGTCGTCGCCAATGACAGCGCGATCTTCTCGGCGATCAGCACCACCTGGTCGAGCGGGATCGGATTGGGCTGCGTCCCTGCGCCGCCGCGCGCCTTTTCCACGATGTGCTTCAGCGATCGTCCGCCTGAGTAGTCGTAGGCCAGGAACGGCATCCCGTTCACGACTCCCATGACCTGGTTCTTCGCGAATGAGGTGCCGTTGAGGAGCGGTGCGATCTCGCGCGCGGCTTCCGCACTCGCCGCGATCGCGTCCCGGTTGCCACCGGTGAAACGGCGCAGGGCCACGAGCGCTCCCAGCTGATTGCCATCGATCCGCGCCGCACGCCATAGCTCGCTCAACGAGTCTGACTCCAGTTTCCGGAACAGGACGTACGGCCCAAACTGCTCGTAGGGCTTGTTCTTAGGCGCCATGGCGGAGCACTCCTGGACTGTTATTTGTGGATTTTTGTAAGGATAGCACGCACAGCGAGGATACCTCGATCGACTGTCGGAACGGAACGAGGTCTTCAGCAGCGGCCGCGATGGGGGCCCGGCGGCGGGCGCGTGCGACGCTTCAACGGCCGGTCGGTGGCTGAGCTGGTTGCGCGCGCTGCGCAGCCGCGGCGCGTGGGTCGCGATACCACTGCTTCTGATAGATCAAGACGTTGCGGTTGTGGTCCGCGAGATTTGTCGAGAAAGCGTGCGAGCCGTCGTGCTTGGCGACGAAGTAGAGGAATGGAGTTTTCGCCGGTGCTGCCGCCGCACGCAACGACGCCAGGCCCGGATTCGCGATCGGCCCGGGCGGCAGTCCGCGGAAGCGGTAAGTGTTGTAAGGCGAGTCGATCTGCAGTCCCCATTTGTGAATGTTGCCGTCCCATCGTCCCGCGAGCTTCAGTGCGTAGATGACGGTCGGGTCGGCGGCAAGCTCCATGTGCCGCTGCAACCTGTTCAGATAGACCGAGGCCACGAGCGGGCGTTCCTGCGGCAGCTTCGCTTCGGTCTCCACGATCGACGCCAGGATCACGGTCTGATGAGTGTCGAGGCCGGTGGTGATGTAGGCCATCTCGCCCGCAAAGTGCTTCCGGAAATTCGCGACCATCGCCTTGACGATCGCGTGCGCGTTGGTGCCGGGACTGAATTTGTACGTGTCGGGGAAGAGGTATCCCTCCAGCGAGGTCGCTTCCGGAGCAATGTCGCGGACGAGATCCGCATTGGCAACGGCCGCATCCCACTCCGTCTGGGTGCCGAGGTGCTCGGCGACGAACAGGCGAGCGATGGCGAAATGATCGAGGCCCTCCCGAACGGTGACGCTCTTGAGGACGACGTCGCCGCGGATCAGTTTCTCCAGGACATCGGCCGCCGATTCGGGTTTGGAGAATTCATAGATGCCGGCCTTGATCGACTCGCCGTATCGCGCCACCTTCATGTAGATCAGCGGCACGTATTCGTCGCGAATCACCCCCTCGGCCTGCAGATGGCGAAGGATCATTGACGTGCGCAGGCCTTTCCGGACCTGAACGAGCCGGGTGGGCTCCGGGAATCCTTTGTATGGCGAGGTCAGGGCGCGCCAGAAGAAATAGGCGCCGCCGAGAGCCAGCAGGACAGCGAACACGAGGATCGTGCCGAGCGACTGCAGGTATTTCCAGCAGCCACTGCGCGCGGAGGGAGTACGGCGGGCTATGACGACCTCCTGGCGCGTTCGTCGAGATACGACTGAAGAATGACGGCAGCGGCGTGCATGTCGATGGTGCGTTCGGCGTCACGCCGCTTGCGGCCCGCGGCCCGAAGCCGCTCGGACGCTTCAACGGTCGTCAGAGCCTCATCCCAGAGAACGACTTCTCTGCACGTTTTCTGCCGCAGGCGCTCCGCGAAATCCCTGAAGCGCTCCTCGCCGGCCGTGCCGGTTGCCCGCCGGGCGATCCCGACGACGAAGAGCTCCGTATCGAGCTCACGTCCGATCGCAGCGATCTTCTCCAGGGCGTCGCCATCGTTCGGCAGGACCGAATGAGGCGTCGCCAGAACGCCGGACTCGCTCACGGCGATGCCGATGCGCCTGGCGCCGTAGTCGATGGCCACGATGGACACAGGCGCATTCTACGGGACGCCGTCTGTGGTCGATCACTCTGCGCTCCGCCGCCCCGCTGCTACAATGCCGCACACCGCGAGGTCCTCATGAAGAACTTCAATCTCGACGCCATTCTCGAGGCGATGCTGAAGATGTCGGATCGCGTTTCCGACCTGAATTTTTCGGTGGGGCGGCCGCCCCAGGTCGAGATCGACGGCGCCCTGACTCCCGTGAATTTTCCCGGTCTGCCGCGACTCACGCCGTACCAGACCGAGACCATTGCCATGTACATGCTCCGCGGTGATCGCGAGCTCACCCGGACGCTGATGCAGAACGGTTCGGTCGACCTCTCGTACTCGATCCCCCAGAAGACGCGTTTCCGCGTGAACATCTTTTCCCAGCGCGGGACCTACGCCATCGTGCTTCGCGTGATTCCCGAGGGCATCCCCAGCTTCGACTCGCTGCACCTTCCGGCGGAGTTGCGGAACGTCTGCAAGTTGAAGAACGGCATCGTGCTGGTCACGGGCCCGACCGGCTCCGGCAAGTCCACCACTCTGGCCGCCATCATCAACCAGATCAACCACGACTCGGCCTATCACATCATCACCATCGAAGACCCGGTCGAGTACATGCACAAGCACATCAAGTCGACGGTGAACCAGCGCGAGCTCGGCTCGGACACGAAGAGCTTCGCTCTGGCTCTCCGTGCCGCTCTTCGCCAGGCGCCCAAGGTCATTCTCATCGGCGAGATGCGCGACGTGGAGACGATCGAGATCGCCATGGAGGCCGCCGAAACCGGCCATCTGGTGCTCTCCACCCTGCACACGATCGACGCCGCGAAGACGATCGACCGCATCGTCGGCGTTTTCCCGAAGGATCAGGAAGCGCAGGTGCGCACGCGTTTCGCCCAGTCGTTCCGGTACGTGGTCTCCCAGCGGCTCCTGCCGAAGACCGGCGGAGGACGAGTGGCCGCCATGGAGATCCTCAAGTCGACGATGCGTACCCGGGAGTACGTCGTCAAGGGAGAGACCGAAGGGCGGTCCCTGGTCGACGCCATGCACGACGGATCGGTCGACGGCATGCAGACGTTCGACGACGAAATCGAGAAGATGTGGAACCAGGGGCTGATCACGAAGGAGGTTGCGCTCGCCTCCGCCACCAATCCCACGAACCTGGCCTTGCGCATGACCGACGAGCCCGAGGCTGCGGCGGCACCGCAGGAAGGCGAGGGCTCGATGCTCTCCATGCTGGAGTAACAACCATGATCCGGATCGTCTGCACCTCCTGCCAGAAACCGCTCTCGCTCGACGAGACGAAGCTCCCGATGAAGGAGGTTTCCTTCCCGTGCCCGGCCTGCAAGGCCAAGCTGACCGTCGACCGGCGCACCCTCGGCGCAGACGCACCGGCAGCGGCGGCGGGATCAGCGCCCGCTCCGGCGCCGCCCTCCAATGAGGAGGCCGAAGACGAAGACAGCTTCGGAGCGAAGGCGATCCTGGTCGGCAATGACAGCCCGGCCTTGCGCCAGGCCATCAAGCTGATCGGCTTCATGCCCGCGTATTTCGCGACTGCGCAGCAGGCCCGCGACTTCTTCATGCAGGAGTTTCCGCACGTCGTGGTGCTGAACCCGCAGCAGATGACGCCGCCACCGCTGGAGTCGATGCAGCCGATCATCTCGCTGATGCCGAACGATCGCCGCAAGTCCTTCTTCATCCTCGTTTCGGACAACCTTCGCACTCTCGACGGCAACGCCGCCTTCCTGTTCGGCGTCAACCTGGTCGTCTCGACGAAGGACGTCGGCAACTTCACGCATATCTACCGTGAATCACTGGCCTACCACGATCGGCTGTATACCGCGATGAGCGCCGTGGCCAAGGCGATGAACGCTTGAGGTAGATCGCAGAGGGCAGATCCCAGATCGCGGGGTTGGATCGTGCAGTGTCCTGCGATCTGCCCTCTGCGATCTGAAAAGAAAAAGGGCGCCATCGGGCGCCCTTTTTCCGTTCGATGCGGGAGTCGCAGAGTCTACTGGGTCTGCATTCCTTCCGGCCACTGAATGAACGAACCATTCGAATAGACGATGTCGCAATCGAAGCTCGCAGTTGCTGTGCCGACCGTGTACGTATTGCCTTGCGACAGGCCGTCCTTGCCGAGCGACTTGATGCCGTACACCTGGGCGGCCTGTGACACGCCGGGGTTCTTGTCCATGCCGAAATTGTAGTCACGGCCCCAGCCGTCTTTCTGCGGCAAACTCTTGATGTACGTCGGGGTGACCAGGCCGAGCAGCGCGTTGAAGGTGACCGTGGCGGTCGGGAATGTGAACGTCGATGCACCGGCCGCGCCGTACGTGTTCATGTCGGTCGCGCGCGCTTCCCACGCAGTCGCGATCGCGCGGATGTCAGCCATCGTTCTCTTCTGCTTGGCCCGCTGCATGGCGGTAAGCAGGTTCGGAATGGCGATGGCTGCGAGAATGCCGATGATCGCAACCACGATCAGCAGCTCAATGAGAGTGAAACCCTTCTGTCTTTTCATCATCAATCGCCTCCTAAGGCGTAGGAGCTAGGCGCAAGCGGTGTACCAGACGGCCACAGCAGCCATTCCCGTTGACACAAATAGGTTTAGCGTTGCTGCAGGAGGAGGCCTGCGCCAGTTATTGACGCTAATCAACGGCGAATGGTGACGAAGAATGTCAGTGTTGCGAACGGCGAGGAGCACCCTGCGAGCAATGAGTGCTGAGCTTGCTGATTTGCCGGCTTGGAGCCGGGTGAGTCAGCGCCCGGCTGGAGTGCCGTGTCGGCTGTCGACGCCCGGAAGGCCACTCTCCGGCGGCTCCTGCGCACCGAATGCATACGCCCGGACGATCCGCCGCGTCAGGTCGACGCCCGAGTTGAACCAGTCCACGCGCACTCGTTCGTCAATGCCGTGCACGCCGGTGGTCTGAAAGTAGTCGAGCAGGAACGGCTGGACTCCGTAGCAGACGAACCCTCGCGGCCGGAGGAAGCGCGCGTCACTCGTCGAGCCGAAGAGCACCTCGGGCCCGACCGTGGTACTTCCGTATTCGGCGCGAGCTTCTCGCGCAATGAGCGCGAACAGGGGCGTGTCGTACGGCGACATCGGGATCGGTCCTTCCTTTCGCGAGATCTCGCCGATGGTGGCGCCATACGGCACCAGCAGCCGTGCAAGCCAGGCAATGCGCGCGTCTGGATCCTCCTGGGGCAGATTGATCATGGTCACTTTCATGGCGAAACGACCATCCGGCAGGGCATGAACGCCCTCTGCCCACATGTTGTTCGTCAGCAGGTCGCGATAAGTGGTGGGAAGGAGCCATAGTTTTCCCGTCGCGATCGTGCGGTCGATGTCCGACAGGAGAGACTCGAATTCCACGCGCAGCGGCGCCACACTGCTGAAGAACTGCCGCACGCCCGGAAGGACGCGATCCGCATCAAGTGGCTCGAAGTAGGGCTCGAGCCCGATTCGAGTGCGCTGAAGCTGCTCGCGGGACGAACCCACGACCTCCAGCTCGGTCACTTCCTTTGCGCCGATCTCGATGCCGAAGTAGGAGAGTTTCTCGTTGAGGGTCTCGGTGACTCCACCCTCGCCGATGACGTAGTGGATGTCCTCGAACACGTCCGGCCTGTGATCGAGCAGCCAGCGCACGCCGAACGCGCTGCCCGCCTCTTCGTCGGCAACGGCGAGAAAGACGATGTCGTGCTCAGGCGTTCGATGGCTGGCGATGACGTCGAGGAACGCCTGGAGCTGGCAGACGGCGATGCCCTTCATGTCGGCGGTGCCGCGGCCGAAGACCATGTTGGCGGCGATCGCGCCGGCGAACGGCGGCTTGCTCCAGCCTTTCCTTGGGGCAGGCACGACGTCGATGTGATTGAGGAGCATCAGCCCCTCGCCGCGATTGCGGCCGCGGATGCGCGCATAGACGTTCGTGCGATTGGGTGCCGAGGTGATGACCTCGGCGCGAGCACCGCCGCGATTGAGCTGCTCCATCAGCCACTTCGCACCGGCCGACTCGTTGCCCGGCGGATTCGACGTGTTGATCCTGACGTACTGCTGCAGCAGGTAGACCTCAGGAGTCATCCTGACCGCTCGCGGCACGTAGGTCTCATGCGCGATCTGCTGCGCCATGCGCCGGTTGTGAAGGATCAGCGCCGCCAGCAGAGCCACGATCACGACCAGTACCGCGGAGACTATGGTGCGCTCCAGGCGCCGCCGGGCCGGTGTGACGGTCATGGTTCTTCAACCCTCGAAGGCTCGACGTGAGTTCCGGTCGCGTCGGCGACGACGTGCACCGGCTCCTCGTATGCGGGAAGCCGCTGCGAACGATCGCGCGCCTTGCGCGGCGTCACGATCAAGAACAGCAGCACCAGCAGCGTGGCGATCGAGATCGCTCCGCCAACCTTGACCAGCGGGTTCGAGTAGCGCATGACCACGCGGTGCCGCCCCGGCGTGACGGTGATGCCCTGATATCCGATGTTCGTGACGATCGCCGGAACGGGGCGGCCATCGATGGTGATGCCCCAGTACTTGTGCGGAGTGACGCTCATGACCAGAAAAGCCTCGCCGAATGACTCCACGTCCAGGGTGGCGCTGTTGGCCGTCTCGCGGACCGAGCGAACCACGCCGCCGGCAGGAACGAAGGCGGGTCGCTGCACGAACGCCACGCGCTCGCTGTAGCTGTTCGCGCTGAGCTTCTTGACGAAATCGCTGCGGTCTTTGATCGTGACGATCTGGTCCGCGAAGTAATAGCGGGGGTAGTGCGGCGCCGGCAGGAAGGTCACCGGAAGGGACTTGGTCCAATCGCCTTTGATGCGCCGGCTCTCCTTGTCGTAATCGCGATACACGGCGCGGTACCACGCGTTGGACATGGCCATGAACGGCACGTACCAGTCGCTCCGCCCGGAGCGCTTCACGTCCCAGACCGAGTCGGTGAGATCGATCGTCGGCAGCAGGGCAGTCTTGTCGTAGTCGCGCTCGAGGACCGTGCGGATTCCGACGCCGGATGGCGTCATCGGAAAGAGACCGTTGCGCACGACCCAGTAGACACCGGAGCCGACCGAAAAGAACTTCCGCGCCGTCTCCTCCTGACCGTACCAGTCGACTTCATGGAAGAGACGGTAGTCGCTGTGGTTCTTCGGAAGGAGACTGGCCGCAGGTGGCGGATCGAAGAATCGCCGGGGCATGCGCGGGTTGATCTCCTCGCCGACCGGCAGCACGTCCGCGATCACCACCAGCGCTGCGATCGCGAGCCACGTCGTGCGCCGCCGTGTTCGTACGCTCAGAAGCAGGAGCGCGACGGCCACGCCCCGCATCACGGCGAACCACCAGTCGTTCTTCGAAATCGCAATGGTGGTGTTTCCGGCCGGTCCGGTGGTGATGCTCCAGATCTTCGTCATGGCCCGCGCATAGTTCGGCGTGAACGTGGTGACGGCCACGAACGTCGCCACGAGGAGAACGGCCAGCGTGAAGCCGAGAGCTCCCTCGCGCACGGTCTCATCGCCGTCGAGCATGCGCTGGAGCATCTGCGCCGAGAAGATGATCACGGCGAACATGCCCATCAACGCGAATTTCTCCGGATAGCGCACCGACGTGGCGATGCCCGCGTCGTAGCACCATTTCAGCAGCGGCGTGTGGCTGCCCAGCGCCAGGATCGAGGAGACCAGTGCGATCAGCAGGACCAGCCTCCCGCCCCGTGGCCGGGCGAACGCACCGCCGATCACCAGCGCGATCATCAGCAGGCCGCAGTAGATGCTGAACAGGAACGGCGAGCCCATCCCCGGATAGAGTCCGCCGGCCCAGTACCACGTCACGTGCTTGACCGAGAGGTGGCCGAGGATGTTCGGGTAGAGCAACTCGGCATATTTCGCCCAGGGCATGCTCCAGGCGCTGACCAGGTCGAAGCCGAACGGGCGGGAGCGCGCCGAATCATGGACGTGATCGATGCCCGGCAGGACCTGCGCCGATCCGATCAGCAATCCCGCCGACGAGATCAGCGCGATCCAGAGGACGCGGGTGATGCTCTTGCTCAGGCGCGGCCGGCTGTACCAGGCGCGGTAGAGAGCGTAAACGCCGATCAGGAAACCGGTCTGGATGATGGTCGTCGGCTCGCCGACCAGGAACTGGATTCCGAGGAACAGCGCGGCCAGGGCGAAGTCGCGGCGGTTGCGCTGCAGGAGAAAGCGGCGGACGAATAGACACGTCAGCGGAAGCCAGGCCACGCAGAAAAGGATGGGCAGGAGATTGATGTACGACAGATAGAGGCCGCCCAGGCCCCAGGTGAACGCGCCGAAGAACGAGGCGTACGGCCGCAACTCCATCGAGCGCAGAAGAAAGTACATCCCCAGCAGCCCGATGTAGATGTGAATGAGGATGTGCAGGCGGTATCCGAGGTCGTAGCTCGGCAGGAGGATGAGCCAGGTCAGCGGGTAGAAGACTTCGTGCTCGGGATTCGCAGCGATGGGCTGTCCCGCCGCGAAGTAGCGGTTCCAGAGAGGGAACTCGCCGTGGAGGACGATCTCTCTCAGGACCTGCTTGGCGGGGTAGTAGTAGCGCGTCAGGTCGCGCATGTAGAAGTCGCCCGAGCCCACGATCACGTCGCCGAAAGCGATCGTGGCCAGCAGCACCAGGGCCACGATGGCCAGGACATCGTGGCGGCGGGTCGAGGCGGCTGATGGGGCGCTGGTGGAAGGCAGGGCAACAGGGGATGGCGGCTGTGGTTCCGTCGATTCGTACACCGGGCGGGATTGTACAGAAGGAGAGCGCAGAGGGCAGAGGGCAGATGAGGGCGGGACGGCCCTGCATGCGCCTCAGACGGATTTGTTGATGGCGTTCAGCGCTGGGCGGAAGCAGCCCGCGGGCCGCGCTCTGCGCTCTGCGCTTTGACGGCGGGGGTGGGCTCGCGGAAGATCCGGTGCGAGTAGATGTGCTTCTTGTGCAGTTTGTACAGCACCATCGTCTTCAGGATGGCCAGGCCGTAACGGACGGAGCGCCAGAATCCGATCTGGGAGGCTTCGTCGAAGTAGCGCGTCTGGATCGGCACTTCCCGGATGAGCATGCGCCTCGACACGCCCTGGGCGATGATCTCGGTGTCGAACACGAAATCGTCCGAGTTCGCTTCGAAGTCGATCGACTCGAGAAAGCGCCGTGAATAGGCGCGGAACCCGGAGTGGTATTCCGACAGGAAGACGTAGAAGGTGGCGTTCTCCACCATCGTCAGGAAGAGGTTTGCGAAGTACTTCCACTTCGGCATGCCGCCTTCGATGGGACGGCCCCCGAGCATTCGCGAGCCGAAGACGGCGTCGCAGTCGCCCCTGAGCAGCGGCTTGACGAGCTCGGGGATGATGGTGGGATCGTACTGGTGGTCGGGATGGACCATGACCATGATGTCGGCTCCCATCTGGTCCATGGCTGTCCGGTAACAGGTCTTCTGGTTTCCGCCGTAGCCGCGGTTCTTCCCGTGCACGATGGTCACGATGCCGAGCTCACGGGAGAGCTCGACGGTGCGATCGCGCGAACAGTCGTCGACAAGGAGGATCTCGTCGACCCAGTCCTTGGGGATGTCGTCGTAAGTCGCCTTGAGCGTCTTCTCAGCGTTGTAAGCCGGGAGTACCGCGACGACTTTCTTTTCGTGCAGCGGCATGAGGGCGCGCGAGGATAACACAGCCGGTAATGCGGCCGATTCCGTTGGTGATACGGACGAGGGCGGACAAACGTCGGCTCGAGAGAAGTGCTGAGTACTGAGTGCTGAGTACTGAGTGCTGAGTACTGAGTACTGAGTCACCGCGTCGGGGACACGCACTCAGTACTCAGCACTCAGTACTCAGCACTGGGTTACTGCTCGAGCTGATTTCGCACGTAGTCGCTGACCGCCACTCCCGCAGCCTCACAGGCACCGGCGATGGCCTGGTACGCCTCGCGACGACGCCCCTGCCGCAGCATCTCCAGCACGCCGGCGGCGATGATGCCGTCGAAAAACTTCTTCCGGTCGATGTCCGTCGGAAGCTTCGCCTTGGCCGCTTCGCGGAGGCTGCCCAGCGCGTCGTTGACCTCCGCGTACTCAGGACCGACGAGGCGGTGCAGGTCCTCCTTCAGAGTGCGCGCGAGCGCCGGCGAGCGGCCGCCCGTGGACACGGCGATCTGGATCGAGCCGCGCTCGATGATGGCCGGCACGATGAACTCGCACAGCGGCGTGACGTCGACGACGTTGACAGGGATGTGCCTTCGCCGGCAGTCGGCGGCCACGCGCGTGTTCACCGCCTCGTCGTCCGTGGAGGCGATGACGATGCTGGCGTCCTCGAGGTCGGACTCCGCGTACTTCTTGCGCTTGAGCTGGAGACAACCTTCGCCGGCCCACTTCTCGATTTCGTCCGTGAACTGGGGCGACACGACGGTCACGCGGGCGCCGTACTTCATCATCGTCTCGGCCTTGCGGGCGCAGACGTTTCCTCCGCCGACGATCACGACGTTCCGATTCTCGATGTCGAGATAGATCGGGTAGTACGGGTACTTTTTTTCCACGGAGCCGTTAACTGCGGGGCGGCCTGGCCGATTTCTTGGCCGGGGCTGGCGCAGCGGCTTTGGCGCCGGATGCGGCCGCGCGCAGCGTGCGTGCTTTTGCGCGCTGGGCGATGCGCTGGCGCCTCTGGACGTTGGCTCGGGCTTTCTCACCGTTGATTCGAGACATTGGAGGGGTCCTTTCAGTAGATCGGGAAGCGATCGCAGAGCTGTTTGACTTCGGACTTGACCTGCTGAATGACCGCCTGGTCGCCCTTCGAATCGAGCACGCGCCCGATCAGATTGGCGATGGTCTTCATCTCCGGCTCGCGCAACCCGCGCGTGGTCACTGCCGGCGTGCCGATGCGCAGCCCGGAGGCCACCATCGGTTTCTGCGTGTCGAAGGGAATGGTGTTCTTGTTGACCGTGATGTTGGAGGACTCGAGCATCTGCTGGCCGTCTTTGCCGGTGATGCCCTTCGAATAGACGTCGGTCATGAAGAGGTGGTTGTCGGTCCCGCCGGCGACGATGCGGAATCCGTTGTCGGCGACGGCCTGGGCCAGGGTCTTGGCGTTCTTCACGATCTGCATCTGATACGCCTTGAACTCCGGCGTCAGCGCTTCCTGGAAGGAGACCGCCTTGGCCGCGATGATGTGCACCAGCGGACCTCCCTGCACGCCGGGGAAGACGCTGCGGTCGAGATCCTTGGCGAACTGCTCCTTGCAGAGGATGAGTCCCGCGCGCGGTCCGCGCAGCGTCTTGTGCGTGGTCGTGGTGACGAAGTCGGCGTAGGGGACGGGCGAAGGATGGAGGCCCGTCACGACCAGGCCGGCGATGTGAGCGATGTCGGCCATCATCAGCGCACCGGCGCGGTCGCAGATCTCGCGAATGCGCTTGAAGTCGATGATGCGCGAATAAGCGGAGGCGCCGCAGATGATCAGACGCGGCTTGTGCTCCTGTGCCAGACGGTCCATCTCGTCGTAGTCGATGGTCTCGTCATCCTTGCGGACGTGATAGGCCACGACCTTGAAATCGCGTCCGCTGTACGACAGCGGATGCCCGTGAGTGAGGTGGCCGCCGTGGGCGAGGTCCATGCCCATGATCGTGTCGCCCGGCTTGAGCACGGTGAAGTAGACCGACATGTTGGCCTGGGAGCCGGAGTGCGGTTGAACGTTGGCGTGCTCCGCCTTGAACAACTCCTTGGCGCGCTCGATGGCGATGTTCTCGACGATGTCGGTCGGTCCACAGCCGCCGTAGTACCTCTTTCCCGGGTAGCCTTCGGCGTACTTGTTCGTGAACACGGATCCCATGGCCGTGAGCACGGCGCGGGAAACATGGTTCTCGGAAGCGATCAACTCGAGGGTGTCGTTCTGGCGCCTGATCTCCATGGCGATGGCCTCGGCGATCTGCGGATCGACCTCGGCGATGGACCGGTCCAGGAACTCGTGGCCGGTCGCGGCGCGCTGCTGTTCTTTGATCGTGGACATGGGTGGTTCTCCTGTGCGGCCGGCATCTTACTACTGGGAATGCGAGTCGAAGTACGCGATGGCCGAGCCGGCAAGATAGAGCGATCCGCCGATGAAAACGGTGTTCTCCGGCCCGGCCATGGCGCGTGCGAATGCCTCCTCCGGATTCGGCTCCGGCGTCGCTTCCACACCCAGCCGGCCGGCCAGTTGCGCCAGCCCATCCGCTGCGGCGGAGCGCGGCGGGAACGGTTCCGTCGTGATCACGCGGTCGAAGAGCGGGAAAAGGGCGCCGCCGACGGCCTCGACGTCTTTATCCGCCATGATGCCGAAGACGAGCGCGCGCGGCCGCGGCAGGCTTCGCTCGATGAAGGGAGCGATGACGGCGATGGCGTGACCGTTGTGGCAGCCGTCGACCCAGATCTGTTTGCCGCGGAGGCGGATGCACTCGAGGCGTCCCCGCCATCGCGTGCTCACCACGCCGCGCTCGATCGACGGCGCGGTGATCCGCGGCAGAACGGAAGCGAGTGCTTCGGCGGTGCGCACCGCCAGCGCGGCGTTGCGGCGCTGGAACGGTCCGGAGAGCGGCGTGTCGTGCTCGCCGGTAACGATCTCCAGCGGCGCTCCCACGTGCGCGGCGCGCCGGCGCAGAACGTCCACGATCCGGGCGTCGTCGTTCGTGGTCAGCGCGATCGCGCCGCGATGAATGACTCCGGCTTTCTCGGCGGCGATCTTGCCGAGCGTGTCGCCGAGGTACTCCATGTGGTCGAAGCCGATCGGCGTGATCACCGCGGCGATCGGCCGCACCACGTTCGTGGCATCGAGACGGCCGCCCATTCCGACCTCCAGAACCGCCACTTCGCATGCCGCGCGGCGAAAGGCGATGAAGGCGATCAGAGTCATCGCTTCGAAATAGGTCGGGTTGATCCCGGCAGCGCCCGCCGCGGCCCGCAACTCGCCGACCGACACCTCCAGCAGGTCGTCGTCGATCATCGAGCCGCCGATCATCCATCGCTCGCGGATGTCGACCAGGTGCGGTGACGTGTAGAGACCGGTGCGGTATCCGGAAGCGACGAGGATCGACGACAGCATCGCCGAGGTCGATCCCTTGCCGTTCGTTCCGGCCACGATGATGGAGCGATACGCGCGTTCGGGGCGGCCCAGGCGTCGGAGAATTGCGCGGATACGCCCGAGCCCGGGCCGGATGCCGCTGCCCTGGAGGGATTCGAGATACGCCAGTGCGGGAGTCAAAGTCCTGAGTCCTGAGTCCTGAGTCCTGAGAAGGCGAGCGCGTGGTTCAACGGAGGATTCGGCACTCGGGAACCAGTACCTTCCCACCGTGTAGGACAGGCTTTCCAGCCTGTCCGGATGGGGGGACAGGCTGGAAAGCCTGTCCTACACGGCATCTTACTTGTTGAGGAACTGGTGGAGGAAGCGGGCCAGGGTGGCTTTCATGTCGGCGCGCGGCGTGATCAGGTCGACCATGCCGTGCTCGACGAGGAACTCCGCGCGCTGAAACCCTTCCGGGAGTGTCTGCCGGATGGTCTGTTCGATGACGCGCGGGCCGGCGAAGCAGATGAGGGCTTTCGGCTCGGCGATGTTCAGGTCTCCCAGCATCGCGAACGAGGCCGTGACGCCGCCGGTCGTCGGATCGGTCAGGACGGAAATGAACGGAAGGCAGGCCGCTGCCAGCTGCGACAGCGCCGCCGAGATCTTCGCCATCTGCATCAGCGAGAGGATCCCTTCCTGCATCCGCGCGCCGCCCGAGGATGAGACGATGATCAGCGGCTCGCGCTTGTCGATGCATCGCTCGATGGCCACGGTCACCTTCTCGCCGACCACGGATCCCATCGAGCCGCCCATGAAGTCGTACTCCATCGCACAGATCACGACGTTGAGGCCGTCGAGCTTCCCCTCGGCGCAAAGGACCGCGTCGCCCCTGCCCACCCGCTGCTCGTAGACCTTCAGACGGTCCCGGTACCGCTTCGTATCGCGGAACTCCAGAGGATCGCCGGAGCGGATGTTCGTGGCGAATTCCTTGTAGGCGCCGTCGTCGAACAGCATCTGGAATCGATCGCGCCCGCCCACCCGGAAGTGGTAGCCGCACTTCGGGCAGACCGAGAGGTTCTGCTCGACTTCCTTCCGGTAGACGATCTCCTTGCACTCGTCGCACTTGAGCCAGAGGCCCTCGGGAATCGCGACCTGTTTCTCGGTCGGCTCCTTCGGCTTCTTCTCTTTACGGAACCACGCCATGGGTCGGGGACTTTACACCAGCGGATAACGGGTGGCGAGGGGAGGGGAAGACGAGATGAGAAACGGGTCGCCAGGTTGCGAGGTCACGAGGTCATCGGTTGTGCGATTGCGTGATTGTGATGCGAGCATTCACGGCGGTGGCAGGCAACAGCCTCGTAACCGCGTAACCGCGTAACCCCAGTACAATCGCCCGCCCATGGCGACCAAAGCCGAATCGGCTGAGCGGCTCATCGCCTCGAACAAGAAGGCGCTGCACGACTACTTCGTCCTGCAGAAGTTCGAGGCCGGCATCGAGCTGACGGGCACCGAGGTGAAGTCGCTCCGCGAGGGACGCGCAAACCTCAAGGACAGCTACGTGGTGTTCAAGCGCGGAGAGGCCTTCCTCTTTGGAGCCCACATTTCTCCCTACACGCACGGAAATCGCGAGAACCACGATCCGGAGCGGACGCGGAGGCTCCTCCTGCATCGACGCGAGATCGACAAGCTCGAGGCGCAGGTCGTGGAGAAGGGTCTCACTGTCGTCCCCCTGCGTCTGTACTTCAAAGGGAACCGCGTGAAAGTGGAGGTCGCCGTGGTTCGCGGGAAGAAGCAGTACGACAAGCGCGAGACGGAGAAACGGCGCGAAGCCGCTCGCGAAACCGCTGCAGCGATCAAGCACGGCAAGCGATAGCGACGGGGCGTTCGTCCAAACGAGTGTGGCTCTGCGACCACAGACCTGAAGCCGCGCGACTACACAAATACGCTTTTGGCAAATTCGTGCGCACCGGTTCAACTCGTTGATTGAGAACGGCTTAGATCCGTTTTAGCGCACTCAGCCGTTCGTGGCACCGCCCCTGCTCCATAACAGGTGAAATGTTCGTTCAGCGAAAGACCATCAACTCGAAGGTCAGCATCAGCGGGATTGGTCTCCACTCTGGCGTTTACACGAGAGTGGAACTGCGGCCGGCCGTTGCGGGGAGCGGCGTCACGTTCGTCCGCGCTGACCTTCATGGTCTGCGCATTCCGGCTCTTCAGGCCTCCACCACCGCTTTTGATTACGCGACGACGGTCAGCAAAGACGACGTTTCGGTCGGCACGGTCGAACATCTTCTGGCCGCGATTGCCGGCAGCGGCATTACCGATGTCGACATTCACATCGACGGACCCGAAGTCCCGATCGTCGACGGCAGCGCCCTGCCCTTCATGCACCTGATCGATGCCGCCGGAGTGCGAGCGCTCGGCGCTGAGGTTCCGGTCCTGCGGATTACGGAGCCGATCGAGATCACGGACGGGCAGAAGAGCATCCGCATCGTTCCTTCCAACCGGCTGGTCATCAAATACAAGATCGACTTCGACCATCCGGTCATCGGCCGGCAGATCGTTCATTTCGACTTCCAGCACGACAGTTTCCTGCGCAAGATCGCCCCGGCGAGGACGTTCGGTTTTGTCCGCGACGTCGAGCAGATGCGCGCCGCGGGGTTGGCCCGTGGCGGCTCGGTCGAAAACGCGATCGTTCTCGACGACCGGAGAGTCATCAACGGACCGCTCCGTTTCCGCGACGAGTTCGTGCGTCACAAGATCCTCGACCTCATCGGAGATCTCGCCCTCATCGGACGACCGATCGCCGGCGAGATCACGGCGCAGCGCGCCGGACACGCGCTTCACGCACGCTTCGTCGAGAAGATCATCGCCGCCGCCGAAGCGCAGGAGGAGATACAGCCGCGACTCCTGGCGCAGCCGGCCGGAAGTTTCGCGTAGGACAAGCTGTTCGCGAGTGTGGTAAAAAAGCCACACCGTGAAGCTTTCGTTCGTCTTCTCGCTCCTTTTCGCCCTGGTCGCAGGCCCCGCGCCGGCGCAGCCGCGCATCCAGAATCTCACCGCGATCGCCGTCGATGGACGCGTCAGCGTCCGCTTTGATCTGGTCGACGCTTTTCGCAATGAGAAGACCGTGCAGGCCCTTCAGAGCGGCCTGCCGACGAGCTTCACCTACGTCGTCGAGATCTACCGCGACCGGCCGAACTGGTTCGACGAGGGAATCGCCCGCTCGAGAATCGAGGTCATCGCCACGTTCAACTCGGTGACCCGCGAGTACCTGCTCAACTATCGCCGCGACCGCAAGCTGGTGCAGTCCGAGACGTTCACGGATCTCGACATGCTCGAGAAGCACATGACCATGATCGACGAGCCGAACCTGTTCGAGATCGGCAAGCAGCGGCCGTACAAGCTGAAAGTGCGGGCCAAGGCGGACTTCGAGCGCGCCTTCCTGCTCTACGTGGTTCCGTGGCAGATCTCCACGCACTGGCGCTCGGTGCGCGTGGCCTCACCACCTGAGCCGAAGCCATGACCGCCCGCGACCTGATTCTCCGCTATCGCAAGGACCCGCGCGTCCTGATCACGTTTCCGCTGCTCATCCTGGCGTCGACGAGCCTGGTCTACTACGTCGTTCAGCGGGCGAAAGATCTCTCGCCGGAAGCACTGACCAGCCAGACCCTGCTGTTCGTTCTCTCGAACATCATCGTCCTGCTGATCGTCGGAATCCTGTTCGTGCTGCTCCGCGGCATCGTGAAGCTGGTCCTGGAGCGGCAGCGCGGGATCATCGGCTCGCGATTCCGGACGAAGCTCGTCCTGACCTATGTGGCCACCTCGCTGCTCCCGCTGATCCTGCTGTTCGTCGTGGCCGACGACCTGCTCCGGGTCTCCATCGACCGCTGGTTCAACACGCCGGTGCGCACGATCCTGCAGAACAGCGAATCCATCGCCCAGATGGCTCAGGACCAGTCCGCGGCGGTGGCCATGAGCGCAGCCCGCGAGATCGCCGCGAGTCCCGACATCGCCGACGCGTCGCGGATGGACTCGGTCCTCCTCCACGTCCGCGATTTCCACAACGTGAGCATGGTCGGCATCTACCGCTCCGGAGCGCTGGTCAAGGTCATCGCCGACCCTCGCGCGCCGATCCAGGAGATCTCCGAACCACCGCAGCGATTCTTCGACGAAGTGCTGGCCAAGGGGAGCTCGGTCAAGATCGACGTCGGCGCCAGCGGGAACTGGATCCGCAGCGGCATGCGCATCGGGACTGGTCCGTACACGGCGATCGGCGGCGTTTTCCTGCCGAACACGGTCAGCCGCATGATCGACCAGTCGATCATCGCCAACGACCGGTTTCAGCAGCTCGACTCGCAGCGACAGACTCTGAAGGCTTCGCAGACCTCGCTGTTCATGGCCGTGACGCTGGCGATCCTGTTCGGCACGCTCTGGACGGCGATCTACGCGTCCCGGCGGATCACCGTTCCGATCAAGGCTCTGGCCGAGGCGACCGCCACCCTCGCGGAAGGAGGATACGGGCACCGCGTCGAGGTGGCCGCCACCGACGAGGTGGGGGGACTGATCGAGTCGTTCAATGAGATGTCGACGCAGATCGCTCAGCAGCGGCTGGCGCTCACGGACACGAACCGCCGCCTCGACGGAGAGCGCGCCTTCATGTTCACCGTGCTCGACAGCGTGGCCACCGGCATCATCGCCCTCAACGAGGATTACCAGCTGTTGAGCATCAACCGCGCCGCGCTGCAGATGCTCGATCTCAACACTCCTCCGCCGCTGCAGAGCGACTTCCGCGAGATCCTTTCGGGCGACCTCGCCCCCTTGGGCGAGGCGATCCGGGAGCTGACCACCAGCCGGCGCGCCAGGCCGCGCGAGGTCTCGCTCATTCGCAGCGGAGAGCTGCGTTACCTCGAGATCTCCATGGCCCGCCTCGGCAGCGGCGACGCCCGCGGCTGGGTTCTGGCCCTCGAAGACTCCACGCAGCTCGTGCAGGCGCAGAAGCTCGCCGCCTGGAACGAGGCCGCCCGGCGCATCGCCCACGAGATCAAGAACCCGCTCACTCCCATCCAGTTGTCCGCCGAGCGCATCGCCAGGAAATTCGGGCGCCATGACGCCGCCATCGAGGAAGGTTGCCGCACCATCGTCGCCGAGGTCAGCCAGCTCAAACGGATGGTGGACGAGTTCTCGCGATTCGCCCGCATGCCGGCGGTCCACGTGCGACACGCCCCTCTGGCCGATACGCTGCAGCAGGCCGCCAGTCTCTACAGCGGCGTCAAGTCCGGCGTCACCGTCAGCGTCGACGCCGATCCGGAGATCTCCCTGCTGATGGATCCCGAGCAGATCCGGCGCGCTGTGGGCAACCTGCTGAAGAACGCCGTCGAAGCGACCGATGCCGGAGAGATCAAGGTGAGCGCGCGGCGCGCCCAGCAGCGCGTCTTCATCGAAGTCGCCGATCCGGGCCGCGGCGTTCCCGATGTCGACAAGGAGCGCCTGTTCCTGCCGTACTTTTCGACCAAGCAGCGCGGAACCGGCCTGGGACTGGCCATCGTCCATCGCATCGTTCGCGACCACGACGGCCAGATCTCGGTCCATGACAATCACCCCAGGGGGACGAGGTTCGAGATCGAGTTACCGGCATAGGAGCGGGCAGCGGGCAGGCCCGTCTCCCCTGCCCGCTTCCCGCTGCACGCCGCACGCTGATATGGCAAAAATCCTGATCATCGACGACGAAGCCTCGATCCGCACGACACTCGCCGGCATCCTCGAGGACGAAGGTCACAAGCCCGTTCTCTGCGAATCGGGCGAAGAGGCAATCGCTCAGTTCGCGCGCGACGAGTTCGACCTGGCCATCCTCGACCTCTGGCTGCCCGGCATCGACGGCCTGAGCGTGCTGGAGCGGCTCAACGGCGCCGGCGCACCTCCGGTGATCGTGATCTCGGGCCACGGCAACGTCGACACGGCCGTCCGCGCCACGCGCCTCGGTGCCTACGACTTCCTGGAGAAGCCGCTCTCGCTGGAACGGGTTCTCCTCACCGTCAACCATGCTCTGGCCGACCGCAAGCTTCGCGAGCAGGTGCGCGACCTGCGCCGGCACTTCACGCTCGAGGAGCTGCTCATCGGCGACAGCGAGCCGATGAAGAAGCTCGAGCAGCAGATCCGCAGTGCCGCGCCGACGGCCACCCGCGTTCTCATCACCGGCGAGAACGGGAGCGGCAAGGAGATCGTGGCCCGCACGCTGCACCGGCTCTCTCCGCGCGCCGAGCAGCAGTTCATCGACGTCAACTGCGCCGCCATTCCCGAGGAGCTGATCGAGTCGGAGCTGTTCGGGCATCGCAAGGGCGCCTTCACCGGGGCCATCGACGACCGCAAGGGGAAGTTCGAGCTGGCCGACGGAGGAACGCTGTTCCTCGACGAGATCGGCGACATGAGCCTCAAGACGCAGGCCAAGGTGCTGCGTGTCCTGCAGGAGCAGGCGTTTCAGCGGGTGGGCGGGCAGCAGACCATCAGGGTCGACGCGCGCGTCATCGCCGCCACGAACAAGGACCTGGAGTCGGAGATCAACGCCGCGAATTTCCGCAGTGACCTCTACTATCGCCTCAACGTCATTCCCATCGACGTTCCGCCGCTGCGGGCGCGCGGCAACGACGTCGTGCTCCTGGCCGAGCACTTTCTCCGCCGCTTCTCCGCCGAGACCGGCGCGCCGAGGAAGAAGCTCTCCGCGGGAGCCGCGGCGAAACTGAAGATCTACCACTGGCCGGGCAACGTTCGCGAGCTGCGGAACGTCATCGAACGCCTGGCCATCCTTCTCCCAGGCGAGACGATCGAGTCGGAGGACGTCCAGCTGGACACGCGCGCCTCCGCACCGCCGGTCGTCGATGCGAAGCTCACTCTCAAGGAGGCGCGCGACGAGTTCGAGAAGCAGTACATCCTCGGCCGCCTGCGCGAGTTCGCCGGCAACGTCAGCCGCGCCGCCGACGCGTTAGGCGTGGAGCGTTCGAACCTCTATCGGAAACTCCATGCGTACGGGATTCGAGTGGAGAGGCCTTGAGGGCGGTTACGGGGTTACGCGGTTGCGCGGTGTGAGCAGGCGCGGAATGCCGCCACCGTGCACCTCGCAACCGCGGAACTGCGCAACCGCGCAACCATGAAAGCGCCGGAATACCCCTCCCAGCGCACCCGTTTGCTGCGTTGACATGAGCGGAGGGCTTCCCATAAGCTTCGCCGCCGTCGCAAGCGGGCATAACTCAGTTGGTAGAGTGCGACCTTGCCAAGGTCGATGTCGCCGGTTCGAGTCCGGTTGCCCGCTCCAAAATGAATCCGATCGAGGCCGCCTCCGGGCGGCCTTTTTTCTTTCGCTCACACCCGCCACTTCCACGGCCGAACCGGGTCGCTCACCGGCCGGAAGGCGTCCGGAAAGTGCGTGACGACGAAGCGGCGGCCGTTCCAGAACAGCGAGAGGATGTCGTAGCGCAGCACCGTTCCGGGCGGGCTCTGGGCGGCATAGCGGTCGCCGAGCTGGATGAGGCGGTCTTCACCAGAGTCTTCATGGAGCTGAACTCTAGGCCCGAGACGGGCTGATTACTGACTTGGACACGGGTGCGTCAGCAGGACCTCCGTCGAGCGCCGATACAATGCCCCGGACCGCTTCCTCTGACGGGAAGGCATACCGCTCGGCCATTCGCGAAGAAGTGTGCCCCAAGCAGCGTCGAATGATTGCTGTGCTGACCCCGGCTGATGCCAGTTTGCTTCCAAACGTGTGGCGGACGTCATGAAACCGGAAGCGGCGAGTGATTCCAGCGAGCTGCTTGGCGATCGCAAAGTAGCGGTTGATGGTCGTCACCGAGTACGGGCGCCCTTCGCTGGTCAGGAAGACGCACTCGCCGATGACTGTCGATCTGCGAAGCGAATGGAGAATCTCGGAAAGCGGCTTCGATATCGGGATGACGGCGACCTCTCTCGTCTTCTTCATGACCACCGTGATCACTCGTCGCCCGAGGTCGACGGACGACCATTTGAGGAGCCGCAGATCATCTCGACGGAGGCCCGTATGCAGAGCGGCGCTAAACAGTGCCTTCGATGCGTGGAAGCGGTCGAAGTAATCTTTCGCAGCTTCTCGGTCCCACTTCATGCCGCCTCCAAAGATTCGCGGCGAGCCAAAGCGTGGGCTTGAGACGACGTTGCCTCGCTTCGAATGGATACGAATGTATTCGCGAAGCATGGTCTCATCGTCAAACGCGGCAAGGAATCTAGTTTCCTCTTCAGTGGTCAACTCATTCCGGAGCTTCGGTTCGGCGAGAAGCGGGAGAGGTTCCCGAAGGGGAAACTCTCGAATGACTCTCCGACGGTAAGCGTTTCTCAAGAAAGTCCGAAGAAGAGAAAGTCCCGCGTTGATGTAAGCGGGTGAGTACCGAAAGTTTTCATCACCGCTTCGAGGCTTTGCCTTCATCGCCGCCACGAAGTCTTCTACATGCGAGTCGCTGATGCGTGAGAGAACCATCGCTCCGAAGTACGGAATGAGATGGTGCTTGATGATCGACCAGTTGGTGATGCGCTTGCCCTTCGATAGCCGAGGAACAAAGGTACGCTCCCACTCTCGCATGACGTACTGCGAAAACGTGATCGGTTCACGCTGCTCGCCGCCGCTGGCGGCGTCGCCGTAGACTGTGGCCATGTCCCGACGGAAGAGGTCACCCTTCTCGACTGCATCTTCCCAGCTGGTTACCTTGAATGTCTTCTGGATGCGACGTCCACCATGCGAGCCGGGAACTATGAATTCGAAGGTTGCGAGCTTTCGGACCTTGTCGTAGCGCCGCAGACCACGAGGTCGGTGGTTGCTCATCGCTCGACCTTGTTGTCGACCGAAACCTGCTGAAGGTCATGGAGGATCTCGGCGGCACGCGTGCGTGTCCCTGCGTCGGCATTCACGTAGCGGTACGTCGTGCGCGGCTGCGTGTGGCCGAGGATGCGTCCGACCTGCGGCAGCTCCAGCTTGGTGCAGAGGCGGGAGGCAGTTGTATGTCTCAGGTCGTGCAGACGCAGATCGCCGATCCCGGCGATCTTCTTAGCGGAGGCAAACGCCCGCTTCACGTTTGACCTGATCCCGAAGACGAGAGTCTCGTCGACCTTGCCGTCGCCGAAGAGCAGTCGAAGCTCGACCTTCAACCTCGGTGTGATGCCGACGACCCGGGCGGTCAAGGTCTTCGTGTTCATGGCTCGGATGGTCAACTCGTCAGCAACGACATCGACGTCGGCCCATGTGAGTTTCTTCAACTCGCCAAACCGGCACCCTGTGTCGAGGAGACCGATGAGAATCGCCTTGAGGTGCTTGCGCTGTTCGTCAGCTTCACAGGCGTCGAGCAGGCGCTTCTCCTCAACGAAAGTCAGGATGCGCTGCCGTTGACGCTCGTCTGCAAGGCGGATCAGGGGCTCGCCTGCATCGAACGGGTTCTGAATGAGCCAACCTTCACGGCTCGCTACCCGGAGCATGCGGTGAAGCAGTGCCAGCTCTCGGTTCACGCTTGCGATGCTCCGGCTACGACCGTATTTCGTGATGGCTTTCAGCCTCTCTGACCGGAAGACCACGAGGTCGCCGTAACGGATCTCGCGGAGTTGGCGCCTACCAAAGCTGACCTTCAGGACATCGAGATGACCGAGTTGAGTCTTGTACGAGCGAAGTCCGGCGACTTTGCGTCCGTCGTGGTACTCGGGTGCAATCAGGAACCGCTCGGCGAAATGCCCGGCAAACTCCTCGAAGGAGGCGTAGTCGTGCGCGAAGCTGCGCCCTTCGGTCGTGTCAAACTCGCGCAGCAGCTGGTCACGCAGGTCGAGGGCAGCCTTCCTCGTATCGGCACGCCGCTGGATATCCCGGCGCTTCCCGGTGACAGGGTCGGTGAAGGTTACCCGAGCCCACCATCCGCCGCGTCTCTTCAGTACCGATCCTGTTCTTCTGCGCATTGAGCCAATCCCAATTAGGGATAATTAGTCTATCCTAATCTGGGATAGTTGGGAAGAGCTTTGGCTCGTTGTATAAAGCTTTCGTGCGGTCCCCATCCAAGAGCGGTCAGCGGCCGTCGGCGCTCAGCCGTGCTGAATATCGTCAGTGTATCGAGTTGCTCGCCGAGACACGGAAGAAGTCGCATGTCTCGCAAACCGCTCTTGCCCGTCGGCTCGGAAAGCCGCAGTCGTGGGTCGCTAAGTGTGAGGACGGTTCACGCCGAGTCGACTTCGTGGAGTTCATCCAGATCTGCGAGGCACTCGGAGTCGACGCACCCGAGCTGCTGAAGCGATGCCGCAAGCGAGTGCGGACGCGCAGCGAATGACGTGGACACTCACCCGCCGACTTCATCCTCGGCAAGTATGAACGGAACCACCTGCCCGAGGTCGACTCCGTCTGGGCACGGCCGCGCCATGAACGTATCGATCACGTCTCGTCGGCGATTGTCATACGCACGGCTGCGGCCTCGGAGCACTCGCATTTCATTCTGGTACCAGCGCTGGTCGACCTCGCGAGCACGGAAGCGACGACGCAGCTCCCGCTTGGCCATCGCGATTACATCCGGTGCATCCGGATCGTTGGTTTGAAGTCGTGCGAGCTTATCTTGGGTGGCCCCCCAACTTGCTCGCAGCTCTTCCCCGTGTTCGTGGAAGAAGCACGCATTGCGGTACAGCTCGGCCAACAGTGTTCGAGCCATAGCCTCGCCTTGCGGACCGGCGAAGTTGGCGTGCTTGATTGCGAAGTAGGGCACGCTGCATCCGGAAGAAAGGTGAGTGAATGGCCTCAGCAGCTTCACACCTACGTACCGCTGCCAGCGCTCGGTGATCTCGCCCACCACCGTCACGCCCTCGATTTCTATCGTGATCGTCGTCTTCTCGTCAGGCATGAGTTCACATCTCCCGCGCGTTGCGAGGGCCGAAGACACCGACGAGTTGATCGAGCTGATCGACTCCGCAGAAACGTAGAACACGGCAGATGTGTGAATCGACCTTCACTCGCCTTTGGCCCCAAGTGCTGCCTCTGAAGTTGGCGATGAAAGAGACCGAGGCTACATCGCCCGTGTGCGCATCGAAGAGTTCAAGGAAGGTGCTCCAGTCGACAGCTTCGCCGCCTTCGCCGCAACTGCAAAAGACACGAACGGTAAGGTCGGCTACATCGCAGATGTTATTTCTCAATTTTCTTCCTCCGGAAGCGCATGCCGATCAAGCGATCGGGGTGGCACCGTGGCACGTTGCTCGGTTGCCCGCTGCTCGTGGGTAGAGCAGCGTCTGCATGCTTTCGAACTGAACTCTACATGGCCTCGGCCGAGTGCTGCAACGACCCGGCGATGAGGAAAAGCGTCACGGTTTTGACAAGGCCTGCGCACCGAATGCCCGGCGCATTCTCGTCGGTCCTTTCGAAGCTATCGTTCATGAAGCCGGAAGGGCCAAGACTCTAGTCGCTGATCGACATGAACGGGCGGAAGAAAATTTGTGCTAGCGAGCGCCCTTCGCATGAAAATGGCGGCACCGAGGACCTGATAACGTGTTCGAACAGGCTTTCAAAAACATCGACGACATCCTCCGAAAAGAGGCGGGCTGCACGACGGAACTCGACTACACCGAGCAGACCTCGTGGCTCCTGTTCCTGAAATACCTCGACGGTCTGGAGCAGGACCTTGCCGATGAGGCCGCGCTTGCGAGGAAGAAATACAGCTACATCCTCGACAAGCCGTATCGGTGGGAAAGCTGGGCAGCGCCGAAGGACGAGAACGGCAGGCTCGATCACAACCGGGCGCTGACCGGTGACGACCTCCGTGACTTCGTCAACCAGAAACTCTTCCCGTACCTGCATGGATTCAAGCAGAGAGCGAGTGGCCCGAACACGATCGAGTACAAGATCGGCGAGATTTTCGGAGAGGTCAAAAACAAAATCCAGAGCGGCTACAACATGAGGGAGATCATCGAGCACATCGATGAACTCCGTTTCCGCTCGCAGACCGAGAAGCACGAGCTGTCGCACCTCTACGAAGCCAAGATCAGGAACATGGGCAATGCCGGGCGCAACGGCGGCGAGTACTACACCCCGCGCCCGTTGATCCGTGCCATCGTGAATGTGGTTCAGCCCAAGCTCGGCGAGCGTATCTACGATGGTGCGCTCGGCTCAGCGGGCTTCCTGTGCGAGTCGTACGAGTACCTCAAGCAGACCCACCCCAAGCGCACGACCGCTCAGGACCGCACGCTTCAGGAGCGCACGTTCTACGGCAAGGAAAAGAAATCGCTCGCCTACGTCATCGGGATCATGAACATGATCCTGCACGGCATCGAGGCGCCGAACATCCTCCACACGAACACGCTCTCCGAGAACCTCGCCGACATTCAGGAGAAGGACCGCTACGACGTGGTGCTGGCCAACCCGCCATTTGGAGGTAAGGAGCGCAAGGAGGTCCAGCAGAACTTCCCGATCCGTACCGGTGAGACCGCCTTTCTCTTCCTTCAGCATTTCATCAAAATTCTCAAGGCTGGCGGGCGGGGCGGCGTGGTCATCAAGAACACGTTCCTGTCCAACACAGACAACGCCTCGGTGAGCCTGCGCAAGCTCCTGCTGGAAAGCTGCAACCTGCACACCGTGCTCGACTGCCCCGGCGGCACCTTCCAAGGCGCGGGCGTGAAGACGGTTGTGCTCTTCTTCGAAAAGGGTGCGCCCACGCGCAAGGTCTGGTTCTACCAACTCGATCTCGGCCGCAACCTCGGCAAGACCAACCCGCTCAACAACGCCGACCTCGCCGAGTTCGTGAAGATGCAGAAGACCTTCGCTGACTCGCCTCAGTCGTGGAGCGTGGACGTGAAGGGTATCGACAAGACGACCTTCGACCTCTCCGTGAAGAACCCCAACGGCGGTGAGGAAGTCACCTACCGCAGCCCGCAGGCCATCATGGACGAAATCGCAGCGCTGGACGCAGACAGCGCTGAAGTGCTCGCAATCATCAGGGCGCTGCTATGAAGAAGGGGTGGCAGGTAACGAGCCTCGGCGAAGTCTGTGTTGTTGAGAAGAATCAGGGTATCTACAGGAATCTGCCCTACGTCGGCTTGGAGCAAATCGAACCTAATACCGGGCGCTTCGTCGGCTCGACGCAGCCACTGAGTGTAAGAAGCTCGACCTTCAGGTTCTCACCGGAGCATGTTCTTTATGGAAGATTGAGACCCTATCTGAACAAAGTGATGCTTCCTGACTTCGTCGGGCACTGCTCGACGGAGATTTTCCCTCTCAAGCCCCGCCCCGACTTATCGCGACAATTCCTGCAGTACTGGTTTCTGAGAGATGCAACAGTGCAGCAGATCGACGCAACTTCCACAGGTGCGCGCATGCCGCGTGCAAACATGAATGCGGTTCTAGAGTTCGAGTTTCTGCTCCCCCCGCTCCCCGAGCAGAAGCGGATCGTCGGCATCCTCGACGAAGCATTTGAGGGCATCGCCACCGCCAAAACCAGCGCCGAAAAGAACCTCCAAAACGCCCGCGCCCTCTTCGAAAGCCACCTCCAATCCGTTTTCACTCAACGCGGTGCGGGATGGAGCGAAACCACGCTGGGAAGAGTGTGTGATTTTGAAAACGGGGATCGAGGAAAGAACTACCCTAACCGAGGTGAATACGTTGAGGCTGGAGTGCCGTGGATTAACACGGGACACATCCTTCCCGACGGAACTCTGTCTCGCACCGAGATGAACTTCATCACTAGGGAGAAGTACGAATCACTGCGTAGTGGAAAGATTCAAGCGGGGGACTTGGTCTATTGCCTTCGGGGAGCGACCCTCGGCAAGACCGCACTAGTCGATCCGTACACCATAGGAGCAGTGGCATCGTCTCTCGTGATACTTCGTCCTCGTGACTCGCTCGACAGATCTTTTCTCTACTACTTTCTAACCAGCCCCTCGGGCCGGGGGCTCATTAAGCTGTACGACAACGGAGCGGCTCAGCCAAACCTTGGAGCGAAGAGCGTAACCAAATACAAGATTCCGCTTCCAGATCTTGGCGAGCAGCACAAAGTCGTCCACCAACTCTCCGCGCTTGCAGCCGAGATACAAAGCCTCGAATCGATCTACCATCAGAAGCTTGCGGCGTTGGACGCGTTAAAGAAGTCGCTGCTGCACCAAGCCTTCACCGGCAACCTGTGATCCGCCATGAACGAAGCAGAGACCAGAGCCGAGCGCATCGATCCCGCGTTGGCAGCGGCGGGATGGGGTGTCATCGAAGGCAGCAAGGTTCTGCGGGAGTACCACATCACGCTCGGTCGGATCGAGGGGCATGGGCGTCGAGGCAAGCCGCTGATCGCTGACTACATCCTCGTCTACCGCAACCAAAAACTGGGCATCATCGAGGCGAAGGCATGGGATGTACAGCTAACCGAAGGTGTGGGGCAGGCAAAGAACTACGCAGGTAAGTTGGCGGTCCGCTTCGCGTACGCCACGAACGGTCAGGGCGTCTACGGCATCGACATGCAGACCGGCAAGGAAGGGGAGAAGCTGCGTTACCCCACGCCGGATGGACTCTGGGCGATGACGTTCACTGAAGCAAACGCATGGAGGGACCGCTTCGCCGCCGTTCCGTTCGAGGATAAAGGCGGCTCCCACCCCAGCCGTTACTACCAAGACATCGCAGTCGGGCGTGTCATGGATGCCATCGCAGAAAACCGGCAACGCATTCTGCTCACGATGGCAACCGGCACCGGCAAGACCTTTGTCGCGTTCCAGATCGCATGGAAGTTGTTCCACGCCCGCTGGAATCTGAGCCGCGAGCCATCACGCCGCCCGCGCATCCTGTTCCTCGCTGACCGTAACCTCCTCGCCAATCAGGCCTACAACGCGTTCTCCGCGTTTGCCGAGGACGCTATGGTACGCATCGAGCCGGGGGACATCCGAAAGAAGGGCAAGGTCCCGAAGAACGGCAGCCTGTTCTTCACCATATTTCAGACCTTTATGAGCGGACCGCCAAAGGACGGGCAGCCTTCGCCCTACTTCGGTGAGTACCCGCCAGACTTCTTCGACTTCATCGTGATCGACGAGTGCCACCGTGGCGGTGCGAACGACGAGAGCAACTGGCGCGGCATCCTCGAATACTTCGCTCCAGCGGTGCAGCTTGGCCTCACCGCTACGCCCAAGCGTCAGGACAACGTGGACACCTACGCCTATTTCGGCGACCCGGTGTACATCTACTCGCTCAAAGAGGGCATCAACGACGGTTTCCTCACTCCCTTCAAGGTGAAGCAGATTTCTACGACGCTCGATGAGTACATCTACACACCCGACGACATGCTGATCGAGGGCGAGATCGAGATCGGGAAGCTGTACACCGAACCTGACTTCAACAAGATCATCGAGATGAAGCAGCGGGAAGCCCGCCGCGTGAAGATCTTCATGGAGGAGATCGACCAGAAGGAGAAGACGCTGGTGTTCTGCGCCACGCAGGATCACGCACTTGCAGTGCGTGACCTCGTCAACCAGATGAAGACCAGCACCGATCCAAACTACTGCCAGCGGGTCACCGCCAACGATCGTGAGCTTGGTGAGCAGTACCTGCGGGAGTTTCAGGACAACGAGAAGACGATCCCGACGATCCTGACCACATCACAGAAACTCTCCACCGGCGTGGACGCACGCAACATCCGCAACATCGTCCTCATGCGCCCGATCAACTCGATGATCGAGTTCAAACAAATCATCGGGCGCGGCACGCGGCTCTACGACGGCAAGGACTACTTCACGATCTACGACTTCGTGAAGGCGCATCACCACTTCAGCGATCCGGAGTGGGATGGGGAACCGATAGAGCCGGAACCCAAGGAGCCTCGGCATGAACTCCCTCCGCCCAGTCTGCCTGACCGAATTCGCGATGAGCCGATAGAACCCAACCGGCGTCAGAAAATCAAGGTGCGGCTTGCAGACGGCAAAGAGCGAAGCATCCAGCACATGATGTCCACCACCTTTTGGCACCCTGACGGCACGCCGATGTCGGCGCAGCAGTTCATGGAGATGCTTTTCGGGAAGCTGCCCGATTTTTTCAAAAACGAAGCCGAGCTGCGGGAACTGTGGAGCGCACCCGACACACGGAAGAGGCTCCTGCAGGGTCTCGCTGAGAAGGGCTTCGGTGGTGAGCAACTGGCCGAGATGCAGAAGATCATCGACGCGGAAAAGAGCGACCTCTTCGACGTGTTAGCGCACGTGGCCTACGCCTTGCCGCCGCTGACCCGGGAAGAACGCGCCACGAAAGCCAAGCTCGACATCAGCACTCACTTCAACACAAAGCAGAGGGTCTTTCTCGACTTCGTGCTGTCACACTACGTCAGCGTTGGGGTGGAAGAACTCGATCAGGACAAGCTCGTACCCTTGCTCCACCTCAAGTACCACAACTCCATCGCCGACGCCGTGGCGGACCTCGGCAGACCCGAGGACATTACGCGAGTCTTCACAGGTTTTCAGAGGTACTTGTACCAGAACGCTGTGGCGTGAGGGCGCGAGGGTGGTCTGTTCAGCGACCATTAGACCTGCGGCCTGACGACAACTAGAACTGCGGGGTCGGTCTCCTCCGAATAACCGCGAACACGCGAAGCTGAGTCGACTAAGGTGCGCGCGCTCGAAGGGAGGGCGCGAT